>NC_008709.1:3600000-4200000 GCF_000015285.1 Psychromonas ingrahamii 37
CCGGTAAACAGTGGAATTAACCCCACCGCGCCCCACCAGTTTTGAAAATAAACCCCCGCAGCAATAACAACAAGTCCAACAATAATACGCAGGGCACGATCAATACCACCAACATTATTTTTCATAATCAAACTCCTCTGATTTGCTTAAAATAAAACCATACACCTAAATTCTGTTTTAATGCAGGCCACTGCGATCTTGTTTTTAGCTGAGTTATCAATACTGAACTTGCCAGCCCCTGCTCATAAAAATGGCAATACTAATTTAGGATAGACAATCTTGCCGCAAAGCCCATAAAAAACACTCCTAATAGGCTGTTTCCCAGTTTAGCTAAGGACTTATTTCGATGAAAATACTGGGTCATCGCACTGCCCAACACAATTAACACACTAAGATAGATTAAACTAAAAACCTCTAAGATTGTTGCCAAAATTGAATATGAAATCCAAGTGCTGTGATAACTGTAATCAACGAATTGAATGAAAAATGACACATAAAAAAGCAAGGCTTTAGGATTGGTTAAGCTCAAGCTAAGCGATTTACGGAAAACTTTTTCTGTCTTTATTTTTGGGGAAGATGTTTTAACTTTTGGGGCTACCCAGTTACTGTAGATTAAACTAACACCAAGATACAAAAGGTAAGCCGCACCTAAATAACGCATTGCAGTAAACAAAATAGGAGACGCTTGAACCAACGAGGCGACACCAAGATAAGACAATAAAATCAGAATTGCATCCCCTAACAACACCCCTGCCACAGCGCGATAGCCAGTCGCTATGCCGTAACTTGCTCCGGTTTTCAACACATAAAGTGAATTAGGTCCGGGAGCAAGAATAATAAAAATAAGACCGGCAATATAAGTCCAGATATTAATGACACCAAAACTTTCAAACATATCAATCCCTCAGAATAAGCAGAATAGCTTAATAATACAAAATAGCGTCCGCTATCAATAATGTTAAAATAACAAGTAATACTTTACCCTAAAAGCCCCAATAATCGGAGTCTAGGCGGTGAGCTAACCTTACGGAACTAAGGCATATTATCTTTAATCATCGCTCTATTTATCGCGGTCTACTCGCTCTTTTAATGGCTCTATCAATATTAGTATACCCTCTCAGAGTCAGCTATTTTAACAAGTCAAATTTAATATAAATTCGCCCTTATCTTCCATAATCCGCAGATCCTCTAAGGAATTAATATAGTGCTGTGCGCCAGGTAATTGCTCAGGCTTAAAATGCATCAGCAAAGCAATCACGGTACAGTTTGCCGAATATCCCGCTTTTACGCCTGCGGGGGCATCTTCAAAGACTAGACAGTCCCGGGCAGCGAGACCGATTTTTTCCGCTCCCAGTAAAAACGGTTCGGGATCCGGTTTACCTTTTTTACCTGTTCAGGCGTTATTAATACTTTAGGTGCTGGTAACCCGGTCGCTTTGATACGGGCACTTGCCACGGGCAGGGTGCCAGAGGTTACAATTGCCCAGGGTATCTGCAATGTATTGAGTTGATTTAACAGCGCAATGGCGCCAGGTAATGCATGCACGCCTTTGATGTCCTCAGCTTCATAACGCTCCAGCCAGGAAAATTCCTGCTCTATTTTAAGCGCATCCGCACCGTTAAGCAGTTCCATTACCGATTCGCGAGCGGGACGCCCGTGGATCACCTGCATCACATGTTCAGCATCTAAGGCATTACGTTTAGCCCAGCTCCGCCATGCACGCTCCACGACAGCCAAAGAGTCAATAAGCGTACCGTCTAAATCAAATAAAACCCCTTTAAATTTCATCTTATTTATCCTAATAATAGTGGTTGATATGCGCTCCGAGGCTGCGAGCAAAGAGCTACGGGCTGTAAGCTCAAAGATCAATTAATAGACATTAAAATATGATCCTACATTATGCTGAAAAAATAAATACTTATTTTCAAAAGGGTACAGCAAATGACGCTAAGTAATGCCTTCTTTTTCCTCTTGTTAAGGCAGTCGTTCATTTCCATAAAAATGGACGGGAAACACCTAGCCACAGAGGTTTGCTTTAAAAAGCAGAAGATGACTCTTAAATTCCTGATTCAAATAACAAACACCAACCCCAAACCAGCTCAAAGTCATTAACAGTCAAAATTGAAGACCTGACTCGAATGCCATTCACATTAAGTTATTTTGATATTTTATTTTGACTCCAATCTGTTCTATTTAGTACATAAATCTGGCATCGTTGTTTATAGGTCAGTTATTTATATATTTTCATTGTTGCATCTCTTACCGGAGAAAAAAGCGATTAGCATATATCCAGCTGACCATTTTTTCTACCGATTAAAGTTATGCACTTGTTATTTGCATCTCAACAAAACTAAAAAGGAATTTTTCAATATGAATAAAGTATCAATACTAGCATTAAGCATTAGCAGTATCTTGTTGGCATCAAATGTCAGTGCAGCCAACCAAGTTGCTGATGCAACAGGCAATGCGATGGGCAATACAGGTGTTGCATCTGCTGGTTATTTGACGGCACCATTTTATAATCCAGCACTTGGGGCTGATTTCAAAGCTAACGACGACTTTGCTATTCTGATTCCCGCAATTAGCGTTTCTGCCCGTGATACAAGTGATAGTTTAACGACTATTGATGATTTACAAACGTCTATTGAAAAATATGAAAATTCAGGTTCGACTTCAACAGCAGAGCTTAATAAGATAGATGGATACCTCAATCAACTGGACGGTAATCAACCTTTTGCGGTTACGGCAGGTATTGGGCTTGCCATCGCATTACCAGCGAAAGCCGTTTCCTCTAACTTATTTGCTCGCGGTTATGCTGAAATCATTGCGACTACCGATATAGCAACAGATCTCGATATTGTAGATCGTTATACAAACTCGACTGTCTATATGCTAGCGTTTGATTATGTTGAAGTAGGTTTATCTTTAGCTAAAGAATTTATCATTTCAGAAGAACAATTTTCTTTCGGTATAACCCCTAAATACCAAAAAATGGCCACCTATGCACAACGGGTCACTGTCTCTGATTTTGATATATCTAATTACAATGAAAGTGAAATCACAAAAAATGCATTCAATCTTGATTTAGGTGCGATGTGGTATAAAGATAATTTTCGTGCAGGTTTAGCTGTTAAAGATCTGCTATCCCAAAGTATTGAAGCAAGAGGAAACGGGTTAAAGGATACTTATAAGTTAGACACACAAGTCACTCTTGGTCTTGCCTATGCTTCTGAGTATTTTACAGCCGCCATTGATGGGGATCTCACTAAACAGACTCGCTTCCAAAATCAAAATGATAATACCCAATTTGTACGCTTTGGGATAGAAGGCAATGCATGGGACTGGGCTCAGTTACGTGCAGGATATGAGATAGATTTGCAAGATACGCTTGATAACTCAATCACAGCAGGTATTGGCATCAGTCCATTCGACGTTGTGAGTTTAGATATAGCGGGATCTTATGCAGGAAATAATCAGTTTGGTGCTTCAGCTAATTTGGCATTTACCCTTTAATTAAACGGCCAGTCTCGTCCTAAAATAAGCTTACACATTCAGGACGAGACATGCATCTACAAAAGAACTGTCTTTGCATCAATTTTTTTGCAGAATATTCAGCAAACAATATTGGTTTACCGCCCTTTCTAATATTCGATGGTAAGTCTAAATAATGTTACACAGTCCCTACGGATTGTTTGTAAGCCTTCGCTTCTGAGCTTTTGGTGTCACTTTCATTGTTGGTATTCCGCCCTTGACGGCGTGTTACTTTTTTCCACGCTTTGCGTGTTAATCCCAACGACGCATCGGTTATTTGTAAGCCTTCGCTATGAGCTTTTGGTGTAACTTTTATTGTTGGTATTCCGCCCTGACAGCGTGTTACTCCCAACGACGCATCAGTTATTTGTAAGCCTTCGCTTGTGAGCGCTTGGTGTCACTTTCATTGTTGGTATTCCGCGCTAACGGCGTGTAGACGATGAGAAACCGAAACGCAGTTTCGCAGTTCGAGGGAGTCATGATCTTTCAACAGCAAAATAAAAGTAACCAAAAGAATGCCGTATACAGGGACGGCAGAGCCTGTCCCGCTCATAAGCCTGAGCTGCCGCTCAATTCACCTAGACGTTTTTTATCTTGGTAAATAAATTCCTTTTTAACGCACCGGCTTGGACAGCACATCCATGTGCAGAGCCAAGCCTAGTGGAAACAACAAGGGCACGCAGAGCTTAGCCCGCTCATAATCCTGAACTGACGCTCAAATCGCTCCATGTTTCCACTTGCTAAAGGAATTGATTTTTCAAGAAAAACGGTCGGAAATTTTCGTAACCGCATTGGTTTGGAATTCTAATGTATTTAAGTGGATGTCCAACCTTTTTCCGATTCGCGAGCCGGACGCCCGTGGATCACCTGCATCACATGTTCCGCATCTAAGGCATTACGCTTAGCACAGCTCCGCCATGCACGCTCCACGACAGCCAGAGAGTCAATAAGCGTGCCGTCTAAATCAAACAAAATCCCTTTAAATTTCATCTTATTTATCCTAATAATAGTGGTTGATATGCGCTGCGAGACTATGAGCAAAGAGCTGCGAGCAAAGAGTTGCGGGCCACGGGCTGGAAGCTCAAAACTAGAAGCTCAATAAAAAAGGTATAGCTGTTCTCCATTACTCAGGTATTGTTATTTATCTTTACCTCTATAACTCAACTTGATAAACCAATAACAAGCTCCTAAAGCGATAATAATAATGCCTAAGCCTACTATTGCTAAGGGATCATATTTTTCTAGATCTAATAAAATCACCTTCCGAGAAACAGCTATAACTGCTACTAATAAAACAACCTCAGCATGTATGACATTATCTTTGAAATACATCTCTACTGTCTCTACAAGCTCGAATCCAATAAGAATAATAAAAAAGAAGCCAAATATTCTAAACAATTCATCTATTTCAAGAAAAAGCACACCATCTGTCGGATCAAATAAATCTACATAAAGCACTATACCAAGCTCTACTATCGAGATAGCGACAATTATTGTCATCAAAATAAGAACAATAAACGACATCCATTTTTTTACTGTGTGAATCAAAGAAACAGCTTTATCTATATTTTTATCCACTAATTACATACTCCAATATTTGTATAACGAGGCTGTAGAATTACTCTCTCAGCCAAATTCTAACCTCACTCGCCTTTAAAAAAGCAACAAGGCGAAACACCGCCCAATACAGATCCCACAATTAACTATAAATAAGTAGTCACGGGCTTGTTCAACAACCAGATAAGATATCGACTGCGCGACACCTATCCTTATTTTTCAGGTATGTTACTTTAAAAAATCGCCATCAATTATTAACAAGTGGACACCATTTTCAGTTACCGAACGATGAGAACTTAAATCGTCAGAAACAATATACGACATGCCTTTACGTAAAATTGATTTAGTTCCATTTTGAAGTTCATTTATCACTTCACCTTCAAGGCAATATACTATGTGCCCTTTTTTACACCAATGATCAGCTTTGTAATTTTTTGAATATTCTACATATCTGACTCGCAAACCATTGAATTGCATAGTTTGCCAATATGCAATACCCGTTTCTCCCTTATGCTCAGTTCTAGGAATATTTTTCCAGTCTACTGTTTGAAAAGGAATGCCTGAATTTTCCATTATTACTCCAGTATAAATAATGCCTAACGAGGCTGTAGAATCACTCTTTCAGCTAAATCCCATTAAAAAACGAGCTCCTATAACACGGCCTAAACTATTTAAAGTGCTTAGGTAATGTATTTGCAACTCCCAAATACGCCTTAAATTTCAAAAAATAATTATTCTACAACCTCAACGCCGCACTAAGCGGACGAAAATAGTTGGTTGCAATGTTGAGGAAGAAACATAACCAACTGTTTTTGTTGCATTTAAGTGCCTACCTGGGTATTTTATAGACTAAATAGTTTGGATTTGGCATGACTAAATTCAGATTCAGTAAGTAGACCTTGCTTATAAAGTTCAGACAATTGATTTAGTTTTTTATATTCGAGGCAACACTTTCAACTTCAAAATGATATTCATATTGGCAGTTTACATTCATTGTTGCCGAGATGATGTCACGGCCATGATCCACTATTGTCACTTCTTCTGATTTAGGTAAATAAACACCCTTCCCCTATTTTAGTGAGTATTTTTTGCCGCTGTATTAATTAAATTAGTACAACCAACAAAGCCATCACTACTGCTTCGAACGAATTGGTATTCACTGTAATGGCCAACTATTACAAAACCTTTTGGAACTTCTTGAATACTAAACCCATCACCATTTTTATTCTCCTGAGGAGTACCAACATGACTAGGTTTAGTTGAACAAGCAGATAGTGAAATAACAAAAACAAGACTAAGAACTGATCGCATTGAGGGAAAAATCCAAAGTATAAATTTATGGAACACTATACTACAGCATGGAAAATTATGGATACCTAACAGCTTTATAAGCATCACTATGCACGAAAAGCCGTGATACCTATCTCACATTAAATACATCATAACAATATCCATTTAACCTCAATAAATCAATGTTTTAAGTAGTTTTTTAGTGGGTTTTTAACTTGAAATAGGTGTTAACATGGCACCGATTCCACTTCCAAAATAGATCCTAACCTATTGACTTACAAGTAAAATTTATCTAAATATAAATATAACCTGCAGGGTAATACCTATAAAAATTTAAGAAAAAATGGGATACCCCAACCTTTGATAAAGAAACAAAACTAATGCGAGTAGGCAATTTTCGTTACGTTTTTCTAATTCGAACGATAATTTTAGCAAATGAAAACATGGAGTAAATTAAACAACAGTCTAGGTTCATGAGCGGGGGAAAGATTTGCAAGGCTGAAAGCTGGAAGGCTAGAGGGAAAAGTAGAAAGGCTAGAAGTTCGAAAACTCGAAGCTCGAAGCTCGAAGCTAGATGCAGAAAGCTGATAGCTGATATCCAACAGCCGACAGCCGAATTATAGCCATAAAAAAAGGCGCTTAAAAAAGCGCCTTTCTGATATCAATTCAAACAATCAATTATTTATTTTTTTACCGCTTTTGCATTTGGTAAATCTGTAATTGAACCTTCATAAATTTCAGCAGCAAGGCCAACTGACTCATTAAGTGTAGGATGTGCATGGATAGTTAAAGCCATATCTTCAGCATCACAACCCATCTCAATCGCCAGACCAATTTCGCCTAACAGTTCGCCGCCATTAGTGCCCACAACTGCACCACCGATAACACGATGCGTATCTTTATCAAAGATAAGCTTAGTCATACCCGCAGTACAATCAGATGCTATTGCACGACCGGAAGCCGCCCATGGGAAAACAGATTTCTCATAGTTAATGCCCTGCTCTTTGGCTTCTTTTTCAGTCAGACCAACCCAACCCATTTCTGGTTCAGTGTAAGCAACTGAAGGGATTGTTTTAGGATCAAAGTAATGTTTTTTACCGGCAATCACTTCTGCTGCAACATGTCCTTCATGCGTCCCTTTATGGGCAAGCATTGGCTGACCAACGACATCACCAATCGCATGGATGTGCGGCACGTTAGTGCGCAGCTGCTTATCAACTTCAATAAAGCCGCGTTCGGTAACAGTAATACCGGCTTTTTCAGCATCCAAAGAAAGACCGTTTGGTACACGACCAACAGCAACCAGTACAGCATCATAAGGTTTTGCTTCGCTAGGTGCATTCTTGCCTTCAAAAGAGACATAAAGCGCATCTTCTTTGGCTTCAACGCCAGTCACTTTAGTGGACAGCATAATATTGAATTTGCTCTTCACTTTTTTAGTGTAAACCTGAACGATATCAATATCGGCAGCGGGTACTAACTGATCTGCAAACTCAACCACATCAACCTCAGAGCCTAGTGATTTATACACAGTTCCCATTTCCAGACCGATGATACCACCGCCTAACACAAGCAGGCGTTTTGGCACTGAGCGCAGCTCTAGTGCATCGGTTGAATCCCATACACGCGGATCATCATGCGGTACGAAAGGTAATTTAATCGGACGAGACCCCGCTGCAATAATGGCATTATCAAAAGTAATAGTGGTGTTTTCATCGTCACCCTGGACCTCAATGGTATTGGCGCCAGTGAATTTACCAAAGCCATTCACTACTGTCACTTTACGCATTTTAGCCATGCCTTGCAGGCCACCGGTAAGTTGCGTAACCACTTTATCTTTCCAGATTCGGATTTTATCGATATCCGTTGACGGCTCACCAAATAAAACACCATGTTCAGAAAGTGCTTTGGCTTCTTCTATCACTTTTGATACATGCAACAGTGCTTTAGATGGGATACAACCAACATTCAAACAAACGCCACCCAATGTGCTGTATTTTTCTATTATAACTGTTTCTAATCCCAAATCAGCGGCGCGAAAGGCGGCTGAATATCCTGCAGGACCTGAACCTAATATTACAACTTGTGCTTTAATTTCTTTACTCATTTTGACCTCTATATTTTAGCCGTTACGCCAGAAAAACGATTGAAGTTTTGCGAGTCTATTTTATTGTCAAATAAATGCAAAATAAAAGGTCGACAAATGCCAACCTGTTAACATAATTATAAGATTAATGTCCGTAAGTCAGACAAGTAATTATTAATCGCAGTGATGAAGCGAGCACCCTCTGCACCATCGATGACACGGTGATCATAGGAAAGTGCAAGTGGAACCATCAGACGAGGCTCAAACTCTTTACCGTTCCATAATGGTTTCATTGCCGATTTAGAAACACCTAAAATAGCAACTTCAGGCGCATTTACGATAGGGGTAAACTGTGTACCGCCAATACCACCAAGACTGGAGATAGTCATACTGCCACCCTGCATATCTCTGGTGGTTAATTTACCGGCACGCGCTTTTTTCGAAATTTCTCCGAGTTCACGCGACAGATCATAGATCCCTTTGTTTATGACATCTTTTACTACGGGGACAACCAGACCGTTTGGTGTATCGACCGCAATACCGATATTGATGTATTTTTTCAGGATTAAACTTTCACCATCGGCTGATAATGAAGAGTTAAAATCAGGATATTGTTGCAGTGCTTTAGCCACTGCTTTCATCATAAAGACTAACGGACTGATTTTCAGACCTAAGTCGCGCTTAACTGCAATCGCATTTTGTTCTTTACGGAACGCTTCAAGTTCAGTGATATCGACTTCATCAAATTGTGTAACATGCGGGATAGTTACCCAGTTACGGTGTAGAGTCGGACCTGATATTTTTTGGATACGTGAAAGTGGCTTAACTTCCACTTCGCCAAATTTAGCGAAATCAACTTTTGGAGAAGCAAGCACTTGCAAGCCACCACCGCCGCCAGATTTAGCCAGCAATAGCTGTGCTTTAACATAAGTCTGTACGTCTTCTTTGGTCGTACGACCTTTAATACCCGTTGCTGGAATAACCGAAAGATCCAAATTAAACTCACGCGCAGTACGGCGCACCGAAGGAGAAGCTTTAATTGAGCCGGCAACAGAAACCTGTGAGGGGCTAAGTTGAGCAGCAGCTTTTGGTGCTTCAGCAGCGGCAGCAACAGGCGCAGCGGCTGCAGGAGCGGGTTCAGCAGGAGTAGGAGCCGGTTCAGCAGCAGCGGGAGCAGGAGCAGGAGCAGCACCTTGTACTTCAACCACTAAAATTAATGAACCTTCAGAAACTTTATCACCCACAGCGGCTTTAATTTCTTTAACTACACCCGCAAAGGGTGCAGGGACATCCATTGACGCTTTATCGCCTTCAACCGTTAGGATATCTTGCTCTTCCGCTATGCTATCTCCAACAGAAACAAGGATTGCCGTCACTTCAACTTCGTCACCACCGATATCGGGAACAGATATTTCTTTTAATTGAGTCGTTGCAGCAGCAGGCGCTTCAACCGCAGGGCTCGCTTCTTCCACAGGTGAAGCAGGTGCCTCAGCAGCAGGTGCATCGGCAGCAGGCGCATCAGCATCAGCAACTTCAACTTCAACCATCAGTACTAGGTTACCTTCAGAAACACTGTCACCTACTTTCACTTTAATTTCTTTAACCACACCGGCAACCGATGAGGGTACATCCATCGAGGCTTTGTCACCTTCAATGGTTAATACATCTTGCTCCACGGCGATAGTGTCACCAACAGATACTAAAATATCAGTAATATCAGCCGCATCGGCACCAATATCAGGCAGTAAAAATTCTTTTAATTCAGACATAATAATTTTCCTAATCAATAAAAGACGCTGTTATTGTTTAATAACAGCGCATTTAATTTACGCAAATAATGGGTTGGTTTTGTTTACATCGATAGCAAATTTAGCAATGGCTTGGGTGACGACTGAACGTTCGATATCACCACGTTTGGCAAGCTCAGCTAATGCCGCAACAACAACATAACCTGCATTCACTTCAAAGTGACGACGTAAATTTTCACGACTGTCACTGCGACCGAAACCATCGGTACCAAGCACTTTATAGGAATCACTTGGAACAAAGGCACGTACTTGCTCAGCATAGTTTTTCATGTAATCCGTTGCCGCAATCGTTGGCTCATCACCTAATATTTGGGTAATGTAAGCGACTTTTTGCTCAGCTTCCGGGTTAAGCATATTGTATCGCTCTGCATCCTGACCTTCACGGGTTAATTCATTAAATGAAGTCACCGAGAAAATATCAGAGGCTACGTCATATTCTTCACTTAGAATGACAGCCGCTCTGCGTACTTCATTCATGATCGTACCTGAACTTAATAACTGTACTTTATTACTACCCGTGTGCGATTGAAGTTTATAGATACCTTTACGAATACCTTCTTCAGCGCCTTCAGGCATTGCCGGCATGGCGTAGTTTTCATTCATCACCGTTAAGTAGTAGAAAACATTCTCCTGCTTCTCACCGTACATACGCTCAATACCATCTTGAATAATAACGGCCAGTTCGTACACAAAAGTCGGGTCATAAGAGATACAGTTAGGGATAGTATTAGCCTGAATGTGACTGTGACCATCTTCATGCTGTAAGCCTTCGCCATTTAGCGTTGTACGACCAGCGGTCGCACCGATTAGGAAACCACGAGCCTGTTGGTCACCCGCCATCCATGCCATATCACCAACACGCTGAAAACCAAACATAGAGTAGTAGATGTAGAATGGAATCATCGGTAAATCATTGGTGCTATAAGACGTGGCAGCTGCCACCCAAGAAGACATTGAACCTAATTCATTGATACCTTCTTGGAGTACCTGACCCGATTTTGTTTCTTTGTAGTAAGAAACAACTCCGCGATCTTCCGGGGTGTATTCCTGGCCATCCGGATTGTAGATACCGACTTGACGGAATAAACCTTCCATACCAAAAGTACGGCCTTCATCGGCAATGATCGGGACAATATTTTTACCGATACTTTTGTCTTTTAATAAAAGGTTTAAAATACGCACATAAGCCATGGTGGTTGAGATTTCACGTTTTTGCTCTTGTAACAGCGGTGCGAATTTCTCAAGCGACGGTACCTCAAGTTTTCCAGAAAACTTAGTAGAACGTTTAGGAGTATAACCTAATAGTGCTTCACGATGACCGTGTAAATATTTGTATTCTTCCGAGCCTTCTTCCAGTGTTAAGTAAGGTAGTGTTGACGCATTCTCATCACTTAACAGGTCCTGCAGGCCTAAACGATCACGTAAGGTTTGAATATGTGTTTCGTTCATTTTCTTCACGCCGTGAGCAATGTTTTTGCCCTCAGCCGCTGCACCCATACCGTAACCTTTAACTGTTTTAGCTAAGATAACCGTTGGTTTGCCCTGCGTCTCCTGAGCATTTTTAAAGGCGGCATAGAGTTTAGATGAATCATGACCACCGCGCTTCAATGCAAAGATTTCTTCATCTGTCCAAGTTGCAACTAGTGCGGCTGTTTCAGGATATTTACCAAAGAAATGTTCACGAACGTAAGCACCATCTTTTGATTTAAAGGTTTGGTAATCACCATCAACGGTCTCTTCCATTAATTGCAGCAGTTTACCCGATGAATCCTGTGCAAGCAGAGAATCCCAGTTGCCACCCCAGATAACTTTAACAACATTCCAGCCAGCACCATGAAATAGGCCTTCAAGTTCTTGAATAATGCTGCCGTTACCCATTACCGGGCCATCTAAACGCTGTAAATTACAGTTAATTAAGAAACACAAGTTATCGAGTTTTTCACGCGATGCAAATGATAAAGAACCACGCGATTCTGGCTCATCCATCTCACCGTCACCCAGAAAAGCATAAACACGCTGATTAGCCGTTTGTTTTAAACCACGACCATCAAGATATTTTAGGAAACGTGCCTGATAAATAGCAGCAATTGGACCAAGTCCCATCGAAACGGTAGGGAACTGCCAAAATTCAGGTAATAGTTTCGGATGTGGATAGGACGGTAACCCTTTGCCATCAACTTCCTGGCGGAAATGATCAAGTTGGTCAGCGCTTAAACGACCTTCAAGAAATGCACGCGCATAGATACCGGGAGAGATATGCCCCTGGTAATAAACTAAATCACCGCCATCGGTTTCATTCGCTGCACGAAAGAAATGGTTAAAACAGACTTCGTAGAATGCTGCTGCAGACTGGTAAGAGGCCATGTGCCCCCCTAAGTCCAACTCTTTTTTAGAAGCACGCATCACGATCATGATCGCATTCCAGCGGATAATAGAACGAATGCGACGTTCTATTTTGATATCACCAGGATAGTCCGGCTGCTGTGCAAGCGGAATAGTATTAATATAATTTGTATTAATATCCGTGGGTAACTTAACCCCCTCTTTACGGGCTTGTTCGGTTACTTTTTTAATGATGAACTGGGCACGCTCAGTCCCTTCATCTTCAAGAATTGTTGTCAGGGCATCAAGCCATTCTGACGTTTCTTGTGCATCAATATCATTTAGGATGTCAGTCATGACACTTTCCTTCTTATCACTAGAAAATCTCAACCCTAAGGTTAAGCGTTTGATGTATAACTATTTAGATTAACCATTACCTGTTTTAAAACACGTTTTGGATAATGCCGTCTCGGCAATAAGTAATATAAATAGTTACTTGATTGAGCTGTTTTTTTAGCAAGTTAAAAACGCCCTAATGCGCGTTTAAATAAACTCTCTTCACGTAACATCACAAGACGTGTTTCTTCAATATAACTTAAATGCTGTGCTGATGCTTGTTGTGCACTTGCGGGTTGCTTGGATAGAATCGCGTCAAGCAGCTGCAGACGATGCTGATGAATTTTATCAGCCACTTCAGGATAACCATAAAGTTGCTGTACATTATCGGCGATATTTTTTTCCAGCAGAGGTTGAATTCCACGCGCTAAATGTAAAAAAACCACGTTGTGAGAAGCCTCTATTACAGACAGATAAAACTGTGCAACATGCTGAACCTCTTTTTCTAGATCGCGTGTTTGACGGGATTTTTCAATCGCTGCAAAACTATTTTTGATTTTTTCAAAATCAGCAGAAGTACCACGCAGGGCTGCGTAATACGCAGAAACGCCTTCCAGTGCATAACGAAACTCAAGTAAGTCATATTGAGATTCAGGATGGGTATTTAACAGTTCAAATAAGGGATCAGTTAAACGCTGACGTAATTCTTCTTTAACATAGGTCCCGCCGCCTTGACGACGGTTAAGTAACCCTTTTGACTCTAAGCGCTGCATCGCTTCACGCAGTGAAGGGCGAGAGACATCAAACTGTTTAGCCAGTTCACGTTCCGAAGGTAATTTTTCACCGAGCTCCAAAGAGCCATCTAGAATCATGCTTTCAAGACGATTTTCAATCACATCCGCAAGTTTGGGTTGTTTGATTTTTGCGTAAGTCATAATGTCCTTAATAAACAGAAACTTTGCCAGCAAGTTAATTGGTATTACCATTTAACTTTTAGCCATCTAAATTAACAATTATTTTAGCAGACGTCTAGTGAATATTGACAAAAATCAAAAAATATCCATTAGTGCTGACGGCGCATAGGTCATTTAATTATCAAACAGACAAAAGGTAAGACCAATTTTTTATAACAATTAATCGACTCTGATAAAGCGCCTCTTTGGGTCACAATGGAAATTTCAGGCCAAGCTGTTGTTCTATTAAAAGTTATTATTTTCCCGTTTATGCTTAAGATAAATGTAAGAAAAGTGGAATACAATATTAATTGTTGTTATGTTACAGGTAACATTTAATGGATAATATTATGAGCAAGAAAAAAAGACCCACCCTGCAGGATGTTGCCAATATTGTTGGCGTGACCAAAATGACCGTCAGTCGATACCTTCGCGACCCGTCTCTGGTCTCTTCTGCAATACAGGCTAAAATTGCAGTCGCATTAGAAGAATTGGGTTACATTCCCAACCGGGCACCGGATCTGCTCTCTCATGCTAAAAGCCATGCGATAGGCATCCTTGTTCCCTCTTTAACCAATCAGGTATTCTCTGAGGTTATCCGCGGTATTGAAAAAGTGACCAAAGCCGCAGGATACCAGACCATGTTGGCTCATTACGGCTATAGCGCTGAGCTTGAAGAAGAACGAATTAGCTTCCTGCTATCCTATCATATTGATGGTTTAATTCTTTCTGACAGTTACCATACGGCCCGCACTTTAAAAATGATCAAAACGGCGGGTATTCCCGTTATTGAAATGATGGATGCCGCATCACCAGCTATTGAACAGGCTGTGGGTGTTGATAATCTCGAAGCCGGTTATCAGATGGTTTCAGCCATGATTGGTCGAGGTTATAAAAATATTGTTTATCTGGGGGCTCGTTTAGATGCACGTACCCAGTTTCGACAACAGGGTTATGAAAAAGCGATGCAGGAGCACGGTTTAGTCGCTAAAAGTGTGATGACTGAAGCGCCTTCTTCCTTTACCTTAGGCGCTGAATTATTAACCCGGGCAATGGCTGAGCATCCACAAACAGATGGTTTATTTTGTACCAATGATGATCTCGCGGTTGGGGCTATTTTTGAAGCACAGCGTTGCGGCATTAAAATCCCCGATCAGATTGCCGTTGCCGGCTTTCATGGCCATAATGTTGGCCAATCTATGGTGCCTAAATTAGCAACGGTGATCACTCCCCGCGAAAAAATTGGCCAAGTAACGGCAGAGCAGCTTATTGCCCGATTAAATGGTCAAGCGATTAAACATAAAGTTATCGATCTGGGTTTTAAAATCCAACTGGGTGAAAGTATCTGATTTTTGTTATCAAGACAGGCATCAATCAATGATATCTGCCCTGTTGTAACATAAATAATCTTAATAGCACTGCACTGTTGATCAATTAAGCCTTTAAGTTTGCCATCAAAGACACTGCCTGCCCGGCAAGCTTAGTCACTTTATCCCAATGACCCTGTGCAATAGCGTCATTAGGGAGCATCCAGGAACCACCGACAGTTGCCACACAATTTAAGGCCATGTAATCAGCCACGTTGTTCAGGCTTATTCCACCCGTTGGGCAAAAACGCACCTGAGGTAGGGGCCCTGCAATTGCTTTTAATGCAGCAGCGCCACCATTCGCCTCTGCCGGGAAAAACTTCAGATGATCATAACCGAGCTCTAAGGCAGTAATGATTTCCGAAGGCGTTGCAACGCCTGGAATCAAAGGTGCATATCCCGTTTTGGCATGCTCTAATAAGCGCTGGCTGTATCCGGGAGAGATAATAAATTTTGCACCGGCGGCAACGGCAGCGTCATATTGTTGTGCATTGATAATAGTCCCGGCACCGATCATGGCCTCGGGCATCGCTGTCGCAATAGCTTTAATCGCCTCTAAAGCAACCTTTGTTCTTAAGGTCACTTCAAAAATATTAATTCCTCCTGCCGCTAGCGCCCTGGCCATTGGCAGCGCATCTTCAATATTATTAATCACCATAACTGGTACGACAGGCGAGTGAGCAAAGACCTCTCCAGGTGAAAGAGTCCAATTCATATTAAATCCTTCTTGATTACTATCACTGACACAATCGGGGAGTGAGCAAAGACCTCTGCAGGTGAAATAGTCCAATTCATGTTAACTCCTTATTAATTAAAAATAGTCCGCTTGAGAAAGGCTCTCGATCTGCGCCACATGATCATGAGCTAAGTTAGGATGAAACAATGCGCGGTGACTAATATCTGTTTTAACACAAAGACTGCCGTTATTGGCATCTAAACAAAGAAGATCACTCTCCTGCCGTTGACTTAACGAACCGTCATATAAAGATTCCGACGTAATATGAATGACAGCAGGCACGATGACAGTCGGTTTTTAACGCCGTTTTGATTTGATTAGGGTAGTTTTGATAGGGCTGGTGAGCACTTAATATATCATTATATGCGCTAATGATACCCACATTAACGTAGATAAAATCAAACATCGTTGATTTTTTCCCGGCCCCGCAGAACACAACAGTATGGGCTAAATTAACACAAGCGAGATAGCCCTGCTCGGCTTGTTTCCGGTTACACAATAAATATTCACTGCGCAATTTAATGTTTTTTGTAGCTTGTTCAATAACCTTATTCATACACGATCTTTGCTTAATTAATCTCTCTATACGAACCTATTGAATGGTTTTAATGGCAATAATACAGCGCTCTACGACCTCTTCAAAGCTGCCATCAATATCTATTTTAATAATATTTTTTTCATCTTCTTGAGGCAGCTCTAATGCATCAAACTGGCTTTTCAGCAATGCAGTGGGCATAAAATGATTTTTGCGGGCGAGCATACGTTTTAAGACTAATTCAAACTCTCCATACAATAATAAAAAGGTAACTTGATGATTACCTTCACAAATTAAATCACGATATTGCCGCTTTAAAGCCGAACAGACAATAATGGCATTTTCATTGTTTTTTTCGATACTAAATACGGCATCTCGAATGCGCTCAAGCCAAGGTATGCGGTCATTATCATTTAAGTGCTGGCCAGCAGCCATTTTTAGAATATTTGCTTTAGGATGGAGATCATCACCATCAATAAATTTGATATTTAATGCTTTACCGAGGGCTTCGCCTAGTGATGATTTACCGCTTCCTGCCACCCCCATCACAATAAATACTCTGCCTTTCAGTTGTTTATCCATTTTCACCACCATCCTATTTTTCAGAAAACTTACCGCTAAGCCTACTAAGTTACGGGTAACATATTAGCCGTAACTTGATAGGTTGTGAAGCATGGCATAATAATAAAAAGCATTAAAAAGAGAAAATATAAGATAATATTTAATATTTAATAAGAAATGCACAAAATAAAAAAATTAATTTTATAAATTCAAATAGATATAAATTTTCCTAGGTCAAATAATAAAGTAGGCGAAAACCGCTTTAAAATAGACTGTCTTTCCAAAAGCAAGGCAAAACTTAACTGCTTATCAAATTGTGACTCAACACGCAGACTTACCCGTAAGTTACCGGTAACATTCGCATCAGTTACCGGTAACCTATTTGTGACTACGTATTTATAATTTAAATATACGCTCATTAAAACAAGGAATCTAAATATGAAAAAGCTTCACAAGAAAATATTATCTGCTGTTATTGCAAGTACCCTTTCAACCTCTGCACTGGCTGCAGATTTTGTATTTAAAATGCAATCCTCAGATCCTTCTGGTGATAAAAACTACCAAGTTCAACAGCAATGGGCTGAACGTGTTGGGGTAATGTCCGGTGGGCGTATCGATATTAAATTATTACCCGTAGGCAGTATTGTTAAACATACTGAAACCCTGGGCGCAATTAAAATGGGTATATTAGATGGTCATATAACCGCGACAGGTTATTTCTCGGGCCAGGATCCGGCTTTTGGTTTAATTGGTAATATGGTGGGGGCATGGTCAGATACAACACAGCTCTTACAATATATGAACTACGGCGGTGGTAATGAGTTAATGACTGAGTTATACACCCCTTATGGCGTGCACTTTGTCGGCGCTTCAACAACGGGTGTAGAATCTTTTGTCTCTAAAGTGCCCCTTAATGGTGTCGATGATTTAAAAGGCTTAAAACTCCGCGCACCAGAAGGATTAGTGCAGCTGGTATTTGCTGCCGCTGGTGCATCGCCAGTTAATCTACCGGGCTCTGAAGTCTTCACCGGCCTTAGCAAAGGGGTTATTGATGCAGCGGATTATACGGTCTTCTCAACCAATCAAACCAATGGCTTAAATGATATTGCTCCGCATCCGGTACAGCCGGGATTCCACTCTTTACCCTTAATAGACATCTCCGTTAGCCAGAAAAAATGGGATAAATTACCCATAGATCTGCAGGAAATATTAACCGTATCAGTGCGTAATTTTTCTTACGATATGACCACCCAGCTGAAAATTGCAGACCAGGCGGCAGTCAAAATCGCACAGGCAAATCCAGATATCACTATTCATGACTGGTCTGCTGTTGAGCGTAAAAAATTCCGTGCCATCGCTAAAAGTCAATGGAAAGTATTTGCTGAACGTTCAGATAATGCGGAAAAAGTATATCAGTCAGTGACCAGCTTCTTAGGTGATAACGGTCTACTGTAAGCCGCTGTTTAACTCATTATGCAAGGGTTGATGCAACCCTTGCCCACTCTGGAAATGCATTATGTCTATTAAACACCCCGTACCGGATCATCAACCCCCCGAAGATGAACAACCTAAAAACAAACTGGACGCCACTATTATCAATGCAGGCAACTGGCTCAGTTTACTGTTTATCTTTACCGTTTTTATCTCTTTTTATGAGGTTGTGATGCGCTATGCTTTTGACTCACCTACTATCTGGGTGCATGAGACAGCTTCATTTATTGGTGCTTCTTTATTCGTCATTGGCGGATTATATGCCTTTGCTGCCGACAAACATGTGCGTGTTGTTCTGATCTATGATCTTGTTTCACAGCGTACCCGTCACTACCTTAACTTAGTGCATCATATAATAGGCATCACTTTCTCCGCATTCATGACTTATGGTGCTTATACCTTAGCAAAAAATGCCTGGTTTTCCCCCTCGGGTGAATTACGTCTAAACACCTCCGGCAGCGCCTGGAATCCCCCTTTTCCTGCTCTATTAAAAGCAATTATTGTTATTGCCTTTTGTATTCTTACTATTCAATTTTTACTGCATTTGATTGCTGAAATCAAAGTGCTAAGGAAGCATTCTCATGTTTGATTTATCCGCTATTGGCATAGGCTATGGCAGTTTATTAATGTTAGTGATGATGATAGCCCTGCTGTTAACCGGCATGCAGCTTGCGTTTGTGACCGGTTTTGTGGCGCTATTTTTCACTATTGGCTGGTTTGGAATTGATGCGCTGCCTTTGGTGACGAGTCGTTTATATAGCTTTGTTGATAGTTATATTTTTCTTGCTGTCCCTATGTTTGTATTGATGGCCGCACTGCTGGACCGATCCGGTATTGCCCATGACCTTTTTGAGGCGATGAAATTATTTGGCAAACGTCTGCGCGGTGGTGTGGCGGTTCAGACTTTACTGGTCGCGGTTATATTGGCTTCTATGTCCGGTGTTATCGGTGGTGAAACCGTGTTACTGGGTATTCTTGCGCTGCCGCAGATGCTGCGTTTAGGTTATGATCGTAAGTTGGCTATTGGGGTCACCTGTGCCGGCGGCGCATTAGGGACGATGCTGCCGCCCAGTATAGTACTAATTATTTATGGTTTAACGGCCAGTGTCTCTATCGGCGATCTGTTTAAAGCGTCGTTCTTACCAGCTTTGATACTCGCCGTCTTCTATATATTGTATGTGTTAATACGCTGTAAAATAAATCCATCCCTAGCACCTATACCCAGTGCAGAAGAATTGGCTAAAGATGCCGAAACACAACCGAATTTTTTCAAGGCGCTGTTATTCCCGTTATTATCGGTTCTCGTTGTATTAGGCAGTATCTATACCGGCGTTGCATCGGTCACCGAAGCATCGGCCCTCGGTGTTGTCGGTATTATAATCAGTACCTGGATTCGTAAAGAGCTTTGTTTTGCAATGCTGAAAGATGCAGCGATTGCGACCATGAAAACCTGCGGTATGATCATCTGGATAGGGATAGGTGCAACCGCCTTAGTAGGTGTGTACAACCTGATGGGCGGCATTGATTTTGTGGAAGTGACTATATTGTCCCTCAGTGGCGGAAATGCAACGGCTACCCTGCTGATTATGATGGGTATCTTATTAGTGTTAGGCATGTTCCTTGATTGGGTGGGTGTCGCGTTATTAACCATGCCTATTTTTGTGCCCATTATTGTCGGTTTAGGGATGGATCCCGTTTGGTTTGGTGTGGTTTTCTGCCTTAATATGCAGGTATCATTCCTTTCACCTCCCTTTGGCCCCGCCGCCTTCTATTTGAAATCCGTGGCACCAAAAGATATCAGTCTGGGGGAAATATTCAGTGCACTGGTGCCTTTTATCTGCCTGCAAATTGTCACCCTTAGTTTGGTTATCATTTTCCCCGTTCTCGCTTTATGGTGGAGATAATGGCTAATATTAATGGGGCTCATTCATCCTTTACGGGCGTAAAAATAGTCATAATGGGGGTCTCAGGCTGTGGCAAAAGTTCAATCGGCAGCAAGCTTGCTGAGCAATTAGGTCTGACTTTCTTTGATGGCGATGATTATCATTGCACTGAGAATGTTGACAAGATGAGCCAAGGTATTCCGCTTACGGATAAGGACAGGCAGGGCTGGTTATCAAGCTTGAATAACTTGTTTCAGCAACGCGCTGAAGGGGTTGTGGCTTGTTCAGCACTAACACCTGAATACAGACGGATTTTAAGACACAATAATAAAGAGTTGCTGTTCGTTTATTTACAAGGGGATTTTGATACGATTTGGCAGCGTCATCAAAATAGAACCGACCATTATTTTAAAGGTAAAACCCTGCTTGAAAATCAGTTTGCCACCTTAGTTGAACCCAATGCTTCGGAAGCGTTAATTATTGACATCCGTCAAAATGTGAGTGAAATTGTAGCGGATATTATTCAAAAACTAAGTGATTTAAACAATAAATAAAATTTTCCTAATCTATCGAAACACTGAGAGCCGAATGAAGACTAAAATAGATATTGCCGTGATAGGCTTAGGCGTGATGGGTGCCAATATGGCACTAAATTTAGCAGAGCGGAGATTTTCAATAGCCGCTTTCGACACTAATGAGGCTCGCCGTCTCGACACCGCTAAACGCCACCAAGCGTTATCGGCTGCAGCACTCACCACTGTTGCTTCTCTTTCTGAGTTAATCGACCAACTTGCTACACCGCGCTGCATCATACTCTCGGTTCCTGCGGGCTCTATTGTGGATATTATTTGTCGGGACTTGCTGGCAGCAGGTTTACAGCAAGATGATATTGTTGTCGATACGGGCAACAGCCAATGGCGCGACTCGATTGATCGGGCGCAAACATACGCAGGTAAATTTAACTTCTTTACCTGCGCCATTTCCGGCGGAGAAATGGGTGCACGTTTTGGACCTTCATTAATGCCCAGTGGTGACAAAAAAGTATGGCAGCAGTTAAAACCTATCTGGCAGGCAATGGCAGCAAAAGTCAATCCCGTTACCGGTACAGAAATTGTGCGCAGCCAAGTAGAGCACCCCTTACCAGAAGGCGAACCTTGTGCTGAGTATATTGGCCCGATTGGCTCCGGTCATTTTGTAAAAATGGTGCATAACGGTATTGAATATGCAGACATGCAGATGATTGCCGAAATAGTACAATTTATGCGTCAAATATTGACCATGTCGGCAGTGGAAGTCGGTGCGGTATTTCGCCGCTGGAATAAAGGAAAACTGCAAAGTTATCTGATTGAAATTACGGCTGACATTCTTCTAACGGTCGATCCTAAAACAGGCCAGCCACTGGTCGATGTGATTATGGATCAGGCCAGTCAAAAAGGCACAGGAAACTGGACTGCACGTGAAGCATTAGTACTCGGCGTACCGGCAACGGCCATTACCGCCTCGGTATTTGCTCGCTGCCTGAGTACTCAAAAAACGATTCGTCAAATCGCTGCAGTGCAGTTAACCGGTCCTATTATCAGCACTGACGATAAAACCTTATGGATTGATAAACTGGCAGATGCGCTGTACTGCTCAAAAATCTGTAGCTATGCGCAGGGGTTCGAGCTGATGTCTGCTGCTGAAAAAGAGCATAATTGGACGCTTGATTATATTTCAATCGCTAAAATATGGCGTGGCGGTTGTGTGATACGCGCTCACTTTTTAGATGATATTTCCAAGGCCTATCAAACTGAGCCTGAATTACTTAATTTAATGCTGGCGGAAAGGTTCACAGACAGCCTGGCGAAAGGTCAGTTATCCTGGCGGGAAGTCTTAGCCAAAGCGATTATGCAGGGGATGCCAATGCCCGCTATCAGCGCTGCGATCAGCTACTACGATTGCTACCGTGAAGCTGATTCCTCTGCCAGCCTGATTCAGGCAATGCGTGATTATTTTGGCGGCCATACGTACCTGCGTAAAGATCGGGATTCAAGACAAAGTTTCCATTATGATTGGCACTTTGGTAGTGGTGAACAAACGGCTGAGCATTAATATCAAATCCACTGATTTTCTATCCATTTATCCCGGTTAAAATGAATAGAAAAAAGTGGATATTAGTAACGTTTTGCCGATAAAACATGACAGTCCGAGTATCATGCGCGTTTAAAAAACCTGCAATAACATACGTAACCCTGTGATGATAAGGCTAATGGCGAAAATACGCTTTAATAACTTAGCATCCAAGTAAGATGATACGCGAGCACCGATTGGAGCAAAAAACACCGTTAAAGGAATAAGAAAAAAACAAGCTAACAAGTTCACTAAACCATAGGTCATAGGCGGGGCATCAGCTGCTGATTCACCAATAATTAATAGACTTAGCGCCCCTGGAAAAGCAATTAAAAATCCCACTGCAGCAGCAGTTCCCACGGCTTTATGCATAGGATAACTAAAGGCCGTTAAACTGGGCACCGTTAGGGTTCCGCCGCCAATCCCAACCATCACGCTTAAAAAGCCAATAGTTCCAGCCATTACACCTTTACCCGGCGTGCCGGGTAATTTAGTGGCCAGAGGTTTGGCGCCTGCTCTTAAAATCATATTCAAGGCGGCAATGATCGCAATAAAACCAAATAATCCGCTTAACCACAAACCATTAATTTGAGTCACTATCACAGAGCCTGCGAGCACTCCCATAATCACAAAGGGTGCGAGGATTTTAAGCAGGGGTAAATCTACATTTCCTCTTTTAATATGGGCACGAATAGAACTAAGGGAGGTAAAAACCATGGTAGCGAGTGAGGTTGCGGTAGCAATAGGCATTGCCGTTTCAGGGCTAACACCTATCACTTGAAAAACAAAAAATAATACAGGGACTATTATTATGCCCCCTCCTACACCAAGCAGACCCGCTAAAAATCCGGCTAAACAGCCTGTCGCCATTAAACTAAGGATGACAAATAACAGTTCATTTGAAAATTCCATTTAACTAACACCTTATTCACAACCTTATTCACAACCTTATTTAAATAAGTATATTAAAGTTGTTGCTTAATTTTACCTAATAAAGACTGCTGATTATGACGTATATCCCTCGCTGATTCGCTCAGAGTTTGTTATTTAACCAACTCTTGCTATTAACAGACTCATTGACAGCCAGGCTTTGCAGCAGATATTGCCCCTGTTTTATCAATTTTTTTTCACTATTAGGCATGCCAATCAAGGATAGACCATAGGATTTTCCATTGATTTTACCTAAGGGTAAATGCAGCTGGGGTAAACCGCATAAACTGGCTAACGCGGTCAGGCCCAATAACCTTTTACGATAATAAATTAATGAATTAACAGATTGTTTCAGCTCCGGTGGCAACCCAGGTGTTGTTGGAAGACATAACCAGCCTCCTTTGCTCTTTAATAAATAAATAAACAAAGTGCTAAAATTAGCCATTTTTTGTTTCGCTTCAACGTACTCATCGATGCTTATATTTTTTGATTTATCAAACCGTCTGGAGACATCCTTAGTAACAGCACTTTGATGTTCTGCCAACCACTCACTATGCTCTTGAATCAATTCATACCCTTGAATAATGCTGAACCACTCCGCTAACTCCTCTAAACTGACCTCGCAAATATCAAGTAACGAATCAGTTGAGACAACATAACGATTACGCGCCAGTCTATTTAACTTGTTAGTTAATTCCTCTTTCACTTCCGAATCCATCAATTCTAAGGCTCTTTTTTCCACAAAAATAAAAACATCCTCAAATTGATCCACGGGTGGTTGCTCCCGGAATAAACTGGTAACAACATTGCTCATTACAGTGAGGTTACGCGTAAGAAGGCCTGCTGTATCAAAGCTTTTTGCCAGCGAAAAGCTATGATCAAGCGGCAATGCGGCATAAGTTGCCCTTAATCCAAAAAGCCCGCAGTAACTTGCAGATATTCTTATTTCACCAGCAGCATCAATTCCTAAAGCAAAATCACCATCACCACGAGCAACAGCTGCTGAGCAGCTTGATGAACCGCCAGACTGGCATTTAGGTGCTAAGTGATTAATAGCAGTACCATAATGGGTATTCATACCATCAAAACCACAAGCTAATTCAGAGGATTGCACTCGACCCGAGCAATGTGCTCCCTGTATTAATAATTGTGTAATAATAGGAGAAGTGTGAAGCGCTGGCTCATGACTCATTAACCAGGTTGGATTTCCCGCACCTGTCACATACCCTTGTACATCAAAAACATCCTTAAACACAAACCGATAACCTGAGAGTACGCCACGTGTCTTGATTGCAGCAATGCTTTTAGGCCCTTGTCGACAATAAACACTTGTATCCATAATTGATTTTACCTGATAGTTGGAAATTTAAGACTGTCATTTGCGTCTTTGATAAAAAATAGAAATTGCTCGCTCGACACAAATGTTTATAGGGTCTTGCCGGTTGAAGTTAAGAGTATAAAACAGATGTTTCACCCTCCAAACTAGCCAGCTAAGACCCCTCTTTATGAAAATTTTCCCTGAAATTTAGCAAGGTAAAGGTTATATGCATTTAACACGCCAACTTATATTAATTAAAATATTGAATGGAATTAACTGCGGAATCCATACTGCGTTGCAGCATCTTTACTGAGTGTTTATGGTTTTTTGTAAAGAATTATTTCATTTATGCCCTATAACCTATTTTTCAAGCTGAAAACAGGCTGGTTTGGCCGCAGTCATTATCAATCGCTTTATTGATAATCCATACAACTGCCTCTGTTGATTATTATCCCGCCCCATTATGGTGCAGAATAATAATAATAAGGTGCGGCAATAACCAAAGTATAATATGGGGTAGGTTGGCAGACTCATATATTAGCGCCTCAGCGCCAGAGAAGATAATACTAAGACAAGGGTTCAATCACTTAACAAACTCAAATAATAAACCCAGTCAAATCCACTGCCGGGATCCGTTTTTCTGCCCGGCGCTATCTCACTATGTGCGACTATTCGTTGTTTACTGATAGCAGGATAACGTTGCTGTATTTTTTGAGTCAAGGTTGCAAGTGAACGATATTGTCTTTCTGTATAGGCGCTTTTATCTGTGCCCTCAAGCTCAATACCAATGGAATAATCATTGCATCGATCAACTCCGGCAAAATAGGATGCCCCGGCATGCCAGGCACCTTTTTCAAAAGGCACATATTGTTCAATCTCACCATTACGGCGAATCACACAATGTGCAGAGACTTCAAGCCCTTCAAGGCTGCTAAAATCAGGGTGAGCATAACAATCTAAACATCCGGTAAATAAAGACTCAATTTCCGGGCCGCCATAACAACCTTCGGGCAGACTAATACAATGAATAACCAATAAGCTAATCTCGCTGCCTGCAGGTCGTTGATTATAAAAGGGACTGGATATCTGTCTGGCATTTTGATAAAAGCCGAGTTTATTAATCACAAATAATGCTCCTTAAAAAAGGCGAAAAGGCCAGAATGCTGAAAGGCGTTAAAGCTAGAAGGCTGCGAGCTGACGGCTGACGGCTGACGGCTGACGGCTGACGGCTGACGGCTGACGGCTGACCTGAATCATAGACAGCAAAAAAGGCGCTAAAAGCGCCTTTTTTCAATCATTAACTGGCTCGCAGCTAAAAAATTTATTCCCACTCAGTAGCCACGTTGAGTATTTCTTGTTTATAATCAATAATTTATAGACACCTAATGGTACGTGTGTAACAAGTGTGTAACTCACCAACCACTCTGCACGCTTTTTCTACACTTACGTACATATTGCAATTCAATAGTTTACGCAATCTACACTCGCACACTGTACGACGTAGAACGTGCTGAATTATACACGTTCTTCTGTTCGTTTGTTCACTTGTTCTTTAGTGTCAAACGTCTACCAAACTGTGCTTGCTGTTCTATCAGCACATCTAACTCGCCTAGTTCAGCAGCTTCACGTACCTTACGCAGTGTATCAGCCACCTCAGCTTCGCTAGCTAGTTCGATGGCATTCTTACCTTTAGCAAACTCTAGTGGCTTGCTTCCATAACGTACAACAAGGTTGATTTTACCATCAACGCTAGCTGTCCACCAACGCTTGGCAACTTCAACTTTGGTTTGTTTGCCTTCGCCATCAGTAACCCATTTATGTTGCGTGGGAGTGTAGTCTTTGTTTGTTGCAAGTTGGATCTGTTCATCTATCTTTGCCATCAACTTGCGACGACGCACAGCGATTGGATTGTTGTTTTGAAGTGGGTTAAATGCAACGAAATTCAGTGTATCAAGTACAGTCATAACAGCCTCCTTGTTAGCTCTAAGCATTGTGCTTTCAGAGTTAGGTGGCTGTCATCCGAAGATTAGTCGTCAGTGTTCAGAAACTTTTCTAGCATAAGCCTATCACCTTTGGACGATACTGTTGTGTCTCTACCGATACTATAAATTGCACATTCAACAACACTTATTTTTACGTCAATCTTCTTCACTAGACGACTATCGTCACTCAGCTTCTCTATACTGCGTGATGTAACCAAGCGCGGTAAGTTGCCAAGACTTGCATCAATTAAACTACCGTGTCCAAAGTCCAAGTGCCTATCAAACCAAATCTGTAAGCTAGCATCAGCAGCAACAATTTCTTGAAGTATCTCTAGTGCATCTTCACATAAGCTTTCGCATTTGCCATCCAACTTATATGCTGCAGACTTCTTACCCTTTCGATGGCACGCATCAGAACGATTACGCATCATAATCGCTTCTTTCAACTTGTCCTCGTATCGTTTTAGCTCACTTGGCTTATCTTTAAGCTCTTCTCTAAACAGCTTTTGCGTGTCCCATTCAGCAGCTATCTGTTCGTATTCATCTACACTTAGCCACGTCTGCAGTTGACGGTTTTGCACGTTATCTCCACGCTTTAACTTAACAGCTATTGCTTCGAGTTTAGATAATCGTTTTTCTTCTTCAGCTGACAGTTTTCGACGTGGATTTACTTTATCTAAACGCTCTTGCAGTAACTTCCGAAAGTTACTAGCTGGCTTTTTTTGATTGTCGTACCACTCACTCATCTATCAAGCACTTCAATCATTACTACTCACTAACGATTTTGCATTAGCAAAAGTAATTCAGAAGTTCTAATTTCACGTCCATTAGCATTAGCATGATGTGTCCCATCGCAAAGTACACTGACGTCTGAGAACGTAGATTGAGCAATATAGTGTGCAGAATTACTAACCACTTCTGACTCTAACGTGTCTGAGAATTTTCCAATGTCATCTTCACTTAATTGACTTCTGAGCGTAGATGGCAAAACAAATGATATATTAGCGTTTGGAAATAAAGTACTAACTGTCAAAAGATTATCGCCAAGCCACTGCTTGAAATCTTCGTCAATTGTTACTGGAATCCATTCGTCACGTATTTTTTCTCGTTGGCAACCATCGAACTCATCAAAATTAAAATCACCACTAGGTGTGGGCATTGGATATTGCAAACTCTGAAACGGAGGCTTATCTTGTAAAAAATCTTTTAAGTAGCTTGCTAGCGAACGTCCAGTGAATTGAAATTTTACTCGACCGTCACCACTGATGCCAATCTGGCTCTGATTTGACTCTAACCTGTCCAAAAAAACTGTGTTTGTAAGAGGAATGACAGAACTATAAAAGATGCTTTTAATTTGCGTTCTTTCTATAGCTAGATTGCGTATGAAATCAAAGTATGCACCATCCGAAAAACCTTCATTAAGCAAACTAAGATTGTAGCAAGTTAAGTTACTTTGATTTGACATTTGCTCCGCACTTAAACTGAATACTGCATTTGAGCCTCCTAATATGAGGCAGTCTATGTCATCTCTGACACTCAAATTTAAAGCATGCTGCTCAGAAATTAATTGACGCCCTCCATCATCATAGTTTTGCCACTCGACAACCCTAAATACGATGTAAAAAAGAAGGACACTAGGTATAAAAACCCAAAAGATAACACGATTAACGTTGCCCATATACAGCATAATCCACCCCTACATTTGATGCGAACAAAATACCAAGCGTACATAAAATAAATAATGACATTGGAGTTCGCAGGAACTTGTAATTCCTCTTCTGCATAATCTTTGACTTTTTAAAGATAAACTCGCAAGCAACTATTAAAATTCCAAACAGCAGCGAAACAAGGGATTGCGACGGCACAGTTAGTAATGCATCAATAACTCCAAACCCATCAAAAGAAAATGTTAACTTATCGAGCAACCTAGCCGTGTTGCTATCAGCAAATATCAATCTACCAACGACGATAATAATTGGAAGCAACAGGAGCGGCAGTAATGAATTTTTTTGTTTAAGAATTTTTATAGTTAGCCAAAAAAAGAATGCGTGGAATAAACCCCATAGCAAAAAATTAAATGTAACTCCATGCCACATCGCAGACGCTACGTAAACAACAAGCAGAGCGGATAATAATGAGTATTTTTTTCGCATAGGGTTATAGAAAAGAACTTTTAAGACTTGCGAGAGTGATGTGTGCCACCCCTTCCAAAACTCTATAATGTTACTACTAGAGAATGGCTGTCTGAAGTTAAGTGGTATACGAAAACCCAACACTCCAAACACACCATATATAAGCAATGAAAGTCCACAAAAATTCACGTAGACAAAAAGCTCAAAGATAGCAGCGAAAATAAGTGATGAAACAATATCCCTCTTATCTATTAAAAAGAAAAATTCAGTTAATGGACTCCCAACGATTTGAAACATAAATGTACCAACAATGATAAAGGGCACATAATATTCAATTCTCTGCCTTAAGCTCTTGTAGCTTATGCGCTTGAAGTACAACGCGATGGGCCCAGTACTCAATAACAATGGATTAGAGACAGATAACACGCTTTGATAGTTGAGTTTATTTTGTGTTATCAAATACGCCATTGATGCAGTGTAAAATGACAAGCCATACAAAAGTACGTTACTGCTCTCAGCATGAGAACCAGTAAGATTTTCAGTAAAACCCAGTAGACTTGCAACGGAAATACTGAAGAACAGCAGATACTGAAGATACGGTAATTGATATATTGTGTTGAAAAAAGTAAACGCCAGTACAGCAAGTAGTGGAACTAGAAGTTTTTCAACCTCGAAGCTACCTGAAACAACAACGAGCAAGATGCATGCAATAACCCAAGCATAAGAGTTCTGAAAATACATCAAATTTTACTCTTTCTACCTTCAGCCAACGAGCCTTTCAACATGCCAGCCGTAAAGCCAAACTCTTTGCATAACCGCTTCACTTCTTTGAGAGCGTTCGTACGTTCGTTCTTCTTTGCTTCAGCCATCTGCTGCTGAATTGCTTCCATTTCAGCTTTCAATTCGTCGTAAGATTTCATCTCACATATCCGTTAGTTGAGTATCAGTCTGATATTATAGATTTATTTCTGAGATGAACAGCACGTTTTTTCTACGTCTTCTGAGATTAAATGCTTTTAGGGGAAAGTATTTGCACAGCACCTCACTATGCCAGTCAGTCATTATGTCAACCACACTGCCATACAGCTATAAACCGTGCAGTTTTGACGTTTTTAACTATAGTAACTTACTGGTTTCGTTGATTTGGTAACGGTGGTTGCGGACGAATAGGCGTGAAGTCTGTTCGTTCTGTGTCTTTTGGTGTCTTCTGTGGTGGTGATTGTTGCTTGACTATCTTTGTCTTAGGAACAGCTATGGTGCGTGTGACAGTCTTTGTTTCTGGTCTTAGGAACAGCTATGGTGCGTGTGACAGTCTTTGTTTCTGGTTTTACCATCTTCTTTGCTAATGCTACCACGCTGTTGCTTGTGCTCAACATCAACTCAAGTGCTGCCCACTTTGTTTCATCATCCACACGCTCTATATCGTTACGTATGGCGTTTAAGGCTTGTTGAATATCTTGCAGCGCACTCTTGTTCATACAGTTATTTAGCAACTTGCAGATTTGGGTGAGTTAAAATCACCACCTCACTTTTGTAAGTACTCCACCACAATAATTCGCAGCACGAAAATTTACTGTCTAAATACCCATTTCGGATGACGACTTTGCTCGTTTGAAGTTACAGTGCTACTTGTCAAACTCTCAGCTCTTCTTTCCACCACCCCACAGCATCTGCATTTATCTGCTTGTGACAACGTTCACTCAGCTCTATGAACTGTTTGCCAAGCTGAGTGTGGGCTTTTGTAGCCGTCATACAGCGTCCGTAGTGATGTAGCTTGCTGGCACATATAGCCAATGTACCCACACTTGGTTTGATACGCTTAAAACGCAGCGTACGCATGTAGCACTCGCTTCTACACAGCCAAATCTCTGCTAAATTCACTCTCACTGCTCACAGCACCAATCTGCTGCAATAACTCAAATACGTCGTTTAGAACCGTTTTCTGCATCGTTTTTTCCTCTGTTGATAAATAACTATATGCACAGCTTGTTAATGTTGCTGTGTATTTATCTGCACATAGTGCCTTGTTAACGATAAAGAGTTTGCCAGTGAAAGCTGTAGCCATCGGATTTTGTCAGCACACGTAGCGTTTTAGCAGAGACGCACAACAGCGGTAGCTTCGTAATCGCTATATAAAATAAGAAGCGCACTAAGCCTACGGATGATGAAACTGTAGGGGCTGCGTAGCACACTGTGTATTGCTGCGTAGTTGCGTTGGTACTTAGGCAAGTAAACGGTGACAGCCCAACTGCACCGAAACTTAGGTAAAACTAAGAAGGCTTGATACACAGTGGCTGATAAGCAACTCAAATGAGACGCTGTTAGGCTGTAGGAAGGCTGCTTAAGCCTTCTTATGGCTAAACACAATCTAAATGAGCCTATCAATAACTATAAGAAGATTAATACACTGTGTTGTTTGAGATTGAGCGAATGCGAAAGAACAAACGGCACAAGTAGTGTTAGCGAAGCTGACACTTAGAAACAACACTTAAGAATATCTAAGAAAAGTACAATTATCTTACATTTAGACTTAAGTCTTTGAGTTATCGAAGGTATTTATAAGGCACATTCTGGTTGCTCAAAACAAACGTCAGAAAATACACTGTATGTACGAAAACATTACATTTAGGTGGTTTATATGGCACAAGCAAAGACACTTAGCAAATCAGAACTTAAGCAGCTGTTAGACGTAACAAATTCGTGCAGTCGATATTCGGCACGTGATAGCACTATGCTGCTGTTTACGCACTTGTGTGGTTTACGTGTTGGCGAAGTAGCTGCGCTGCGTTTTGACGACATACTTGATGCAAACGGCACAGTACGAGACGAAATGACACTTGATGCTGCGCGAACAAAGAGCAAACGAGCACGTAAGATATTCTTACCAAAGCAGATGCAGCGTCAGCTACAAGCATACGTTAACAGCTTAAACAAACAGCCACAGCACGGTTATTTGTTCTCTACACAGAAGCAAGCACACTTTAGTGCAAATACAGCTACACAGCATCTACAACGCTTGTATGCACGTGCTGGGATTAGTGGTGCTACATCACACAGTGGTAGACGCACTTGGCTTACAGCACTTAGTCAGAGAGGTGTTAGCGTGTTTGTACTAGCGGATATGGCTGGACACAGAAGCATTCAAACAACGCAGCGTTACGTTACAGTTAATGATGAGATGAAACGTAACGCAGCAGAGTTGATTAGCTAACAGAGAAGTCAAAGAATATCTGTGTGGATACTTTGTCATCTTTACTGTTTGGCACCAATCTATTGCCTTCAGAACGGCAATTGTATTGCTCCTCTAACATCTTTGTGTTCTGTGGATAATCACTATTTAACATACGATACACTCCGTTATGTTCATCTAATTGAGTGAAGTAACGAACACTGCTTTCTGTCCAATACGGCGCACCCAATGTTAAACGTGTGTTAGTTGCTTTAGCGATATATTGTACAGCTTTTTCATTTTCCAAAGAGATAATGTGATTGTGAGCTGTGCCTTCAATTAAGTCCGCATTTCGCTTTGCGTCATACCAGAATGTTGCAATTTTCTCATTTCCATACACATCGCTTTGCGTAACATCTACATACTCACCTTCTGGAGTTTTCCAAATACTATGAAACATCCAAATGTACATACCATGACGGTAAAGCTCTTTCCTACGCATCAACAGCCAACCACCAATTCGCTCACCACCAATTCTGTCAACTAAGTCTTGTACGTTTTGGTGACAATTCAGCACTGCGCCCGTTCCAGTTACACCTTTAATGCGACGTTTAATAAGATAACAATCATCACTAGACACTTGCTTCATAGCTTCACTAATCACTTTAGGAAGCTTGTTTGTGTAGTTAGTTCCAATCATTCTCACTCCTTAAAGCACTTCAATAGTGCCATCTGCGTTACGTCTGTAGTCAGCTACAGCGTTGGTTAAGCGTATTTCATCGTTCAAGTGATAGTACGTCTTCTCTATCTGCGCCACGCTAGTGCCACACATATCTGCTATCTGCCGAAACGATAAACCACTCATAATACGCTGCGTAATCATAAAGTGACGTAAGCTGTAGGGTACTAAGTCACGTGTTTCTCTGTCAGCAATATCAGCTAGTTCAATCATCTTGTGCCAGTGATACAGCATCGTACGCTGTGTGATTTGGTTTTCACCATCAATCGTAAACACAAGTTCATCTGCGCTTTTAGGCTTAACAATATCGTGTAAGCGTTCGAAGTACTGCCCATTACGACACAAGAAGGTACGGCTAGTACGCACTTTACTTGTCTCTGCGCGAACGTGGATACGTGCTAGCGTTTGTTCCGTACCGTTGACTGTGTGTCGCTCAAGTTGCACGTCACTCCAACGTAACTGTCGCTGTTCCCCAACACGCAATCCACTGTTAGCTGCAACTAGCACGTAGTGCTGCACGATTTTTCGCACTCTAATCTCAGCGTCATCAAGCTTGTTATGTTTGGCACAGTAAGTACGCATTGCACGATATAGTGTTTCGTATTCATCGTTAGTCAGTGTTGCACGACGAATAGCATCATTGCCTTTGTCTAAGCGTGGTAATTTCTTAAAGTCGAAGCCATCGATGTGTGTTTCGCCATTCTTGTGCAGCCACTTCATCAGTGCATTTATAGTGCTTTGTTCATTCTGAACTGTGACTTGCTTGACTTTGGTGTTGGTGCTTTTGTGGCGATGGTAGAAGTAGTTTTCGCAATCAGTGCGTTCTAGTTCTTTGAGCTTGGTGTCTTTGCCAATGAAGCTAAGAAAGTGCTGTAGATGCGTTGCTATTGTTGCGTGTCGTCCCTTAACAATATGCCCTAGTTCAACGTCACGCTGTCGAAAGCTAAGATACTTCTCAACACCTTCTTTGGTGGTGATTGAAAAGTAACTCTTTCCTTGTTGTAAGTTGCCGTAAATCTCTAAGTAAGCTGCTTTGCCACGTTCAATTGCTGTGCTTTCACTGCGTGTGCGTAGGCTTTTACGTGCGTACTTGTTCTCTTTAGGCAACCACAAGCGAAACTGCCAATACTCGCCTCACTTGTACACACAAGCTTCATCAAATATTGCTATTTCGCCTTCAGCAAAGTTTTGTTTTTTAAGTGCCAAGTTTGCTCGCAGAGTTACTATTATTTTCAGTAGTCACACGTTTGTGCAACATTCTGTGTAACTGTATGAGAAAACTTCAATTAAATCAACGATTGATTTTAAGTGTGAAACAAATGTGTAAGTAATTAATATAATTAAATCAATGAGTTATACTTAAATAACTACTCCCACTCGATGGTTGCAGGCGGTTTACCTGAAACATCGTACACTACACGGGAAATACCATCAATTTCATTGATGATACGATTTGATACATGACCGATTAAATCATAAGGAAGATGTGACCAACGCGCGGTCATAAAGTCGATTGTTTCCACACAACGCAGGGACACAACCCAATCGTATTTACGACAATCGCCCATTACACCCACGGAGCGTACCGGCAGGAAGACCACAAAGGCTTGACTGACTTTATGGTAAAGATCCGCTTTATGTAACTCTTCAATAAATATCGCATCGGCGCGGCGCAGTAAATCGCAGTACTCTTTCTTCACTTCACCCAGCACACGTACGCCTAGACCCGGCCCCGGGAAAGGATGACGGTAAAGCATCTCATAAGGTAGACCTAACTCTAAGCCGATTTTACGTACTTCATCTTTAAACAATTCACGCAGTGGTTCAACCAGACCCATTTCCATATCATCGGGTAATCCGCCCACATTATGGTGAGATTTAATCACCTGTGCTTTACCCGTTTTAGAGCCTGCTGATTCGATTACATCGGGGTAGATAGTACCCTGCGCTAACCATTTGGCATTTTTAAGTTTTTTAGATTCTTCATCGAAAATTTCGACAAAAACACGGCCAATGATTTTACGTTTCGCTTCAGGATCGCTTTCGCCAGCCATCTGCTCCAAGAAACGGTGTTCTGCATTAACATGAATGATTTTTAATCCGAAGTGATCACCAAACATATCCATCACCTGCTGGCCTTCATTTAAACGCAGTAAACCGTTATCAACAAAGACACAGGTAAGTTTATCACCAATAGCGCGTTGTAATAACATTGCCACAACGGAGGAATCAACACCGCCGGAAAGACCAAGAATAACTTCATCATCACCAATCTGCGCTTTCATGCGCGCAACCGCATCTTCGATGATTGAACTTGATGTCCAAAGCGTCTCACAGCCACAAATATCCATCACAAAGTGGCGTAACATACGCTCACCCTGGCGAGTATGAGTGACTTCCGGATGAAACTGTACACCATAAAAACGTTTTTCTTCATTGGCAATAGCAGCAAACTGACAGGTAGCAGTATTAGCAATAGTCGTAAAACCGGCCGGAATAGCGGACACTTTATCGCCATGACTCATCCAAACATCTAATAAAGCATTACCATTTTGTGCAACCGCATCTTCAATCAGTTTGAATAGTTCAGAGGCCCCTTTGACTTCAATCTGTGCGTAACCAAATTCGCCTTCGCCTTCACCTTTAATGACCGATCCACCGAGTTGCTCGGACATAGTCTGCATACCGTAGCAGATACCTAATACAGGAACCCCCGCAGTAAAGACATATTCAGGTGCACGAGGAGAACCTTCAGCGGTGACACTTTCAGGGCCACCCGCTAAAATAATGCCGTTAGGAGCAAAATCTTTAATATCCTGCTCATCAACATCCCAGCTCCAAAGTTCACAGTAAACACCTATTTCACGAATGCGACGCGCGATTAATTGGGTGTACTGAGAACCGAAATCTAAAATCAGAATTCGCTGTTCATGAATGTTTTTGTCCATTGGATGATCCCTTTTTATAAAAAATAAAGACGGTAAAAACCGTCTTAGTAATAATTTTTCAGTTCTCTGCCATTGACAGTGACTGATAATAATTTACCCGTGCAGGCAGTGCACCGGTAAATAACTTGCTCAGCGATTAACCATCGGCGCGGTAGTTTGGCGCTTCTTTGGTAATAGCCACATCGTGCACGTGGCTTTCACCCATACCTGCACTGGTGATCTTCACAAACATCGCTTTAGTATTCATATCATGAATAGTTGCACAGCCGGTTAGACCCATAGAGGAACGTACACCGCCCATCTGCTGATGAATAATCTCTTTTACTTTGCCTTTATAAGCAACGCGCCCTTCAATACCTTCAGGTACTAATTTGTCCGCCGCATTATCTGACTGGAAGTAACGATCCGATGAACCCTGCGACATGGCAGCTACCGATCCCATACCACGATATGATTTGTATGAACGTCCCTGGAATAAAATTATCTCACCGGGAGACTCTTCAGTACCGGCAAACATACTGCCCATCATCACACATGACGCGCCAGCAGCTAATGCTTTGGCAATATCACCGGAGAAACGAATACCACCATCGGCGATAACCGGCACACCCGTACCTTCAAGGGCTGCGACTGCGTCTGAAATAGCCGTGATTTGCGGCACACCAACACCTGTCACAATACGTGTTGTGCAGATTGAACCAGGGCCGATGCCAACCTTAACCGAGCTACAACCCGCTTCAACCAAAGCTAAAGCGCCGTCACCCGTGGCCACATTACCACCAATAATATCTAAATCAGGAAAAGCCAGGCGGGTGGCTTTAATACGATCTAAAACACCTTGAGAGTGACCGTGTGAAGAGTCAATTAACAGTACATCGACCCCCGCTGCAACTAATGCCGCAACGCGTTCTTCATTACCCGCACCCGCACCAACTGCAGCGCCTACGCGTAAACGGCCTAATTCATCTTTACATGCATTAGGTTTCTGTTCCGCCTTACGGAAATCTTTTACTGTTATCATGCCGCACAATTTAAAGTTATCATCGGTTAACAATACTTTTTCGATGCGGTGGGCATGCATTAATTTTTCAATTTCATCACGCGGGGTATTTGATTTAGCAGTGACCAGATCTTTTTTCCCCGTCATAACAGAAGAAACCAGTTTGTTTAAATCGGTTTCAAATAAAACATCACGGCCAGTAATAATCCCAATCAATTCACCTGAATCTTCAACAACAGGATAACCTGCAAAGCCATGTTTGTCGGTTAACTCTTTAATTTCTTCAAGTGTTGTCTTCGGAGAAACCGTAATTGGGCTTGCAACCACACCACTCTCATGAATTTTCACCAAACGGACTTCTTCAGCTTGTAATGCAATTGACATGTTTTTGTGGATAAAACCAATACCGCCCTCTTGTGCTAAAGCAATAGCAAAACGAGATTCAGTAACAGTATCCATGGCAGCTGAAACCACCGGAATATTTAATGAGATATTTGGCGTTAGTTTAGTTCTTAGGTCAGCAGTATTTGGCAGTACAGTCGAATGACTGGGTACTAATAGTACATCATCAAATGTTAATGCATCTTTGACAATTCGTAGCATTGCAATATCTCACTTATAGTTGGGAGGATTATTCAATATACTCAAATTTCTGAGTATCATATTGCGCTGGGATTTTAATCGTTCTGTGAGCTAAGTACAATTAAAAAATCACCTTAAGGGCAACTCTTTTTATCATTCCACCTAACTGTTAGAATCTAAATTAATTTTTACGGGTAACTCATAGCGAAAAACCATGAACATTTCTGAAAATAAAAATATTTATAGCGTCAGTTCACTCAATCGCGCGGCAAAGGCCCTTCTGGAAACGGGATTGGGCGTTATTTGGTTATCGGGCGAAATTTCTAATTTAACCATTGCTGTTTCCGGCCATTGGTACTTCACCCTAAAAGATCACAGTGCACAGGTACGTTGTGCCATGTTTAAAGGTAATAATCGGCGTAGCGGTTTTACGCCTAAACATGGCCAGCAGGTTTTAGTGCGCGCCAAACTTAGCCTTTATGAGGCACGCGGTGACTATCAGCTAATTATTGAAAGCATGGCACCTGAAGGTGATGGTCTATTAAAACAACAATTTGAAGCATTAAAATTTAAATTGGCCGCTGAAGGTTTATTTTCTGAAAGTCACAAAAAACCCCTGCCGCAGTTAATTAAATGTATTGGTATTATTACCTCATCAACGGGGGCTGCACTGCATGATATTCTCAGTATTTTAAAACGTCGCGATCCCCGCCTGAAGGTAATTATCTATCCGTCGTTAGTCCAGGGTGCGAGCAGTGCAGCCTCGGTTGCTGCGCAAATTAAGTTAGCCAATGCCCGTCATGAATGTGATTTATTAATTGTCGGTCGCGGCGGTGGTTCTCTGGAAGATTTATGGTGTTTTAATGAAGCGCTGGTGGCTTATGCAATATATGACAGTCAGTTGCCTATTATCAGTGCCGTTGGCCATGAAATTGATGTCACTATTGCAGATTTTGTCGCCGATGTTCGCGCGGCAACCCCGTCAGCAGCGGCTGAGCTTGTTAGTCAGAATAAAGCCTTTCACCAAACTCAATTAGATACCTTAACAAATCGCATGAAGCAGGCAATTCTGGCGCGCTTGCAGCTAAAATCACATCAACATGCTTTAATCAGAGAAAAATTACTTAATCTCCACCCGAAGCATAAGCTCCAGCAACAGACCTTACAGTTAGATGAACTCAGCCTGCGCTTACAGCATGCTTTTCAGGCAACCATGAATCAAGCCAAACGAGATCTGCAAAGACTGCAAAGTGGTTTATTTCAACATAGCCCAGAAGGCATTATTTCCGTCGAACAACAAAAACAGAAACAACTTCAGCACCGTTTAGAACATGCTGTGCAGGTAACACTCAATCAGAAAACGACTTTACTACAAAATAAAAGCAGTCGACTCAATACCGTCAGCCCGCTGGCAACGCTGGCACGCGGTTATGCGATTGTAAAAGATAAGAACGGGAAAATCACCACGGATACGGCCATGCTGCAACCTGGGGATAAAATAGAGGTGCGTTTAGATAAGGGAGAATTTGAAGCACAAGTGCTAGGTGGCGAGCTGTAAGGCCGAGAGGCTGAAAGGCTATAAAGCTATAAGGCTGAAAGCTTTCCAGCTTCGAGCCTTCGAGCTGAAAGCCGACAGCCGACAGCCGAAAACTGACGGCTGTTATTTAAGGACGGATTAAGTTTTCGCCAATACCAATCCACTTGTAAGTGGTCAGTTCTTGTAATCCCATCGGGCCGCGTGCATGCAGTTTTTGCGTTGATACAGCGACTTCGGCCCCTAATCCGAATTGGCTGCCATCGGTAAAGCGCGTGCTCGCATTGATGTAAACAGCAGCAGAATTGACGACATTAATAAACTTATTCGCAATGGTAAAATCATTGGTTAAAATACCGTCAGAATGACCAGAGCTATGGGTGCGAATATGCATAATAGCCTCATGGAAATCAGCAACTACTTTAACCCCTAAATTTAAACATAACCATTCGCGATCGAAATCACCTGCCTCCGCAAGGGTTGCTTTGTCACCTAAAATAGCTTTTGCTTTTTCTTCTGCAATCAGTGTCACGCCCATAGGGGCAAGGTGAGCATGCAGTTTAGGCAAAAATTCCTCAGCAATATCCTGATGCACTAATAGCGTCTCTAATGCATTACACACTGTCGGTCTTTGTACTTTGGCATTGGCAACAATAGCCAAGGCTTTTTCCTGATCGACACTTTTGTCAGCAAACAGATGACAGACACCAATGCCGCCAACGATCACTGGGATATTACTGTTTTCTTTACAGAATTTTTGCAGTCCGGCATTACCGCGTGGAATAATCATATCCACGTAGTCATCCATTTTTAAAAGCTCGCCCACTAAAGCGCGGTCCGTACTTTTAATATACTGCACTGAGGTTTCTGGTAAACCAACGGATTTTAAAGCCGCTTGAATCACTTCTACTAAGACGATATTAGAGCGAATAGTCTCTTTACCACCACGTAAAATACACGCATTACCGGTTTTCAAACTCAATACCGCGATATCAATAGTCACATTTGGGCGAGCTTCATAAATCACGCCAATCACACCAATTGGCACGCGACGTTTACTGAGTTTCAAGCCATTTTCAAGGAGCTTACCATCAAACTCTTCACCGACAGGATCGTCTAATTTAATCACACTGCGCACATCACTAACAACGCCAGCTAAACGCGTTTCATCAAGCAACAGACGGTCTAATAACGCTTCCGTTAATCCGGCTTCTTTACCCGCTTGAATATCTTCCTTATTGGCTGAAACAATCTTATCCTGATTAGCCTCTAACGCTAAAGCAATCGCTTCTAATGCGGCATTCTTTTTTTCGCTGCCAGTAATTGCAAGTTCATAACTTGCTTCTTTTGCTAATTTACCTAATGATTGTAAATCCATGAACTTTTCCTTAATTAAGTATTAATTATCGTTTATAAGAGTACTAAATCATCTCGATGTATAACGACTCTACCATGTTCAAAACCTAATACTGCTTCAATTTGTTCTGAGTGTAACCCTTTTATTTTTTCTATATCGACTTTTTTATAACGTACCAGCCCTCGGGCTAACTCTTGGCCGGCCTGATTAACGATACTAACAACATAACCGCGCGAAAAATTTTCCGTTGTTGCTACAATGCCTTTTGCTAACAAACTGCTGCCGTTATGTACAATGGCTTTCTCCGCCCCCGCATCAACAATAATTTTACCACTGCTGCGCGACGCGGCAAAAATCCAGTTTTTACGCGCTTCTAAACGGGTATTTTCGGAGCTGAAACGCGTTCCTACCGACTGATTATTAGCGGCCTTGATAATCACATCTTTTTTATGACCCGATGCTATGACCACTTCAATGCCCGCTCTATTGGCAATCATTGCTGATTCAATTTTCGTCGCCATGCCTCCCGTACCCAGGCCGCTTATACTGCCACTTGCCAGCTCGTGAATTTCCTGAGTGATTTTTTGGATTTCGGGGATTAGCTGCGCATCGGGGTTATTACGCGGATCACCGGTAAACAGACCCAGTTGATCGGTCAATAATAGTAACTGATCAGCATCGGCTAATAAAGCCACTAATGCCGACAGATTATCATTATCACCCACTTTAATTTCACTGGTAGCGACTGCATCATTTTCATTAACTAAAGGAATAATTCGGTATTTTAACAGTGTTTTTATCGTATCTCGCGCATTCAAAAAACGCAGGCGATCATCTAAATCAGCACGGGTTAATAACATTTGTCCAACATGTAACCCGTATATTTTGAACAGATTTTCCCACTCACGCACTAATTGCCCCTGCCCAACTGCCGCAAGCATCTGTTTATTTGCTATCGTAGGCTCAATATTATGCAACCCTAAATGCTCTTTACCAGCAGCAATAGCGCCCGAGGTTACCACAATAATATGATGACCCTGATGGTGCAATAGCGCACATTGACGTACAATTTCAACCATCTGTGCGCGATCTAACTTTGTCGTGCCGCTGGTCAGCACACTTGTTCCTAATTTTACGACAATGGTTTTTTTACTGGTTTTCATGCTGGTTTCGTTTATCAAGAAGTTCATTAACCAAAAAAACAGCAACAAGCGACTCGTTACTGTTTGTGACTATAACATTATTCAATTTAATATAGTAAATCTGCGTTTTCAATAGCGCTGATCTTATGACTCTGTTTTATACTTCGCTGCAGACCACTTCCCGCAGATTTAACGGTAATTCAGTTTCAACTTCAAGTAATGTTTCTAATCGCGCTAAAAACAACTCAAAAGAGTTATCAAGTTGTTGCTGATTTTTTTTATAAATAGTTTCATCTACCCAATTTCCCGGCAGGTTATAACGGCCGTTAAAGCGTTCATATTCAAAACTATCCTCCTGTTTTTTAACAATCATCCACCAGCCTAAAAACTCCCTTTCTTCTGGCTCTTTTTGATCATCCACACAGATTTCTAAACAATCAAAAAAATAGGATGATTCCGTTGAATTCAGGCGACGAAAATAAGGCCCCAAATCAGTGAGTAATTTGGTGATTCGTCCGTGGGATGGTGATTTTTTTACGTCCATGGTCATAATAATATCCTTTTTTTTGATAAATATTTTACTACCATACACCTACTCAGCAAGATGTATTGTTAACCATTCAGCAGAATAACTTAAAGATTTTAAATATGATTCAAATATGGGAGGTTTATCAATAATATGTGATTCTCCTTCACGACTGGCACGGGCAATCAACTTTAAATCTTGCTCGTTGCAAATTAAATCATCTTTGTGCCCAATACTTAATAAAGGGGTTTTGATGCGCGTCCGAGCAAGCAATCCCTGTTTAATAAGTGAAAGGGGCACACAAAACTTATACAACATCTCAACGCTGGAATTATTAATCTGCATACGTGATGCAATGCAATCTAATAGCATCGGCGGTAATTTTTTAAAATTATCTAAATTATCAAAGATACTGCCCACAGCAGCACCTACACAGACAACAGATTTAACACAGTTAGGCTCTAAAAAGGCTAAACGAGCAGCCACATTACCGCCAAAGCGCATTCCCATCAACGCAATACGATCATGATCAACCCAAGGTACTCCTTTTAAAAAATGGCAAATGGCCTGATGTAAATTGGATGAGTTTTGATCCAGTTTGACATGCGAGGCAAAACCAATGCCGGGTAAGTCGACGGTTAGCATCGCAATGCCTGCCGGGGCAAGCTCCTTTTCAAACAGGGGTAATAATTCACACTGCAGGGTATCGAGTCCACCACTAATAATCACCACAGGATGAATCGTTTCATCATTTGGAAGATGCAAATAACAAGTGACCTCTTTACCTTGGAATGGCACTTTAATCTCTTTTAAAATCATATTATGATTATATTTTGCTGACTCTTTATAATTATTAAATGCTAACGCTTGAGCCTGGAGGCTTAATTCATCTCCTTTTAAGTGTGGGTAACTGGCAACACTATAAAATTGTGACGCTAAATAATACGCTTTTTTGGCCTTTTCAGGCTCACCCTGCTGAGCATATGCTTTACCTTGTTTGTAATAAAACATAGCTTTCTGCGTCCACTCATAGCTCCAATTTCCCGAATGAAAACCTATTACGCTATCTAATAACTCTTGATCACTGCGGGGATGTGTTGACACAGCAATACGGGCGAGCACCTCGGAACACTCAATAAGGTCTAAACCTTGCCAAGACCACAGCATAAACTTTAATAAACGATACCAACCCGGTTTTTCTTCTCCCTCCATAACAACATTATTTTGTTTATGGTTTTTTTTCGTTGCAGAGTTAGCAACAATAGTTGATGTTTCTTGTACATTAGATTTATGTACAAACAGCGTTTCAGATAAATTTTCAGACATAGAACACTCGTTTTGAAAATGGCGTTAGATTAGGAATAAAGTAAAATCAGGGATAAATGTTACTGAAAATGAGCGCTGATAAAAAAGAGTCATAATAATACTCTTCCTGCGCCTCACTTTTTTTAGCTGGCACAATTTTTACCTGCTTAAGCAGTTCTTCCCCAACCACTTAAAGATACATCGAAATTATTAGGATTTAAACAGGAACATAGTAACACTTTCCAAGCAAAATTTTCTCAGCAAGTTGTAACCTGTCTTTATCGCCCTGCAGCAAAACCAGATCACCCGGTTCAAAAAGTACTTTTTCTGAAATGAGCACCTCTGCTCCATTTTCCCGATGCAGAGATTTTATTATAACGCCGGCAAGGTGAAATTCCTGCACACAACTGCCCACTACCTCAGCCTCTTCAGTTAAAGTTACCGCATGTAACTGTTCTATATGCCATGCATTTTTTTCACTTCGGCTATTTTGTCCATAATAAAAACCATGCAGATGTTGGTACTTAATGTTGCGTTCACTCTCTAAACGCTGCAAAATTCGCCTACTTGGTACGCCCGATAAAAACAAAACATGGGCAACCAACATCAAACTGCCCTCTAATACCTCGGGGATAACCTCGGTAGCACCCGCCTCTTTTAACAGATCCAGACCCTTATCATCCTTGGTGCGCACTAGCACTTTCAGGCTTGGATTTAGCACCCTAATCAGCCCTAATAAAGCCATTGAACGCCGCAGGTCATCAAAAGTGATAATTAATAAATTGGCTTTTTCAATACCGGCAAGTAACAATATTTCCCTGCGGCTCGCATCGCCAAACTCAATGAGTTCCCCTCCTTCCCTAGCTTCTTTAACCCGCATAGGATCTCTGTCCAAAACAATAAAGGGCAGCGATTCATTTTTTAAAAACCGTGAAACAATTTGCCCGACACGTCCATAACCACAAATAATGGTATGTTTTGTAAATTGCCCGGGCAAAGTTTTTTGAAAACGAAAAGCGTTGGCCGAATGGTGTAATAATTCGCGTGAGATATAACTGCTGTATTTTACCAATAAGGGCGTCAGCGTCATGCTAATTACTCCTGTTGCAATAATCAGAGAGGATAACTGCGCGTCTAATAATTTATATTTACTTGCCAATGCGACCAATATAAAACCAAACTCACCCATTTGTGCTAAAGCAATACCGGTTCCCAGCGCTGTTGATAATTTCTCTTGCATAATAACGGCCGCTAAGGTGATGGTTAAGATTTTTGCCAGCATCACACCTATTACGATTAAAATTAATATGCCAAAATCATCGAGTAACACCTGATACTGTAAAAGCGTACCAATTGAGATAAAAAAAATGGCCATCAAAATATCTTTAAATGGCCTAATATCGGCCAAAAGTTGATGGCGGTAATGACTTTCGCTAAGCATCATACCCGCCAAAAAAGCCCCTAATGCCATAGATAGACCCAATAATTGCGTAAACCAGGCGGCTAAGATAGTGACAAACAGCGTTGATAGAATAAAAATCTCATCAAAACGCATACTCGCCATTTCATCAAAAAACATTGGCAGTAACCAGCGCCCAACGGATAAGATAACAGCGACAGCTAACGCCCCTTTTACAAAGGCAAGCAACAAAGCGGTCACGATATCGCCTTCAAGCCCCGGCATTGCAATAATAGGAATAATAATTAAGAAGGGGACCACGGCAAGATCTTGAAAAAGAAGAATGGAGATTGCCAGTCGACCAATTCTTGATTGTAACCTCTGCTGATCGCTTAATACTTTAACAATAATGGCCGTTGACGACATGGTTAAGACCGCAGCAACGGTAAATGCCTGCTGCCAGTTCAGATCAAATAATTGGCATAACCAATAGAACAGAAAAAATGAAGCACATACCTGCAGTGCCCCAATGCCAAAAACAGCCCGACTCATTTTAATCAATTTGTTTAATGAAAACTCCAATCCGAGTGAAAACATTAAAAAAACGATACCAAACTCGGCAACCAGCTCTATTTCATGATAAGAGTTAAGAAGATTAAACAGCGAGGGACCCAGCACAAATCCGGTAAAGAGGTAGGCGACAATATTCGACAATCTCAGGCGTTTAAAGATAAGTACGCTGACAATTGCAAAAAAGAGTAATAATAACAGATCATTAAGCACTTTTTCCGCTAGCTCCCTCTGAATTCAACCGGCATATAAAGCAAATTAAAATTTATTCACCAAGTATAGCTAATCAAGTCATAAAACAGCTTAATAATATCCCTAAGAAAAGTTTATTGTTAATAATTTTTTCTTATAAAGTAAATTGTTATAAAGTGAGTTCCATTTAGATTTAAAAGAACTTTAATAGGGTGCGGGTATAGTACGGGTAATGCCTGTGCTTAGTCTCCAAAAGGCATTAATAGCAGTACAATGCCTGCTATTAATGGTTTAATTTTTACTTTAAGGGTTTTAACAAGCCCTTAATCACACTCATCAAGCTGGCAAAAACCACTAACAGCGCTAAAAATGGCAAAGTAAACCACATTAAAGGATGTAAGCTCGGCTCTAACTTAAACCCCCATTTTAGCAAACTAAAAACGATTGACTCAGCCCCGGCGACGGCCACAAAACCTGCCGCAATGGCCATTATCCCATATTCACTCCAGAGGGTTTGGCTGATTCTTTTCCTGCTTGCCCCTAATGTTCGATATAATGTAATTTCACGTTGCCGCTGATTCAAACTTAAACGTAATAAAGTAAAAATTAATAATAGTCCGCTGAGCACGCCAACACCCGCAAGCACCGTTAGTGACCAGGTGATTTGCCCTAAAATAGCTTGCAGTTTGCCGCCCATGCTGCGTAAATCTAATAAACTGACCGTTTGGTAATCGCGTCCAAGCTGATTCAGGAAAGGGAGCTGCTGATCGTTAATACGAAAACTGACTAACCAGGTAGCAGGTAGACCTTCAACAATATCGGGGGTAAAAATAAGGTAAAAGTTTGGCTTCATACTTTGCCATTGCACTTCACGAATTGAATTTACCGGTACGCTGAAGGGTTGGCCATTAACCATAAATCCTAATTTATCTCCAACTTTAATCCCTAAATCTGCCGCTAAGCTTTGCTCGATAGAAACTCCTCCTTGATCTGTCCACTTCCCTGCAACTACTGGATTATCCTTAGGGAGCTCAGTTACCCAGGTAAAGTTTAATTCCCGATGTAATGCGTTAATATGGTCATTGGCATTATCTTCATATTGTTTTGCATCTTTACCGTTAACTTCCGTCAGGCGGCCGCGAATAATAGGATAAGCTGAAGATCTTGGAATATCATTATCATCTAACTTTTTTAAATAGGCTTGTTGGTCGGTTGGGGCAATATTGATGGCAAAGACATTTGGCGCATCGGCCGGTAAGGTCTGCTGCCAATCACCTAATAAATCTGTTCTTACCAGCCAAATTACCGCCACCAGCATAAGTGATCCCGACAATGCGGCAAGCTGCATCAGACTGCTTTTTGCAGAACGTTTAATACGGCTTAAGGCAAGGGACATAGCTGGCCCCCACTTGGCTTTACTGAGAAGATGCAATAAAACATAACTGGCACTCGCAAGCACCACAAAGAGCATAATTAATCCGCCAAATACCATCCATACTAAGGTATTCGCGCCATACATAAGTAAAAATGCAATAGCAGGCACAGCGATTAACCACAATCCCTTTTTAGAGGGTTTTACAGCCTGAGCCTGTAATACTGCAATAGCCGATGTGTCCAATAACCTTATTAGCGGTATTCCTAATGCAGGCAAACCAATCAACAATGCCACCGCGCTGCCAAAAACAAAAGGCTGCCAACCATAGCTTGGTAATTGATCCGGTAAAATGCCTGTCAAAGGTAAACGCAGCAGGGCCTCCAGACCCAGGCCAATTAGTGAACCTAAAATAATAGCCGCTGCAAACATTAAACCAACTTGGCTTAATAACCATTGACGCAACCAGCGTCTACCGGCGCCCATACTTTTTAACATCGCCACCGTATTGGTCCGACTATCGGCGTAATGCTGGCAGGTCAGCACAAGGGTGACCGCTGCCATTAAGATCACCATCAAAATAGTCAGCGACAGGTATTGTTTGGCTTTTATGATTAAATCGGCTGTTCGCCCCTGATTGCCTTCACTTATCCAGCGTTCACCCGCTTGTACCGGGTAAACTTTCTGCAGCAGCTTAAGTTCACTGTCACCGCCCTTAAAAAAAGTCCGGTATCGTACTCGGCTGCCTACTTGTACCGCGCCCGTTTTATCCAGATCAGATTGATGGATAAACACACTGGGCATAGTTCGAAAAGGGTTATAGGTCAGTTCAGGCTCCGACGCTATTTTCCCGGAGACCTTTAATTTTAAATCGCCAATATCAAGCTGATCACCAATTTTAACCCCTAATAAAGAAAACAAACGTTCAGCAATCCATAACTCTCCCGGTTGCAAAGACCCTTTCGACGCGTCACCCGAGCCGATTAAAATTAACTCACCGCGCAGCGGATAACTGCTTTGCACCGCTTTAACGCTCACTAACTGCATCTTACTGCCGCTAAATGCCATGGTTTGAAAACGGGTTTGATCTGACGTTGTTAAGCCGAGTTGTTCAGCCTTAGTCAATATTAATTCAGGTGTCGGGTTCGCTGAAGAGAAAACCAAATCAGCTGCGATCATTGAACGGCCATGATCTGTCATCACTTTTTCAACGCGAATAGCTAATGCTGATAGCGCCACAACACAAGCAATAATCAAGGTAAGCGCAGCCATGACCGGCCACAATTGCCCTTGCCAGATCTCACGCCAACTCCAACGTATTACCATCTTCCGCCCGGAAGCCATTTTACGCTTGTCCATTTAGACCTCCTGCAACTGGCCGGCGTGAATAGAGAGCGTACGATCGCAGCGTTTGGCTAAATTAGTGTCATGGGTTATTAATACTAACGTCGTGCCATGATCCCGATTCATTTCAAATAAAAGTTCAATAATATTTTCTGCCGTATGCTCATCTAAATTGCCGGTTGGCTCATCGGCAAAGAGGATTTTTGGCTGGGTCATAAAAGCCCTGGCTAATGCGACTCGTTGCTGCTCGCCACCGGATAACTGGTCAGGCAAATGCGTTTCACGCCCCGTCAGTCCAACCGATTCAAGTAGCTGTTTAGCTTTCTCTATATCTTCCCCTTCCCCACGTAAAATAGCCGGTAAGGTCACATTTTCTAACGCAGATAACGATGGTATTAGCAAAAAGCTCTGAAAAACAAAGCCGATTGATTCGCTGCGAATTTGCGCTCGTTGCTCATCATTCAATTGTGATAAAGGTTGATCCAGTAATTCAATTTCACCTGAGCTGGCAATATCTAATCCCGCCAACAAAGCCATTAAGGTGGATTTACCCGCCCCGGAGGTGCCAACAATGGCAACAGTCTCACCCGCAACGACGTCAAATGTGATATCTTTTAGAATAGATAATTCGTTTCCATTGGAAATAACGGATTTACTCACTGATATTGCTTTTATAATGGATAATGACATGACAAAAATACTTTCCTTTTATTTTGCTCTGCTTTTTTGTGCAGCAGCTAACGGTCAAACACTGCTTATTCTGGGTGACAGTTTAAGTGCCGGTTATAATATGTCCATCGAGCAGAGTTGGCCTTCTTTGTTAAGTGCAGAATTGCAGGCACTGGATAAATCAACCACGGTTGTTAATGCAAGTATTTCTGGCGATACAACAGATAATGCCTTAGCCCGCTTGCCTGAATTACTGTCGTTACATCAACCCAGCTCCGTATTAATTGAACTGGGTGCAAATGATGGCTTACGTGGTTTCCCCCCCGCATTGGTGATGGGGAATCTTAAAAAGATGATTAACTTAATTAAAGCTCAAAATGGCTCTCCCATCTTGATGCAAATCCAAGTTCCGCCTAACTACGGTAAACGTTACAGCGAAGCATTTAGTTCACTTTACCCACAATTAAGTGAAAAATACAATACGCCGTTAATCCCGTTTTTTCTGGAACAGGTAATAGTCAAGCCACAATGGATGATGAATGACGGCTTGCACCCGACCGCAGAAGCTCAACCCTGGATAGCACAATATATGGCTAAACAACTGGCACCTTATTTGAAGAACAGATAGCTGCGAGCTTCGAGTTTCGAGCTGCGTGCTTTAAGGCTTGAGGGCTTCGATCTGAAAGCTGTCAGCCGATAGCCTTCAGCTGACAGTTTAAATAACGTGGCTTGCCGGCTGTTTTTTCAGACTGGCAAGACCATAATCCGACCGCCATTTTAAGCTTGCCATCGAGCAGAATAAAGGGCACTAAATCGCGTAACCAGGGAGCAACATGGTATTCGTGCAGAAGTTTTTTGATACTGCGGGAACCCTTTCTCCCCAAGGGCTGGCAGGCTAAATTGGCCGGTAGTTGGCAGCGGAAACAGATTTCAACTTTTGCATTACCATCCAAGTTAAGTAAATTTCCCGCGGCCTTAGCGTCTTCCTCAATACTAAAGGACAATTCAACTAATCCACCCTGTAAAACAATTTTATCCTGCCCCTGCCACTCAATTTTCTGGGCAATACTGGCGGCGAGCTTATTATCATTAACCAGATAAAGATAGTTACGGTAGCGGCGAACTGAGTAACCTTTAAATTGCAGCAAGGGTTGTGCGTCAATAATGGCTAACGCGACATCAGTCCAAAGTGCCTGTAATTGTTTTGCCGATGGGTAGTCTAGTTGGTTTTTTTTAAACCAAAAGCGTAATAGATTATTGCGCCGGCCAATGCTGAGTGCCGCTAAGTCTTCAATGGGTAATACTTGTTGATTGAGTGAAAATTCAACCAGTTGATTAAAATCTGCCAGTGCAATTTCATCTAAGAGCTGCTGCTGTTCCTGACAAATATTAGCGCTACGCGCTACGGCTTTGCCCATGCCCGGCCAGCGTTCTTTTAATAAGGGCGTAATAGTCTGGCGAATAAAATTACGATCAAAATCCTGATCCTGATTACTTTCATCCTCGACCCAATCTAACTGAAAAAGCTCTGCATAGGCCGCTAACTGCTGACGCGAAAAGTTTAATAAAGGCCGAATTAAATGCCCTTTTTGCAGTTTTTGCATTTTTTGAATGCCTTGTAAACCTGTACTGCCCGAGCCGCGTTTTAAAGCAAGCAAAACAGTTTCCAGTTGATCATCCTGATGATGGGCGGTGATTAAATAGCTATTATCGAGCAGGTTTCCGGTTAAACAAGCATAGCGCTTTTCCCTTGCCAGGGCTTCCAGGCTAGTACGATTTTTTTTCTCTAAAATCACCGGCGAGCAGCAAAAATCAACCGCTAATGAAGCACATAAATTTTCGCAAAACAGTTGCCAATGGGCAGCATTATCACTTAAACCATGGTTTATATGGTGGGCACAAAGAGAATATTTTTTATCAAATGCGCGCAATCGTGTAAATAGATGCAATAGCACCACTGAATCCAATCCCCCGCTAAGCGCGATATGAAAATTTTGATCAAAGCTTATTTTCGGGGCAAGGATTAAGTTTAATTGCGCCTGAAATGCATTAAGTAAATCAGCTTTATTCATTTATGATCCTTTAGGGTCTGTTTAACTAGTTAACATGATCAAAATGCAAAGTCACATTTTTAGGCCCAAGCAGTCTGGATAATGAAAATAAAAGATCATCACTCGGGGTGATCGACCATTGTCGTGCTAATACCAGCTCAGTTTGGGCCAGTGAATTAGTATATTCAATATACACAGGACATAATCCGCCTTTGGCAGGGACCAGTGCCTCCTTTAACAGCCGTTGAAAATCAGCATCAATATTATCGCTATTGACTTTTAAACGCAGTTTTGAAGCAAAACGCTCACGTGCCTGCTCAATACTCATCACTTCACGGGCGTTCATTTTTAACCCCCCGTTAAAATAATCTTCACTGACTTGCCCCTGCAGGACAATAACATTGTCAGCGACCAAAAGATCTTCATACTGATCCAGCAAATCGGCAAAGACGGTAATCTCCATACGCGCACTTTTATCATCTAAGGTAATAATGCCCATACGTTTACCTGCTTTAGTCACCATAATACGCATACTTAGAATCAGACCCGCAACACGGCTATTTTGACCGCGGCGGTTAGCCACCAGATCAGATAATTTTAGACAATGAAAAGCACGGATATCTGTTTCATATTGATTAATGGGGTGGCCCGTCAGATATAAACCCAGGGTTTCCTTTTCACCCGCTAACCATTGTTTCTCCGGCCATTTATCTACCGAGGAAAATTTATCCGCAATTTCTTCACTGTCCGTGGTTAAAACACCAAAAAGATCACTTTGCCCAAAGGATTCCGCTTTTTTATGCTGCAGCGCAGACTTCAGGGCATTCGGCAACGTTTCCATCAAAGCGGCACGGTGCGGACCGAGTTTATCGAGTGCGCCCGCTAAAATAAGTTTTTCTAAAATGCGTTTATTACAGTGTTTAAGATCAATTCTGTTGCAAAAATCAAACAGATCGATAAATTTACCGCCCGCTGTCCGCGCTTCGATAATCGCATCAACGGGTCCTTCCCCAACGCCTTTAACAGCGCCGATACCGTAGATAATACGCAGATCAGGATCGACATTAAACTTGAATAAACCTTCGTTTACGTCTGGTGGGCCAAGATCGAGTCCCATACTCTGGCACTCTGCCACTAAAGTAACAATTTTTTCGGTATTATCCATATCCGCCGACATAACAGCGGCCATAAAGTATGAAGGATAAAAGGTTTTCATCCACAGTGTTTGATATGACACCAGAGCGTAGGCCGCAGAATGCGATTTATTAAAACCATAACCCGCAAATTTTTCAACTAAATCAAAGATTTTCATAGCGAGTTCGCCATCAATCCCATTATCAATTGCACCCTGCTCAAAAGTCTCACGCTGTTTGGCCATCTCTTCAGGTTTTTTCTTACCCATTGCTCGGCGCAGCATGTCCGCCCCGCCAAGTGTGTAACCCGATAACACCTGCGCAATCTGCATAACCTGTTCTTGATAGAGAATAATGCCGTAGGTAGGCGCTAAAATCTCTTCCAAGGATGGATGCTGCCATTTTTCATCGGGGAAAGAAACCGCCTCCCGGCCATGTTTACGTTCAATAAAGTTATCGACCATGCCCGATTGCAAGGGTCCTGGACGAAACAGCGCCACTAAGGCTATCATGTCCTCAAAACTGTCGGGCTGCAGACGGCGGATAAGATCCTTCATGCCACGCGACTCTAGCTGAAATACCGCCGTGGTTTCATAACGTTTTAATAACTCAAAACAGGCGGGTTCGGTCAGACAGATTTTTTCAATAAAGAGCGTCTCTTCACCACGGGCATGTTTATGGGCATTGGCCATATCCAGCGCCCATTGCACTATCGTCAGGGTACGTAACCCCAGAAAGTCAAATTTTACTAACCCTGCGGTTTCAACATCATTTTTATCAAATTGGGTCACCGGGTTATTACCCAGCTCATCACAATATAACGGGGAAAAATCCGTAATAGTGGTTGGCGAAATAACCACACCACCAGCATGTTTACCGGCATTACGAATGGTCCCCTCTAAGGTGCGGCACATATCAATTAATGCGCGTACCTCTTCACTGCCATCATAACGTTCCTGTAAACGCGGCTCTTCTGCAAATGCTTTGCTTAAGGTCATACCCGGTGTCGGAGGAATAAGCTTGGAAATGCCATCAACAAAACCATAGGGGTGCCCTAATACCCGACCAACATCGCGTATTACCGCTTTTGACGCCATAGTGCCAAAGGTGATGATTTGTGATACTGCGTCTCGCCCGTAGAGTTCAGCAACGTGATCGATTACTTCATCACGCCTGTCCATACAGAAATCGATATCAAAATCGGGCATCGAAACACGTTCCGGATTTAAGAATCGTTCGAACAGTAATTCAAGCTCAAGGGGATCAAGATCCGTAATTTTCAGTGCATAAGCCACTAATGACCCGGCACCTGAACCTCGTCCGGGTCCAACAGGGATCTTATTATCCTTACTCCACTGAATAAATTCCATCACGATCAGAAAGTATCCAGGAAACCCCATGGTATTAATCACGTCTAACTCAATTTGTAAACGCTGGTCATAGGGGGCACGAATATCGGCAAATTCAGGCGCGTTTTTATCAAATAAAATGGCTAAACGATCTTCTAAACCTTTTCGTGAAACGTCACAAAAATAGTCCGTTATTGACATATCACCTGTTGGGAAGTCAGGTAAAAAATATTCACCCAAGCGCAGCGTCACATTACAGCGTTTCGCAATTTCAACACTGTTTTTAAGCGCCTCGGGAATGTCTGCAAAAAGTTCGCACATCTCCTCCTGGCTACGCAGGTATTGCTCATCACTGTATTGTTTAGGACGGCGATTATCACCCAATGTATAACCCTGATTAATACAAACCCGAATTTCATGGGCATCATAAAGCGCTTTATCAGCAAAAACGACTTCATTGGTTGCAACAACAGGCAGCTGGTATTTTTCAGCCCAGTCTAAGGCGTAATGCAGATAGGTTTCTTCATTAAGGCGATTGGTGCGTATTAATTCAATGTAATAACGCTGTGCAAAATATTGTTGATAAAACTGGATAATTTCAACCGCAAGCTCATGATTACCTTTTAATAACACTTTGCCAAGATCGCCATCTTTACCGCCGGAAAGTAAAATAATGCCCTGATTATGCTCAGCCAACCAGTCCTGATCGATCACAGCACGGCCTCCGACATGGCCCCTTAAATAAGCTTTCGAGATTAATTCGGTCAGATTTTTATAACCGGCATTATTCATTGCTAATGCCGTAATACGAAACTGTTCATCTGCAAGCAGCTCACTTTTCACCCAAAAATCGACACCCACAATCGGCTTGATACCGGCATCATGGGCTGCACCGTAAAACTTAACCAAACCGCAAAAATTAGTTTGTTCGGTGATAGCTAATGCAGGCATATTCAGTGCAGCCGCTTTAGCAACCAAGGGTTTAATTTTAGTGACACCATCGACCATCGAATAATCACTGTGCACTCTTAAGTGAATAAACTTTGGCTGTTTAGTTGAAATACTTGTGCTTTGCTCTGCTGACATACCATCTCTATTTTATAACTTTACTATTATTCAGATAACCTACCCGCAGGTATTTAACGGCTTAAAAATTTAACAATATACACTGATCTTATTTTGCTTCAATTGACCATTATAACAAACCCAGTACTTTTTTAACGGGTTTAAAACTTTTACGATATTCAGGGGTAACACCGTGTTTTTCAATTGCTGCAAAATGCGCTTTGGTAGGATAGCCTTTATGCTTAGCAAATCCATAGTGTGGATATTGTTTATCTAGTTCACACATTTCCCGATCTCGGGTGACCTTCGCAATAATAGATGCGGCACTTATTTCGGCAACACGCGCATCGCCCTTCACAACACTTTCACAGGGCATGCTCAATTGAGGACAACGGTTGCCGTCAATAAAGACAAATTCCGGGGAAATGCTTAGATTATCAACCGCACGCTGCATCGCAAGCATAGTCGCATGCAAAATATTAAGCGCATCTATTTCCACAGGAGAGGCGCGGCCCACGGCAACAAACAAGGCTTTTTCCTGGATCTCATCAAACAACAGTGCCAGTTTCTTTTCACTAAGTTTTTTAGAATCGGCTAAACCCGATATAGGATTATTGGCATCCAGAATAACACAGGCGGTCACCACATCGCCGACTAAGGGACCTCGACCCACCTCATCAACACCGGCAATCAAAGTAAAATCGGGATACACAACAGCTGGAAAGTCAATTTTCAATTTACTCATATTATGCTCTATTACTATTTATTATTTTTTATTATTTAACACATCAACCACAGCCTGGGCTGCTTGCCGATCAGCATCGCAACGAATCAACTTGTGCAGGCGGATAAAAGTATTGATCATCTGGTGGTTGTCTTGGCCCAATAAGGGCTGTAATGCTGCGACGATATTTTCCACAGTACAATTATATTGACTGAGCTCTTTTACAATTTCTTTATCGGCGATTAAGTTCGGCAATGACGTATATTTAACCTTTACTAAGGCTTTGGCAATAACATAAGTAAGAAGGTTCACTTTATAGGCAACCACCATCGGCACTTTAGCGAGCATTGCCTCTAATGCTGCCGTGCCCGAAGCAAGCAGTACAGCATCAGCTGACTGTAGAACAGCGCTTGCCTGACCGTCAAAAATTTGTAGGGGTAAATCAGGTGCATATTGCTGTTGTTGTTCTAAAAGTTGTTTTTTACGTGCCCCATTGACCATAGGGACAATAAATTTGTAGTCCGGGTATTGTCTGCTGATTAACGCTGCCGACTGTAAAAATATGGGACCTAAAATTTCAACTTCGGCTTTTCGGCTACCGGGTAAAATAGCCAGTAATTTAGCATCGGCCTGAAGACCTAAGCTTTGCCTAGCTTGTTGCTTTTCAGGTTCAAGCGGTAATTGATCCGCAAGCGTATGGCCAATAAACCGGCAAGGCACATCAAATCTATCATAAAACGCTTTTTCGAAGGGCAAAAAAGCTAAGACCAGATCCGTGGCTTTTGCAATTTTATGAATACGCCACTGCTTCCAAGCCCAGACAGAAGGGCTTACATAATGGATTGTTTTGATATTATGTTGTTTTAATTTAAGCTCGACGGTCAGGTTAAAATCTGGTGCATCAATACCAATAAAAATATCCGGTGGGTTAGCGATAAAATGGTTAATAATAGACTTACGAATACGTAAAATACTGCCTAATTTGCCCAGCACTTCAACAAATCCCATCACCGACAAGGCCTCCAGCGGGTGCAAAGCCGTACAGCCCTGCGCAATCATTTTTGGCCCGGCGATCCCTTCGAAAACAGCATCGGGATAATGTATTTTTAATGCTTTAATTAAACCTTCACCTAGGATGTCACCTGAAGCTTCACCGGCAATTAAACCTATTCTTAATGGTTTATTCATATTTTAATTCGCTCTTAAAAAAAAAGGCTCTAATGAGCCTATTTTAAATATAAAACTAAAGCACAAAATGCTTAACGAACAATGCCGCGACTTTCTTCACAGATAAAATCGTATAAAACCTGTAATTCCGGACAACCTTCTAGTTTTTCTGCAATTTTAATTTTTGCCTGCTCAAGGGAATTACCTTCGCGGCAAAGTATTTTATAGGCACGTTTTATTTCCATAATCGCTTTGCTGTTAAAACCACTGCGTTTTAAACCGACCGAGTTAACACCTTGCGCTTCCACATAATTTCCCGTTGCCATAAAGTACGGAGGAATGTCTTTGTTGACGGCAGAGCAGCCGCCAATCATGGCAAACTCACCCACACGGGTAAATTGATGCAGTGCAGAAAGGCCGCCTATAATTACATTATTAGCAAGCTTAGTATGGCCGGCTAAAGTGGCATTATTTGATAAAATAATGTTATTACCTAGCACACAATCATGCGCCACATGCACATAAGCCATCAATAAATTATTATTACCAATGCGCGTCGTCCCCTGATCCTGAGCCGTTCCGCGGTGGACAGTGCAACTTTCACGAAAAACATTATTGTCGCCAATCTCCAGGAAAGTTTCTTCACCGTTATATTTCAGATCCTGGCAATCTTCTCCGATTGAAGCAAACTGGTAAATTTTATTACCTTTACCCATTTTAGTCGGACCTTTGATCACAACATGCGGTGCAATCCAGCAATTATCACCAATTTCAACGCGATCGCCAATAATTGTATAAGGTCCAATTTCTACATCCTTTCCAATGATGGCATTTTCATGCACAATCGCCGTTGGATGAATCATTGCTATTTTTTTAGTCATTAAATCTCTCTTCTTGCACACATGATCATCGCTTCACAGGCGACTTGTCCATCCACTTTTGCAACACACTCAAATTTACCCATGCCACGGCGATCCTTAAGATAGATGACTTCAAGATCTAACACATCACCTGGTATAACGGGTCTTCTAAAGCGTACTTTATCCATTGATGCCAGAAAATACAGTTCATTGACAGCAGGTTTTCCGTAGGTTGCAAAGGCAAGCACACCCGTTGCTTGCGCTAATGATTCAAGGATCATTACACCGGGATAAATGGGTGTATCAGGAAAGTGCCCTGTAAATTGGGGTTCATTAAAAGAGATGTTTTTAATACCATGCAGTCTTTTTCCGGGTACATAATCAAGCACGCGATCGACCAGTAAAAAGGGGTAACGATGCGGTAAAAGATCCATGATCTCTTTGATGTCTAGTGAATTTAATTCGTTGGTCACGATTTTTTATTCCTTAAGTATTATCTTTTAGTTGTTTTTCAAGTGCTTTCACACGCTTAAATAGATCATCAATTTTTAATGTATGAGCTGTTGTTTTACGCCATGCTTTATTTTTTTGTGCCGGCACACCGGATGAATAAATACCCGGCTCTGTAATGCTGCGCATTACCATGCTGTCACCCGTAACAACAACATTATCTACAATGGTTATATGGCCATTGATTGCAACACATCCGCCTACAATACAGTTTGAGCCTATCTTAGTACTGCCCGCAACATTTGACCCCCCTGCTATAGCAGTATGTGCACCAATGGAAACGTTATGGGCAATTTGACATTGATTGTCAATTTTGACCCCATTGGCAATAAGTGTATCCGATAGCCCACCACGATCAATTGTTGTTGAAGCACCAATTTCAACATCATCACCAATAATCACTTTTCCTATTTGCGGAATTTTAATCCAGGTACCCTGATATGGCGCATTGCCAAAACCATCCGACCCGATAACCGCATTAGCATGAATAATGCAACGCTTACCCAACTCCGTTTGATGGTAAAGAGTGGCATTAGGGTAGATTCTGGTGTTTTCTCCCAAGGTGCTGTACTGCCCAATAACAACATTGTCCATAATTTGACAGTTATCACCAATCACCACACCCTCTTCAATCACAACATTATGAGCAATAGTCACGTTCTGACCTATGATTGCATTTTTATGAATCTGTGCCGAGGCGGCAATAGCAGGTTGCGGATTTGGCGTGGTATCAAAAATCCTGGCTAATAATGCATAACCCACATAGGGGGTCTCCATAAACAGCGCATTACCTTGGTAGCCCTGTTTAAAAGAGTTCGGTAATACAATTGCACTCGCGTTACATTCATCTAATCTGGTTAATAAGTTTTTGTCAGAGACGAAAGTAATGTCGCCCTGCGCGGCTTTTTCAAAGGTTGCAAGTCGATATATATTGAGCTCAGCATCTCCTACCAATTGCGCGTTAAGTTGTTGTGCTAATTGCCCTAAATTGTATACCATACTTAATAACCTACTTTTTGCTGATTTCTTTAATAACACGCTCGGATATATCAAGTGCTGGTTTAGAAAAAACAATTTGCTCGCCATTAAGAATAATATCGTAATCATCTTGTGCGGCGATATCATTAATAACCTCACGCAGTACCATTAAGGCCTCTTGTTGCTCTTCGCCTTGACGACGACGATTATCCTCTTCAAATGCCTTACGTTTTAATTTGTACTCAGAGACTTTAACCTCAATCTCACGTTTCATCGCGGTCACTTTGTCTTTACCTAATAATTCAGCATCACGCTGAACTGCTTTTTCTAATTTCTTAATTTCGCTTTCTAATAGCTGCAGAGCTTGATAACGGCCCTTGAACTCATCTTCTAATTTTTTAATAATCTTGTTCCGTTGCGGAGATTCTTGCATAATTTTTGACGGGTATACCACGGCAATTTTTTGTGCTGCCTGTACCGCTGTCGTATAGGGAACGAAAATCAATGTTGCGGCTAATGTCACTGCTTTAAAAAACGTCTTCATATTTTAACTCCTTGATAATTAAATTTTTGAGAAACTCATGTCACTTGTTGCAAGTAATCTGAGTCATAATACTACAATAAGTACTTAGAAAGTTTCACCGATATTAAATGAGAAAATTTCAGTTTGATCGCCCTCATACTCGATTAAAGGCCATGCCAGTGTGAAGATTAACGGTCCCATTGGCGATACCCAAGTGATTTGAGTACCTGCTGAAACACGAATCTGACCGGGTTTTGAGTAATCGGAAAAATAATCACAATTAGATACACACCCTAGCTGGCTGTAATAATCATTATTAAACTCCGTGTCCCATGCCTCGCCCGCGTCAACAAATAAGCTTGTTCGCGCCTGCCTTGCATAAGCCTCATCTAAAAAGGGGACGGGGAAAATCACTTCGCCACTGAGGGTATATTTGGCGTTACCACCCACTGCATTATCGGTTAATGATACATTGCCATTGCTGACATACATAGCACGAGGACCTACAGTATTACTCGCGAAACCGCGCAGGGTCCGATAGCCGCCAACATAATAATTTTCAAAGAAAGGTAAAATTTGATCATTACCTTCAAGTTGTCCATAACCGTTTCCGTATCCCCCCGAGGCTCTTAATAAAGTCGTCCAATCCCCCGAATCGGTAATGCGCTGATAATGACTAATATTAAAATTAATTTTAAAATACTGTAGATCAGAACCAGGAACCGTAATTTTACTCCATAAAGAATGCTTCGTACCCTGTGTCGCTAACTGTCCTTTATCTAAATTATTTCTTGTCCAATTAGCGGAGATATCAAAGTTCTGAAATGTTGCTGAGCCGTCGGACGCTAACTGAGAGTTATAAATATCCCAAAATTGCTGTAATTGCTCATAGGACTTTAATTGTGAAATATTGTTATTCTCCCAACCAAGACTAAAACCTAAACGGTTGGTTTCATTCACCGGAAAACCGCTGTTTAAACGCACGCCATAAGTTGTGTTGGTATAATCAACAATGTTTGCATCACCTGCTTCAAATTTATCATAAAAGAGTCGACCACCGGCACTCACGCCATCTTTAGTCAGATAAGGCGTCGTATAGTTAACATTTGCACTGAGGTTATATTGGTTGGTTTTTACTTCAAAGCCAACTTTATCACCCGAACCTAAAAAGTTATTCTGCTGCACCCCAGCAGTTAAACTCATCCCGGATTCGGTACCATATCCGATACCTGCATTAAATGAACCAGAAGCCTGCTCTTCGACGTTAAGGTTTAAATCAACTAAATCATCACTCACTCTTTCTGTATTAATATTAATTTTAGAGAAAAATCCAAGGCGATTTAAGCGCGATTTTGAGGTTTCAATATTTTCGCTTGATAACCAACCCCCTTCCATTTGACGCATCTCTCGGCGTATAACCACATCTTTTGTTGTTGTATTACCAGAAATATTGATGTGGCGTACATAACCACGAGATCCCGGATCCACAGAAAAACTGATAGCAACAGTGTTTGTCGCATCGTTAACTTCAGGATAAGTCGTAATTTCCGGATAGGCATAGCCTAAGCGGCCAAAGTACTTGCGAATACTTTGTTCTGCAAAAGTAATATCGGAAGCCGCATAAGTATCACCGCGCTTAAAAGGCACCAAGGATGCAATATCATCATCATAACCGAGCAGATTGCCGATAAATTTGACATCAGAAACGCTATATATTTTCCCTTCATTAATATTAACGGTCACGTAAACGCCTTTTTTATCGGGCGTTAATGCGACCTGCGATTCATCAATAGAAAAACGAATATAACCACGGTCCAAATAATAACTTTTGATAACTTCAAGATCACCCGCCAGTTTTTGTTTTTGGTAACTATCATCAGCAAAGAAGTCCCACCAACCACCGGAATCACTTAGGGTCAGGCGTTTTAATAAATCTTGATCCGTAAAAGCATTGTTACCGACAATATTTATCTGCTCAATTTTTGCCGTGCGGCCTTCTTTAAATCTAAATTTAATCGAGACGCGATTACGTGGCAATGCCGTAACGACAGTCTCAACTTTGGCGCTGTATTTACCCACACTATGATAAAAATCTTCAAGACTTTTTTCAATTCCCGAGAGCGTCGTACGATCCAGAGATTCGCCAACTTTCAGCGCGGATGATTTAAGCGAATCAAAAATTTGTTCTTCGCTGAGCTTTTTATTTCCGGAGAGTTCTACATTACTGATTGTAGGACGTTCTTTTACTTTGAATATTAAAACGTCACCCTGTCTGAGTAACTCAATAGACTCAAAATAACTGCTGGCATAAAGCTGTTTTAACGCTTTTCCTAATGTATAATCGTCAACAGCATCACCTTCCCGAATAGGCAAACTGAGCAGAGCTGCACCTAAAGTCACTCGCTGCAGACCTTCAAACTGCAAATCAGAAACAGTAAATTTTTCTGCAAACGAAAATCCCGAAATACAACTGCCGATTATTAATGCACCAGTAAGTAAAAATTTTTTAATCATTTTATTAGCTAATCCTTTACAACACTTATAGCGTGTTTTTTATACTTACTAAGCACATCATTTTTTAAGGAAACTGCCAGCATGCGACTTAAGTAAAACCTTAAACAGCTGGAATATGTAACCAAATATCAAAGATGTGGAGTTTATAAACAAATGACCGAAGTTTCAATACCATCATTATTTAAACGATAGTTTCGGAGGTTCTATAATAAATCAAAATCATTCAGTATAGCAATTAGCATCAGCGTTATTAAAATAGCTCCACCTATTCTAAAGCCTATCTCTTGAACCTTTTCTGGCACCGCTTTACCCGTTACAACTTCGAAAAAATAGTATAATAGGTGCCCGCCATCTAATACCGGCAAAGGAATTAGGTTCATTAATCCCAAGTTGACACTAATTAAGGCTAAAAATCCCAAAAAATATTCAATACCATAATTTGCGCTCATACCGGCACCTTTAGCAATTGCCACAGGTCCGCTGAGATTTTTAACTGAAATATCACCGCTCACCAGTTTTACGATGGTATTAAAAGTTAATTTTGTAAGCAGCCCTGTTTGTTCAATGGCGCGATCCATTGCCGCTAATGGACCAAACTGCAACTTAACCCGGTATTGTTCTGGGTAAGTTTCAATGACCGGAGAAACACCAATATGCCCTTGAATAATTTCAGATTCAAGCCTTCGAGCAGCCGGTGTCAGCTTAACTATTTGTGTTATTGTGCCTCTTTCAATTTCAAGTTGCAGCGTTTGCTCAGCATTTTTTTGGATAAGCGCAACAAATTGCTGCCAATTGTTTAATTTATCACCATCAATGCTTAATAACTTATCACCTATTTGTAAACCTGCTTTGTCTGCCGCCCCGCCCTGAGTCAGTTGCCCAACCTCTAAATAGATCTCCGGCATATAGGGAATCAAGCCTAAGCTGCTGATAATTGACTCTGTTTTGGGATCAAATTGCCAATCCTGCAATGAGACAGTGAAACTTTTTGTTGGTTCGCTGGAGAGTTCAGGATTGCTCTCTTTTAGCGGCTGAACAGTAATATTAAACTGATTTTCGCCAATTTGATTAACCAAGGCTAAGTTCAATGAATCCCAATCTTCAACCGGTTGGTTATTGATAGCCATTACTTGAAAGTGCTTTACGTCTTGTAAAACACTCATAGGGCTACCTACCTGCGTTGTTTCAACGATAGGTTTAGCGCTGTTCACGCCGATCATGTACATAAAAAAGAAGGCAATAACGGCTAATATGAAATTAGCCGCAGGTCCCGCAGAAACAATTGCAATGCGCTGCCAAACGGTTTTTTTATCAAAGGCAAATGCCTCATCCTCGGCACTTAATTTGTCGATTCGGCCATCGAGCATTTTAACATAACCGCCGAGAGGGATAGCTGCAACAGCAAATTCAGTTCCCTGTTTATCAAACCATTTAAATAAAACTTTACCAAAGCCGATAGAAAAACGGTGCACTTTTACGCCACATTTTCTGGCCACCCAAAAATGTCCAAATTCATGAACAGCAACCAGAATGCTTAATGCGACTATAAAAGCACCTAAATTCCATAAACTACTCAGCATAAATAATCCCGTTTAATAATCTCACTTGCGCTTAACCTCGCCTCTGTATCAATCCCTAAAAATGATCGACTGACTTAATAACAACACCATCATGTGGTTTTAAAACGCACCAGCTAAATACAATAAACTACTCAGCATAAATAATCCCGTTTAATAATCTCACTTGCGCTTAACCTCGCCTCTGTATCAATCTCTAATAAATGCTCGACTGACTCAATAGCGGCACTTTCATGCTGGTTTAAAACACGCTCAACAAGTTGTGATATCTGGGTGAATTTGATGGTCTGATTTAAAAAAGCCTCAACCGCAATTTCATTTGCTGCATTTAGAATAGTGGTTGACTGCTGTCCTTCAAAACAAGCGTCAATGGCCAATTTCAGGCAAGGGTAACGATCAAAATCAGGCGCGGTAAAACTAAAATCAGGCGCTGCAAAAAAATCTAAAAAATCAGTTCCACTTTCGATACGCTGCTCACCCCCTAAGACGTAGGCAATCGGAATGCGCATATTAGGGTTGCCCATCTGCGCTATCACACTACCATCTTTATATTGCACCATGGAATGAATGACTGATTGAGGATGTATTATTATCTGCAGCTGCTCTTTATTGGCATTAAATAACCAGCGCGCTTCAATATACTCAAGCCCTTTATTCATCATGGTGGCCGAGTCTATTGATATTTTCTTACCCATCGACCAATTGGGATGCTTAACAGCCTGTGCCGGGGTGATCGCTGCAAATTCTGCTAAGGGCTTTTCTAAAAAGGGGCCACCAGAGCCGGTTAATAGTATTTTAGAGACACCTTCCCCGGATAAATCGCAAGCACCAATAGTATTTTGCAACTTGGGTGATAACGCTTGGTAAATAGCATTATGCTCACTATCAACGGGCCAAAGCTTTGCGCCAGACTTTTTAACCGCATCAATAAACAGTGCGCCGGACATAACCAACGCTTCTTTGTTGGCTAAAAAAACTTCTTTACCCGCATCAACCGCCGCAAGTGTTGTTTTTAACCCTGCAGCTCCAACGATAGCAGCCATCACTGAATCCACATGATCACTTGCGAGTAATTCTAATAACCGCTGCTCATCATCAAGCACATGGCATGATAAATTGTTTCTTTTGAGTAAACCGCGCAATTTTTTAGCCGATATTTCACTGCTCATTGAAACATACAATGGGGTAAACTCGCGGCACAGCGCTAGCATTTTATCAACACTGGATGAGGCTGCTAATAAGGTAATCTGATATAACTCAGGGTTACTCCGGCAAACACTGAGTGTACTATCTCCTATCGAACCCGTTGCGCCTAATATAGCTAATTTTTTCATTTTCTAACTTAACCAAAATAGATAAATAAGGGTAAAAACCGGCACAGCAGCGGTTAAACTATCTATCCTGTCTAAAATGCCACCATGGCCCGGTAATAAATTGCTGCTGTCCTTTAGACCGGCTTCTCGTTTAAATAGACTTTCACTTAAGTCACCGAGCGAGGAAACTATAATAGTGATCAAAGAGCCAATCAAAAAAATGGTCATTTGATCCGTTGGAATAGCAAAGAAGGCTGAGCCAAGCAGCGCCACAAACATGGCACTCAACAGTCCACCCAAAAAGCCCTCTATGGTTTTTCCTGGGCTCACCTTAGGCGCCAACTTGCGTTTACCAAATTTTTTCCCGCAAAAATAAGCGCCAATATCGGCGGCCCAAACAAGACAGGAAACGTACATTAATAGCTCAGCACCAAAATAAAAATCATCATCAATATTGACCGAACGTAAAACAACCATTGCCCAAAATAGGGGTACAAGGGTTAGCAAACCAAAAACAGATTTAATGAATTTACTTTTTTGCCATAGCTTTGCTGATTTTGGGTAACTAATAACCATCAGTAGAGAGAGACACCACCAAAGAGAGGCAGCTAACAGGCCATAGATAATATAACCGTTGACTTTACCAGCGCTCCAGATTTGTTCAACGGGTATTAATAGTAATGTCCCCCCAAGCACTAAACCGAAAACAAATAGAACGAAACCGGAAGGCGTTTTACTCACGAAGCCCGCCCACTCTTTACTGGATAGCAGGTAAATGGCCGCACCCAAAAGCATAAAAAACTTTAACGGAAGAAAGAATATACCAGCAATGGTAAGAGGAGCTAAAATTAAAGCAGTTATAATTCGTTGTTGCACAGAAACACCTTGATTAAATACGTTTGTACTGAGAAAACCAGCAAATTAATTATTAACTTAGTTGTGCACCGGTTTTTCCAAAGCGGCGTTCTTTACTTGAAAATACATCTAGCGCATATTGAAATTCTTGACCATCAAAATCCGGCCACAAAACATCGGTAAAATAAAATTCCGCATAAGCCAGTTGCCATAATATAAAGTTACTAATACGTTGGTCCCCCCCCGTGCGGATTAGAAGATCCACTGGCGGTAATTCTGCCAAACAGGTAACGTTATTAAGCAGCTGCTCATTGATATCTTCTACCTTAAGCTTACCTGCCGCCACTAAAGTAGCTAACTTTTTGGTTGCCTGCGTTATATCCCAGCGGCCACCATAATTTGCGGCAACATTGACCACTAAACCAGTATTAGCTTGGGTTCTATTTTCAGCTTCAATGATTTTTTTTTGTAGCCCTTCGCTAAATCCGGACAACTCACCAATCACTTTAAGTTTAATATTGTTTTTCTGTAATTTTTTGACTTCACTGCTTAATACAGTAAAAAAAAGCGCCATCAGCATATCAACTTCCTGCACCGGGCGTTGCCAATTTTCACTGCTGAAGGCGAACAAGGTTAATGCTTCAAGCTTTTGCTCGCTTGCAAAAGCAATTGCCCGACGTAAAGATTGAACGCCGTGCTTATGCCCTAATACACGATGCTTACCTTTGCTTTGTGCCCAGCGACCATTTCCGTCCATAATAATAGCGACATGCCTGGCATGTTTTAAATTTTCATTTGATGTGGTCACAATCAACCTTGATGAATTGAAAAATAGCGGAACATTAGTTAGCATATCCAAAATAGGGATACGCTAACACTAGATAGTTAAACTTCAAGTAGCTCAGCTTCTTTGACGACAAGCAGATCTTCAATCTGTTTAATATGATCATTAGTTGTTTTTTGCACTAGCTCTTCGCCAACACGTTGTTCATCTTCACTGATATCTTTATCTTTTTCCAGTAATTTTAAATCGTTATTTGCATCACGACGAATATTCCGGATAGCAATACGACTATTTTCAGCTTCACCACGCACAATTTTAATTAAATCACGACGACGCTCTTCTGTTAGCGGAGGCAAAGGGATACGAATCACAGTACCCGCAGACATCGGGTTTAAACCTAAACTTGAGCCCATTATCGCTTTTTCCACTGCCTTAATTAACGAGGCATCAAAAACCGTGACCGTTAATGTACGGGCATCCTCAGTAGAGACATTACCAACCTGACGAAGCGGTGTATTACTGCCGTAATACGGCACCATAATACCATCTAATAAACTTGGGTGTGCACGACCCGTGCGAATTTTTGAAAGTTGGCTTCTAAATGCTTCAACACTTTTATCCATACGGGATTGAGCATCACTTTTAACTTCATTGATCATAAAAATTTCCCTAATTTTCGGTTATAAATTGATTATTCTTTTTCTATTATTGTCTCACAATGTTTAATAGTTGTACCTTCATCTTCGCCTAACACAACACGGTTTAACGCACCGGGTTTGTTCATATTAAATACGCGTATAGGTAAACTATGATCCCGTGCTAATGTAAACGCAGCGAGATCCATTACTTTTAACTCTTTTTCCAATACTAATTGATAATCAATCTCTTTATATAATTTTGCATCAGGATTTTTAGCCGGATCGGCATCAAAAACTCCATCTACTTTTGTACCTTTTAAAACAGCATCGGCTTCAATTTCAATACCACGTAAACAAGCTGCCGAATCCGTAGTAAAAAATGGGTTACCTGTGCCAGCGGCAAAAATCACCACAGTGCCTTGTTTAAGGTATCTTATTGCCTTTGCCCAGTTGTAATCATCACAAACACCATTTAAAGGAATCGCTGACATTAAACGCGAATTAACATGCGAACGCTGCAGGGCATCGCGCATTGCAAGACCGTTCATTACCGTCGCCAGCATACCCATATGGTCACCAACAACGCGGTTCATCCCAGCTTCAGCGAGACCTGCGCCACGGAAAATATTGCCGCCACCGATAACTAACCCAACCTGCACACCTACTTCTATTAATGATTTAATTTCAAGCGCCATGCGATCCAGCACTTTAGGATCAATACCAAAGCCCTCCTCGCCGACCAAAGCCTCACCACTTAATTTTAATAAAATGCGGCGATATGCAGATTTTGGTTTTGTTTTCATGCTAGTTCCTTAATGTAGACTTAATACCGGTTAGGTTAATAAATTGTGTCGTAATTTGTTAACCTAACAGGTATAACTAATTAAATTTTAAAGACAATATTAAACCCTATTTTGAATGCAAAAGAACCGCAGACGTAGCTGCGGTTCTTCAAAGACAATAAACAAAGCGTCTTATTTAGAGAAATTGATTACTTAGCAGAAGCAGCCATTGTCGCAGCAACTTCAGCAGCAAAATCTTCAACTTTCTTATCGATGCCTTCACCCACTTCTAAACGAATAAATGAGATAACCTCAGCGCCAGCGTCTTTAAGAAGCTTAGCAACTTTGATAGAAGGATCTTTAATGAAGGGTTGACTTGTCAGGCTAACTTCACCAGAAAATTTAGCCATACGGCCAGCAACCATTTTTTCAGCAATAGCTTCAGGTTTACCACTTTCTACTGCGATTGCAAGCTGAATCTCTTTCTCTTTAGCAACAACATCAGCAGGTACATCTTCAGCTTTAACATACTGAGGAGCAGCTGCAGCAACGTGCATTGCGATATCTTTAGAAAGATCTGCATCACCACCTTTAAGCACAGAGATAACACCAATTTTGCCACTGTGTACATAAGCACCAAGGTTTTCACCTTCAACGATATGTAAACGACGAATAGAGATATTTTCACCAATTTTAGACACTAAATTAGCACGAGCAACTTCTACAGTATCACCATCGTAAGCTAATTCATTGAGAGCTTCCACGCTAGCCACTTTATTGGCTAATGCGATTTCTGCAATTTTATTTGCAAAAGCAAGAAAGCTTTTATCCATTGCTACAAAATCTGTTTCACAGTTTACTTCAGCAAGAAGGGCAACACTACCCTCAACTTTTGCTAAAATCACACCTTCAGCAGCAACTCGGCCAGCTTTTTTAGCGGCTTTAACTGCACCTGATTTACGCATGTTTTCAATTGCAAGCTCAAGGTCGCCCTCAGCTTCAACTAATGCTTTTTTACAATCCATCATACCCGCAGCAGTACGGTCACGAAGTTCTTTAACTTGCTTAGCTGTTACAGTAATAGCCATTGTCGAATTCCTATTATTTCAATTAAAAAGGGGGGGCAATAGCCCCCCAATAATCAATCATAGACTGATTAATAAGAGATATTTAGCTCAAAAAGGCTAATTATTCGCTAACTTCTTCAACAAAACCGTCTTGCTCAGCCTGTACTATAACATCTTGCTCACGACCTGCTTTAATCGTTGTAGCAGCTGCTTCTAAGTAAAGTTTGATAGCACGGATTGCATCATCATTACCAGGTACAACATAATCAATGTTGTCTGGGCATGAGTTAGTATCAACAATAGAAATAACTGGAATTCCTAGGTTATTCGCTTCTTTGATTGCAATATGTTCGTGATCTGCATCGATTACGAAGATTACATCTGGGATGCCGCCCATGTTTTTGATGCCACCAAGCGTTTTGTCAAGTTTCTCTAATTCACGCGCAAGCATTAATGCTTCTTTTTTAGTTACTTTGTCAAAAGTACCGTCTTGGCTTTGAACTTCAAGGTCTTTCAAACGTTTAATCGATTGACGAACTGTTTTCCAGTTAGTCAACATACCACCTAACCAACGGTGATCAACGTAGAATTGGTCACAGCTGATAGCTGCTTCTTTTACTGCATCTGAAGCTGCACGCTTAGTACCAACAAATAGAACTTTACCTTTCTTAGCTGCTTTCTGCTCTAAGAAATCAAGTGCACTGTTGAACATTGGAACAGTTTTTTCAAGGTTGATGATATGAACTTTGTTACGAGCGCCGAAAATGAACGGTTTCATTTTTGGATTCCAGTAACGAGTTTGGTGACCGAAGTGAACGCCTGCTTGTAGCATATCGCGCATTGATACATTTGCCATGAGAATTTCCTTTTAAGGGGTTAGGCCTCCACACATCCCATACACTCGACCGAATTTCAAATCATTTGAAATCAGGCACCCCGAGTGACGTGTCGACGTGTGTGTGTTATTTGAAGAACGTCTTTAAATTTAAGGATTCAACCAGTGAATCTGCAAACCATAAAGTACGCGCCAGTTAAGTGAGATTTGTTACAACTAAGTTATGTTACAATCTCGACGCGCTTTATACCATAGAACTAATTTTAACTCAATAAGTGTCCTGTAAAGTAATTATTAAATAGCTTGCCCATTGAATGGTTCTGCTTCTTATATTGCAGTTGAAATCGCGGCCACAGAGGTGCGGTGATCGACCCAGCCTATTCGACTTCTACTTTAATATTTTATTAACTGTATACGGACGCTTCGCGTGTTAATTCCGACGAAGCATTGGTTATTTGTAGGCCTTCGTTTGGAAGCGCTTGTTGTAACTTTTATTGTTGGTCTTCCGCCCTGACGGCGTGTTACTTGTTTTTACGCTTCGCGTGTTAATTCCGACGATGCATCGGTTATTCGTAAGCCTTCGCTTGTAAGCGTTTGGTTTAAAATTCTTTGTTGGAGTTTCGCCCTTGACGGCGACTTTACTTTTCTCTCAACAGCAAGAGCAAAGTAAGCAAAAGAGTGCCGTCCGAGACGTTTTTTTATCTTGATAAATAAATCCCTTTTTAACGCACCGGCTTGGACAGCACATCCATGTGCAGAACCAAGCCTAATGAAATCATCCCTGATTTCCTTTGCTAAAGGAATTGATTGATCAAGAAAAACGTACGGAAATTTCCGTAGCCGCGTTGGTTTGGTTTAAAAAAGATTTGGGTGTCCAATCTTTTCATCATCCAATCTTTTCTATCCAATTTTTTCCGATAAACAGTACTCTATAAGGGCATGCTTACGTTTCTTACGCTGTCCTTTACCTTTAGTGGCATTCATCATACTAGATTTATAAGTTGTTAAAGGATTGTCTTCTTTAAAGTTAGACTCCTTATAAGCAGCATAAAAAGCATGGAGCTTATCTTTTACTTTTGCAGCTTGTATTTGGTTTGAGACACAGTGATACGAAAAAGCCCACAAACCATATAAATGGCTAACACCAGAAACATTGTACTCGTTAAAGTCGATTTTCATCTCTTGGAAGAAGTTACTTACGTCTTGCATTTTTGATTCAATCTCGTCCCAATTAATATCTGTACTATTAGCATATTTTTTATAGAGTTCGTCTAGAACTTTAGGTGAAGAAGCAAGTTCTTCACCTTCAATAAGTAGAAATATAAACTCAGAAATGAGTTCAATATCTTCCATTCTATTTTTATTTGTAATTAATAGTTCTTTTTTCCAATGGATACTCTGTGCAAATTTGTAAGCTATATTGATTAGTTTTGAGTCGTAAAACTTTGCATTTCTTAACTCTTGCCCATTAAGTTTTTCACCACTCCTATTTAGTCGGTCAAATATTTTTTCAACAGCGTTGTTATCTTTTGTGTACACATATTCAACTGGAATAGGATATCCCCAAAAATCGCTCAAAATATCTTCAAATTCATCTTCCTCCAAATCGGAGATTTTTAAGCCGGCTAATTCGGGAACATGTAAAGCATCATTATCATCGTCAGCAGTAGAAAGTTGATTATCTATAAATTTAAAAATAGATGTTAACCTTTGCTTACCATCTATAACCTCAAAGGTAGTTATACCTTTTTTATCAATACTTTCACGCAAAAACACAGGAGGGACTGGGATGTTTTTTAATATACTGTCAATAAGCAATGACTGTTGCTCTGTTCCCCAAACACTCTTCCTTTGATATCTAGGTGTCATGTTAAGCTTATCAAGTGTTCTCCACTCATTTAGTGAAGATATAGTAACTGTGTTTGATTTTCTTTTTAATCGGATACTCATATTATAAATTCCTTCAATACTTCACTTGAGTCAAAGTGAATATAATTCATAAAAAGGCTATTAATTACTGATTCAAAATACTTATCCATTGAAGGGTTAATATTTACTAAGTCAATATCACTCGAAGGAGAAATTAAAATATTATCTATTTCAGCCCTATCAACATGCCAATAAGAAATACCTGAGATAATCATAAGATCATTTTTCTTAAACTCTTTTATTTTAGGCTCATAAATTTGACGTAAGCTCGCATTCCAACCAACTTTGGTTCGGTTTACATCACCAGCGGGAGGGATTAAAAATATGATAGGGTTATTTGTGCATAAATCTTCATATTTTATATCTATATCCATTGATGAACATTCAGATTTAAGATCTTGGTAGTTGATGTTAAAACTAGATAGTGGTAAATCTTTTTTATATTTAAAGCTAATGGAACCGTGAGGTTTAAAAAGTCTAAATTTGCATTTGCTACTTCCCTTGTTCATAGGAGGCAAATCAAATTCTATATTTAGTTTTGTTAATATCCTTTCGAGCCATATGTCATAGTTGTAGGTTATGATTATTACCTCTTCCACATCAATGGAATTATTTAATGTGGTAAAAAATAAAGCCCATGCCCAATTCTCAATTTCATCTGGTATAACGTCTTGCTTACCATTAAAGTAAATAAATAAATATTTTAGGTACGAAGTGAGTTCTTTGTACGCTAATAAATATTTTTGATCTTTACTAATATCATTTGCGCCTTTAAGTGCATAGACATTTACGCTCGTAACGATTTTTTCAATTAAGTGCATAGTTTCGTTTTTGTCCATATATGGGCGAGCCCCTAAATCCCAAAGATACGGTGTATACTTTTTAGACAAAAATCCAGGGTTATTGTTAGATGGCCATTTTAAATTCGCCCCATGAGAGAACAAATTAGATACATCAATATCATCCCAAATAGTTGTGGTTTTTTTTGATATTAAATTTAAAAAATCAATAGTAAAACCGTTGCCTAAGACTATACAAACTTTTTTATTTTTTGACATGAAACTCCATTTTCATCCTAAAGTAGAAGTTAACTTCAAGTGTATTAGTATCCATTCTTACTAATACACTGTTATAAATTTATTTATTGATAAAAAATTATATGATAACAGACTTATAAAACAGTTAGATAGACCCATCGCATGATTGTAAATTGATTTTTTATGTTGGAAAAATAACGCATTTGCATTTATAGAGACCTCTATAAATGCAAACCATAAAAATTAACTTATTATTTTCAACAAGTTAATGCATGATGAATGTAAAACTTGTGCATCAAGTATTCATATAATGTGCAATAAAAATGGCAAAACCCTCATATGAATTATAAGAAAACAAACTGGACACCCAAACCTTTTTATAAATAAACTAAACCAGTGCGGCTACGAAAATTTCCGTACGTTTTTCTTCCTCAATCAATTCCTTTAGCAAGTGGAAACATGGATGTTTCTGCTAAGTTCGGCTCTGCACATGGATGTGCTGTCCGGACTGGTGCGTTAAAAAGGAATTTATTTAGTAAGATAAAAAAACGTCTCGGAACGGCATTCTTTTGGTTACTTTTCTTTTGCTGTTGAAAGAAAAGTAACACGCCGTCAATGGCGGAAGACCAACAATGAAGGAAACACCAAAAGCTCACAAGCGAAGGCTTACGAATAACCAATGCTGCATCAACATTACCACGCAGTTTTCTGGGGGATTGTGAGCTGTTGTTACGGTGAAAGCAGTTGCTTACTTTAATAATAAGAAAAAACAGAGACGGCTATCGGCTAATCGTTGATGGTGGTTGGCTGAGGGCTGATACCTGATGACTTGCGGCTGTCGGCCAACTATAACACCGTCTCCAGCGTGGTATTTTCACAGTTATCTGCATCGGAGTGCAGCATAATACTGTTCAATCGAAATCCTCCCGTGGCATCTATAATAACTATAAAATCAGTATCGGATATTTTTGTACTAAAGGTTCCACTGCCCTGAATACCTTTGAAATCCCACCCGTCATTAAGCCAACCGGATCTTGCAAAAGTTAATTCACAGGGTTTATCCGGGAACGCAAAAAAAAGATTTTTGCTTATATTTATTTCGTAACATGTAGACCCCGGACTGATCCCCTTACTATAAGATGCCTCTAAAAACTCAGATCCGTCAAACTCCAGATCACAAGTATTTGCATATAGCGGATAGATTAAACCGAATAACAGTAGCACTCTAATTTTAAATTTATTGAGGTAAGGCATTGGGCTAATTACCTATCAGTGGCGGTATATCAAAATATTGTTGATTAGGGATAAATTGTCTGAGCAGCAATCTCCCATTAACTAAGATCTCATGATTACCGGGGACAGCGCGGAAATAATACATTCCGTCATATCCAGTTCGATAGGATAAGCAGCCTCCGCCCATGATGCAGAGCTCAACAAACGCACCGTTCATTGGAAAAATGCCATTGCGAGCACTAAAATCGATTCGTCCTCTAACATCGGTTGCATGAGCCGCCATCGAAGTAAGCAATAATAAAGCAGAAAGTGACAAGATAGCTTTACCTGTTAACCATTTTATAGTGTTAATGCCCATATGCCTCTCCAAAATCAAGCCAAACAGGCACAATGCCTTCCATTTTTCTAGCACCATATTTGTGGGCAATAATTTTTTTATCGTTAAGATCAAGTGTTACGCGATTTCGGGCCCCCGGCATAGAGAAATTTGCAGTAGGGAATCGTCCTTTATCGGGCACCACCCAAAACTGTAGCATACTGGCTGACGCTTCAATATTGCCCGGTTCCAGGGTCACCATAACCTGCTGCATCTCTTCATTATTAGCTTGAAGAGGTTTGCCATTAGAATCTTTTAGCCTCACAGGAACCTCAACCAACCAAGCCTGCTGGTCTTGCATTGACAGTCTCTGTATTTTTTGTAACTCCATATCGCTATGCATGTAATACGCGGCAAAAAGCACTAACGCATAGGTCGCTGTCGATCCAAAAACATTAAACTCAACCCGAATTTTTCCCAAACTGAGAAATTGCCCCTCGTATTCTCCTTTTGCTTCATTTATATTTTTTTTATTTCGAGGAGTGAGAAGAAGATAAATAATCGCTGCTGGAATTAATGGCAACAAAAGCATGGCGGATGTAATCAGCAAGGGGTAGTAGGTATCCATTAATCTTTCCTATTCGCTATCAGACTATCGCTGTAATAATTGCTTTGAAAAAGGGCTTAAAGCTTTTAGATACCACTCAATAATGTGCCCTCTTTTTCAAATCCTTGTTTATAATGTTGTCAGGTGCGACGGTATTAGTTTAATTAATTGCATAAGTCTCGACAGTTATAAGAGTAGTACAAAAAGAAGTATGAAGACAAGGATGCTGGCAAGAGGAGAATGCTAAAATTTTAAATTGAGCGCTAAAATCAGCCCCTTTTAACTTAACAAATACCTAATTAGTAGCGGCTAAAAAATTTCTGTTCAGGTTTATGATCAGCATAGGCTCTGCCATCTATTTTAATGGCGGTCAGACCATGCTGGTTTTTCAATTAATTAATGTATGTGATGATAATTGGCCTTTACAATATTATTGTGCAGATTATTGGACAATAAAAAAGGGTATTAAAGAGTAAAAAAAGTCGCGGAGTTCTAATCAACGGCAGTGGTTTACTCTCCTTTATCCTCTGTTTAATTGATATTAATCAACCCCAACATGCCAGCTTCTTTGTGCCCGGGAAGCGCGCAGACCATTTCGATATTAGCACCGGTTTGTACGGGCACAAAATACCACTCTATCGAAGCATGAGGACCGACTTCAATCTCACTGATATGACCTTTAACCTCCGCCAAAAAATCTCCTTTTTGAGTAACTAGTTCAACTTTACGGGTGAATATCTTTTCAACAAATTCAACGGATTCAAATTCATGTTTAATTGCATCCGTATTCGCCAGAACAATTTTATACGCCTGTCCGGTGACTAAATTGAACTCGTTGGGTAAAAAGTACATGCCCTTTGTATTGCTACCCATTTCTAATTTAAGGGTGATGACATTCGCGCGGCTTAAATCTCCTTCTGCCAATGAAAGGGGGGGGTATATTAGTCCTAATGCCAATGAGAATACTATTAATATAGTTTTCATCGTAACTTCCTTATCTAGTAATTAAAATTAGCGAACCGATTTACTTATTGATTAAAAAAAGAACAACCAAAGCTTTTCAGGTTAATAAATTTATTTTTAACAATTCAGTAGATAAATTATAGACTTTAAAATAAAAATATTTAATCACAAACCTTTACGACCCCCTCATAAAGGTAGCAGTCGCTTATTTTTAAGCATGTAAACCCAATTATAGCGGCAAGCTAATTATCATTTACGTTTTTCTTAATTAATCAATATCTTCAGAAAAAATAGACGGAATAATATAGTCACATTCATTTTCGATGAAATCAAAATCAATTGGAGTCCCCCTTTTCCCTATGTTGCTAGCAAGAATATTAGGCACAATGGCTGAGACTAAATTAAAAAGATCGATGATAATGTGTGAAGGAAGCTAATAATTATTATATAAGCGTCCAATCTTATTAGCTTTTATTTTATTTGCTGTCTATTCTATTTATGTAATACAAAACAACGAGCGTCACGGGAAAAAGACGATTTATAAAAAACATAAAATTTAATTATCTTCAATTAGCAAAAAAATGTATTATTGTCATACATAACATCGATTTATTACTAGCGAGCAATCATAAAAAATTATTAATTTATTGTTAATAATTTGTCAATGCTTTGTTAATATGTTACCTATGCATTGTTAATGTATATAACAGTAATAAGTATTATTATTACTAACGGTGCTATTGACTCCTGTCTTATATTTCGCATGCATAAGGGTTACAATGTCGTCTTCAAGTTTTAGCACAATCTCAGCCTCAGCACGTAATTTGCATCTACAAGTTGCTCGTACAATTGCGCAAGGCATTTTGTCTGGTGCTTTACCTCAAGGATCCAAAATTCCGAATGAAATGACTTTATGTGACCAATTCGGTGTCAGTCGAACAGCTTTACGTGAAGCGATAAAGTTGCTCAGTTCAAAAGGTTTATTACGATCTAAACCGAAAATAGGCACAACTGTAACGGATAAAACCAATTGGAATTTTATCGATCCGCAATTACTTGAATGGATGGATGGCCTTGAAAATTCAAAGGTTTTTTATCAACAATTTCTAGGTTTACGAAAAGCGATTGAACCCGAAGCCTGCGCATTAGCTGCAAAAAATGCTTCGGCTGAACAACGTATCGAACTTTCAGATACTTTTCAAAAGATGGAAGAAATTGCAAAAGATTTTGATCATGACCGTTGGGCAGAAGTAGACATGCATTTCCATCGTTTGATTTTCTTATCAACAGGCAATGACTTCTATTTACCTTTCGGTAACGTTTTAGCAACCATCTTTATGAGTTTTATTCTCTATACATCAGAAGATACTGGTGTATGTATTAAAGAGCGTCGCGCAATTTATGTGGCAATTATGGCAGGTAAAGAAGAACAAGCACGCGAAGCATCCCGATTTTCACTCCTTTAAGAAAAACACCCTTTTCCAAATAATTTTGCGGTTTAAAACAATTTGCAGATATTTTTTAGTTGTTTAATTAGAGAAATGGCGAGCTTAGCTCGCCTTTTTTATATCTGCAGGGTAATCAGCGATCTGGTCGCTATCATTTGTAAGCAATTGATTGAACTTTCTTTGTTGGTATTCCACCCTTGGCGGCGAGTTACTGGTGAAAACCGAAATGCAGTTTCGCACATGCAATTTGAACTGCCAAAGTGCATAACTCTCTCGCACTGTGAAACTGCATTTTGGTTTCTCATCTGCACGCCGTCAGGGCGAAAGACAACAATAAAAACTATAACAAGTGCTCTCAAGCACAAGCTGACGAATAACCGATATAGCTCGGGAATGATAGGCGTTTGATTGAGCGGATTAAATTTTTATCTGATTGCTTAGTAAAATAAAAACATTGATCGTTTGCATTGGCGCGCCATTAGCAAAATAAAAGAAAAGCACCTTAACTGAGTCTTTGCGATCCAAAAAACAGACTTAAAACCGAACATAGTCAAGGAAAATCGCTGTGCAGCATCATCAAATTCATTTCATAACGTAAAAATATTTCCCCGTCATTCATCAGCTTTATTTTATTCCGCATAGCCAAAAGAGGGAGAACCATTAATACACCATCTTGCAGTTTCAGGCACACCGATTTCCGCCGTCTCGTAGCGCTCAACAAATTCGAGGAGACATTTAGCTGCCCCTTTCGCTAATGACATACCCGATCTTCCGCCGTCTACATCTAAAAATTTAAACTCTTCGCGCTTATATCCATGTTCGTAGATATGTTCAGCAAACGCATCTACTAAGGCTTCTTTTGAGTTATATTTTGTTATTTCTAATGGCATAATTTTTTCTCTATTAGTTATTATCTGATTGTTCATGAATCTTAGGCTTCTATAAATTCCGCAGCCTAATTCGCGCTGTTTTATCAGTCCAAAAAAGATCATTATCTTGCTATTGCTTAACCTGCTAGTTTATAAATAAATTTGTACTTCTATAATCATCTTTGGCCCATATTGATATAAGTCGTCAATAAACGATGCACGGTAGCGCTAAAGTTATATTCATACGTTCCCTTTGGTTAGGTCATAAAATCTAATAGTTATATTGTTATATTGTTAAGTCCAATAGTTATGTGGTTAAACCCAATATTTTCCGAAGTGTATTTTTATTAGATTTACCATAACAAGTTGCAGATTTTTTTACTATGGTAGGGGGGAGGGTGCGCATTATGGAGAATGGTTGTCAGGTAATAGCTACCCTTCCACATAACAACAAAGTCCTTTAAATTGACTGCTAAATCTTTTAAGCATGGACTACTTTCCGGAATCACGCCTAAATATTTCCTTGGGCGCTTCACCGCGAGCACATCACTAACGGGGTGATATTGTCATTAAATTTATGCTCAGTTTTTATGTCACTGAATTTCATAGTTTTTTTAAGTTTCTTATATTAAAGTTAAGCCTATTTTTATCAGGCAAATGATGGACGATAAGCATAAATGGCGCACAGTAGAGACATTCACTCTTTTTTATTTTCAGGAAGGCACTCGACAACAAAACTATAACCAAACATTATAGCATTTTTATACTGTTTCATTAATCCCATGTAATCCCATGTAATCCCATGTAATCCCATCAACCTATTTAGAACATTTACGTTTTACATTGTAAACACTCAAACAAATTACCCTTATTTTTTATGGCCCTATTGAACTAAAAAATCTTTATTAGGATGTGCTTTTTTTTAGTGTTTGTTGATTGACACCAGGTTATTCAATAGAGGGGATAAGTTTAAATTTCATAAGGTTTCTATCTTATACCTTTCCAACATTATATTATTATACCTGTAAGTATGCACTTTTTTATAAAAATAAATCATATTAAAATGAATAAGTTAAATTATAGCCTACTGAATGCAGATGGTTTAACTTTACTCCACAGCACAATATTTGAGTATATTGCGCAAAGAGAAAGATGGGACATAACCCAAACCTTTATAAATAAACCAATGCTGCCACAGATTAAGCTTCCAGTATGCGAATAGATATTGCCGCCGCGGAGGTACGATTATCGACACCCAGTTTTTTATAAATCTGCTCTAAATGTTTATTAACAGTGCGCGGACTCATCTCTAAAATAAGTGAAATTTCCCAGCTTGTTTTACCATAGGAAACCCAATACAGCACTTCCGATTCACGTTTGGTGATGGGAAGTTTATTTTTTAAATCCTGCGGATTTTTTTGCGGTGCTTTTTGGACAATGCGCAGAAGATGCATATTTTCCTGCTGGCGCTCGTAATACACTTCTATCTGATCCGAAAAACAGTTTATTTTCAGATTTTGCGATTTGTCGGTTTTTAACCAGTTTTCTATTAATAGCGCCATACTCGCCCACGGACTTGGATTGTCCCCAGATGTCTGCTCTATTAAAGCATGCACATAAGGAGTTGCCCAGGAAAGCCGACCTAATTCACTGACACAAAATACATTTTTACCCGCATGGTCAAGTGCATCCTGCGCGCTTAATGCCAATTTCGCCGTTTCAATATGTCTTTTAATGCGCGCGATAACTTCATCGGGTGAAATAGGTTTAGTGACATAATCGACCCCTCCCGCTTCAAAACCTTTCACCACATCTTCAACATCGGTTAATCCGGTCATAAATATAATCGGGGTATTAGGCAAAATAAGCTTAAGACGCCGACAGGTTTCAAAACCATCCATTTGCGGCATCATAGCATCCAATAACACCACATCAGGTGGCACTTTCTCGGCGATAGCTAACGCCTGTAAGCCATTCAGAGCAACCAGCGCAGTATAACCCTGACTATTAAGAGCAACATTGAGCATGCCTAAAGATTCCGGGGAATCATCAACCACTAAAACAACATCACTGTTATTATGCTTCATGATTTAACTCACTTAAATATTCAATGATCTTAGGAAAATCACACACTTCAACATACTCCTTAATTTGTGATGCACTCGCTTGCGGATAGCAATATTGAGATTCTATCTCGGCAAATTTATCTTTAAAACCCGACAAATAACCAATTTCAGCCAGGGCGATTAAGGCTTGGTACTGCTCCCTCGGCACCCCTGGTTTATCCGGTCTGCTAAGGGCTGGCGTCTGGTTTTTTTCGCTCTCTTTATAGCGCCAGTGGAGATTCAATAACTGCGCAATTTTTCCCAGTAAAGCATCTAAATTGACCGGTTTTGCAATATAGCCGCTATGATAACCTTCTGCCTGTAAATTATACTCGGCATCACGGGCATTTGCCGAGACCATCAGCACAGGCATAGCATAATGCCTTTCACGTAGCAGTTTAACCATCTCCCAACCGTTCATTTGCGGCATGCGCACATCCAATAAAATCAGATCTACATCCTCATCTTCGAGCAGAGTGAAACCCTGCTGAGCATTTTCTGCCAGTAACACATCAAAACCAATCGGCTTTAATAAATCAGACATTAAGGCGCGCTGATTAAGTTCATCATCAACTACTAACAAGGTCTGTTTTTTGCCGCTATAGCCTGTTGCCTGCAATTTATTAAACTCAGGCTCTTTCGGATCTTTATGCAATTTAAACAGCATTAAGCGGAAATTAAAGGTCGACCCCTGGCCTATACTGCTAGTTAAACTTATCTCCCCGCCCATCAGTTCTGCCAAGGAGCGGGAAATAGTGAGCCCCAGCCCAGTCCCGCTAATCGCTTTTGTATGATCGTTCCTAATCTGCTCAAAGGGTTTGAAAATCAGCTCCTGATTACTTTTAGAAATACCCGGGCCTGTATCAATCACGCTAAAATGCGCTACTTCACTGCGATAGGTGACTTTAAAAGTGACGGACCCCTGCTCAGTGTATTTAATGGCATTGGAGATTAAATTAATCAGAATCTGCCGCAGGCGCTGCTTATCCGTGGCCACATAATCGGGCAGATTAGGACTGGCAAGATAATAGAATTTAAGCCTTTTTTTACTGGCTTGCATCTGAAACATATCAACAAGTTGCTGCAGAATCGCTTTTAAATTAAATTCATCACGCTGCAGGTTGACCCGGCCGGCTTCAATTTTAGATATTTCCAGAAGACCTTCAATAAGATCAGCTAAGTGCTCTCCATTACGTTTCACAATGCCAATGATTTCACGCTGCTTGAACGGCAGAGCCGGATCGCGGCTAAGTAACTGCGCATAACCCAATAATACATTGAGCGGCGTGCGCAGCTCGTGACTTAACCCGGCCAGATAACGGCTTTTTGCTTCATTAGCCGCTTCTGCCACTTCTTTGGCCACCTGCAGTGCAGATGAGGTCTGTTCATGAGCGTTACTCTCTTTGGCCAGCGCATTGGTCTGGGAGCGTAACTCTTTTAATGCAGTCTGATTGCCGCTGCGCACTAAAATAAACAGCCAGCTCACCACCCCGATAATAATAAGCAGTAAAAAAAATATTTTGACCAGAGTACTGGCAAAGACCTGCTTAACGCGGGGATCATCCAAAGGAACCTGCTGATAGATCAAAAACAAAATACCAGCACTGAGAAAACTTAAGGTAAAAGTCAGCGCGAGAAACTGGCTAAGAGGACTGGCCAGTTTTCTAAGCAATTGCGCGCTTAAAAAACGACTGAAAAAATCATGCGTCTGCTGCGATAAAGTTGCGTTCGGACGGCACTTATCACCACAACGCACATCTAAACTGCAGCACAGGGAACAAATCGCTTTGCCATAGGCAGGGCAAAATGTCATATCTTCAGGATCGAAGGCATTTTCGCAAATATGGCACTTAGTGATTTTATGAATTGGGGTTCTATCGCTTGCCACTAAATAATACTTACCTTGGGTTAACCAGCCTATTAAGGGCACAGTGATAAAAGGTAAAAAACAGGCAATAAAAGAGGCCAGTGCTTTTATGGTTTCACCATACCAGCCGAGATGTGCACTAAAACCGGCCAATGACGCGATCAGCATTGAACCAACACCGACCGGGTTAATATCGTATAAATGGGAGCGTTTAAATTCAATATGCTTGGGACTTATCCCCAAAGGTTTATTAATAACAAGATCCGCAACCACTGAGCTTAGCCAGGCTAAAACAAGCACCGAATAAACCGACAGCATGCTGGCAATAGCTTGGTAAATTCCAAGTTCCATCAGCAATAAAGCAATCGCGACATTAAATAACATCCACACCACACGGCCGGGATGAGTAAGGGTCACTCGCGAAAAGAAGTTTGACCATGCCAGCGAGCCAGCATAAGCATTGGCAACATTGATTTTTAACTGCGAAATGACCACAAAAGTACAGGCCACAATCATACTGATTTGAGGATTGGCAAAAACATAACCGTAGGCAAGTTGATACATATGTGCGGGATCGCCCGCAAGATCGCTCGCTATCCCCTGCTGCAGCGCAAAATAGGCCAGAAAGGATCCTAAAAACAGTTTCAATGCACCAAAAAAAATCCAACCCGGTCCACCAGCAATCAGAGCCAGCCACCATCGCCACGCACCCTGCTGCGGTTTTTCAGGTAAAAAACGCAGAAAATCCACTTGCTCGCCAATCTGCGCCACTAAAGATAACAATACCGCGGACGCAGCGCCAAACAATAACAGGTTAAATGACCCGCCAGATTCCCCCACTTTGCCGGTAAAGTTAACCCAAGCATCGAGCTGACTGTCGGCGTGTGTAAAAACAAAAAACAGCGGCAGCAGCTGCAGTGCAATCCACAGGGGCTGTGTCCACACCTGAAAACGGCTGATATAGGTAATACCGTGTGTCACTAAGGGCAAGACCAATAATGCGCTGATGATATAACCTATTGATAAGGGCAATCCAAACAGCATTTGCAGCGCCATTGACATAATAGAGGCTTCAAGGGCAAAAAAGATAAAAGTAAAAGAAGCGTAGATAAGGGAGGCAATGGTTGAACCGATATAACCAAATCCGGCGCCACGGCTGAGCAGGTCGATATCTACACCGTATTTTGCCGCGTAATAACTGATCGGCAGCCCGGTAAAAAAGATAATAAAAGTCACCGCCAAAATCGCCCACGCCGAATTTTCAAAGCCGTAGTTAAGCGTAATCGCCCCGCCAATCGCTTCTAATACCAGAAAAGAGACCGTCCCTAATGCCGTCACGGAAATACGGTTTAATGACCACTTTCTGGCACGTCTCGCCGTAAAACGTAGGGCAAAATCTTCCATCATCTCGTTAGCAACGAGCTTATTATAAGTACGGCGGGCTTTTACTATTTTCTGATTAGCTATCATAAGGTACGACTTGCTTTAAGTGACTTAGTTTAAATAAATATTTCTAAATGAATAGGTTGAGCTTAACTGGCTTAGTTTGGGGCAAATATTCTACTATTTCATACCACTAGCATGGCCATTTATACGCATAGATTGACGTAATAGGTTTGGTTTTTGTGTAAATGACCAACTACTTTATACCACCAGCAAAGCCATTTGTATGCATAGTTTTACGTAGTTAGTTCAGTTTGCCGGCATATTTTATAGCACTAACAGAGCCATTTATATGCGTAGTTTTACGTAGTCTATTGCGTCTTTCTGCGCATTTAATGCTTGCCTAAATTACCGGATACTAAGCCCACTTGTAGTAAAGGTTGTGATTAAGATTTTTAGCCGGTCATTTAAGCCGATAAAAAAGTTTTAACACCTAATGATAAAGATAAAGGAAATTCACTATGAAATTTAAAAAGCTTATTTTAGCCAGTTCAATTGTTGCGACGGGGTTAATGACCAATTTAACCTATGCAGCAGAGAACATCAAAGTCGGCGTATTACATTCTTTATCAGGCACTATGGCTATCAGTGAAACAACACTCAAAGATACCGTGCTGATGATGATAGCGGATCAAAATGCCAAAGGCGGTCTGCTTGGCAAAAAACTGGAAGCAGTGGTCGTTGATCCAGCTTCAAACTGGCCTCTTTTTGCTGAGAAAGGACGCGAGCTGCTTGCCAAAGAAAAAGTCGATGTTATTTTCGGCAGCTGGACTTCTGTATCGCGTAAGTCTGTATTACCTGTCCTTGAAGAGCTCAATGGACTGATGTTCTATCCGGTTCAGTATGAAGGTGAAGAGTCATCGCAAAATGTATTTTACACCGGCGCTGCACCAAACCAGCAGGCTATTCCTGCGGTTGATTACCTGATGAATGATATCGGGGCAGAACGTTGGGTATTACTAGGTACAGATTATGTCTACCCGCGTACCACCAATAAAATATTAGAAGCTTACCTGTTATCAAAAGGGGTCGAAGCGAAAGATATTATGATCAACTACACACCTTTCGGTCATTCAGACTGGCAGAATATTGTTGCTGATGTGAAAACATTTGGCTCAACAGGTAAGAAAACAGCTGTTGTATCAACCATTAACGGTGACGCTAATATCCCCTTCTACAAAGAACTGGGTAACCAGGGCATTTCAGCTGAAGATATTCCTGTAATGGCATTCTCTGTCGGTGAAGAAGAGCTGTCTGGTTTTGATACCACTCCGCTAGTGGGCCACTTAGCAGCTTGGAACTACTTCCAAAGTGTTAGAACAGAAGAAAACGACAAATTTATCAAAAGCTGGAAAAAATTTATTGGCGATGATGAACGCGTGACTAATGATCCGATGGAAGCGACCTATATAGGTTTCAAAATGTGGGTCAAAGCGGTTGAGAAAGCGGGTACGACGGACGTTGATGCCGTTGAACAAGCGATGATTGGCATAGCAGTACCTAACTTAACCGGCGGCATTGCCGTGATGAACGCCAACCACCATTTATCTAAGCCTGTACTGATTGGTGAAATTCAAGCAAATGGTCAGTTTGAAGTCGTTTGGTCAACACCTGATACAGTTATCGGTGATGCATGGTCAGATTTTCTACCCGTCTCTAAAGACTTAATCTCAGATTGGACTGCCCCCGTGAGCTGTGGCAACTTTAATATCAAAACAGCTAAATGCTCTGGTGAATAAACCTCAGTTATAGTGAATATAAAGTGATTATCAGAGAGGTAACAATACCTCTCTTTTTTATAAGAAGTAGATTATTTAACATTAAGGAAAAGCTAATGTTACGAATATTTTCCCTGTTGGTTTTCTCCTGCATGTCGTGGTTTGCCCTTGCCGAAAATGCGCCGGCAACAGAGAGCAACACTCAATTCGAAACACTGCTTGCGCAGTTACCGTCAACCAAATTATCCAAAATGGCGCCTTTAGTAGATAAAATCGCAGCGCAACCATCACCGCAAGTACCGGAACTGCTGCAGCACTTAATGGAGGGCGAGCTGTATTACCTGAAAGCCGCTAACGAGCTTGTCTATGCTCAGCCAAACCAGCAACAAACCTATGATTTAACGTCTGTTTTAAAGACCGAAGCATTAGCACCCGTCAGTATTTATGCACTCAAAAAAATCAGAACTAATAACCGTATCCGCGGGCAAATTCGTGATTTGCTGGCCAATATGTATTTATCCAATAGCTCTCCTGCCGTTCGCCTGCAGGCTATTAAGCAGCTTTTAGATAACCCGAGTAAAACCGGCATAACCAGCATTACGCGATTAATAAAAACAGAGCAGGAAAAAGAGATACGCGAACTGATGTCCGTGGTGCTGCTGATTGAGCAGTTAGAGAAAGGTCAGACGGCTGAAAAACTCGCCGCTATTAGCCAGTTAGAAGGCAGATTGGAACCGACGGTTAAAAATGCACTGGTAAAAGAGCTTAAAAAATTATCTGCTTCACAAGACTTATCTATTTCACAAGATAAGAGCGAACTTCATAAAGCACTCACCCGTGCTATTGGTCAAATGGAACAGGATGGTGATTTCTACCAGCTGCTTGATTATCTCTTCTTTGGCTTAAGCATGGGCTCGGTTTTATTACTGGCAGCCATCGGTTTGACTATTACCTTTGGAGTCATGGGCGTGATTAATATGGCCCACGGTGAAATGATGATGCTTGGTGCCTATACCACTTATGTGATTCAGCAAACCTTTCCAAATTTAATAGAGTATTCACTGCTGATGGCGGTGCCCGCTGCCTTTTTGGTGTCAGGTTTAGTCGGTGTGTTAATTGAACGCGGCGTGATCCGTTTTCTAAAAGGACGCCCGTTAGAAACGCTGTTGGCTACTTTTGGTATCAGCCTTATTTTACAGCAATTAGTAAGAACGGTTTTCTCACCGCTCAACCGTCAAGTGGAAGCGCCACAGTGGATGAGCGGCTCACTGGAAATTAATCCTATTTTTTCATTAACCTATAACCGTTTATATATCATTATATTCGCGCTGATGGTGTTTTTCTCTTTATTAATGATTTTGAAAAAATCATCGCTGGGACTGCATGTGCGGGCCGTTTCACAAAACCGCGATATGGCACGCGCGCTAAGCATAAAAAGCTCATGGGTTGATGCCATCACCTTTGGCTTAGGATCAGGCGTTGCGGGCATCGCCGGTGTGGCATTAAGCCAGTTAACCAATGTTGGCCCTAACCTCGGACAGGACTATATTATTGATTCATTTTTGGTGGTGGTATTTGGTGGTGTCGGTAGCCTATGGGGCACATTAGTGGCCGCAATGACGCTGGGCACCTTTAACAAATTCTTAGAGCCGTCGATGGGGCCTGTTCTGGCTAATATCATCGTCCTGGTCGGGTTAGTCTTGTTTATTCAAAAACGACCTAAGGGCTTGTTTCCTCAAAAAGGGAGGTCTGCTGAATAATGAAAAATTTACTTCATTCACCTGGTTTTAAAAAACTTAACAGTTTACATTTTGTGATTGCGATTTTATTTATCACAACCCTGTATGTGACAGTGTGTAACTTAGCCTTTGCACCCGGCTCATTTTTTTATGTCAGTAATTATACTGTCTCCCTGCTCGGAAAATATCTTTGTTATGCCCTGCTCGCACTGGCAGTCGATTTAGTCTGGGGATATTGCGGTATTTTAAGCTTGGGCCACGGCGCTTTTTTTGCGCTCGGCGGTTATGCTATGGGGATGTATCTGATGCGCCAGATAGGCGATCGCGGTGTCTACGGCAACCCGGATCTGCCCGATTTTATGGTCTTTCTAAATTGGACTGAATTGCCCTGGTACTGGGCGGGCTCGGATAATGTCCTGTTTATGGTATTACTGGTCTTTGCCGGCCCCGGACTGCTTGCATACATTTTCGGTACGATGGCCTTTCGCTCCCGGGTAAGCGGTGTCTACTTGTCGATTATAACCCAGGCAATGACCTATGCACTGATGCTGTCATTCTTCCGTAATGAAATGGGCTTTGGCGGTAATAATGGCTTAACTGATTTTAAAGAGATTTTTGGTTTTTCATTGCAGTCACCGGATACCAAACTGGCACTGTTTGTCGCCACAGCCGTTGCACTGGCTTTTGGATACGCAGTCAGCCATTTTATTGTTAACTCAAAAATGGGCCGAGTGGTCACCGCGATTCGCGATGCTGAAGACCGAGTGCGTTTTGTTGGTTATAAACCCCAACATTACAAAGTGTGGATTTTTGTTGTCTCGGCAATGCTGGCAGGTCTGGCGGGTGCACTCTATGTCCCCCAGGTCGGCATGATCAATCCCGGCGAATTTTCACCTCTGAATTCCATTGAGATTGTTATCTGGGTCGCCATCGGCGGACGCGGCACTTTATATGGCGCAATTATTGGCGCAGTCGTGGTCAGTTATGCAAAAACACGTTTTACCGCGATTATGCCCGAAGTATGGCTATTTGGACTGGGTGGCCTGTTTGTTTTAGTCACCCTGTTATTACCCAAAGGAATTGCGGGTCTGTTTGCCAGTGTGCTCAATAAACTCGATCCACCCACACAGCCGGCAAACGAGCCACAAGCCCCCTCCACCACTGCAACTACAGCCGCGGAGAGTAAATCATGATAGTAAATAAACACGGCTCGCCCATCTCTTCAAAAGAGTCGATTAGCCCGGATACTTCGCACGGCATGATCTTATATGTGGAAGGGGTCAGTGTGAGCTTTGACGGTTTTAAAGCCCTTAACGATCTCAACTTGTATATCAAAGATGGCGAGCTGCGCTGCCTGATCGGTGCCAACGGGGCGGGTAAAACCACCTTGATGGATGTTATTACCGGCAAAACCCGGCCCGACACAGGTAAAGTCAGTTTCGGTCAGCAGATAGATCTGCTGGAGCTTGATGAATCGCAGATTGCCCGCGCGGGAATAGGACGTAAGTTTCAAAAACCTACGGTCTTTGAAGCGCTGAGCGTATTTGAAAATATAGAGCTCAGCCTTAAAGGCGATAAAGGCATTTGGAGCGCACTGTTTCATAAACTCAGCGGCGCACAAAAAGATAAAATAGATGAAGTGCTTGAGACTATCGGCTTGATTGCCGAGCGCCACTACCCGGCCGGGCGTTTATCCCACGGCCAGAAACAGTGGCTCGAAATTGGCATGCTGCTCGCTGCAGAGCCGCGCCTGTTATTGGTTGATGAGCCCGTTGCGGGGATGACAGCGCAGGAGACCGAGCGTACTGCCGAGTTATTAACCTCACTGGCAGGCAAACATTCAGTGGTCGTCGTTGAACATGATATGGCCTTTGTACGCTCCATTGCCCGAACTGTCACCGTATTGCATCAGGGTTCAGTACTGGCTGAAGGATCAATGAATGAAATTCAGGAAAATAAAGATGTACGGGAAGTTTATTTGGGTGAGGAGCAGGCTGAATTATGATTGAATTAAAATCGGTTGATCAAAAATATGGCGGCACGCAGATATTATGGGATCTCTCCCTTGATATTAAACAAGGATCGCGCACCTGCATTATGGGCCGTAACGGGGTAGGCAAAACCACCCTGCTGAAAACTATTATGGGTTTATTGCCGATAAGCTCAGGCAGTTTAGTGATTAACGGTCACGACATGAGTAAAGGCAGCGTCGAAAAGCGCCCTGAAATAGGTGTCGGTTACGTGCCGCAGGGGCGTCATATTTTTCCGCAGTTGACCGTTGAAGAAAATTTAAAGATAAGTTTAAATTGTTCGCGTCAACCCAGTAAAAGCATACCAAAACATATCTTTAAACTCTTTCCGGTGCTCCAGGAAATGCTTCACCGGCGCGGAGGGGATCTCTCCGGCGGGCAGCAGCAGCAACTGGCGATCGCCCGCGCCTTAGTGCTCAATCCGGATATTCTTATTTTGGATGAGCCCAACGAAGGTATTCAGCCCAATATAGTGCAGCTGATCCGCGATGTGCTGCTAAAGTTAAATAAAGAACAGGGCATGACCATTATTTTGGTTGAGCAGAAGCTGCCCTTTGCACGCGCGGTTGGTGAATATTTCCATCTGATGGAAAAAGGCCAGGTTATCGCTTCTGGGGAAATGCAGGAACTAACAGATCAGCTGGTGGGTAAATACTTAGCGGTATAAATAAGCTTAGATCGGGATAGGCAAACCGAATAAAGGTTAAATAAGGATGATTAATTTAAGCATGTTAAGCACTGTCATAACAAAACCGCCGATCACAGCAAAGCCAAAAAACCAATGGCTGGCGCATTTAATGCTGGAATTTAGCGACACTCCGGTCGGTACGCAGCTGACCCGCACCAAACGTAAAGGGCCGCTGTCAGTGCAGAAAGCGTTTTATCCTGAGGGGCCTGACTGCGCGCATATTTATCTGCTACATCCACCCGCGGGAATAGTCTCCGGGGATGAGCTGCGGATTGGCATTGACGTAAAAAAAAATGCCCATTTGTTATTTACCACCCCAGGGGCCGGACGTTTTTACCGCGCCCGTGAAGATCTCACTATTGGGGATTCTCAGCAGACTCAAATCACTCAATTTGACCTTGAGGCGCAGGCAAAATGTGAAAATTTTCCGCAGGAAACCATCGTTTATGAAGGTGCCGACGGCTTTAATAGCGTGGATATAAACTTAACATCGACAAGTGTTTATCTCGGTTGGGATATCACTTGCCTGGGGCTGCCTAATTCAGATCAAACCTTTATTAAGGGAAAATACTGTCAGTTAAACCGCCTGTTTTGTGACGCTAAACTTATTTATCATGATCGTATTAGTCTGTCACCAAGCAATAATTTATTGGCGCACCCGGCAGGTCTCGCGGGCAACACGGTTTTTGCGACATTTTTAGCCTATGCCCCTATCTTGCACAATAACCCTGAGCATTCCAATAAACCCCAGCAGCATAAAGCCTTAGTGATGCAGATTCGAGCAAAAATAACAGCAGAAAGTGCCCAGGAAAAAGTCAGTATTACGGAAATTAACGGTTTATTAGTGATCCGTTATTTAGGGCATCACGCTCAGGAGTGCAAGCAGTTATTTATCAGCTTATGGCAACTATTGCGACCTTTATTATTGAATAAAACGGCGGTGCAACCGCGAATTTGGCACACCTGACTGGTACTCATAACTGACACACATAAAAAGAGATTATTATGGACTTATTACCTCGAGAAAAAGACAAGTTACTGATTTTCACCGCCGCGTTACTTGCAGAACGACGTTTAAATCGCGGTTTAAAACTCAATTATCCCGAAGCCATGGCCTATATCTCCATGGAGATTATTGAAGGTGCGCGTGACGGAAAAAGCGTGGCGGAAATGATGGATTATGGCCGTACTTTACTGACCCGCGATCAGGTAATGGATGGCATCGCCGAGCTGATTCCCGATGTACAGGTTGAAGCCACTTTTGTCGATGGCACTAAGCTTGTGACTGTGCATAACCCGATTATTTAACACGGCGATTGGCTATCAGCTATCAGCTGCGAGCTTTCGAGCTTCGAGCCTTCGAGCTTCGAGCCTTCGAGCTTCGAGCTTCGAGTTGCGGGCTGACGGCCGACCGCCGACCGCCGACAGCAGTATTTTAAGGAGCAATTTATGATTCCAGGTGAAATAAAAACAGATGCCGGTGACCTGCAGTTAAATGTGGGTTGTGAGCAATTAACAGTGACGGTGGCAAATTCTGGTGATCGCCCGATTCAAGTCGGCTCACACTATCATTTTTATGAAGTCAATCCGGCCCTTAAATTTGAGCGGGAAAAGTGTCGCGGTTATCGTCTTGATATCACCTCCGGCACCGCCGTGCGTTTTGAGCCGGGTCAGCAACGCCAAGTCACATTGATAGCCTATCGCGGTAAACGCCGGGTATTTGGCTTTCGTGCAAGCATTCAAGGAGATCTATAAAATGGCAACAATTGATAAGCATTCCTATGCACATATGTTCGGGCCTACTGTGGGTGATCGGGTACGTTTAGCCGATACCGATTTATGGTTAGAAGTTGAAAAAGATTATACCCAGTACGGTGAAGAAGTTAAATTTGGCGGCGGCAAAGTCATTCGTGACGGCATGGGACAAAGCCAGGCATCCTGTTTTGATACCGTGGACTTGGTTATAACCAACGCGCTGATTGTTGATCACTGGGGAATAATTAAAGCCGATGTGGGCATTAAAGAAGGCCGAATCGCTATTATAGGTAAAGCAGGCAACCCGGATATTCAGGACAATATTGATATCGAAATTGGCCCGGGTACCGAAGTGATTGCTGGTGAAGGTAAAATATTAACCGCCGGCGGCATTGATGCGCATATTCACTTTATTTGCCCGCAGCAGATTGAAGAGGCGCAAATGTCGGGAGTCACCACTATGATAGGCGGCGGCACCGGTCCGGCAACAGGCACTAATGCGACAACCTGCACCTCCGGTCCATGGAATATTCATAAAATGCTGCAGGCCACCAACGATTTCGCCATGAACTTTGGCTTTCTCGGCAAAGGTAATACCAGCTTGCCGCTCGCGCTTGAAGAGCAAATTGAAGCGGGTGTGTGCGGCTTAAAACTCCATGAAGACTGGGGCACGACTCCGGCGTCCATTGATAACTGTTTAGCCGTTGCCGAACGCTATGATGTGCAGGTAGCCATTCATACAGACACCTTAAATGAGGCGGGTTTTGTCGAAGATACTATGGCCGCTTTTAAAGGTCGCACTATTCATACCTACCATACCGAAGGTGCGGGCGGCGGGCATTCCCCTGATATTATTCGCGCCTGTGGTGAGCCCAATGTACTGCCCTCTTCAACTAATCCGACCCGTCCTTATACGGTTAATACCATAGATGAACACCTTGATATGCTGATGGTTTGTCATCATCTTGACCCCTCTATTCCTGAAGATGTTGCCTTTGCCGATTCGCGTATTCGCAAAGAGAGTATTGCCGCCGAGGATATTATGCATGATCTCGGCGCAATCAGCATGATCGCCTCGGACTCTCAAGCGATGGGCCGTGTTGGGGAAATGATCACCCGTACCTGGCAGACTGCCAATAAAATGAAACAGCAGCGCGGGCCATTAGCACCCGATACCGAGCGCAATGATAACTTCCGTATAAAACGCTATATCGCCAAATACACTATTAATCCCGCGATTAGCCACGGCATCAGCCATGAAGTTGGCTCCATTGAAGTGGGTAAACTGGCCGATTTAGTATTATGGAAACCGGCCTTTTTCGGCATTAAACCGGCGATGATCTTAAAATCGGGCTTTATTGCCGCCGCGCCGATGGGCGATGCCAATGCCTCGATTCCAACACCTCAACCCGTTTATTATCGCCCTATGTTTGGCTCATTCGGATCGGCGGCGGCGAAAACCTCCATGACTTTTTTATCCCAGGCAGCGATTGATCAAGGTGTGCCAGAAAAAATCGGCATGACCCGCATGGTCGGCGTGTGTAAAAACACCCGCAATATTGGCAAAAAGGACATGATCCATAACAACTGGCAGCCAAAAATTGAAGTGGATGCACAGACCTATGAAGTGCGCGCTGATGGAGAGCTTTTAACCTGTGAGCCGGCCACCGAACTGCCACTCACACAACGCTACTGCTTATTTTAGAAATTATTATTCAGCAGCATTGAAATAGAGTGGCTAAAGACACAATAATTAACCACAGAGTGCACAGAGCACACCGAGAAATAAAAATTTAAGATCATCTGTTTTTTTTCTCGGTGTAGCGCGCAGCGCCTCTTATTTCTCTGTGGTAGAGCATTGTTATTGCAGCTAAATAGTAACAAGAAAGGTGGAAAAAAATGTTACAAGTATTTGAAAGACTCGATCATACCCACGATGAAATCAGTGATTCAATTACTCTGGATCAGGATACCCGTAAAAAATCACGGATTAAAAGTGTCACCGATAAAGGGGCTAATATCGGTATTTTCGTTGAACGTGGTCACCCGCTATTAGTCGGGGAGATATTAAAAACAGAATGCGGTTTACTGATTGAAGTCAAAGGTAAAGCTGAAGATGTTTCAACCGCAGTGGCGAACGACTGGCTGAATTTCAGCAAGGTCTGTTACCACTTAGGGAACCGCCATACCACACTGCAAATCGGCGAGTTATGGGTACGTTTTAAGCCCGACCATGTGCTCGAGCAGCTGGCTGAAAATTACGGTTTATCGGTTAATAGTATACCGGCTGTTTTTGAGCCTGAAAATGGGGCCTACGGCGTGCGCAGCCACGGTCATAGCCATGCACATGACAGCTGATAAGCAAAGTTCTACGCTGAAACTTAACCGTTTACTGCAACTGTGCAGTGCCAACTTGCCGGTCGGCGGGTTTTCATTCTCCCAGGGGCTCGAGTATGCGGTTGAGATGAACTGGATAAGCGGCCAAAAAAGCACCTTTGAGTGGATTGAACTGAACTTAAGCGAGTCGCTCTCGCGCACCGATTTAGCCATTTTAAAACGCCTATATCAAGCCTTAGACAGCAGTGATTTTACAGCTTTTAAACTGGCTAACCAGCACCTTATCGCCTGCCGTGAAAGCAGTGAATTGCGTTTCGCGGATCTGGCCATGGGTAAAGCCTTTGTGCGTTTATTAAAGCAGCTAGACAGCCTCGACAGCGAGCCTTATTCAGAATTATTAAATGAACCAGAACTGAGTTTTGTCAGCGTATTTGCTATTAGCGCATACCTTTGTGAGCTGGATTTAACCGCGGCACAAAGCGGTTTTTGCTGGACCTATATTGATAACCAGGTTGCAGCAGCCACTAAATTAGTCCCTTTAGGGCAAACCCAGGCACAAAACCTTTTATTTGATTTAAGCGCAGAAGTGGATCATCTGTTGACCATCGCCAACCAATTAAAAGATCATGAAATAGGTGGTAGCTTACCGCGTTTAGCGATGGCCAGCGCCTGGCATGAAACCCAATACACGCGATTATTTAGATCCTAAAAAAAATTAGATCTTAAAAAATTTAACCAGAGAGATTATTTATTATGAGAAAAAAACAACTTTTACGTATTGGCGTCGGTGGCCCAGTTGGCTCAGGTAAAACCGCCCTGCTCAGCCAGTTATGCCTTGCACTCCGTGATAAATACGATATGGCTGTGGTCACCAATGATATCTATACCCATGAAGATGCGCAGTTTCTAACCCGCAATAATGCCCTGGCTGAAGATCGCATTATCGGCGTTGAAACGGGCGGCTGCCCGCATACCGCCATTCGGGAAGATGCCTCAATGAACTTAGCGGCAATCGATGATCTGCACGAACGTCATCCCAACCTGGATTTTGTATTAGTTGAAAGCGGCGGGGATAATCTCAGCGCAACCTTCAGCCCGGAGCTTTCGGACTTAACCTTGTATGTTATTGATGTCTCAGCGGGCGATAAGATCCCCCGTAAAGGTGGCCCGGGTATTACTAAGTCAGATCTGCTGATTATCAATAAAATAGATGTCGCAGATCTGGTCGGTGCGTCATTAGAGGTAATGGACAGAGATACCAAAAAGATGCGCGGCGACAGGCCTTTTGTGTTTAGTAATATGAAAACCCAGCAGGGTTTGGCTGAAATTATCGACTTTATTGAAACTGAAGGCATGCTTAAATAAGCACCCTATTATCGTCAACTTATAAAAAGGAAATATTATGAAATTTTTTACTTTTATCTTTACCCTACTTATCAGCGCACAAGGCTTTGCTCATCAAGATCACGCCCTTGGTGAAGGGTCATTACACCTTTTTTATCATGCCATTTTCTGGGGATTGTGTGCGGTTGTTACGGTGAAAGCGGTTGGTTATTTTAAGAATAAGAAAAATCAGAAAACAGAGAAATAAAGAGGCAACAGCTGTTGGCGATCGGCTGACAGCCAACAGATTTAGCCGGAGCTTCGCTAATAAGTGTTTGGTTTAACTTTATTAGTCTCCTGAAAAGGTTAAAACCCTCGGCTTTAGCCGGTCAGCTTTAGCTATAAAATCTTAATAGGTATTTGGTTAGGAGATGGGAATGGATTATCGATATGGTAGCCATACGGTTTTTAAGATTCAGTATCATTTTGTTTTTGTTACTAAATATAGGTATCAAGTTTTAAAAAGTGATGTTGGGTTGAAGGTCAGAGAATTAATCAGGCAAACATGTAATTCTTTTGAAATTGAGATTTTAAAAGAAGTTGTTAGCAAAGATCATGTTCATCTTTTAGTTTCAGCTCCCCCTAATATGGCACCAAGTAAAATAATGAGAAGGGTGAAGGGGAGATCCTCATCTAAACTATTTAAATGTTTCCCCAACTTAAAAAAGCGATACTGGGGGCGTCATTTTTGGTCTAGAGGATATTTTTATGTCACATCTGGGGGTGTTACTGAAGAAATGATTAAAGAGTATTTAGCCCATCATTTTGAGCCAAAAGTCGATGATAATTTTAGAACTGAGCACTAAAACAACGGGTCTTTGACCCGTATCCGGACTTTAGTCCATAGATCCTCACCCACCTACTTTAGTAGCTGGTTGTTGAGTTTTTGGAGTTTCACCTTTGACTGCTACTTTATTTTCTTCGATTCCTGACCGTCATTCTCGAGATGTTTAGTCGAGAATCTCAATGAATTTGTAACCTAGCTGATTTGATTGGTTTGCAGACTTTAGCTTGTAAGCGATTGGTTTAAATTTATTTACTAGTATTAGGCACTTAACGGCGTGCTGCAGGTCCCTACAGTTTGCATGGTGATGTTGATGACGCATCGGTTATTTATAGGCCTTCGCTGGTGAGCGCTTCCTTTAACTTTTATTGTTGGTTTTCCGCTCGTGACATTATGCTGCTGCATAATGTCACGAGCGGTCTAATCTCTGCGTACCCTGTTTTCTTTTGCTGTTGAAAGAGCATGACTCTCTCGAACTGCGAAACGGCGTTTCGGTTTTTCATCATCTACATGCCGTCAGGGCGGAATACCAACAAAAAAGTTAAACCAACAGCAACAAGCGAAAGCTTACAAACAACCGGCGCAGCTAGACAATTTCCAGACCACGTTGAGTGAGGCAACGAAAAAATAACTCGCCGTCAAGGCAGAATACCAATAGTGAAAGTGACAGCGAGCGAATCAATAAAGAAGATAAAATCCGGAGGTAAGAGCAAAGTTAACGACTATCGCCCCAACAATGCAACCCACCAGAATATTGGCTGAGAGATTCACACCTAGCCCTTTGTTCATCTTTGATAATATCCAGCCAAGAATTAAAAAAACGAGAATATCTATCACTCCATGAGTGACCCAATGGTGACCTGTCAAAGATTTCATTATTTCTAGAAGGGATTCCTGGTAAGTTTCTTTTAAAGTAACAAGAACAGCGCTGAAAACACTGGTAATGCTAAAAGACAAACCAAAACTTCTGGTATATTTTCCAATTTCTGTTTTTTCCATGATTCACCTCTTTATGACAGTTTAAATAGCAGCCCGATTTTAACCGCACTGGAAATGATGGCACCGGAACCTTCCATAAACAGGGAGATTGGAATAATGAAGCCTGATACCCATAGAAGAATCTTGCGTGCTGGCTTGCTGACGGCGATATTTTTGTTTGCGGCAATTGGAAGATAAGTGCCTAACAAAAGAAGCATCAGAAAAACATGCTCTTTAATTTCCATAAATATATTATGAGCAAAAGGCCATGGCCCGGATTTTATGATTTCTTTGTCAATGCCGTAATACACCACATACCAATATCCTCCAACTATATATGTTAGCCAGATCAGTATAGAGCAAAGAATACTTACATTTTTTATCCGTGTTACAGAGGCCTCACTAACATTCAGCGTATCAACAAAAACCCATAATGCGCACAGAATGGCAAGCACTCCGGTCATGGGATGCATCAACAACATAATGTTACTGTCCATTTTATTTCTCCTTCGGAAATTGAATAAGTTTGCTGTTTTTAACAGTATAGTAACAAAAAAAAATATGAGCAGATAAAAACAGCAAGCAGTCTTCTACCCAACCCAACGTTGATCGTAACTTTTTCCTGAGTACCGCACAAAAATGAGAGACACACACAACGAGAAACACAATGATAAATTTTGAGGGAATAAATTTGAACAGCTTCAGCTCGCTTCGAAGAAGTAAAGAACAGAGATATTACTCATAAAATAAGGTCTCTCAATTAAACTAACTTGGCTTTTTCAAGACTGTGGCATAACCCACCGACCGGACTAAAAATAAACCTCCTAATAAGTTTAGAACTGCTCAAAAAACAGGTACGTTATGATGGGTGTCTTCTTATTTTCATTCTTATTTTTCTACAGAAAAGCCGACTTTAGTGCATCTAAAAGAACGGCTGATATTTTATTATCCGAAGTTCACAATAAAATAATTCATCGAAGTAAAAGAAAATTTAAAGCGTATCCTAGGTTCCGTTGATAAAAAGTTAATGGAATCCAAATGGGAAGGATCGCAGTATGACAAATTTCAAACAAAAAGCGGCTATACGGATTGGCTGCGCAAGCCTGATATTGGCGATTATCTCCAGTGTTTTTGCCTGGTATATTTCTAAGGAAAACTTTGAAAAAAGTATTATTTCTTTGGCTTATGAAGAATCACACCGGTTAATCATGCATCACAAGTCTATTGATCAAAAAAGTGATAATGGAGAAACAGTTATTCAGCAAGGCGTGCAAACGTTAACGGGGGGATTGTTTGATATTGCTGAAATATATGATGTGAATGGCAAAAAGCTGGCTGAATCATTAACAGCTGAAGGCAAAAAAATAGAAGATCAACTTCCAGAGCATGTCTTCCTCAATACAAATAAATCTGAATATGAAAGTGTTACTTTAGCCAATGGAGAATGGGTTTTAACTGTATTTGTTCCTTTGCATTCATTAACAGAAACAAAACTCAATACCGATTTGGGTTATTTAGAAGGGGTGAGAATTGTTCCCGAATGGCAAAAAAAACAGATCTTCCAAAATTCTTTTATTGTATCAATGCTTGTCAGTCTTGCAGCCTTATTGTGCGGAATGATCATCTATCCAATCGTTGTAAGCCTGTCCAAGGAAAATGAAAATAAAACACTAGAGATACTAAACTCGCACATTGCAATGATGGAATCTTTGGGCCGCGCGATCGCAAAGCGGGATTCTGATACGGGTGCTCATAATTATCGTGTCGCCTGGATAGCGGCAAAGCTTGGTGAAGAAGTGGGTTTATCTGGAGGTAAAATGCAGTCTTTGATTGCCGGAAGCTTCCTGCATGATGTCGGAAAAATTGGTATCCCCGATGCGATTTTATTAAAGCCGGGTAAACTTTCAGAGTCAGAATTTGCAGTGATACGTACTCATGTTCAACAAGGCGAAGAAATCGTCATGGGGATGGGCTGGTTAGATGGCGCTAATGAAGTCGTTTCGGCTCATCATGAAAAGTGGGATGGCAGCGGCTATCCTAGAGCATTAAAACATGAAGAAATCCCTTTATCAGCACGCATTTTTGCAATAGCGGATGTCTTTGATGCCCTTTCTTCAAAACGCCCCTATAAAGAGCCGATGCCTTACGAAAAGGTGATGGATATTCTTAAGAAAGATACAGGCTCTCATTTTGACGCAACGCTAATGCGCCTTTTTGTTCCCATGTCCAAAGGTATCTCAGAGAAATTAAATGGCTTAAATGAAGATAAGGTGCGAGAACTACTTGAAGAGCGGGTACGTCAGCATTTCTATACCTGAAGTTTTTAGCAGTGGCGGAAGTAAAGAATAGCTGCCGCACAGCAGCACTTCCCCTTCTTGAACCCGCCGTCAAGGGCGGAATACAAACAAAAAAAGTTACCACAAATAAGGCTTGCCAATCACCAATGTGGCATCGACATGACCATACGGAGCATCGGAACTAGCAATACGCAATCAGGGCACAATACCAATAATAAAAATAAAACCCTCAGCTTTCAAGCAAACCGCAGGTCTGGTTGAATATAACCATAACCAATAGCTTCAGGTTGTATTCTGCGCAGCTGTATTTTAATCACCCGAACGACTTTCGGGCTGGCAACTTGACTGCTTTCAGGTGGCGCTTGTTTAATTAAGGGCAAACAGCAATACTAATACACCTAAAAGCAACGCCGGGATCCACAATAAGCGTTTTTTACAACTAAATTTAATGTTCATCTTTTAACGCAACCTTCCTTAGGAAAACCTAATTTAGATTAGACTCTTACCATGATTCTCCACGTTAACTTATTGATACAGTTCGTGATCAGCTAGCGCCATTTAACTTTATTCCTGCAGCAACCGTCAATAAAGTCGCCTTGTTTTTTATCGTTGTTGGCTTTTGTGCAACGCCTCTTTAAGGAGCGTCAGCCAACGATCAAAAGAAGACGCCATTTTTATCAGCTTCGAGAATATGTTGCTGCTTCCTCAAACAAGGCATCACTAGGGCGAATACCGGTATATAGGACAAATTGCTCTACTGCCTGCAATGCAAACACTTCACTGCCGGTGATCACTGTTTTTCCCTGTGATTTGGCATAACTTATCAATGGGGTAATGGCGGGCAGTGCAACGACATCAAAAACAATCTCTGCAGTATCCACTTCACTTTCCGTAAAAGAGAGGGCATTTTCATCCGGGCCTCCGGACATGCCAATTGGTGTTACGTTAATCAGTAGATCGGCTTCCAGTCCTTGCGTATCAGGGAGCCACTGATAACCACTTAATTGCGCTAATTTCTTACCCCTTTTTTCGCTTCTGGCGACAATGTAACCGTGAGGGAAACCCGCATCTTTTAACGCACAGGCAACCGCTTTTGCCATTCCGCCACTGCCTTTTAATGCAAAGACCAGATCTTTGTTCAGCTGGTATTGTGATAACAAGGTAGCGATAGCTATATAGTCGGTATTATAGGCTTTAAGGTAACCCTTTTCATTGACGATCGTATTCACTGAGTTGATTGCTTTTGCCGATGGGTCCAATTCATCTACCAATTCGATAACCTCCTCTTTAAACGGCATAGATATCGCGCAGCCGCGAATACCAAGGGCCCTTACACCCCCAATGGCACCGGGTAAATCCGTGGTTGAAAAAGCTTTGTACAAATAATCCAGATCCAGCGCCTGATATAAAAAATTGTGGAAACGGGTACCGAAATTACTAGGCCTTGCGGCAAGAGACATACATACTTTAGTCTCTTTATTGATAACTTGGGTCATGAGGGGGACTCCTTAAATAATATGTTCAATCGTTTATAACACTCATTGGTGGTCGAAAAATAAGCACTATAATGCCAAGATAAAACTTGCTGGGAAACTGATAAACCCGTAAATTGAGGCAAGTAAAAATTGCAGCCTTGTCATAAAAACAGTTATTTTTTAACGGTGAAAAGCCTCTAACCATAAAATAAAGGCTTTAAATTTAGGCCGCATCAATCTTCCTTTAAAAAAAATAAGCTTATTCTTTATTTCTGCAGGAACGCGGGCAAAGAAGACTTACCAAAAGTCAATACGCTATCAACCGAACATTGCTTTTGTTTTAGCGACGCCTTTTTCAGCCGTTGAGGTTAAAGCGAGGCTGGTTTAAAAGCAATAAAAAACAACAAGTTGATAACCAAAAGGCAGCTGACACTACTCTTTTACGGCTATTCCCATATCAATAAAAGGATTTAACTTCGCTGGCTTCATTGCGATAAATTCTTTATAGTAATATTTAAATTTATAAGTAACAATTAAAGAGAATAAAATATGACTGGAATCATTAAAACATCCGAAGAAATCGAAAAAATGCGTATTGCCGGACAACTGGCTGCAGATGTATTGACGATGATCGAACCTTTTATTCAAATAGGGGTCACGACTAATGAATTGGACAAAATCTGCCATGATTATATTGTTGACGTACAAGGCTGTATCCCGGCACCTTTAAATTACCACGGTTTTCCAAAATCAGTCTGTACATCGGTTAACTATGTAGTCTGTCATGGTATTCCCAATGATAAAGCATTAAGGGACGGGGATTCAATAAACATTGATATCACGGTTATTAAAGATGGTTATCACGGTGATACGTCAAAAATGTTTTTCGTTGGTAAACCTTCTATTCAAGCGGAACGTCTAGCACGTATTACGCAGGAATGTTTATATCTGGGAATTAATTTAGTAAAACCCGGCGCACGCTTGGGCGATATCGGTGCAGCAATTCAAAAACATGCAGAAAAAAACAGTTATTCTGTAGTGCGTGAATACTGTGGTCATGGTATTGGCACTGGCTTTCATGAAGAGCCACAAGTATTACATTATGGTAAAGCCAATACAGGCGAAGTGATTAAAGTAGGCCAGTGCTTTACTATTGAGCCGATGATCAATGCGGGTAAAAAAACCTGTAAAGTCCTTGGTGATGATTGGACTGTTATTACAAAAGATAAAAAATTATCGGCACAATGGGAACATACTTTATTAGTCACTGAAACTGGTGTAGAGATATTAACCCTGCGCCCTGAAGAAACCATTGCACGTGTTATTAATCATAACTAATTTAAATCCTAAAAATTAAACCTTTCTTCATTCTAATACCAATTCCACTCATTAGATGGTCTATTTAGGTGTAGGAAAAATGGATGAAAGCAAGGCATTGATTGCAGTAACTAGTTATTCTAATTATAAAATCAATAGCACAGACTAAAACAGAGTTTTATGTCTAGCTAGCATCCATTTTAACCAGCATAAATGAATAGAAAATGAGTAGATTTGGTATATTAGGTGTTTTACACCCATCATTTAGTTCTAATTAAGCAGAGGTTACAATGGATTTTGAAGCGCTTGCCCCAAACAATATACCCGAAGATGACCTGACGCTGCCCTTCCTAAAAAATCATTTAAAGGAATTCCACGAATGGCAGGTTGAGTGCTTTTATAAAAAACATAAAATCGCCGACATTGTGACACTGCGGGCACATTATATTGATCAACTGTTAACACGTTTGTGGAAATATGCGGGACTCGCATTAAGTGAAAATATCTGCCTTGTGGCTGTCGGAGGTTATGGTCGCGGTGAACTGCATCCTAAATCTGATATTGATCTCCTTATTCTTTCAAAAGAAGGATTTGATGAAGAATCAGAAAAAAAGATAAGCGCCTTTATTACTCAATTATGGGATCTAAAACTCGATATTGGTAACAGCGTACGTACCTTAAAAGATTGTTTTGAACAGGGTAGTGCGGATATTACGGTTGCAACCAGTATGCTCGAAGCGCGTTATATCAGTGGCAATAAACAAGCGTTTGAAAAGCTGACGGCACTCATTGAAGATAAAGATTTTTGGCCTTCGGATCGGTTCTTTACGGTTAAAAAAGAAGAACAAATTAAGCGTCATAAAAATTGCCGCGGTGATGGTTATAACCTCGAACCGGATCTTAAAAATGGCAGTGGCGGTTTACGTGACATTCAAACTATTGCATGGATTGCCAAACGTCATTTTGGTGTCAACAGCCTGATAGAATTAACTGGTTCCAACTATATAACCCAAGGGGAATACCGTGAATTAGTCGACTGTCAGGCAATGCTTTGGACAATTCGGTTTGCGCTGCATTCTGTTACAAATCGACCCGATAATCGTCTGCTGTTTGATTATCAGACCGAGGTTGCACGTATGCTTGGTTATTCAGGATCTGGTAATACTGCTATTGAGCAGATGATGAAAGCGTTTTATCAAACTATCCATCGCGTAAAAGAGCTCAATGAGATGTTACTGCAATATTTTGATGAAGCTATTTTAGGTAATATTCCAACGCACATTGAATCTATTGATGAAAATTTTCAATTGCGCGAAGATATGATTGAGCTAAAAACCACCTCATTATTTAACGAACAACCAGAATCAATCCTACAGCTATTCCTGCATATCGCTGAAAATCCCAAAATTAAAGGGATCTACTCTCCCACTCTGCGTGAACTTCATGGCGCACGACGCTGCTTAACACACTGGTTGCAGGACATTCCCGAGTGCCGTGATATTTTTATGGAAATTATCAGGCACCCGCGGGGAATCGGACTGGCATTCACCCTGATGCACAAATATGGCATTCTAGCGGCTTATATTCCACAGTGGAGCCGAATTGTCGGACAGATGCAGTTTGACTTGTTTCATGCTTACACCGTTGATGAGCATACCCATAAATTGATTAAGAATATTTGCAACTTTAACGAGAATAAACAGATATACCCTATAACCACTGACATTTTTAATCAGTTAGATAAACCTGAACTCCTTTATATAGCGGCTATTTTTCATGATATTGCTAAAGGGCAAAAGGGAGATCATTCTACATTGGGAGCGGTTGATGCACGGGCATTTTGTGAATTACACGGACTCACTCGCTATGAGAGTAAAACAGTTGCCTGGTTAGTTAAGCAACATCTCACCATGTCGGTAACGGCGCAACGTCGCGATATCAGTGATCCGCGGGTGGTCATTGAATTTGCAAAAATAGTGCGCGATGAAAAGCGCTTAAACCTATTACAATGCTTGACCGTTGCTGATATTCGCGCCACCAATGAAGAAACCTGGAACAGTTGGAAAGCGGCTTTATTACGCGATTTATATTTAAGTACCTTAAAAGTACTGCGGCGCGGATTGGAAAGCCCGCCGGATATTCGTGATCGGATCCGCGACAGGCAACGTAAGACTCTGGTTCTTTTACGCCAGCAAGGTGTTACAGACTCTCAAGCAAAAACACTTTGGAAACGCTTTAAGCTCGATTATTTTTTCCGTTATCGCTCGAAACAAATAGCTTGGCATACTAAAAATCTTTTAGCCCATAAAGATCATAGTCGACCAATGGTTTTAATCAGTGAGCAAAAAAGCAGTGAGGCAACTGAAATTTTTGTCTATCATAAAGAGATGCCAGCGTTATTTTCCAGCGTTGTCACTGTTATTGATAATAAAAAACTCAGTATTCATGATGCAAAAATTCTCTCAAGCAGAGATGATTTTTCATTAAGTACTTTTACTGTATTGGAAGAGGACGGTAGCCATATTGATCCTGAGAAAATTCAGCGCCTCAAAAAAGAAATCGAAATGGCACTGCTTGCGCCAGAAAAAGTCAATAGACAACAAACTCGCCTGGCACGTGTTAAACGCCAATTCAAATTTGAACCGCAAGTGACTTTTTTACCCACACGCCGTAAACGCACCCAAATTGAACTGGTCGCTTTTGATGCACCGGGAATTTTAGCTGATATTGGCGAGATTTTCAGATTCAGCGGCATGGTTCTTTTTACGGCTAAAATAACCACCATTGGCGAGCGTGCGGAGGATCTCTTTATTATTTCAACGGCCGAAGGGAATGCACTGACTGAGCAGCAGGAAGAAAACTTAAAAGCCCAGTTGATGATCAAGCTTAGCCCTGACTGATAAAAATTTGCAGCAACTAATTAATGGCGGAAACTCGCCATTAATTTTATTCTGTTTCAAAGGTTACAAAATCATGGCTGAGCTTTAAGGCTGCGAGCTTCGAGCTTCTAATACAGTCAACGAAATTTTATTATTCTGTTTGGAAGGCAACAAAATCATGGCTTAATACAATCAACGAAATTTTATCTCCGACCTTCAACTGCATACAGTTACCATAATGATTACTCTGCTTAACGATATAATGCTTACTTAAATAGACAATGCTGACATGCTGGTATGCGCCTAAGAAATCAACCTTTTTGATAGTCCCTTTGCCAACGGGATCAACTTCAACTGCGAGCTGCTCGGGTCGTAATAACAGGGTTAATGGTGTATTTATTGGGTGTTCAATAATAGCATTGCAGTTGAGTAAACCAAGATCGGACTGGTAAGAGTATTTATCCTTTACCGTGACCCTGAGATAATTACTCAAGCCCATAAAATCAGCCACATACCTTGAGTTGGGATGACTGTATAACATTTGAGCAGTATCAATCTGCACTATTTTACCCGACCGCATCAAAGCAATTCTATCTGCAAAAGCAAAACCTTCCTCTTTAGAATGAGTAACAAATAATGCGCTCATGGAATGCGCTTTAAGTAACTGTCTGATTTCATCGATTAACTGAAAACGAACATGCGGGTCTAAGTTCGAGAAAGGTTCATCTAATAGCATTAATTCAGGTTGATAAGCCAGCGCACGGGCAATCGCAATACGCTGCTGCTGTCCGCCGGAAAGTTGATGTGGAAAACGATCGGCATAATCCTTTAGTCGTACCAGGGTTAATACTTCAGTAACCAGTTTTCGTTGCTCGCTACGGCTCAGTTTCTGTAATGAAAACGCGATATTGTCAAAAACATTAAGATGGGGGAAAAGTGCATAATCCTGAAAAATCAAACCTACTTTTCGTTCTTCCGGTGGAATATTAATGCCTGTATTATTAACGGTTTTAGCATTTATTTGTATCTCGCCGGAAAGATCGAGCTGTAACCCGGCAATCGCCCTTAACAGGGTTGTTTTACCACAGCCACTCTCCCCTAATAAACACACTATTTCATTATTTGCGAGTTCTAAATCCAGAGAATTAAGCACTTGGTTCTTTTGATAAAAACAACTTAATTTATTAACAATAAGGGTGGACATTAAGAGGATTTCTCCATTAAACGGCTGACAACAATAAAAGGCACAAGCCCTATTAAAACAATTAATAAAGCGGGTAAGGCTGCATATTCTATCATCTCATCAGAAACAAATTGATAAGCATAAGTTGCCAGCGTTTCAAAATTAAACGGGCGCAATAATAAAGCCGTAGGCAGTTCTTTCATAGCCTCGATAAAAACCAAAATAAAGGCACTTAACATTCCTCTTGTGATTAACGGCAAATCAACGCGGCGAATGGTTTGTGCCGCACTTTGCCCAAGCGTACGCGAGGCACTGTCCAATGACGGAGAAACTTGAGCCAGACTGCTGTCGATACTACCAACGGCTATCGCACTAAAGCGCACTAAATAACCGGCCACTAAAATGAACAGCGTACCGGAAAACAGCAGCCCTACTCTTGAATAACCATACTCAACAAGCTGTCTGTTGAGCCACAAATCTAAACTGGTGAAGGGAATAAGCACTGCGATCGCAACTACGGTACCGGGCAGTGCATAACCTAAAGAGGATAATCGTATTGTAGCTTTAGCCGATACTCCCGGTGATAAGCGCTGGTAGAAATTAACAATTAATGCGATTAATAGTGCTAAAGAGGCAACAATGGTTGCCAGCCAAACACTGTTTAGGGTGTATTTCCATAAAGAAAGGTTAAATGACTGGCTGAAATAGAGGCTCGCATAATAAAACAAAACCGCTAAAGGCAGAATAAAAGCAAAAAATAACAGTCCCCAGGAAAAGCTTAATACACCCCACTTCTGCCAGCCCTGTAAAACAAAACGTAACTCGGTATGGGTTGAACCACTACCTTGGTATAATTTTTGTCTGCGGCGGCTGTAATTTTCGAGACTGATTAAAATAACCAGAGCCAATAACATCAGTGATGATATTTTTGCAGCGGTCGTCAAACTGCCTAACTCTAGCCAGGTATTATAAACGGCCGTGGTTAAGGTGCTGACTGAAAAATAATGAACTGTTGCAAAATCACCCAATGTTTCCATCGCAATTAATGATAATCCCACCGCAAGAGCAGTACGAGAAAGCGGTAAGGAGACACGTAAAAAAGCACGCATAGGTGATAAGCCCAGAGTACGGGCAGCTTGAAATAATCCACCCGATTGACCTAAAAAAGCACCCCGCAATAACAAATATAAATAAGGATAGAGCGCTAAGCTTAAAATAATGATGGCGCCGGAAATAGTACGAATATCGGGAAAATAATAATCAGATGTCTGTTGCCAGCCCATTAATGCACGTAAAAAATGCTGCACTGGACCTGAAAAGTCCATCAAGTCAGTGTATACAATGGCAATGATATAAGGCGGAAGAGCCAGCGGTAGCATTAATGCCCACTGCAGAATGCTACGACCGGGGAATTCGCAACAGGCAACAAACCAGGCAACGGGCAGTGCAAAAATACAACTTAAAGTAATCACTCCTAAAACCATAAGTAATGTATTTAAACTGTAATCCCACAATACTGTATCAATTAAGTGTTGAAAACTACCACTATCATCGATCTGAAAAGCACTTAAAATAAGTGCTAATATGGGCGTAATTAAAAGGCAAGTTACTGCCCATGGCAGTAACTTGTAAAGATTTATTCTAGAGATCAAATTTCACTTCATCCAGTAACTTAACGGCTGTTCGATGCTGCTTGGCAATATCAGAAAGCGAAATGGAATCTGCTTTGAATTCGCCCCATGATCCGACTAATTCAGAAGGAGCCACGTTTGCATTTACAGGATACTCGTAATTAGCTTCTGCGTAAATCTGTTGGGCAGTTTCACCTGATAAAAATTCCATCAGTTTAATGGCGCTTGCTTTATTAGGTGCATACTTAGTCAATACCACACCACTGACATTAATATGTGAACCGGTTGTTGTCTGATTCGGGAAGTTAATATTGACCGCTTCAGCCCAACTTAACTGTTGCGGATCGGCAAGCATCTTACCCAGATAATAACTGTTACCTAAGGCATAATCACAGAGGCCATCTTTAATCGCTTTCACTTGAGCACGATCATTACCCTGGGGTTTACGCGCAAGATTCGCTTTTAGGCCTTCAAGCCAGGTTTTTGCATTTGCCTTACCTTCATGAGCAATCACAGAAGCAAGCAGTGATACATTGTAAGGATGCTTGCCTGCACGCATACATACTTTACCTTTAAACTCCGGGCTGGCTAAATCTTGATAGGTAATATTCGGCGTTGGCCCAACCCGCTCAGCAGAAGAGTAAATATTGCGTACCCGTGTTGTTAATGCAAACCAATGCTGTTGCGGATCGCGATACTGGCTGGGGATATTTTCGGTTAATATTTTACTGTCAACGGATTGCGTAAGACGCTCATCATTGATCATCATTAAGCGGCTAAAATCTGAGGTTAATACGAGATCCGCAGGCGATAATTTCCCTTCACGTTTGACACGCTCAATCAAACCACTTTTGGCAAATAATATATTTACTTTAATGCCCGTTTGTTTAGTGAATTTTTCCATAATAGGCTCGATCAGAAAAGGCTGACGAAATGAGTAAATATTTACTTCTTCAGCATAAGCGGTAAAGCTGCTGACACTTAAGGTTGAGAAAATGGCGGCAGAGGTAAGTAATTTTTTTATAAACATTATATTGTCCTAAATGGTAATAATTCACGATACAATAATAATAATGATAATCATTACCATTTGCAAGCGGTTTTCTATTTTATTGAGGTTTTCTTGATTTAAGTCAATATAACCCTGTACTAAAGAAGCTGTTCAACAGAAAAATGTAACGGATATAAGCTCTCTTTGTCATCGTACCCAATTTAAAAATAAACACGTACCACAGATACCGCAACACAGCCCGGGCGGCGAGTGTTTTTTATTTCAACGGAAATCTCTTTTTCTATTTCTAAACCACTCTTGACTGGGGTCACTTTAATTAAGCGACTATGCGCTCGAATAACACTGCCTGTTTTAACCGGATAGGGGAAACGAACCTGGTTAAGACCATAATTAACCATCATTTTTGCATTTGGATAAAGTGGCTTTGTAGGATTCACACTATCGGTTAAACGCGGTAATAGCGACAAAGTTAAAAAACCATGGGCAATGGTTGTTTTAAAAGGAGAATCCGTTTTTGCCTTTTCAACATCGTTATGCAGCCACTGATGATCTTCAGTAACATCAGCAAACTGGTCAATTCTCTGTTGAGAAACCGTTAACCAGTCACCGACGTGCACTTCTTCTCCGATTTGACTTTGCAAAGAGAAAAACAGCTCCCTTACCTCGGGTAACAACTGTACCGGTTTTTGCGCCACATTGACCGACTGGCCATCTTCTAACACCGCATATTCTTTCACCCACAATAAGAGCTGGCTTTTATTGTGATAGGCATTTTTAATAAATAATGAATAATAATCTCGAATAGAGGGAGACATCCATTTTTTAAAGTCAATGGCAAATTTTTCCATAAATTCAATTTTATATTTATTCATATCAAACTTTTTCATTTAACAATTCCAAGTTAATGGTGGAAGATATGTGCTTGTCACGCAACACCGTCAAACTAGACTGTCATTAATATTTTTTAATACTTCAACAGGATTTGTCGCCCGTGTGATTGGTCGGCCAATAACCAGATAATCAGAACCGGCATCAATTGCTTGCTTGGGTGTCATAATTCGGCGCTGATCACCGGCATCAGAGCCCATTGGACGAATTCCTGGTGTTATTAACTTAAACTCAGCACCTAATAAGGTTTTTAATTCCTGCGCTTCATGGGCCGAACATACGACACCATCCAGACCGCTTAATTTAGCCAGCTTAGCGAGACGCTTTACCTGCTCTGCGGGGGATAATTCAATACCCAACTCTTGTAAGTCGCTTTGATCCATACTGGTTAACACTGTCACTGCAATTAATAGCGGTGCATTAGTACCATAAGGCTCTAGAATTTTTTTTGCCGCCTCCATCATGCGCCGTCCTCCGCTGGCATGCACATTCACCATCCACACACCTAAATCAGCAGCCACTTTAACAGCACTGGCAACGGTATTGGGAATATCGTGAAATTTGAGATCTAAAAAAACATCAAACTCCTTGGCAACTAACTGCTTAACAAATTCAGGACCAAAATGGGTAAACATCTCTTTACCAACTTTTAAGCGGCAATGTTTTGGATCCAACTGGCTGATAAAGTGCAATGCCTGCTGTTTATCCTGATAATCTAATGCAATAACGACTTTAGGATCTACTAACTGATTCATTCTATTTCCTATAATTTACATATTAAGGCGAGAAGGCTGGAAAGCTAGAAGGCGTTCCAGCCTTCCTACTTTCCAGCGCTCCAGCCTTTAAGCATTCATTTTTTATTCGCCATCAAGGCCGCGAATAGGCTTAATTCTTCCCCAATTTTTACAGGAAGGGCATTGCCAATATAATTTTTTGCTCGAATATCCACATTTTTGACAGCGATATTTAGGGCGCAGTTTAATCTGTTCTGACACTAGTTTTTGTAAAAAAGTAAGACTCTCTTTTTCACTTATCGATTGGGCTAACTGCAAATGGTAAGTCATTAAATGGTTAAAGCCTTTCATCGTAGTGTTACGCCGTAACTCTTGCAGCATGAATTCCTGGGCTTTTTCAATGCCATGATATTTAGCAATAAGTTCAGCTAACAATATAACGGCACTGGCCCCTGCTCCTATACTGACGATACTATAAAGGTAGCCGATTAATTCCTGTTCACTGCCCTGCTGCTGATGTAATTTTAATAACCTGTCTAATATAACCTCGGTAAAATCAATATCCAGTTCAGGAATTGATTGTAAAATTTGCAGCGCCTTTTGCGGCTTATTTTGCAAAATATAATAATCACAGAGAGCGATATTTGCGCGCATACAATTTGGAAAAACAGTTAATGCCTTTTGATAAAGTTTAATTTTTTGTTTGTCATCGCTCGGATTTTTAAATTGATCCGCCAAACTGCAGTAGAGATAGGATAACGTTCTGCGCTTTTTTGTCCCCTTAGATAATTTATACAGAGACTCAGTCACTCTCACCGCATCTTTCCATTCTTTAAGCTGCTGATAAATTAGCAGCAAATTTTCCAGTGCGACCTCCTGATACTCAGGCGATGCCTTTAACTGTACAAATGTTTCTTCACTGCGATCAAATAAACCTGCCTGGTAAAAGTCTTTGCCTAACTGCAGCAAAGCTAAATCTCGTTGTTCTAGTGTCAGTGAGGGACGAGCGATTAAGTTCTGGTGAATGCGAATAGCACGTTCGACTTCGCCACGCTGACGGAATAGGTTGCCCAATGCAAGGTGAGTTTCAATGGTTTCATTATCAACCTCCAGCAGAGCAATAAAGTGATCAACCGCTTTATCGGGTTGATCGCTTAACAAAAAGTTCAACCCTTGGACGTAATCTCTGCTGAGTTTATTACCTTTTTTTTGTTTTTTTTGATGTACGCTTCTGACTCCCATGTACCAGCCATATAAGGCGGCGACAGGGAGTAAAAGAAAAAACAGCTCTTGCACTAAAAGTTAATCTTTCACTGGTAAGGCACGTAACTCATTAAGCTCCTTACTGTGCTTTTTATTCATTTTAAGTAATTGCCTATTTTTTATTTTTAACTTCAAATAAAAGAGCACAGAAATAATACCGGAGGTAATAAAGCCAATTAAAAATATAATTGCTAATAATGTAGAAAGGCGCATTTCACTTTGCGCCAGCAAATAATTAATATTAATTAACTGCTGATTTTTTAAACCAAGCAAAGCAGCAACCACAAAGAATAAAATGGTAATAATGAGAGTAATAATACGTTTCATAGCGATACCTTAGCAAAGAAGATGAGTTACCAGTCTAGTATATATTACACAGGGAATAAATCATTGATATGTATGTATTGCAGGTTTTATTATGCGAATACCCATTCCAGTGATTAGGTAATCTATTCAGGCGCAAGGAAAATGGATAAAAACAAAGAATTTAATTTTTTAAAGGAGAGGTAAGGTGAATTTAAGGTAAAAAAAATGGTGCTATAAAAGCACCATTTTTTAGTTAAGCATTTGCTGCATTTACTCGCTCTCTCAATGCCTTGCCAGGTTTAAAGTGAGGAACATACTTACCATCGAGTTCAACTCTATCCCCTGTTTTGGGATTTCGTCCAACTCTTGGGGCGCGATAATGTAAAGAGAAACTACCAAAACCTCTAACTTCAATTCGTTCGCCTTGTGCAAGTGAATTAGCCATTAGCGTTAATGTTTCTTTTACACTATCTTCCACCTCTTTTACCGACAATTGAAAGTGCTTACTGGTTAGTCTTTCAATCAAATCAGACTTAGTCATAACTTACCTCGCGTTCAAATTTGAATACAGTAAACCGACTCCAGTTAATGCTAATTATTACCTAAGCGCTCTGGAAAATCGGAGATGCTTTTCCCAAATTATTTAGGCAAGAGTGGCTGATTACCAGCCACTCAATAATTATTTGCCTTTAGCTGCGTTAAATGCATCAAGCATTGCATTACCCATGCTTGCTTCATCTTGTTGTTTTAAGCTATCAACAGCTTCTTTCTCATCAGCTTCATCTTTAGCTTTGATAGAAAGGCTAATTACACGGTTTTTACGATCTACACCGACAAATTTAGCATCAATAGCGTCACCAGCTTTAAGCACTGTAGCTGCATTCTCAACACGCTCACGTGCGATATCACCTACACGAATGTAACCTTCAACGCCTTCAGCAAGAGTAATAGTTGCACCTTTAGCATCAACTTCAGAGATAGTCCCTACAACAATAGACCCTTTCTTGTTTTCTGCTAAGTAATTATTGAACGGGTCAATTGAAATTTGCTTGATACCCAAAGAGATACGCTCACGCTCAGGATCAACTTGAAGCACAACAGCTTCGATCTCATCGCCTTTTTTGTAATCTAGAACAGCTTTTTCGCCTTCAGCTTCCCAACTAATATCAGAAAGGTGAACTAGACCATCGATGTTGCCATCAAGACCGATGAAGATACCAAAGTCAGTGATAGATTTAATCTTACCAGAAACTTTTTGACCTTTATCATGAGTTGAAGAGAACTCTTCCCATGGATTAGCTTTACACTGTTTAAGGCCTAGAGAGATACGACGACGTTCTTCATCGATATCCAGTACCATAACTTCAGCTGCATCACCAAGGTTAACAACTTTAGACGGGTGAATGTTTTTGTTAGTCCAATCCATTTCTGAAACGTGAACTAAACCTTCAACGCCTTCTTCAATCTCAACAAAACAACCGTAGTCAGTTAAGTTAGTCACTTTACCCGTTAAGCGAGTGCCTTCAGGGTAACGTTTAGCGATTGCTACCCATGGATCTTCACCAAGTTGCTTAAGACCTAGCGATACACGAGTACGCTCACGATCAAATTTAAGCACTTTAACATTGATTTCATCACCAACATTGACGATTTCACTTGGGTGTTTAACACGCTTCCAAGCCATATCGGTAATGTGTAATAGACCGTCAACACCACCTAGATCTACGAATGCGCCGTAGTCGGTTAAGTTCTTAACGATACCTTTAATTTCTTGACCTTCTTGAAGGTTTTCAAGTAGTTCATCGCGTTCAACACTGTTTTCAGTTTCGATAACAGCACGGCGAGATACAACAACGTTGTTACGTTTTTGATCAAGTTTAATCACTTTGAATTCAATATCTTTGTTTTCAAGGTGAGCAGTGTCACGTACCGGACGTACGTCAACTAATGATCCTGGTAGGAAAGCACGGATACCGTTTAATTCAACAGTGAAACCACCTTTAACTTTACCGTTGATAACACCGATAACAGTTTCTTGGTCTTCGTACGCTTTCTCTAGCTGGATCCAAGCTTCGTGACGTTTCGCTTTTTCACGAGAAAGTTTAGTTTCACCGAAACCGTCCTCTACCGCGTCTAACGCTACATCGACAACATCGCCAACAGCAACTTCTAGTTCACCAGCAGCATTTTTAAATTCTTCAACTGGGATTGCAGCTTCAGATTTAAGACCTGCATCAACAAATACTAGGTTGTTACGGATTCCTACGATTGTACCTTTAACAATCGTACCGGGACGAGTTTCTACCGTTTGTAGAGATTCTTCAAATAGTTCAGCAAAAGATTCCATCATCTATTTATTCACACTTATTTTTTATACAACCACTTACAGTCCATTAGCAAGGGAGGCTGAAAAAGATTACTGCTTCGTCCATAAAGCAATATTAGTTAATAGTTGCTTATTCAACTATTAATTTGAGTTTAAGTTTCATCAATTCAAAGATCTGATCCACAACCTGCACAACAGTTAATGACGTTGAATCGATCACTAAAGCATCTTCTGCGGGTTTTAAAGGCGCAACAGGACGATTTCGATCTCGAAAATCACGTTCTTTGATTTCGCTTAAAATTTCCGCAAGGCTAACATTAAACCCCTTACTTTGCAACTGATTAAAACGCCGCAACGCACGCTGCTCTGCGCTCGCATCCAGGAATATTTTAACTGGTGCATCGGGAAAGACTACTGTCCCCATGTCTCGTCCGTCGGCAATCAAACCGGGTTCTTTGTAGAATGCCTTTTGCCGGGTCAATAGAGCATCACGAACAAGTTGCAATGAAGCAACCTGAGAGGCGGCTTGTGCCACTGTTTCGGTTCTTAATTTATCACCAACGTTCTCACCTGCTAATAAAGTATCAACACCAACGCCATTAGATTGAAAAGAAACATTCAGGTTTAATGCCAAATTGGCCAAACTTTTTTGATCATCCAAACTTATTTTTTTTTGTAGCGCTGCAAAAGCTAAAATTCTATACAGGGCACCGCTATCAAGCAGATTCCACTTTAGTCTTGCTGCTATTATATGGCATACAGTGCCCTTTCCTGAACCACTTGGGCCGTCAACAGTGACCAAATTAATGTTAGACACATAAACTCCTTGGATCGCTTAAAAATTATATTTAAAAATTGTGATTACCAAAAACTAAAGCTAATCAAATAGTGGTGATAGTTGCCATCACTATAAAAATTAATTTATTTCATCCATAAATTCATTCAAGTTTTGCTCTACTTCTTTTTGCTCTTGAGTCGTTTTCTTTATAAAGTGCTCGATATCTGTACTGTTAGAGTAAAACTGAAAGGCTTCATACTGAATGTAGGCTTCTTTAACAAATAAATAGGGATCCAGCGATTGTTCAAGAAGGGGTTCCTTATCGATAAATCCTGCCCGTATTTCGGCACCATCAAGCCCCCACACACCTACATTTTGCCAAAAGCTAAGGTAACTGGTCGGAAAAAACAACCTGTCGACAACATCCCCAACCAATTTCCGCGTGCTGCGAGGCCCGATCACCGGTACCATCAAATACGGGCCATTTGGCACTGACCATCTTCCAAGCACGTTACTAAAATTTTCTCTACGTCGCTCAATCCCAATTGAACTGCCTACATCTATCAACCCGAAAATTCCAAAAGTAGAGTTAAGGGTAAACCGCATTAATGCATCAAATGAATGCTTAAACTCAAACTGTATTAAATTATTTAATACCGTTGTCGGCTCTTCAAGATTTAAGACAAAATTGTGAATCGCTCTGCGGCCATTATTTGGCATTACATAAATATAACTTTTTGTTACTGGACGGTATAGGTAAGTGTCCAACACCTTATAGTTAAATTCCCAAATAAGACGGTTAACAGGTTCAATAGGATCACTCATTTGATATTGACTATCGCCATTAACCGTTTGCGCAAACGGCGCAGTTGAAAACAGCAAAAAAATAAAAAAAGTTAATTTTAGCATATTGGAATACTCTTTGTTCTTAAAGTAGATACCCAGTTTGTATGATTTTACAACGGGAAAATACAGCGTCACTTATTATGAATCTACAGTATCCGATACCAAGAAAAAGTGATCGGTCTTAGTTGTTAAAAAACTCACGGCATTAGGTATAACGATTCAAAATTTAAATCGTTATACTTTTTAAATTGAATAAAAATTTACTCTAGCAGTTGTGAAACAAGCACTTTTACATTTTGTTTTTCTCCGGCGGCAATCGCAGGACTTTCACCTTGCCACTGTCCGGCACTATTGCTTGCATTACCATCAACTGAAATACGTGCTTTAATAATGAAATTAGGATAATCACTTAGTTTTACCCCCTTCACCATAGAATTAGCATCAGAAAGCTCAATGGTTGCAGGAAAAGTGGGTAGTTTTATTTTGAGCGCTGCAATCGGCATTGGCGGGCCGCCAACGGCTTGAGCATAAACAAATAAAAAGCCATCTTTTGGCACAACAACATTATCATCAACAGAAATCTCCACCCGATAAGTCACCCCAATGGCAGCAGGCAGATTGTCAATGCTGTTATTGAGATTAGGAGTGGCATTATCAATAACACTACCAGCATCTTTAGACATTTGCTGTTTTGCGTAGCCAATGCTGTCACGCAGGGTCTCTGCCTGTGGTGAATCATTCTCAACCAGCGTTTGCATTTTTTCCCAACGTTGGATGGCCAACGCATAATCCTTCTTTTCAAGTGCTATAAATGCGTACATAGACCATGCTTGCAGCTCATTGGGATACTCCCTTAACAGCTCTGTTAATAACGATTCCGCTTGATTTTGGATGCCGGCATCACCCGTCTGCATTTTCAACTGGATATCAACAAGGCGTATATTGAGTGACTTAGGATCGAGCAATAACGCTTTTTTAATCGCATCTAAGGCAACCTCGGTCTCCTTAAAGACCATTGCTAAGCGGCTATATAATAACCAGCCATCGGCATTATTGCTGTTTTGACTTAGTTGGGTGCGTAAACCTAGCATTAAATCGCGCAGTTCCTGCTCACTTGGACTGCTATCTTGATCATTAAAGAGTTTATTTTGCAGGTCCGGGTAGCGCTCCATAACCGATTGCCACTGCTCAACCTCTTGATAGGCACCCACGGAGCTATACAGTCCATAACTGCCAAAAACCAGAATAAGAACCGCTGGCAGCCACAACATTTTACTGTTTTTATAATTATCAGGTGTCTCTTTATCAATCACATCATCGAGCAAATTATGTTGCAATTCAGTGCGGAAGGTTTCTTTATCAACAATAAGATCCTGTGCTTCATCGTTTTCAAGTTCAGTTAAACGAATATCATATAATGCGCGATTTAATTGATTACGGCGCTCCCCTTGCTGGCGATTTTTATAGCTGCGTATAAAAGGGATCGTCAGCAGAGCACTTGCGATTATTACAAGCAAAATACTGGTCAACCAAAACTGTAAAATCATTGCTTATTCCCTTTTTGTGACTTTTTATCTGTGGGTTTTTTATCACCCAGAATTTTTTGCAAACGCTGTTCTTCGTCAGGATCTAACTGTGGCGCCTGTTTTTTTTGTCGTTTTACCAGAGCATATATAAAGTAGAACCCTACCAAAATAAACAACAAAGGACCAAGCCACAGGAAAATAGTCGCAGGTGTCATCGGCGGATCATAACGTATAAAGTTACCGTAACGGGCAACCATATAGGCAATAACTTGCTCTTCATTTTTGCCTTCTTTCACCAGTTCATAGGTTTTGTTGCGTAAATCTTCCGCGAGCTCTGCATTAGAATCGGCAATATTCTGATTCTGACATTTAGGGCAACGTAACTGCTTTGTTAAGTCATGAAAAGTCTGTTCTTGTTGTGCATTATCAAACTCAAAAAGATCAGTCGCACTAAAAGCTAAAGGGCTGAAAAAAAACATGAGACAAAACAGATAAGCGCTGAAATTAACTGTTTTAAAGCGATTATTTTGAACATGTAGATCTACTGAAGTCAATTGCATCGGTTACTCCATATTATCAAAGATAGCAGATAATTTATCTTGCCAATTGCGGTCATTTAAATCCCCGACATGGCGATACTGGATGATACCTTTGCTATCAATAAAGAAGGTTTCAGGCGCACCATAAACACCCAAATCAAGCCCCAGCATACCATCTTTATCAAACAGACTGATTGCATAGGGATCCTTAAGATCCGTTAACCACTTAATCGCTTTAATACGATTATCTTTGTAGTCCATACCAATAATATACAGCCCCTCCCCGGCCAACTTAGTTAAAAATTGATGCTCGGCATAACAGGTTGGGCACCAGGTAGCCCAGACATTAAGTAATAATTTTTGACCTTTAAATATAGAGGCATCGTGCTGCTTGTCCGGGTCATAAAGATCCTGCAGAGTAAACTCCGGGACAGTTTGACCAATTAAAGTGGACTCGAGTTTTCGAGGATCAGTGTACAAACCTTGAAACAGGAAATAACAAGCAATCAAAAAGATCGCTAAAGGGACTGATAGCGTCAGTATTTTTTTGCTATTGGCCATTTTCAGATAACCTCCGCTGCTGATTCGGGCACTTTTTTGACCCGGTAGCGGCGATCAAAGATCACCAAAACACCCGCCAATGCCATCATCATCGGACCAAACCAGATCCAACGTATAAAAGATTTATAATAAACACGTACAGACCAAGCCCCGTCCGGTAATACTTCACCCATTGCGATATACAAATCACGGGTAAAACCTGAATCAATAGCGGCTTCGGTCATCGCCGTTCTTTGCACATTATAAATTCTTTTTTCAGGCTCCATAACGGCGACCGTTTTTTGATCATATTTAACGGTAAATTTCCCGACAATGCCGCCGTAGTTTTTGCCCTGCAGGTCATTGACTGCATCAAAATGAAAATCGTAATGCTCAAAGCGAACACTTTCTCCTACGCTTAATTTAACATCACGCTCAATAGAGAAATTTTGGGTCATCGTAATACCGATTAACATAATTGCGAATCCGGCATGACCCAAAGTCATTGCCCAATGACTGTTACCTAATTTACGCATACCTGTCCACAGGCTAAAACGGTGTGTCGAACGCAGGTAAATCTCCACACAAGTTCCTGTCAATATCCACATAGCCAGAAAGATGCCTAATACAGCAAGCCAGGTAAAATGGGAGGCAAGAGTTCCTAGAAAAACAAGCGTTAACAAAGTACTAACGACTAATAGAATAACCATTGGTTTAAACAAATCGGTTAGATTCTGACGTTGCCAGCGCACTAAAGAGCCCACGCCTAAAAAGAGTGCAAAGGGTACAATCAAAACAGTAAATATACGGTTAAAGAAGGGTTCACCAATCGAAATACTGCCTAAACCCATTTCTTTATGGACAAGCGGTAATAGTGTCCCTAATAAAACCACAATTAACGCCGCGATTAATAAAATATTATTACTGAGCAGCATAGTTTCACGGGAGATAATACTATAACGACCGCGACTTTTTACTTTCGAAGCCTGTACTGCGTAAAGTAATAATGAACCACCAATCACTAAAATCAAATAGGTTAATATAAATAGACCACGAGTAGGGTCACTTGCAAAGGCGTGCACCGACACCAAAACACCCGAGCGCACCAAAAAAGTGCCCAGCAAGCTTAATGAAAATGCGCTGATCGCAAGTAGCACTGTCCAGGATTTAAAAACACCCCGTTTTTCACTCACCGCTAACGAATGGATTAAAGCCGTACCGGCAAGCCAGGGCATAAAAGAAGCATTTTCAACGGGATCCCAAAACCACCATCCACCCCAACCCAATTCGTAATAAGCCCACCAGCTTCCCAATGCGATACCTAATGTTAAGAAGGTCCAGGCAGCTATTGTCCAAGGACGGGACCATTTAGCCCAGGCACTGTCCAGGCGCCCTTCCATTAGTGCCGCAATAGCAAAAGCAAAAGCAACTGAAAAACCGACATAACCCATATACAGCATAGGTGGGTGAAAAATAAGGCCAATATCCTGCAGTAGCGGGTTAAGATCCCGGCCATCAACGGGGAAATAGGGGAGAGTGCGATCAAAAGGGTTCGAGGTTAATAAAACAAATAAGTAAAAACCCAATGATAATAAACCTAATACAGCGAGTACTCGGGCAACGGACTCAACAGGTAAGCGTTTACTCATCAGCGCAACAGCCATACTCCACATTGACAATAGAAGCACCCATAAAAGTAACGATCCTTCATGTGCTCCCCAGACGGCAGACAAGCGGTAATACCAGGGCATCGCTGAGTTAGAATTGGTAGCAATATAAGCCACCGTAAAATCATTAACCAGAAACAAATAAGCTAAGATAATAAATGACAAAGCAACAAAAACAAACTGTAAAACAGTTAAAATCTTAGCAGATTCAATGGCACTTTGCTGGTGAGCATAAATCCCATAGAGCGGATAAACGACTTGTAATAATGAAAACATGCAGGCTATTGCCAGCACAACTTGACCAATTTCAGGTAACATGAAATGTCTTTTCCTTATAGTTATTTGTTATTGGCTTTGAAATTATCCATGCCAACCAGTGCCTCAGAAACTTCCGGGGGCATATACTCTTCGTCATGTTTAGCAAGCACTTCAGAAGCGTTAATTTCTGTGGCATTCAGTAAATTACCCTGAGCAACAATACCTTGCCCCTCACGGAATAAATCCGGCAAAATACCATCAAAAAAGACAGTCACAATACCACCACCGTTATCCACCAAATCAAAGCTTACTTTTAAACTCTCTGGATTCCGTTTTACTGATCCCTGTACGACCATGCCGCCAATGCGTAAGCGTTGCCCGACTTCGGGTTTTATACCGGTTTCTTTTTTACCTTCAATGATTTCTGTCGGTGTATAAAAAAGATCGATATTTTGCTGTAAAGCAAAAAGAACTAACCCTACTGCCAGTGAGAGGGCAACCGCCAATAAGGAGGTGATTAACAAACGCTTTTTACGTCTCGGATTCATAATGTACCTTTCCTGTTTTTTGCTTTCTTTATTCGCTCTTCACGTGCGATACGCTGATTGACAGTTTTTAATATTTTTTTTCTTTTTGTTAGGGTATTGAGGATTAAAACAGCTAGCGCTAAAAAAGAGATACCGTAAGCCAACCAAACATAAAAACCGTAGCCCCCCATTGCAAAAAAATCTGCCCATGAATTAAATGCCATCTTAATTTTTTCCCGTCATTTTAACATTGTTTAACGCTAACTGCCTTACCCAGGGACGATGACTTTCACGTGCTAAAATTTCATTTCGAAAGCGCATCAAGGTTAACGCCCCTAATAAAGTCGCAAAAGCTAAAATCATAATCAGTAAGGGCCATAACATTTCCAGTGCCATGGATGGTTTGCCAAATTTACTGATAGTTGGCCCCTGATGCAAGGTGTTCCACCACACAACAGAGTAATGAATAATAGGTAAGTTAATCACTCCCACTAAGGTCAAGATTGAAGCGGCTCTGCCGGCTAATACTTTATCAGAAAATGCATTATATAAAGCAATAATACCTAAATAGATAAACAGTAATATCAGCTCTGAGGTCAAACGTGCATCCCAAACCCACCATGCCCCCCACATAGGTTTTCCCCATGCAGCACCGGTAAACAGGGCAATAAAAGTAAACACCGCACCCACGGGAGCCATTGCTGCAACGGTCATTTCTGCCAGTCTAATTTGCCACACTAAAGCCACAAAGGCGGCAATAGCCATGCTGGAATACGCCCCCATCGCCATCATAGCCGCGGGGACATGAATATAAATTATTCGAAAACTATCACCTTGTTGATAATCTGCAGGGGCAAATAACAGTCCCCACAGCAAGCCAATTATAAATGTAATTATTGTCAGAACAACAAACCAGGGTAATAGTTTGCCCGCTAATTGATAACTCTTTTCAGGTTTTGCATAAGGATGCAGCCATTTCCACATAATCTATCTCTATCTGTTTTTGTTAATACTTAGGTTTTAGGTTTTAGGATCAAATAATAAGTGCATATTATCAACTGACGCTGACACGCAATGATGCTGCTATTGCAAAAGGCGCTAAAATAATGGCGGTAATTAACATTGCCCCTAATAAAGCTAATAACCCTATATAGGATTGTCCATAGGATGCGGCATCAATCGCCATTGTCGAAAAAATTAAAATGGGAATACTAAGCGGGAGCATAATTAAACTCAATAGGATCCCCCCTTTTCTTAAGCCAACTGTCAGTGCAACACCAATAGCACCAAATAAACTCAAAATGGGCGTACCGATTAAAAGCGTTAAAAATAATGCAAAATAGGTATCAATATCAAGTGATAAAAAAGCCGCCAGTAGCGGAGAAACCAATAAAAGAGGCAACCCTGTCAGTAACCAGTGAGAAAAAACCTTCGCGCTGACCAGCCACGCAAGCGGAAAAGGGGACAACATCAACTGCTCTAATGAACCGTCAATAAAATCATCTTTAAATAAGCGCTCAAAGGATAATAAAGCCGCCAATAATGCAGCCACCCAAATAATACCGGGTGCAATGCGCTGCAGTAAAGCGGGATCTGTACCAATACCTAAGGGGAAGAGCGTGACAACAATAATAAAAAACCAAACCGGATTTAAAATATCACTGCCGTGACGAAAAGCCCCTTTTAACTCTTTAGCAACGACTTGAAAAAATGCGCTAAACATATTCTTCACCGGCAGCAACCCCACCTAATTGAATTTTCCGTAACAATGAAGCATCGAGCCTCAGATCCTGATGTGTAGTGAGGAGAACAATCCCCCCTTTTTCTGCATGCTTTATAAATAAAGACTCCAACACGGCGATACCTGACTTATCAATGGCGGTAAAAGGTTCATCTAATACCCATAACGGGCATTTATTAATCCATAATCGGGCTAAAGCCACCCGGCGTTGTTGTCCGGCAGAAAGCTGAGCCGTTGTCACATCTTCATAACCTGCCAACCCAACCTGTGCTAAAACAAACCACAAATCAATATCTTGCTCTGCAGCATGTAACGTCTGAAAAAACTGTAAATTTTCTAAAGGGGTTAACTCAGGTTTTATACCTGATTTATGACCCAGATATAAAAGCTGCTGGTAAAAAAATTCACGATCTTTATCTATTGAGGAGCCTTGCCAAAAAATATCACCTGAATACGGCGTGGACAAACCTATTAGCAACCGAAACAGGCTTGTTTTACCTACGCCATTAGGTCCTTCAATCTGCACTATCTCACCCGGTTTGATGGTAAAGCTTAGATCTTTGAATAAAATACGATCCTCACGGACAACCGTCAGCATTTTGCAGTGCAGCATGAACTTAACCTAATAAATTTAAGGATAATATTTGTACAAAGACAATCATTAAGGGGTATTTGAATGCTAACACAGAAGATTATATGAAGTAATAAACATAACAGATTAATATGTACGTTGGTGCTAGATATCTTTATTCGTGCCTATTTTTAACTTTAGTCAAAACTAAAAAAGCCCTGACTTAGTAATAAGGCAGGGCTAATTAAATGACTTTTTTAGCTGTTATCGAGCAGTGAACTCCGGATAAGCCTCTACACCACAATCGTGTAAATCCATACCTGTTTCTTCTTCTTCAGCGGTAACACGAACGCCCATAGTGACTTTAATAACGCTCCAGACAATCCATGACGCAACAAAGACAAAACCGAAGATAACCGCAGCACCGTATAATTGGGTCGCAAAAGAAGCACCCTCATTATTTAGTGGCACCACTAATAGACCAAACAGACCACAGACACCATGCACAGATAAGGCACCTACCGGATCATCTAACTTTAATTTATCAAAAGTCAGGATACTGTAAACAACGATGATACCTGCAACCGCACCGATACCTGCTGAGAATAGTGGAGTAGGCGATAAAGGATCCGCAGTAATGGCAACTAAGCCTGCTAATGCACCATTTAAAATCATGGTTAAATCAGCTTTACCCCATTTAAGTTTACTGACTATTAGAGCAGCAATGGCACCTGTTGCTGCCGCCGCATTGGTATTAACAAAAATCAAACCAACCGCACTGGCATTTTCTGCATTCGACAGTGCTAATTGTGAGCCACCGTTAAAACCAAACCAGCCCATCCATAAAATAAGTGTACCTAATGTTGCAAGTGGCATGTTTGAACCCGGGATAGGGTGAACTGAACCATTTTTACCAAATTTACCTTTACGTGCACCCAGTAATATAACAGCTGCTAATGCCGCAGCAGCACCTGCCATATGAACAATACCAGAACCTGCAAAATCACTAAAACCGGCTTCAGCAAGGAAACCACCGCCCCAAGTCCAGTATCCTTCCATTGGGTAAATGAAACCTGTTAAAAAGACCGAGAATATTAAGAATGCCCACAATTTCATACGTTCAGCCACTGCGCCAGATACGATTGACATTGCTGTTGCCACAAAAACAACTTGGAAGAAGAAATCTGATTCAAGTGAATGGTCAGCACCTTCCGCTTGGATACCTATCAAACTGCCAAATGAAGGTAACCAGCCCCCTGCGCTATTATCAACATACATAATGTTATAACCAACCAGCAGGAACATGGTACAAGCGATGGCATATAACACGATGTTTTTAGTTAAAATTTCAGTGGTGTTTTTAGATCGAACAAGCCCGGCCTCTAACATTGCAAAACCTGCCGCCATCCACATGACTAAGACACCTGATATTAAAAAATAGAAGGTATCGAGCGCAAACCTGAGTTCTGTTACTGTGTTTTCCATAATAATTCCTCTTTTTAAAAATTACTTAATAGATTAAAGGGCTTCTTCATCAAGCTCACCGGTACGAATACGCACAACTTGCTCAAGGGGATGAATAAATATTTTCCCATCACCTACTTTCCCGGTATTAGCAGCAGCACAAATAGCTTCAACTAGACGTTCTACATCTTCTGTTTTTATGGCAATTTCAAGTTTCACTTTGGGTAAAAAGTCCACCTGATATTCAGCACCACGATAAAGTTCAGTGTGGCCTTTTTGACGGCCAAAACCTTTAACTTCTGAAACGGTTACGCCAGCAATGCCAGCATTCATAATCGCTTCTCTTACTTCATCTAATTTAAACGGTTTAATTATTGCGGTTAACATTTTCATCAGCATTCCCTTCTTATTTTGAAATTTCAATTGGTGGTAAAAATAACGAGTTGATTATTTTTACCTTTGTTTAAATATAAGCAAATAACATGCCAAAAATAAAAACCTTTAATATACAATAGGTTAATCATTAGCGTTAATCTTTCCAATCTCAACCATGCACCAAAAAAGTGCAACTATTACGTCTTTGGGCACAAAAATAAATAAGCGACTTAAATAACCGCAATCGCTTTATAGACCTTCATATTAATAAAATGAATAGGTGAATGTGACAGCCTGATTTTAAAGCATCCTTGATCTGTAGAAATCACTCTTCACCCCTTAGCAAATAAAGGTTGATCTGCTATGATAAGAAAATATTTTTATTCTAATCATTCACAGGTATCTTTCATGAAAAAAATAAGCCTTCTGGTTACCGCGCTCATTTTCAGCTTTAACCTATTTGCAAACCCAACAATAACGCCAAGTGCACCGGAAATTGGCGCAAAGGGATATCTGCTTATTGATTTTAATTCAGGAAAAGTACTTTCTGAAAATAATAGTGATGTAAGACTTAATCCAGCCAGCCTTACAAAAATGATGACCAGTTATATCATTGGCCAGGAAATTAAATCCGGCAACTTATCACCCGACGATAAAGTGACTATTTCCGAAAAGGCGTGGTCAAAAAATTTCCCTGAGTCTTCTAAGATGTTTATTGAAGTGGGTAAGGAAGTGAGCGTCGCCGACTTAAATCGTGGCATTATCATACAATCAGGTAATGATGCCTGTGTGGCGATGGCTGAATATATCGCCGGTAGTGAAGGTGCCTTTGCAGATTTAATGAATTCTTGGGCAGCCCAGTTAGGAATGAATAATACGCAATTTAAAAATAGCCACGGTTTAACAGCTGAGGGTCACTACACAACACCGCATGATATGGCTATCTTGGCGCAAGCATTAATTAATGATGTGCCCGATGAATACCTTATATACAGTGAAAAATCATTTAAATTTAATGGTATTGATCAACCAAATCGTAACGCTTTATTATGGGACAAAAGTTTAGACGTAGATGGTATCAAAACAGGCCATACCAACGAGGCAGGTTACAGCTTGATTTCTTCGGCAACCAAAGATGGCATGCGTCTAATCAGTGTAGTAATGGGCACCCGTTCAACTTCTGCACGTCTAACCGAAAGTAAAAAATTACTCAATTGGGGATTCCGCTTTTTTGAAACGCTGACTCCTTACAATGCTGGCGACCAATTAGCGAATGAAAGAATTTGGATGGGTAGCCAGCCAATGATTCGATTAGGCGTAAAAGATGATACGCCTATTACGCTGCCAAGAGGTGAGGCCAAAAATTTAACCGCTAATTTTATTATTGAAAATGAATTGCGCGCCCCCATCCAAAAAGGTGATGTGGTCGGCAAGGTAAACTATTCAGTGACGGGTCAACAGACAGTGGATGACGAACCGATTGCGACCTACGATCTGATCGCCTTAGAAACCGTGGAAGAAGGTGGTTTATTTAGTCGCTTGATAGATTATATTAAGTTATTATTTATTGGTTGGTTTAGCTGATTTTAGCCCCACATTATAATAATAAGTGAGCTTTCTCCTGAGCGAGTTCGCCATAGAACATAAAAAATTCGATTAACATTGCCCCTGGAGTTTAAAATGGCGTTAAATACCAACTTTGATACCCTATTAGAGTTCCCCTGTTTATTTACCTTTAAAATAATGGGGCTTGCTAAACCAGAATTTATGGAGAAAGTGCTTGAGGTGATCCAAAAGCACGCTCCCGGGGATTATGCGCCGACCATAAAACCCAGTTCAAAGGGCAATTATTGTGCTTTGAGCATTCCTGTGACTGTCACCAGCAAAGACCACATTGAAACGATTTACACTAAGGTGAGCGAACTTGAACTTGTTCGCCATATTCTTTAACACTAATGGTTACTGAATGAAAACATTGGATACACAGCTTAAATTACGTTACTTAGGTAGACAAGATTACCTAACCTCGTGGCAGGCAATGAGCGACTTCACTAATCAACGTGATGAAAATACCATCGATGAAATATGGTTAGTCGAGCACCCTGCGGTGTTTACCCAAGGGCTTGCGGGCAAAGCTGAACACCTGTTAAAGCACAGTGAAATCCCGATCGTGCAAAGCGATCGTGGTGGACAAATCACTTTTCATGCACCCGGACAGTTGGTGGTATACTTACTGATTAACCTTCGCCGCAAAGCGCTTAATGTACGCGCATTAGTCACGGTTATGGAAGACAGCATTATTAATTTATTAGCAGATTATAATGTTATCGCAGTGGCTAAACCCGATGCGCCAGGTGTCTATGTTAATGGTAAAAAAATAGCATCACTGGGACTGAAGATTCGCAAAGGCTGTTCTTTCCACGGATTGGCATTAAATGTTGATATGGATTTATCCCCTTTTTTGCAAATTAATCCCTGTGGTTACGCGGGACTGGAGATGACCCAATGTAAGGCTGAGGGGTTAACGCTTTCAGTTGACGAACTCGCACCGTTATTGATTGAAAAAATGAATCAACAATTAGACTATTCACATATTGAGAGTTTTCACCATGAGTAATAAACCAAGTCAATTAACTGCAGGCAAAAAACTACGCGACGCTGATAAAATGTCTCATATTCCGATTAAAGTTGTCCCTTCGAACAAATCGACGCTATTAAAAAAACCATCCTGGATGAAAATAAAACTTTCTTCTGACAATACACGCGTCAATGAAATAAAAGCAGCATTACGTAAAAACAACCTTCATTCAGTTTGTGAAGAGGCCTCATGCCCAAACCTCAATGAGTGTTTCAATCACGGCACCGCAACTTTTATGATTTTGGGTGATATTTGTACGCGCCGTTGCCCATTTTGTGATGTCGGTCATGGTAAACCGCTGGCTGTCGATGCCAACGAACCTAAAAAACTGGCTGAAACCATTAAGGATATGAAACTAAAATATGTTGTTATCACCTCGGTGGATCGCGATGATCTTCGTGATGGAGGAGCGCAACATTTTGCCGATTGTATCCGTGAAATTCGCTTATTAAACCCAGAGATTAAAATCGAAATTTTAGTGCCTGATTTTAAAGGCCGTATGGATAAAGCCTTGGCCTGTTTTGAGCAGGATCTGCCTGATGTATTTAATCATAACCTTGAAACAGCACCGCATTTATATAAGCAGGTTCGACCTGGCGCTGATTATAAATGGTCTTTAAAACTGCTTCAAAAATTCAAAGAGAAACATCCGCATATTCCAACAAAATCAGGTTTAATGGTGGGACTCGGTGAAACAAATGAAGATATAGAGCAAGTACTTACTGACCTTAGAGCGCATGATGTTAATATGTTAACCCTAGGGCAATACTTACAACCTAGCCTGGACCATTTAGCGGTACAGCGTTTTGTTCCGCCCTCAGAGTTTGATGAATTAGGCGTAAAAGCCAAAGCCCTCGGATTTGATCAAGCGGCTTGCGGCCCCTTAGTTCGCTCCTCATACCATGCGGATTTACAAGCATCTGGCCAGGAAGTGAAATAAAATTACCCACGCCACTAGGAAAAGCGCATTGAATGCGCTTTTCCTGTTATATACGGCGCCTTTTTATCACCTTCCGCGTAAGACAACAATATACCGCCATTTATTGAGGCAAGAAAATATTGCACCCACCACAGAATCAATCTCAAGATCAAGCAAGCAATGGCTTACAACAACTTGAAAAAAAAATGCAAAGCATTATTGCCCCCTCCCCATTGCAGAAAATTGAACATCCTTTATTAGATTTTTGGCAGTTAACCCTGTCGGTTAAAAGAGATGATCTTTTACATCCGGCAATATCTGGGAATAAATGGCGGAAATTAAAGTACAACTTATTGGAGGCGCGCAGACAACAAGTTGATCATATTATTAGTTTTGGCGGTGCTTATTCAAACCATATTCATGCACTTGCTGCTGCAGGATTTTATTTTGGTTTTAAAACCACTGCCATTATCCGTGGAGAGAGTTGGTATGCAAATAACCCCACACTAAAACAAGCCTTAGCATGGGGAATGGAGTTACAATTTGTGACTCGCCAGGAATATAAACAAAGAGCAGAGCCTGCCTACCTGCAATCTTTACAGAGCGCCTATCCGAACGCTTTTATTGTGCCCGAAGGGGGCAGCAACCGATTTGCCCTACGCGGGGTAATAGAAGCGCTACAGGAAATTCAACAACAAGCAAGTGTTACTGTTGATCATATTATAACGGCCACCGGCAGTGGCAGTACGTTAGCAGGACTGGTTGCAGGCATAGCACAATCGCAACGACAACCGAAAGTAACAGGTATTGCCGTGTTAAAAAATGCACACTATCTTAATCAAGAAATAGCCTTACTATTGCAACAGGCCAAGATCAACAATAAGAATAACTGGCGCTTACAAACAGAATTTCACCATGGGGGTTATGCCAAAGTACCGCTTGAATTAAACCATTTTTGTGAGCAGTTTAGCCTGCAAACGGGCATTCCCGTTGAACCTATTTACACAGGCAAAATGTTTTATGGCTTATTTAAACTTATCGAACAAGGCTATTTTAACCGAGGCGAACATATCGTTGCCCTGCACACTGGCGGTCTGCAGGGGTTAGACGGATTAAAAGAGAACAGGAAAGAGAGAACAGATCTGACTTAAGTGTAACCCGCTAGATTTTAATTTAATTTGGATATATAAAGAGCCGCTACAGGTGTTTGTAGAGCAGGCCTGTTGGGATAATTTTAGCGGTTATAATTCTAAATTTATCTCTTAACCATTAAAAATGACATTCTGCGGGTGAGAAATATAAAAATAACAATATAATGCGCGCATCCATTAATATCAACTTACCCATTAATATGAACTTACTCCGATTTTGAGTAGAGTTAACAACAGGAAAACCCAATGTCACTTGCGAATCACACATTTTCAAATCCCAGCCGAGTATTGCAACGCAATGAATCCCTTTTTACAAACAAGAATATTCTCGTTGCAGGTAACATTGATGATGAGTATCCGTTGCAGTTACAGGCATTAGCCAATTCATCTACCTTTTGTTTCAGTGATTATCGTTATTATAGTGTGTTAAAAGATAAATTAACGACATCTGAGGTGCACTTTACCGATAACTATCAGGGTGAAACAAAATTTGACCTGTTACTGATTTTTTTACCTAAAGCAAAGCAGGAAACTTTGTACTTATTAGCGAATCTCACCCCCCATTTGCAACCAGGAGCGAGTATTATTTTAGTGGGTGAAAAAAAATGTGGCATCAAGAGTGCCGACTCATTATTAGCGTCCTATTCAAACAGAATAAATATGATTGATTCAGCTCGCCACTGCAGTATTCTCCATGCTGAATTAAATCAACCGGTCAACGCCTTCACACAATCACAATGGATAAAAACTTACCCATTAAACATCAATAATACTGAGTTACAGATCTGTTCTTTACCGGGTGTTTTTAGCTATGGAGAATTAGATAAAGGCAGTGAGTTATTATTACAAAACTTACCCGATAAAATGTCTGGCAGAGTGCTTGATTTTGGATGTGGCGCGGGTGTTATTGCATGTTATGTTTTAAAAAAACACCCGCAACTTAGCGTTGATCTTGTGGATATTAACGCCTTTGCTTTAGCGAGTGCAAAGTTATCACTGCAAAGCAATCAACTAGAAGGCAACGTCTTCCCATCAAACGTATTTTCAGACATCAAAGAAAAATATAATATACTGCTTTCTAACCCGCCTTTTCATTCCGGAAAAAACACCGACTATACCGCTGCAGAAACCTTTATAAACCAATCAACTAACCACCTGAAATCAAAAGGGAAACTGTCTATTGTAGCGAATAGATTTTTGAACTACGAAGGGTTACTTTTTAAGGCTTTTTCAAACGTAAAAATAGATCAAGAAAGCAATAAATTTAAAGTGTTGAGTTGCATCACAAAAACTTGATAAATAATAAAAAACTGACATAGTCTTCGTATATGATGGAAGTATTGCATTAACCTTGGGAAATTGCCTCGTTATGTACTACGCATAACATTCATCTTACTTTTATCTGGAGACATTTATGGCTGGAATTCTTGCTATGATTCTTGCAGGAGGGGAAGGCTCTCGCCTTTTCCCTTTAACTCAAACTAGAACAAAACCCGCAGTACCCTTTGGGGGGAATTATCGTTTAGTCGATTTCGCACTGAACAATTTTGTTAATGCAGATTTAATGAAAATTTATGTCTTAACGCAATTTAAGTCTCAATCATTAAATATTCATTTACGAAAAGCCTGGCGTTTGTCAGGCATAGGTAAAGCAAACCGTTTTATTGAAGCCATTCCAGCACAGCAACGTGTTAATAAAAACTGGTATTCAGGCACCGCAGATGCGATTTATCAAAATGCACGTTTTATAGAAAAAAGTGCTGCGGAGCATGTTTGTATTTTTGGTAGTGATCACATCTATAAAATGGATGTCCAACAAATGGTTGAACACCATGAACGAAAAGGCGGCGCACTCACCGTTTCTGCCATTCGAATTGTTAAAGAACAGGCATATCATTTTGGTATTATAGAAGTAGATGACGAAGGCCGTATGATAGGTTTTGCTGAAAAACCTGCCGTTGAAGATGCTAAAACAATCCCTGGTGATCCTGACCATGTATTAGCCTCAATGGGTAACTACATTTTCGAGTCAAAAGTATTACTAAAAGAATTATATGAAGATGCTGCTAATAGCACATCACAACATGACTTCGGTAACGATATCATTCCAAAACTTTACCCGGCTGGGAATGTTTTTGTGTATCGATTAAGTGACAACTTTATTCCCGGCGAACCCGCCACCGCTTATTGGCGTGATGTAGGTACACTCGATTCATACTGGGAGGCACATATGGACATGCTCAAACCTGAAGCCCCCTTCTCTCTTTATAATAAAAATTGGCCGTTACATACTTATCATCCACCATTGCCACCCGCAACCTTCCGCGATCCAGAAGGTTGCGAAACGGCTGTTGCTCAATCATTGATTGGTGCAGGTTCATATATTAACGGCGCTAAAATTGAAAACTCTATTTTAGGATTCCGTAGTCATGTCTGCCAAAATGTAATTATTAAAGATTCAATTTTTCTGGGTAATGCAAAAATAGGGGCAGGCTCGCGCTTAACCAAAGTCATTCTTGATAAAGATATAGAAATTGCTCCGAATACTATTATCGGAGAAAATTTGGAAGAAGATCGTAAAAACTTCACTGTGTCCGACGAAGGTGTCATCGCTATCGCCAAGGGCAGTAGAATCGGTTTTTAATGACACTTTTTAGTGGGTAATGAAATCATTACCCTGATCAATTTTTATTCTAAATAAATAGGTTTCTAAGATGGCAAAAGTTCTATCAATGATTTTAGCGGGGGGTGAAGGTTCTCGCCTTTATCCATTAACCCAATCTCGCACTAAACCTTCTGTACCCTTTGGTGGTAGTTATCGGTTAGTGGATTTTGCACTCAACAATTTTGTAAATTCAGACTTATTACGTATTTACGTGTTAACACAATTTAAATCTCAATCACTCAACCAACATCTGAGAAAAGCATGGGAGCTAAATAATATTACTGATACCTTTATCGATGCGATTCCAGCGCAAATGCGCAAAGGTAAACATTGGTATTCAGGTACAGCCGATGCTATTTATCAAAATCTGCAATTTATTGAATCCGATGAAGCTGAACTGGTCTGTATTTTTGGTAGTGACCATATCTATAAAATGGATATCCGTCAAAAAATAGCATACCACCAGGAAAAAGAGGCGGTGCTAACGGTATCAGCAATCAGACTGCCTAAAGAGCAAGCTTACCACTTTGGTATTATTGAAGTTGATGCTGAAGGCCGCATGATAGGTTTTGACGAAAAACCTGCCGTTGAAGATGCTAAAACCATCCCCGGCGATCCGGATCATGTATTAGCTTCCATGGGTAACTATGTTTTTGATTCTAAAGCATTACAAGCAGAGCTAATCCGCGATGCCGCTGTTGGAGATTCAAGCCATGATTTTGGTAAAGATATCATTCCCTATCTATACCCTCAGGGTAAAGTATTTGTTTATGATTTTACTACAAATACTATTCCTGGTGAAGATCATAATACCTACTGGCGTGATGTAGGTACCATTGAGTCCTATTGGGAAGCGAACATGGATTTAATTCAATCAACACCCCCTATTTCGCTTTATAACCGAAAATGGCCGATGCACACTTATTACCCGGCACTGCCGCCAGCTAATTTTAGAAATGGTGAAACGTCGTTTTGTCATATCCGAAAATGTCTTATTTCAGATGGCTGTTTGATTACCGGTGCATTAATTAAAAAATCGGTTTTAGGATTTAAATGTATTGTCGGCAATGACACGGAAATTCACGAATCAGTACTGCTTGGTGAATCAACAATAGGTCGAAACTGTATACTCCTTAAAACAATCATCGATAAAGATGTACATATTGCAGATAATGTACAGATAGGTGTTAATTTAGAAGAAGACAAAAGACGCTTTACCGTATCTGAGGAAGGGATTGTTGTTATTCCTAAGGGCGCAAGAATTGGCTTTTAACTGCTCCGGCATCATGGCGAAAACTAAATAAGTATAAGACCTGGAAGCCACATATAATGTGGCTTCTTGCTTCTATTTCGTCTGATTTATAAGCCATAAGCCTCCAGATAAAAATAAAAAAACGCGTTTAATTGAGCAATAGTGGGCTATTGTTAATCTAACTGGTAATGGCAAAATTGCCGAAGGAGTTCTCCATTGGACAAAAAATTAAAAATTCTTTTTATTTCATCAGAAGTTGAAGGATTCTCAAAAACGGGTGGATTAGCCGATGTTGCCAAGTCATTACCCATAGAATTACGTAACCTGGGCCACGAAGTTAAAATTATCACGCCATTTTATCGTGCTATTAATCATAGTGAAGATGCTCAGCAGCTTTTAAATTTAGTACTCAAAACAGACTATTCTCGGCCCGATATTCATTTTCAAGTGCATCAGCTGGATTTAGATGGAATTCCTGTTTTAACCATTGATAATGCGCATTATTTTGATCGTGACGGATTATACGGGGAAGATAATCGTGCTTATCAAGATAATGGTGAACGTTTTGCATTTTTCTCTTGGGCAGCCATAAAAGCCTGTGATGCGATGGATTTCACCCCAGATATTATCCACTGTAATGATTGGCACACCGGATTGGTTCCCTACCTTCTGAAAACCCGCTATGCAGATAACAGCCGTTTTGCCGACACCAAAACCGTATTCACCACCCATAATGCCTGTTATCAGGGGATTTTTGACAAATCTCAATTAAATATTATTCCCGAAGTGGGTTCGTGCATGGATGATCGTGTTCTGGATAATTACAGCTATATCAACTACCTTAAAGTGGGATTAACTTACAGTGATAAAATCAACACCGTCAGTCCCAACTATGCAAGCGAGCTACTTACACCACTGGGTTCCCATGGTATGTCAGAGCTTTTTATCAGGCGTATTCATGACTTTGAAGGCATTTTAAATGGCTGTGATTACAACGACTGGAACCCTGAAACGGATCCCTATATTCCGGTAAATTTCAGCGCGACGGATATCAGCGGTAAAGAAATTTGTAAAAATACCCTGCAAAAAGAGGTTGGCCTGCCAAGCAGCGATAATCCTTTTTTTGGCATGGTCTGTCGCATAACAGATCAGAAAGGCTTTGGTCTGATTCTGCCAATGTTAGAGCGTTTTCTTAAGCATAATGTGCAAGTTGTTATCGTTGGATCTGGCGAGCCTTCGATCACCGGACAACTCAACGCCATTGCGGCGCACTTTCCAAATAAGTTTAAATTTATAAATATTTACAGTGATAAACTGGCACATATGGTTGAAGCGGGCGCAGACTTTTTTTTAATGCCATCAATCTTTGAACCATGCGGTTTAAACCAATTGTATAGTTTAGCTTACGGTACACTGCCCATTGTCCGGGCTGTAGGTGGATTAAAAGATACGGTATTGGATTATGATCAGGATCCGGACAGTGCCAATGGTTTTGTGTTCTTTGATCCGAATCCAAATCAACTGCTTCATATACTGCGGCGGGCATTATTACTCTATATTGAGCATCCGGAAGAGATGTTACGCTTGAAAACAAAAGCGATGCAATCCCACTTCTACTGGTCTGATGCCGCTAAACATTATGAACATTTATATTACAGTGCGCTGAAAAAGCTACATTTCTGATCACAAACGCCTCCAGACAAGTAAAAAGCCAACTTTTGAATAAAATTGGCTTTTTACTTATTCTTACTCCATAAAGTCCTGCTCAAAATGTGTTGCACTCCCGCAAAGTGGCAGTGAAATAATCAAATATCTGCAATGACCTGTTTCGTTCTTGTGCTGAGCATCCGATCCGTTGTTTAACTTTTTTTCTTTTTTTATCAATTTTGAACACTATTATAATCTTTGCTTTATAATGCCCATTATTACCTATCGGAACTGGAAACACGCATGTCTTTTGAAGCGCTTGAGCTCGACCAACATTTATTAAACGCCATTGCTAAAATGGGGCATACTCGCCCAACAAGCATTCAAACCTTAGCTATCCCGCTCGCGATGGATGAACGTGACATTATGGCAAGTGCCCCCACTGGCACCGGCAAAACATTGGCGTTTTTGCTGCCTGCAGTCCAGCGTTTGATTGATTTTCCTCGTCGAAAAGGCGGCTCTGCGCGAATTTTAATATTAACACCCACACGCGAACTCGCGGTGCAAATTAGCGGTGTTGCTTCTGCGCTTGTTGAAGGGACACAGCTGGTTGTGGGTAATATCATCGGTGGAGTTTCTTACCAGGAACAGGAAGAAGTGATTACTGACAGTGTTGATATAGTGATCGCAACGCCGGGTCGTTTAATGGAATACATCGATTCCGAAGCCTTTGATTGTCGGGAAGTCGAAACCCTAATTCTAGATGAAGCGGACCGCATGTTAGATATGGGCTTTATCAAAGCGATGGACAGGATTGTAGGTGAAACTCGCTGGCGTAAACATACCGCCCTTTTCTCAGCAACACTCGAAGGTAGAGGTCTGCGTGAATTTTGTCGTGATGTATTAAGAAATCCTGCGCAATTAACGGCTGAAGTTTCGCGTCGTGAAAGTGGCAAGATTTTACAATGGGTTCATCTTGCGGACAGCCCCGAGCATAAACTGCAGTTACTAGCAGCTATTTTAGAACAGCCAGTAAAAGAAGAAGAACAGCAACAAAAAGTAATAGTGTTTGTAAAAACACGCGATCGTTTAACTGAACTGGTCGCACAACTTGCAGAGTTACAAATCCCTTGTACCTATCTGCGTGGCGAAATGGATCAGGAAAAACGCAACCTGGCTTTAAACCAATTTAGAGCGGGTAACATTAATATTTTGATTGCAACCGATGTAGCAGCCCGTGGTATTGATGTGCCTGATATCACCCATGTTATTAACTATGATATGCCGCGCAGTGCCGATATTTACGTGCATCGCATTGGCCGTACTGCGCGTGGCGGTAAAAAAGGTATCGCGATTTCATTAATTGAAGCACATGATGTTGATATGCTTGCAAAAGTTGAGCGTTACACAGACCAAATTATAAAACGCCGCGTGGTCAAAACCCTGCGCCCGACGCATAAAGAAGCGCAACCTAGCCAGCGTAAAACAAAAAATAACGTCAATAAAAAAAGTAAAAATCGCGAAGAAGAGTTGAAAAAAGAACAAAAAGCTAAACGTCTTAAGAAAAAAGAAGATATGGGTAAACAGCGCCATCGTAATATAAAAGCGAAAGGTAAACCAAGCTGGGCTGGAAAAGGTAAAACAGAAAATAAAACTGAAGAATAGCTATCTCAGCTGTCAGTTATCGGCTGACAGCTGACAGCTAACAGCCGATATTTACATTTCATCCCGATAAAAAACCAATTCTGTGGCACTCGATGCAGATTCAACAAAATAATAGCCTGCACTATCAAACTCTTTTAACTTATCCAATGCAGTCACCTGTTGTTCAATAATATAACGTGTCATTAAACCTCGCGCCTTTTTGGCATAGAAGCTAATCACCTTATATTGGCCATTTTTTTGATCTTTAAATACCGGTGTAATAATCAGCCCGTTTAACTCTTTTATCTTCACGGCTTTAAAATACTCATTTGAAGCGAGGTTAATCAATAAATTATCACCTTGCGCTGCTAATGCTTTATTTAATCTTTGAGTAATTAAACTGCCCCAAAACTGGTATAAATTCGCTCCACGCACATTCTCTAATTTAGTCCCCATTTCTAAACGATAGGCCTGCATTAAATCCAGTGGTCTTAATAAACCGTATAATCCCGATAAAATACGTAAATGCATTTGAGCATAATTTATCGCTTCAAGACTTAATGATTCTGCCTGCAACCCGGTATAGACATCCCCTTGAAATGCAAATAACGCTTGTTTGGCATTATTTAAAACAAACGGCCTATGCCACTGACTAAAACGAGCAACATTTAATCCAGCGATTTTATCACTCACTTTCATCAAGGATGCAATATCCTGCATGGATAATTGATTACAACGATTTATCAATAACTGACTGTCATCAAGTAAATCAGCCTGCGAAAATGCGGTCACGGGTGCGGGTGTTTCAACGTCTAACGTTTTAGCCGGAGAGAGTACAACTAACATTCGACTTCCTATTAATAACGGGTTATTAAAAAGCGACTCATGCCGCTTTTTTATTAAAATAATCACAAGGGGTAGAGATTAAAAGTCGACTGTAACATCAGAAAGCTTGCCACTGTCTAAACTTTTTCGGCTTTCAGTTGATTTAAGCTTAATCATTAAGCGTACATCATTTGCTGAATCAGAATAGGCCAATGCTTCGGTATAACCGATAATGCCGCTTTCATATAAATCAAACAGCGCTTGGTCAAAGGTTTGCATACCATGTTGTCCTGATGATTTCATAATCTGTTTAAGGGTATGCAGCTCGCCAGTACGAATAGCTTCAGCCATGGTCGGTGTATTATATAAAATTTCAAATGCAGCTCGCCGCCCTTGTCCATCTGTTGTTGGAATTAACTGCTGGGCAACTATTGCACGTAAATTGACCGACAGATCAAATAGAAACTGGCGATGATTTTCCTGCGGCACTAAATGTAGAATACGATCTAAAGCCTGATTCGCATTTTTAGCATGCATAGTCGCCATACATAAATGCCCGGTCTCAGCAAATGACAGAACGAATTCCATGGTTTGTCGTGTTCGTATTTCACCGACGACAATAACATCAGCCGCTTGGCGTAATGAATTTTTCAGCGCCTCATCAAATGAACCAGTATCAACACCAATTTCGCGTTGGGTGATCACAGATTTTCCATGTTCGTGAATAAACTCAATCGGATCTTCAATGGTCAGGATATGATCGCATGAATTTTGATTTCGAAAACCAATCATTGCTGCTTGTGTCGTTGATTTACCGACACCCGTTGCACCTACAAATAAAATTAAGCCCTCTTTTGCCAGACAGACATCTTTTAATCGTTCCGGTAAATTTATCTCAGCAAATTCAGGTATTTTAGTTTCTATACGGCGGAGCACCATAGCAGGTTGCCCTTTTTGCATAAAAGCACTGATCCTAAAACGCTTACCATCGTTGGGATGGTGCGCAAAATTGGATTCTTTAATAGTCATAAATTCATTAAAATGTTTTTCATCCATGACCTCTTTTAAGAGATCATAAACTTCTTCGCTGGTCAGTATATGTTCATTAATAGCCTTTAATGTTCCATTTAATTTCATTGTTGCCGGCAAACCAACTGAAATATATAAATCAGATGCTTTTGATTCATCGACCTTAATTAATAACTTTTCTAACATAATAAATTGCCCTTAGAATGTTTTTGGATCGACCGCTTTTTTCGTAGCATCAGCGTGTGCAATAAGACCCTGGCCAACTAAATCACGTAAACTTTGATCTAGTGTTTGCATGCCATGTACCATTCCGGTTTGAATTACTGAGTACATTTGCGCAACTTTATCTTCACGAATCAAATTCCGAATTGCGGGAATGCCCAACATAATTTCATGCGCAGCAACTCGCCCGCCACCCGGTTTTTTAAGTAAAGCTTGCGAAATAACGGCACGTAATGATTCAGATAACATTGAGCGCACCATGCTTTTCTCTCCCGCAGGAAAGACATCAATAATACGGTTAATCGTTTTAGCCGCAGAAGTGGTATGCAGGGTAGCAAAGACCAAGTGACCCGTTTCCGCTGCTGTGATTGCTAAACGAATGGTTTCTAAATCACGCAGTTCTCCGACTAAAATAATATCGGGATCTTCCCGCAATGCACTTTTTAGTGCGCGCTGAAAACTTAAGGTGTGTCTATAAACTTCACGCTGGTTGATCAGCGATTTTTTTGTTTCATGGACAAATTCGACAGGATCTTCGATGGTTAAAATGTGCTCATGACGACTTTCATTAATATAGTCAATCATTGCTGCTAAGGTGGTTGACTTACCCGAGCCCGTTGGCCCCGTTACTAAGACTAAACCGCGAGGGTATTCTGATATTGTTTTAAATATTTCAGGTGCGCCCAGTTCATCTAATGTTAACACTTTGCTTGGGATAGTACGAAAGACAGCCGATACACCACGGTTCTGGTTAAAAGCATTAACACGGAAACGCGCTAAGCCTGGAATTTCAAAGGAAAAGTCGGTTTCTAAATCCTCTTCAAAATCTTTACGCTGTTTATCATTCATAATGTCGTAAATAAGAGTCTGTGCCTCTTTAGGATCTAAAGCAGGGACATTTAATTTACGCACCTCCCCATCGACCCTAATCATTGGAGGAACTCCTGAAGAAAGGTGTAGATCTGACGCATTATGCTTTACACTGAAAGCCAATAATTCTGTTATATCCATGTGATTAAAACCTTATTTATGACTAATATATCTAAAAAAATTAAAAATGTAGAACAAACAATCATTCAGGCGGCTCAACGAGCGGGCCGGAATGCTGATCAAATTCAATTACTCGCGGTCAGTAAAACCAAACCGGTAGCACTGATAAAAGAAGCTTACCTGGCAGGCTTACGTCATTTTGGTGAAAACTATGTACAAGAAAGCATCGAAAAAATTCAGCAGATCAAACTTGATACTGATTTTGAGCAAGCCGTTTTCTGGTATTTTATTGGCCCGCTGCAATCTAATAAAACACGCCCTGTGGCTGAAAACTTCGATTGGGTACAGAGTGTCGAGCGACTAAAAATAGCACAGCGCTTAAATGATCAACGCCCTGACCATTTACCCAAACTAAATGTTTGTTTACAGGTTAATATTAGCGGAGAACAAAGTAAATCGGGTACTACTTTATTACAAGTTATCGAACTGGCTTCACAAGTTAATAATCTACCACGTTTAACACTGCGTGGTATTATGGCGATTCCGGAAAAAACCGACGATCAGCTGCGACTTGAAAAACAGTTCAATGAACTCCATAACATTTACCTGCACCTACAACAGTTATACCCGCAAGTTGATACTCTGTCGATGGGAATGAGTGGGGATTTAGAAAAAGCAATTGCCTGCGGCAGTACTATGGTCAGAATCGGAACTGATATTTTTGGTTCAAGAGGTTAGAGAACAGCAGGAAATTTGTCTGAAAAACGCGTTTGGTTGAACCCTTGATAGGTCAATTAACGGAAGCATTTAATATGAACCGGGTTTGGGCAGGAAAATGTTCGAATTATCGGATGGATACTATCTGGTCGATTAAGTCGCAAGATATTAAACCATGGACTAGACATGCTTGCCCATACCTTACTTAAAAAAAAGCCCTTGCACTGGAACAGTTGATTTATGTTTAAAGTCACAAAGGGCGTCAGGAGAAATAAAATGTTACATAAGAAAATTACCTTTATTGGTGCCGGCAACATGGCCGGCAGTATAATCAGCGGATTAGCTAAATCTGGCTATCCTGCGGATTTGATCTGTGCATGTGCACCCAGTGCGAACAATACACAAAAACTAGCAGACCAATTTTCAATTCAGGCCAGCCAAGACAATGTGACTGCAGTCGATTGGGCCGAAGTTATTGTGCTAGGCGTTAAACCGCAAATGATGGCAGATGTTTGTCAGGCGATGGTTGACCAGGGCGCAGATTTTAGCAATAAGTTAGTTATCTCCATTGCGGCTGGTATCTCTGTACAGCGCCTGCAGTCTTTATTAGGCGAGAAAGCCCAAATTATTCGCACTATGCCTAATACCCCAAGCTTATTACAAAAAGGAATGACCGGGTTATTTGCATCGGAACAGGTAAGCGAAGAATATAAAACCTTTGCGGGCGACTTGATGTCAGCTGTGGGTGAGACAGTCTGGGTAAAAGAAGAAAGCATGATTAATTCCGTTATCGCCGCGTCAGGATCTTCACCTGCGTACTTCTTCCTGTTTATGGAAGCGATGCAGACAAAAGCAATAGAAATGGGCTTTGATCCGGAACAAGCACGTTTATTAGTGTCGCAAGCCGCACTGGGCAGCATTGAAATGGTCAAACAAAACCCAGATATCTCTATTGGTAAGCTTCGTGAAAACGTCACTTCTAAAGAAGGATCAACTGCAAAAGCGCTTGATACTTTTAATGAATTACAATTAACTGAAATCGTCGCTAAAGCGATGCAGGCAGCTTCTGATCGTGGTGAAGAAATGGAAAAATTATTCTAAACTTCAGTTCATAAAATAGAGAGAAAGTATAATGAATGCAGTAAATTTTTTAGCGGAGACCCTGTTTGATCTTTATATCATGATCGTATTATTACGTATCTGGTTACAGGTTGCGAGAGCCGATTTTTACAACCCTTTCAGCCAATTTGTCATTAAAGCGACACAACCTGTTGTCGGACCACTACGCAAAATAATTCCAGGACTTGGCGGTTGGGATCTCGCCACCATTTTATTTGCTTTTGCTGTTGCCTGTTTGAAAATAACGACTTTATCCTTAATCTCGGGGACGGCAATCAATCCCGTGGTGATCCTTATTGTCGGTTTGAGCATCTTAATAGCGGCAATCTTTAAAATACTCTTTTGGGTGTTGATATTACGCGCAATTTTAAGTTGGGTAAGCCGTGGTAATAATCCTATTGAAGCGGTGATGATCCAGCTTACTGAGCCTCTTTTAGCACCGATTCGTCGTTTTATGCCGCAAATGGGAGGATTAGATCTCTCTATGTTAGTCGTCTTAATTGGATTGCAGTTTTTAGAGATGCTGGTCAGTGATGTATTGGCTAAATTATTTTAATGGCGGTTGATAATCTCCAATATGAAGGCGAAGATCTTTTGCTTCGCCTTGTTTTACAACCAAAATCCAGCCGCGATCAATTTATCGGACTGCTGGGAGATGAGCTTAAAATCGCCATTACAGCGCCACCTGTAGACGGCAAGGCCAATGCGCACCTGATTAAATTTTTGAGCAAGCAGTTCAAAGTTGCAAAAGGTGCCATTATTATAGAAAAAGGGTTATTAAGCCGGCATAAACGGGTCCGAGTCTGCGCACCGAAAAAAATGCCTGAATTTTTTAACAGTCTGAATGAATGAAAATTCAAAGGAGTTATTATGCTTAAAATAAAACAGTATTATCAGGTCTTATTTATTGCCTCACTATTTTGCTTTAGCCAAACGGGTATGGCTGCACAATTCCAAGATTTTGATAATCTGGAAGTCCATTACATTGCCCTGCCCAGTACCTTTTTACAACCCGACATTGCCAAAAAATACAATATCAAACGCAGTCAATATAATGGCCTGATTAATATATCGGTACTGGATAAAAGGAATAATAACAAGTCACTTTCAGCCAGTCTAAGCGGGTCAGGAAAAAACCTTTTAGGACAAAGTGAAGCGCTAAAATTTCAAGAAATTAAAGAGGGAGACAGTATTTATTATATTGCTGACTATCCGTTTCTTAATGAAGAAATTGTTAATTTTAACATTATTATTAAAACCTCAAACAAAACCAATGTATTAAAATTTCAACATAAGTTTTATATTGAATAAGTTAAATAAAGAGCATAAAGGACCAATAACACATGAAAAAAAAATGGGTACTCGCCACCGGCAATAAAGGTAAAGTACAAGAAATGAGCGAACTGCTGAATAGCTTTTCGATCGAAGTGCTGCCACAAAGTCAGTTTGAAGTATCAGACGTTGCAGAAACTGGCACAACCTTTGTCGAAAATGCCATTATAAAAGCACGTCATGCGGCTAAAGTAACAGGGTTACCCGCCATTGCCGATGATTCCGGGTTAGAAGTCGATTTTTTAAATGGCCAACCGGGCATTCGTTCTGCGCGTTTCGCTGGCGAAAATGCCACTGACCAGGAAAACATTGAACTTTTATTAAGTAAATTAGAAGGCATCGGCACAGAGCAGCGCCGAGCGCGTTTCCAATGTGTATTGGTTTATTTACGCCATGAATTAGACCCCACACCGATTATTTGTCAAGGGACTTGGCAGGGTATTATCACAGAATCACAGCAGGGTGAAAACGGCTTTGGCTACGATCCCGTATTTTGGGTTGAAAGTGAACAATCAACGTCAGCACAATTAAGCAAACAACGTAAAGCTGAATTGAGTCACCGGGGTCAAGCCCTGGGAAAATTAGTTGAATTGCTTAAAAAGCAATTAGGTTAAATTAAGATTTAAGATAACAATAAACGCAGACTATCATCTGCGTTTTTCTCCCAATAATTTCGAGTACTTCATGTTAAAACTTCCTCCGCTAAGCCTTTATATTCATATCCCCTGGTGCATTGAAAAATGTCCATACTGTGATTTTAATTCACATAAATTACGTGGAGAGGTGCCTGAAAAGGAGTATCTGCACGCTTTATTGGAAGATCTAAGCAATGATTTGGTTTATGTTCAGGGCCGCGTCCTGGAAACCATTTTTATTGGCGGCGGAACGCCAAGTTTATTATCAGCATCGGGTATCGGCTGGTTATTAACCGAAATAGAGAAAAAAATCCCCTTCAAAAAGAATATGGAGATCACCTTAGAAGCCAATCCAGGCGCCATTGAGAATCAAAAAATAGCCGACTTCAAAGCATTCGGTATTAATCGCTTCTCCTTTGGCGTACAAAGTTTCCAACAGGATAAACTTACAAAACTGGGCCGTATTCATGGCGTAGAGGAAGCAAAAACAGCAGCAAGGCAAGCCCATCACGTTGGCATGAAAACCTTTAATTTAGATTTAATGCATGGTTTACCGGATCAAAGCCTTGACGATGCATTAAGTGATTTGCAGACAGCTATCGATCTTAATCCTACCCACATCTCCTGGTATCAACTCACCATAGAGCCCAATACGCAGTTTTTTTCCAAGCCGCCCGTATTACCTGAAGATGATTTATTATGGGAGATTCAAGAAAAAGGGCAGCAGTTACTGGCTGATAATGGTTATATTCAATACGAGATTTCAGCTTATGGCAAAGTGGGTTTTGAATGTTTACATAACTTAAACTACTGGAAATTTGGTGATTATATCGGTATTGGTTGCGGTGCTCATGGCAAGTTGACCCTGCCCCTGCAGAATAAAATATTACGCACCGTTAAAGTCAAACATCCCAAGGGTTATTTAGAGCCAACCCGCGCCTATCTTGATCACATCAATCAGGTCGAAAAAAGTGATTTAGCTTTTGAGTATATGATCAACCGCCTGCGTTTATTTGAGGCTGTTCCTTTTACTGAATTTGAAGATTTCACCGGATTAAGTCTTGAGTCGATTAAACTCCCACTTCAAACAGCCATTGCAAAAAATCTGTTAGTTGAAAATGAGCAGAGTTGGCAAGTAAGCCCATTAGGTTATCGTTACCTTAATGATCTATTAACCTTATTTACGGATTAATCAGCTAATACCAAAAGAACGAAAAAGATGATCACCCTTGCTGGTTAAAATCCTTGATCACTTCATTAATTCTTTTGGTATGACAACCACAATAAGAAACCTTATGACCGAATATTTTGTTTATGCTTTTATTTATCTGGCTGCTGCTGTAATAGCTGTCCCTATTGCGACACGCTGCGGACTCGGTTCAGTGCTCGGGTATTTAATCGCAGGGGTGGTGATCGGCCCGATTATTGGTTTAGTGGGTGATGAGACCAGCAGTATTAAACACTTTGCTGAATTTGGGGTTGTCCTGATGCTGTTTTTGGTCGGTCTGGAACTCGAACCAAAACTGCTTTGGAAAATGCGTAATCGCCTGCTGGGATTAGGTGGACTTCAAGTTATTTTAAGCACCCTATTAGTGATGGGGATTGCATTCTATTTTGTCGATCATTGGGCAACCGCCTTAACGATTGGTTTGATTTTGTCACCTTCTTCAACAGCGATTGTGCTGCAAACCTTTAATGAAAAAGGGTTAAGCAAAACAACAGGTGGCAAAAATGCCTTTTCAATTTTGCTCTTTCAGGATATAGCGGTTATTCCGATGCTGGCATTAATACCCTTAATGGCTTTGCCCGAACTTATCGAAAAATCACAGCAGCTGGCATCAACCGCAGCGCAGCAAAACGAGCACTTAAGTTTAGTGGCAGGCTTACCGAGCTGGGCTTACGCACTGACCGTTGTCACCTCCATTATAGCGGTCGTCTCTGGTGGACACTATTTAAGCCGCCCTTTATTCAGATTTGTCGCCAGCTCAGGTTTACGAGAAATGTTCACCGCCTCGGCATTGATGCTGGTGATCGGCATCGCTGCATTAATGAGTTTAGTGGATTTATCCCCCGCCCTGGGCACTTTTTTAGCGGGTGTTGTATTGGCAAACTCAGAGTTTCGCCATGAATTAAAATCTAATATTGAGCCCTTTAAAGGGCTTTTACTGGGACTGTTTTTTATTACCGTTGGCGCAGGGATAGATTTTAATCTTTTATATTCTGACTTTATGGTGATCCTCACGCTAACCCTCGGCATCATCTTATTAAAAGCGACTGTTTTATTTTTTCTGGCGATAATATTTAAAATTAAGAACAGTGACCGTTGGTTGTTTGCCTTGAGCCTCGCCCAAGCGGGTGAGTTTGGTTTGGTTTTATTAAGCTTTACGGTACAGCAGCATGTTTTACCCTCGGCAATGGCCGCGCCTTTATCACTGGTTATTACGCTATCCATGTTTCTGACACCCGCCCTGTTTATTTTCTTCGAAAAGGTTATTTTACCGCATCATCAGCAAACCAGTAACCGCCGCGCACAAGATAAAATAGATCAAACAGGCTCTGTAATTATTGCCGGAGCGGGTCGATTTGGACAGGTAGTTAATCGCTTACTGGTCGCCAATAATGTCCCCACGGTAGTGATCGATCATGAGTCAAGCATGATCGATCGCTTAAGGCAGGTTAATGTAAAAAGTTTTTACGGGGATGTAACACGCCCGGATATTATGCGTACCGCAGGCATTGAGCAGGCAAAATTATTAATTGTTTCGATCGACGATAAAATACGTGCCACTGAGTTAGTTAACTATATAAAACACACTCACCCGCAGGTAAAAATTCTCGCACGCGCTTATGATCGCGGTCATTATTATTCACTTGCCCACGCCGGGGCCGACTATATTATCAGTGAAACCTACCTGTCCGCTGTAGAGTTGGGAACACAAGCCTTGAAAGATTTAGGCTTTGCTCAAGATAATGTCACTAACCTGCGCCATAAATTCATGAATGCAGAGGTAAAAGGCAGCCGTTCTTTATACAAAATATGGCAGGAAAGCAGCTCCGAACACACTTTTGATAGTGACTACCAGCAACTCTTTATCGAGCTTGAAGAGGAGTTAAGTGAGATCATGGATGAAAATGAAAGCTAACAAGGCGGATAATGAAGAAATGATCAAATTTAATGGCGGTCTTATTTGAGTGCCAACTAGCACAGTCCATAATAACAATCGCATACCCCGTAGGGTGCGCTCCTTGCGGTGCATAAAATGCACCCTACCGATAACTGCCCTGAAATAAGTCGATTACCTTTATATGCTCGCGATAACAGCATAGGGCAACAACAGTTCGTAGGGTGCATTCTATGCACCGATTGCTGCCTTAAAAGTATTACCACAGAGGACACAGAGGCGCTGCGCGCTACACAGAGTGAAGACTAACTCGTAGGGTGCATTCTATGCACCGATTACCGCTGCCTTTTGGCTGTCTCTAGTGCTTTCAGACTTAAATACGAAAATACATTTTTATGATGAGGTGTCTGTAGTGCATTTTTTGTAACAAACTTAAGTCCGAAGACACTAATGCTTTTCCTTAAGCTGAGCCCACGCTTACCGCTCTATTTCGACATTCCTAAACACCTTTATACTCCGCTATCTCTGCGCTTTATAAAATGCCATCCCCCAATGACTTGCTAATTGCCTGTCACTTTAAATAAATCCATTTAGTCGCTTTATCAATAAAGAATAAACAGAAAAAAGCCATTAAATGGTCTACAATTTTGCAGTGAAAATTAACTATAAAATCAATGTAGAGCAAGTCAAATGGATACTGAAACGTTCTGCTGGGGAGAGGTTAATCTGGATAAAGAGTGTTGTTTGCAGCTAGACAATATTACCCCTTTGTCCGTGACGATAGAGCATCACGATTATAAATAATACACATAACTATCATAAATGAGCATAACTATTATGAATAATGAGACTCCCTGGTGGGGAGAGGTTAATCTGGATAAAGAGCGTTGTTTACAACTAGACAATGTTACCCCTTTGTCCGTGGCGATAGAGCATCATAATTATAAATAATATACATAACTATTATAAATGAGCATAACTATTATGAATAATGAGACTCCCTGGTGGGGTGAGGTTAATCTGGATAAAGAGCGTTGTTTGCAGCTAGACAATATTACCCCTTTGTCCGTGGCGATAGAGCATCATAATTATAAATAATATACATAACTATTATAAATGAGCATAACTATTATGAATAATGAGACTCCCTGGTGGGGAGAGGTTAATCTGGATAAAGAGCGTTGTTTGCAACTAGACAATATTACCCCTTTGTCCGTGACGATAGAGCATAACTATTATGGATAATAAAGCACCCTGGTGGGGTGAGGTTAATCTCGATAAAGAGCGTTGTTTACAACTAGACAATATTACCCCTTTGTCCGTGGCGATAGAGCATCATAATTATAAATAATATACATAACTATTATAAATGAGCATAACTATTATGAATAATGAGACTCCCTGGTGGGGAGAGGTTAATCTGGATAAAGAGCGTTGTCTGCAATTAGACATTGGCCCTTTGTCCGTAGCGATAGAGCATGACGCCCATGAGTGGCGCATCCATTCTCAACGGGAAAAGGAGGTCGATACTAATGATAATCGTCTGCACAAAATAGTCGGCCAATTTTCGCCCTGTTATTATCAGGATGTCGCACGCTATATTGTCAACAGCAGCAGCAATCATATTCAATTATTACCGGCATTGGCCGACAGGTCAGTCGTTTGCCGGCCGGTTGCGCCAATCAACCTTGATGCCGGTGCAAGTGTGACTTTATATGTTAGCACCCCGATTTATTTGATGATTAACGTCGTCAACAGCAAAACCTCCTTATTACAGGAACTCGCCACTCAGCGTCTTTCCGATACCTGGTTTGGTCCGTCAACCTGCAGTGGTGAGTTATGTTACGCCAGTGCCACCAGTGGTCGTTTAGATTTGCAAAAACTCCCCTATCGCATTCAAAGAGCGACAACCCCTCTGCTGATACATAATAATGCCGATGATAATTTACTTTTTGAAAGAGTCGCCTTACCCACCCCCCTATTATCACTTTACGCCGCTAAAAATGGTCAATTATGGACCGAAAATATCACCCTAACCCGGGAAGATAATGGTGATTTTGCACAGCTAAAATTAGGCAAAGCTCCGCTGAAAATGTCATTCGTTAATGGACCAAGAAAAAACATAGGCCATAGTCAGATAATTCGCGCCTTTAGTGCCATTTTTAATTAAAGATATAAAATGAATGAGATAGGGCATTACCTCACTGATATTGTTAATATCGAGTTCCTCGCCAAACTGCTGCGCGCGGCTTTATTATTAATATTAGGTTTTATCTTTGCCAAGCTGATCAGTTATTACAGTACGCGCTTTAGCGAAATTTAACTAAGGATACAAAATGAATGAGATCGGGCATTACCTCTCTGATGTTTTTAATATCGAATTTATCGCCAAACTGCTGCGCGCAGCTTTATTATTAATATTAGGCTTTATCTTTGCCAAATTGCTCAGTTATTACAGCACACGCTTTAGCGAAAAAGTATTTACCCTGCAGACCGCCGGTCTTATTAAGCGAATCATCTATCACCTGATTTTTATACTCTTTATCTTTTCAGCAATGTTAGAGATGGGCTTTAATCTTAACGTTCTGCTGGGTGCTGCCAGCGTATTAACCGTGGCGGTGGGCTTTGCTTCACAAACCTCAGCATCCAATTTTATTAGCGGTATTTTCCTGATGGCTGAACGCTCATTTAGCGTCGGGGATGTGATTCGTGTGGGCACCACAGTAGGAGAAGTCTTATCCATTGATCTGCTATCGGTTAAGTTGCGTACCTTTGATAACTTATTTGTCCGCTTGCCTAATGAAACATTAATTAAATCCGAGGTGACCACCCTCACTAAATTCCCGATTAGGCGGCTGGATCTAAAGATTGGCATCGCCTATAAAGAAAATATTGATAAAGTGAAAACTATTTTACAGCAGGTCGCATCGGATAATCCGTTATCTTTGGAGGAGCCAAAACCTTTATATATTTTTCAAGGATTTGAAGATTCATGCTTAAGTCTGCAGTTTTCAGTCTGGGCAAAGCGGGAAAATTTTTTGGAATTAAAAAATTCGATTTACGAGCAGATAAAAATCGCTTTTGATAAACAGGAAATCGAAATACCTTTCCCGCATATTAGTCTCTACGCAGGCAGTGTTACCGAGCCTTTTCCCATTAAAATAACCAGAGAAAAAAAATCATCAAAGCAGTGAGTTCAAAACCTTTGGACCCACTCCTTATATCGATATGGTTGCGCCGATTTGGCTGTACAGATTAAATTAACCAGGTGGCAACGTCGCGCAGCGCCGCAACCGGCTGATCGTTCGTTGGCCAATATTCAAGGCCGACATGCCCGATAAAGTTTGTTTTTTGAATGGCGGAAAATACCTGTGGATAATTAATTTCGCCACGTTGTAGTTCATTTCTACCCGGATTACCTGCCGCATGGAAGTGGCCGATATAATCAATATTATCGACAATATTACGGATAACATTACCTTCACTTATCTGCTGATGATAAATATCAAATAATACTTTTACCTTTGGGCTTGCGACTTGTTTAACAATATCAAAAGCCTGATCACTGCGAACCAGGAAATAACCGGCATGATCAACCCGTTCATTAAGCGGCTCTATTACTAGGGTTATATCTGCCGCTTCTAATAAAGGCGCGGCGGCTTTTAAGCCATTTATAATTGATTGTTGCTGCTCCGCTCGCGATCTAGATTCAATAAAATCACCAACCTGCGATATCAATATTTTAATGCCCAGTTTCTGCGCCGCTTGAATCGATTCCTGCAGTCCCTGTAAATAATTATCACGCAGTGCAGGCTCAACTAAACTGATAAATTTGGTACAACAAGCCGCTATTGTTAAACCCTGTTTATGCTGCGCTGCTTGTAAGCTATCAAGATCTTTGTCCCACCAGCCCCAAAATTCGATATGACTGATATTAGCATCTTTAACCTGTGCACAAGCCTGATCGAAAGATTGACCACTAAAAACCGCATCAATACAAACAGAAGGAACTAAATTTTTACGCATAAAATACCCCAAATAATTTAAGAAGGTTTTATACCTAAGCTGCCTGAAGATTCAGGTGACTTGGGTATAAAACGAATAACGCAGTGTTAATAGGTTAGTTAGGATAATCGGTTTTAATGCATTGAATTGCAAGATAAGAGGCTCAAATAATCAACAGTAGCAGTATTTTTAGTGCCTTACCTCGTGCAGGAAAAGGGGGAAGTGACCGACCCAAGTTTGGTTTGATTATTATTTTTAACTTCACCCCTTTTAAAATATTTTCTTCATTATCTCAGCCATATAAAAAAAGCGCTGCGGTTTTTAGGCCGCAGCGCTTTCAACAATAGTTATTAAGCTGATGTTGTTCCAGCAATATCATTATAAATAACTGTGACTGTTACATCTGTATCTATGTCTTGATTCTCAGTAAGACCTGAAGTGTTAAGACCGACAGTAAAGGGAATAACTGTTGGAGTAGCATCGGCCAGAGTTAGTGGATCACTCATTGTGGTGTTCTCAGTATTGTAATTATCGACTATCTTAATCAGACTTTCTTTGCTTGTGATTTTATAGGTAAAAGTTTCACCGTTTTCACCTGTTACAGTAGCTTCAACGCTCTCAGCTGCGACAATAGAATCAGTCCAAACATCACCAAAATCAATTGATGATAAATCTAAGTTGATCGTCAATGGTATTACATAGTGCCCATCAACAGATGTACCAGATGTCGCAGCCATTGCCGTTGTTGACATTGCGAATATTGATATAGCTAATATTGATAATTTTTTCATTTGTAACTCCCCATTTTTCACTTTAAAAATAATGCTCCCACGATATTGCTGAAAGATTATTGTGCGATCTCTTTGTAGGCAACCATTACAGTGATTTTCGCGGGAAGGTCACCGCTTATATTCCCTGTGTCCAGATCAACATAAAAATTATGTCGATGATCTAATCCGTTGCCTGTCACTGTATAAGTTATACTGTCACCGGTGTAACCCGTGCTTAAACTGCATGAAAGCTGTACGACTCCTGTGCTGTCATCATTATTTATTTCAACCCTATAGTTATAGTCTGCTTCTGCATTCACATCAAAATAGACTGGAGCACTGTCCACTTGGATATCCCGGTAAACATCCCCAAAATTGATACTGCTATACTGGAGAAACAGGGAAATATCTTTTAGAGTTCAAAGTCTAATTTCTAGGAAAAGTTAAGTTGTTCATTTACAAAAAAACCTACACATAATCAGATTTTTTATCCATTGTTGTTAACTTTTTCAGCTCAAGCATATGCTCCCGGTAGGAGCCCTGTTTAAAGCTTTGCTCTTTTATCAGTTTATTGTTGCTGTAGAACTTAACGTCTATCTCAAGGGGATAGGAAAAATTTCCGGTATTTTTAATGGCGTCCATGCGGGTTTTTCAAGATCCACCCTCACGCTTACCGGCTTTTTCCCTGAGTTAATCAGGGTATTCTCTTACGTCACCAGTTGGTCAAGGTTTATGTCCATACTTGTCCGCGTGACCATAAATGCCACAAAGTTGCTGGCAGAACAAACGGCCAGGAATAGTCCGATAAATGCTTTAGCGTATTTTTTCATATTAACGGTGTTACTTCCTTTTATTAGTTTTTATGTTTTTTGTCAAAAAAAGCAAAAAAAATGGCCTTCCAAAGAAGACCATACATAAAATTCAGCTCAAAAAACAAAAGTGTCTATTCACTTTTGGCAACTGGCTGCCATTTTACAGGCCCTATAGTTTTGCGTCCTTGAATTTCCCCAAGTTTGCGAATGACTTTCCTAAAAACTTAATCACACAATAATATTTTAACAATAAAAGTCATGAACTAAAAGTGATAAAACAACCTTAAGTCATTAAAAAAGAGGGGCTGAAATATATAATACCAAGCGCTTTAACGTACCTTTTCACATTAACTGTATTACTTCCTTTTGATTTCTTTATCTATTTTTTAAAAAAATCAATAAAAAACAAAAACAGCCTTTCAAAGAAGAGCATACGTAAAAATCAGCTCAAAAAGAAAAAAGGTCTATACACACTTAGCAACTGGCTAGCATTTTGCAGGCTCTATCGTTTTCAACCCTGGATTTAGCCAATTTGGTCTACAGGCAGAGAGCTGGCAACCACACTTTTTCACTTAAATTTTATTTTAATAAAAGGTTAAGTTATAACCATAAATGATCGGATAATTACGCTGTGGAGTTATAAAAAGTGTGTTTTTTGTAATGGATATAAATAATAAGGAACATTAAACGTCAGCTTTCCCTAGCAAGGAGCCCCAGAGCCAGTGGCGTTTTCTTATCCAAAATATTAATGCTTTTGATAGTCGTCTAAAGCAATGGATGAACTGATTTCATGGTGCAGCCACAAAATATGTAGGCACTATCTGGGCCGGGGGATTAATCAGTGATAACACCTGATATTTGTTTATTTGAGACTGTTGGGCCAATGCCACAACAGCTAATTCAGATATAGCCGTTTATTTTAGCTACTGGGATCAGACATCAGAGAATCGGCTCAGACTTTAATCTAAAAATATCACTCCGTCAAAGGCTATACTTATACTCGTTTATTCGTCATATTAAGTCGATAGATGAATGGATAAAAACACCTTAGACTCTTCCCTTAAGGTAAGATCAATTATAAATTGGATATTTTCAAACTGTATTGCAAATGTCACATCTTTTCACGTTTTAGAATCGAGTGTGAAAATTGCAAATAAAACCTGATGCACACCATTTTTTCAACATTTACTTTAAAATAGTTTGATCGTTATTGTCTGCATCATCAAAGGTGCTCTTAATTTTTTTAGTTTGAATGTCTGTCACTTTAAAATTTATTCCATCATAGAAATCCCCAGTCTCTCCTGAGCTCACAACGACCTCAAGAACATCCTTTTCAAGGGTCACTTGTTCACTGCCCAGATAATTTATTTTAAGGGAATATTCTCCCGGCTGCAGATCCTGAATAACATAAAAACCATCGTATTCAGGCTTGATACTGCGGTAGTAGACGCCTGCTTTTTCTACTATTATCTCCACATAAGTGAAAAACTTTTTCTTGATTTTTCTATCTACTGCCGGCAGGTTAATGGAGCCCATAATCATAGACAAAGGGATAAGTCCTACACCCACTTTTCTACCCGATGCGGGGATAAGCTTTATTTCCTGAGAATTAGCCGCTCTGAGGGTGGGATCAATCATAGTGCCAGAATAGTCATAGCTCAGTTTGTTGTTTTTATAGGGAGCGACCCCCGAGAGATAAAACAGCCCGTCTTTATTGGTTGTCACCTGGTTTTTACCTATGCCAACACCGACATTGGCAAGGGGTTGTTCATCTAGTTCTTTTTTCCCGTTGCCATTTTTATCTATAAAAACAGCTCCTTCGACATAACCATGATCAGGATCCCGAGCACTATTGAGTGTGAAAGGTTTTTTCAGATTAATAACTTGTTCGTAGTTGGCACCAACATTGTACATCTCATCATTTTTGCTGCTGTAGTCATAGTTCATCTTTAAAAACGCATTAAATTTATACTGAAAACCTATTCCCAGAGTCAAAAGATCATTTTTATTATAATCAACATTCACATTATAAGAGTATTTATTGCCCTTACTGAGTCTCTTCCTCAGACTGCCCTTGTACTGCCACTTGGGATCTCTTCCCACATTATACCCGGCATTCAAGCTATAGGTAAAATTTCCCCGACTGGCCTTAAAACCTATATTGCTGGTGTAATTAGCACTTATGTCACCATTCTTTATAATTGTTTTACCAAGATCCCAATCCATGCGTATCTTTTTTGTAATGTTATAACTCAGTCCCGTATCGTATTTGTATTTTTTTCTGCTCTCATAATTTTCATTTGAAAAGCGGAAAAAATAGTCACTTCGGCCATAATCCCCGCTTATTTCAGCCTCGTGATAACTATCCTTTCCTTCATCCTTCGCCAGTAGGCTGCTGTACTGCTCATAGCTGTAATATAATTGCTGAGAGAAAAGCTCACTTTCCAATTCGGTTATATAACCCTTGCTGGGGTCTTCAAAAGAATCATAATGGGCAATATTGATGACTAAGGGCACGGCTAAATTTGAAAAACGGTATCCGGCGTGGTGCTTTGCATATCGATACAGCTTGTCTTCATTGCGGGTATTATAATAATCGAAGGAATAGCTGAGATTGTTGGTCAAGCCGTAGGAGAGGCCGTATTTAAGATCATCCCAGGCGCGATTTTCTGCTCCTGAGTTTTGTCCGTAGAAAAAATCATAATCCCACTTACCCTGCGAGAGAAAACCATTTCCCGACATTACATTAATATCTTTCACCTCAGTAAGGACACCATTTCTGTCATATATTTTTATTTCAAAAGCATCTTTTTTACTTCTCATCGTTAGGGTGAACTGATACTCCTTGCCTTCCACTGTCAAATAGTCCATTACCTTACCGTTTTGATAGATTTCAACCATTGAATTTTTGGGTGCCTCCCCCCTGATGGTGAGATCCCGCCCTGAACGTTGGACACTGTAGTCATTAGTACTGACCGATATCCCCCGAATCTTACTGTTATACCCCAGAATATCCTGCCCTGCGACATAGTTATCCCCGAGAGTAACTGTCTTCTCCTTAAGAAAGTAAGGATATTTCAGGCTGATATTGTGCAGTTTTTCGCTGGGGTAAAGACTGTGACTGATATTAAAATCGCCGTAGAAAAGTTGGGAGCTGTACTCTAACTCCAGATTGCCATTTTCCTCTTCTTTTTTAAAATAATTTCCAAGTTTGCTTATGTCATACCTCAGCTTTAGCATACCAAAATCGATTATTCTGCGATCCGCTTTCAAAAACAAGTCATCCTTCGGGGAGGCTTCCTTAGCGTTTTTGTCTGCTTCTAGCTTACGCTTTCTTTTTTCGGCGCTTACCCGGCTATTCAGAGGCAGATTGAAATTCGGTAATATTACCAGAGTGTATTTTTCCGCTACCCACTGAACTCCCTTCAGGGGAATAAGTTCACTAATGCTATCCTTATCAATATACAGCCTGCCATCGATTTCTATACTGTTAAGCTTTTTTAGTTCTGTTGTTATTCGCCGCTTCTGCCTGTCGGGAAACAGGCTACCCGCCATCAGCAGAGTGACCTTTCCCTGATCGACCGAAAGCTGGGTATATTCTGTGAGCTCGGTAAGTTCCAGAAAATTTTCAATATCCAGATAGATACCCCCGTCAAAATCGCTCATTACTTCAACGAATTCCTGCTGCAGATAACTGCCCACTCGAAGGGTTACCATATTTTCAAAATAGTCATCCTGGACGCTGGAAAAAGCAGAATGACAAAAAAGAAAGCTGGATAACATAAGCAATGCCGCTCTTATCAAGATCATTCTTTCCACAATGTCAGTACGGGAAGCACTGCTGCGAAAAGCATTACATAATAAGCCAGTTTTTTTGAATGTGGTTTAATGGCATTTTTAACCATGAATTTTTCAACGGGCAAATAATCACAGCAGCAGATGGCTTTTAATAACAAGTCGAAGAATGGTAATAGAAATAATTTTTTTTTGCTGGCAGAAGCTTTCTTTGCGGACAGGCATTGTTGTATCACTTTATTCAGGTTAGCTGCTAAATCATTCTGAATAGTGAAAGGGTCAGGTAAAAATGGACACGGAGTTATATTCAAAACTAAACCTGCCTTATCGAATTAATCTGCTCTGAGTTGCCTGTAATCCTCTAATATAAGTCACCGATGGAGAGTTTAGCCTTATTAAGGGAAGCGTAACTTGAAGTTGAAATGGTTGAAATGGTTGAACTGCTTGTATGGTTACATAGTTAAATAGTTAAATAGTTAAATAGTTAAATAGTTGAATAGTTGAATAGTTGAACACAAGTGGATAGGAAATGGTAAACGGGTAGGATATTCAGTTAGTCTAAATATTCAATCTCATACTTTATCTGTTTTTTGTGTTTACCGCTGACTTTTTTTTCCCCCAGCAGAGAAAACCCTATTTCAAACTGTCCTTCGCCGTATTTATCGAGCCTTATAATCGGATTTTTAGCCCTGAGATTGTCAATTCTCACTCCAGAGGTCAGATAGACAGCTCCAGTCGCCTTAATTGTTAACTTTACTCTTTTATTTGCATTGCCCTCGACATAAACAATCACCCCTTCCGCGGGAATGACCTCCAACCTGCTGCCGTTATACAGATAGAGCTCGTTCAGTTCGGCATTTTTCACTCTGACGGTCTCCAGAGAAAAAACAGACCCTGAATAGAGTACAAATAACACCAGAAAAATTTTCTTCATTGTCTCAGTCATATAAAAAAAAGCGCTGCGGCTTTTAGGCCGCAGCGCTTTCAACAATAGCTATTAAGCTGCTGTTGTATTTGTTGTGCTATCTATTGAATCATAAGTAACTGTAACTGTTATAGTCTCAGCTACGTCCGCACCATCTACAATTTTTGAAGCATCAAGACCTATATTAAAGTCAAGTGTTGTTGATCCCGTTGTAAAAGCAACGCCTGTTAACGTAGCAGCAAGAGTATCTACTGTTACTAATAAAGGCTTGCTGCTTACAACTGAGTAAGTAAATGTTTCACCCTGTGTACCTGCGACTGTAGCTTTAACTGCCTGATCTGCGACAACGGAATCAGTAAAAACATCACCAAAATCAATTGCTGCTAAATCTAAGCCAACTGTCAGTGGGGTGACATAGTGCGCAGCGACAGTTAAACCAGCATCTTTAGAACCATCTAGTTCAGTTGATGACTCAGCGATTGCCGTTGTTGACATGGCTAGAATTGATGTAGCTAGTAATACTTTTTTTGGTGTTGTTAAGAATAAGTTTTTCATTTTGCACTCTCCATGTTTTACGTTAAAATAATTTTTAAGTTAAAATAAGTTTTACGTTAAATTAAATAATCCTTCCGCGGTATTGCTGAAAGATCATTAGTCGATATTGTTGTACATAACCATCACAGTGATCGTAACGGCTAAGTCGCCGCTCATATTTCCTGTGGCCAGATCAACATAAAAATCATGTCTCTGGTCTAATCCGTTGGCTGTCTCTATATAAGTTAAACTGCCCCCTGTGTATCCTGAGCTTAAACTGCGTGACATCTGTATAGTGCCGCTGCTGTCGTCATTGCTTAGCTCCACCGTATAGTCAAAGGTATCTTCTGCATTGACATAAAAATCCACCAGAACACTCTCCACCTCACTGTCCTTGTAAACATCACCAAAATCGATGCTGCTCACCCCAAGAGACAGGGTCATTTCTTTTACCGCGTGCCCTTCGATAGTAAACTGTCCATTTGCTGCAGATAGAGGCGTTGACAGAAAAAGAAAAAGAATAAACAGCGCTTTATTCATCTCAGGGTCTTTTCGAATTCATTTCAGAGTTCAAAGTCAAATTTCTTGGACAAATTAAGTTGCTTATTTGCAAAAACAACCTGCGCATAATCGGCTTTTTTATCCATTTCCGTTGACTTTTTAAGCTCGAACGAATGTTCCCGGTAGAACCCCTGTTTAAAGCTTTGCTCTTTTATCAGTTTCTTATTGCTGTAAAACTTAACTTCTATATCAAGCGGGTAAGAAAAATTCCCGGTGTTTTTAGCCGTTCCCAGCAGGTCATAACCCTTGCCTGATTTCTCGATCCGCAATGCGTCAAAATCGAGTCCGGTTTCAAGTTTTCCTTTCCTGCCGTAGTAGGGAATACCGATATTCATCAGCATGGTTACCTGATTACCACTGCTTCTTGGGGGCATCTCTTTAAACATAAGCAGAGCGACATATTCCCCATCCTGTAAATCTTTTTTTATTCTTGGTGCAACTTTTACTTGTATCTTACCCTTTGGCGGAATCACCACTATTCTCGGATAAGCCACCAGCTGCTCTCCCAGATAGTATTTATCTTTAGCCCATGCGGGTTTTTCAAAATTGACCCTCACTCTCACCGGTTTATTCCCTGAATTAATCAGAGTGGTCTCTTTTGTCACCGGTTGCTCAAGGTTGACACCCATGCTTGTCCGAGTGACCGAGAATGCAGCGAAACTGCTTGCGGAACAAACTGCCAATGAGATGACGACAAGCGCTTTAACAACGTACTTTTTCATATTAACCGCGTTACTTCCTATTATTAGTTTTTCTGTTTTGCTTTCTTTTTTATCAAAAAAAAGCAAAAAAAATGGCCTTCCAGGGAAGACCATACATAAAAATCAGCTCAAAAGGCAAAAGCGTCTACACGCTTTCGGCAACTGGCTACCATTTTACAGGCCCTATAGCTTTGCGCCCCAAGGTTTCCCCAGGTTTGCGAATCAACTTCATAACTCTTACAAAGCGATTATATTATTTCTTATTTAAAAAATATGTCTTTTCTTATTTAAATAACGTTTCTACATTTAAAGGCTATCATCTTTCATTTTCACATCAAGTGCTTAGATAAAAAAATTAAAAATAGTAAATAAAAAATGCTTCATTTTCTGTAGCAACTGGTTACTGTTTTACCGTCTCAATAGTTTTGTCTTTATCTAAGTTTGCCAATTGATTTTATAACCTTTACAAAGTGTTCACCTTGTTTTGGATCAAAAAACATTTCATTTTTAAATTAAGTACTTGTATGCGCATTTAGACAGCAGTACACAAAAAAAAGGTAAAAAAATGGCCTTCCAAGGAAGGCCATTCATAAAAATCAGCTCAATAGCAAAAGTGTCTATACACTCTTGGCAACTGGCTACCATTTTACAGGCCCTATAGCTTTGCGCCCCAGGGTTTCCCCAGGTTTGCGAATTAGTTATCTCAAAACGTGAGTCCATGGTAACAATTTAAAATATTAAATCAAGCGATTATCTATCTTATTATAAAAAAAGGGAATAAAAAATGTTATTTTAAGGAGCCAAAAGAGAATAAGTAATATTCTTTTTATGAAAAAAAAGTATATGAGAGAAAGCTGTTAAATAGATTTTTTCATGCCATCCACTCAGCTCTGCGATTGATAGTATTCCTGGCATTCGCCTTCTCGGCCTCTAACTACTCGTTTGCCAAGCAAAGAACCATGGGTTTCTGTGACCACAGTATGCTGTCCTTCCCGGTGGTTGTCGTCAGAAAAAAAAATGATCACCCAGTCAAAAACATGGTGGAGTTTATGCGCACGTTCGCTGTTCGAAAACAGGGCGCTAAAATGCCAGTGATCGCAAGTTATATGCAATATCGGCAGCCAGGCTTTATTATCAGGATTAAAACGTTTGGGGGTAATCTGGGGCAGTTTTCCGGCAGCGGCTTTGCTGCGGTATTCAGTATCCACTTTTAACAGTAAACCAACGGGTATAAGGCTTGACGCTGCTATTGATGTCTGGCGGCGTTCACTAAAATGCTTTAACAGCCAGGATTCTATCGCCTCCTTACGCTTAACACCCAGACCTTCTACCTTGTCAAGCTGACCATTGCGGGTAGCATTTTCCAGTGATTCCAGCGTATCGATATGCAGGCGGTCATAAATGCGCTGTGCTAGTGTCCGGCCAACGGTCGGTATAGATTGGAATAATCCTATCGGATCAGATTCACCCTGCAGACTTTCCAGACGGCTGATACGACCTGTCGCGACGTATTCATAAATACACTGCGCAATCCCCGAACCAATGGCAGGTAAATCTGTTAGTCCTTTCATGCCTTTAGCCTGCACCAGTTCGCGCAAATCCTCGCTCAAGTTGTCCAGAGTATTCGCCGCATGAAAATAAGCCTGGTAGCGGAAGGGGTTAGCACGCTGGGTTTTTAGTAACGCCGCTATTTCGCGTAGTTTTTCGCCTACTTCATGATTAAAAGCCATCATCGCTTCCTCATATCAAATAATTATCCTCGAATGTAATAAGAATAAGCACACTTCTTTATTGCGACAAGTTCATTGCAACAAGTTTGCTCAACCCCTTTACAATGGATCATCGATATCGGCAAGCATCAGACATTCTCTATGGCGCGCTGCAAAAAATTTAGTTTGGTTATTTTGAACATATTTTAAGCCCTATTGAAAATTAAATTCACTCGTCTTTTTTTTGTTTTATTTTGTTGACTGAAATGACAAAGGAGTTAATAGAAACAGAGCCAAAACTATCTTGACTTTTATCTCTTTATCAACAGGATTTTCAAGGGGTTGAGGATTCATGCCTGAGTGTGTGATTTTCAGTATGGGTAAAGCGGGAAAAAATTTTAGACTTCAAAAAAGTATCATAATCGGTAGTTCACAGTGTAATAATAAAGCTCAATGAGCATCCAAGAAAGAAAGAAAATAAATTACAAAACGTCAGCCAAATTAATGGCTGCTTAGTGGTTATACACTGCAAAGTTGAACTTACCATATGATTGGTATCAGACTGTTTTAAAAGTACAGTATTGACATCCTCCCCCACTAAATTTGCTCGCTTAAAGCTCACAATATTTTGAAGGGGATTCCTAGTGATCACTCGCTAGGGTTTCCTCTATCAACACGCCTTCACTAGACAAAAATAACTTACGCTACTTTTGCCCCCGATCCAGTCGCTCCAGAGGCTAACACCGTCAGTCCGACGGCTTTAATATTCTTTGCTGCATTGATGTCGCGGTCATGGTGCGAACCGCATTTCGGGCATGCCCATCTCCGCACACTAAGTGGTAATGATTCATTTACGAATCCACAACCCTCGGTGCTACAGCGCTTTGATGACGGGAACCACCGATCTATTTCAATCACATTTCGCCCAGCCCAAACACCTTTGTAGTGTAATTGGCGAACGAATTCCCCCCAATTTGCATCAGCAATATGCTTCGCTAGTTTGGGGTTTTTGATCATGTTTTTAACAGCAAGATTTTCGACGCAAACAACTTGGTTTTCGTTAATAAGTTTACGGGTCGCCTTATGGGTGGCGTCCATCCGGCAATCAGCGATCTTAGCGTGAAGTTGGGCTACTTTTAAACGCATTTTATTGCGGTTTTTAGCGCCTTTTTTCTTTCTTGACAGCATGCGCTGCAAGTATGCTAATTTCGCTTCATATCGCTTTAAATGGCGGGGGTTACCAGATTTAAAACCATCGCTGGTAATGTAAAGATCGGTTAATCCTAAATCGATGCCAACCTGTTTAGCTGAGATTGGCATTGGTTTAATATCAATTTCACACAGACAGCTAATAAAATAGCGCCCAGCGGCATCTTTTGAGATAGTAATGGTTGATGGTTCACAAGGCATCGCCTGTGACCATCGAATATTTAGTGGCTCGTTAGATTTTGGAATATAAATGTTCCCATCACGATAACGGAAGGCAGTGCCCACCAAGCTAAACGATTGACGAGCATTTTTCTTCTTAAAGGTTGGGTATTTTGCACGGCGATCCCAGAAGTTGGTAAATGCCGTTTGCTGGTGACGTAAACTTTGTTGCAGCGCCACCGATGCGACTTCTTTCAGCCAGACAAGCTCAGGGTCTTTTTTAAGCTCTGTTAGTATTTTACTGGCGGCAGAGTAGTTAACACTAGCACCATCTTTGTAGTATGCGTCGGTTCTCACTTTTAAGACCCGGTTGTAAATAAAGCGTACACAGCCGAAAGTCTTTGCTAGAAGCAAAGATTGTTCGTCGGTTGGGTAAAATCTGTATTTATACGCTTTCTTTTTCATTCTAGTAAAATATCACTATTTGTGTAGATTGCCAATAAATAAATGCAACTATGTTGCATGGGCTTACACCACCACCTAAGTTTACTCGCTTCTGCTCGCAAGACTTAGATGGAGTACTTCGCCCGATGGATAGATAAAATCTACAGCTCTGTATCAAAATATTTTCAATGCGATTTGCTGCGGGTTAGCACTAGGCCAATATTTATTATTTATATATGATGTACAATAAATAAAATATAATCCGCCCTCTTTTTAACAAGGATTTAATACAATGGTTTATCAGATTTTTTACAAAATAATGCCCGTCTTGTGCCTTCTCTTTTCCTCGTATTCATTCGCCAACATTCGTATTAGTCAATCCATTATTGATTTTTGGCCAGAGCAGATCGCAAGGCAAGATATCTCTGTTTTTAACGAAGGTTCAAAAAGAATTTTTGTAGAGGTGACACCCTATGAAATTATCAAACCTGGCACTGAGAATGAAAAAAGATCATATGAGCCCAATCCAGAAAAGCGCGGATTATTAGTCTCCCCTGCAAAATTAATCCTAGAGCCCGGAGAAATGAAAATTGTAAGATTTGCCCTGCTAGGGTCAAAAGACAAGGAGAGAATCTATCGCACCACAATCAAACCCGTTCCCTATGGTGAAATTAAAAGTAATCAAAAAATAATGGTTAAAGTTCTTGTTGGATACGAAGTACTAGTGATAGCAAGACCCAAAAATACTGATTCTAACATTCAAGTAAGCATCAAAGAGGGTGTTGCTATTTTCACCAATACGGGCAATACCAATGCTTTATTGTTAAACGCGGTTCAATGCGATTCAAATGACGATAAATGTACTCATTTTCCTGCTAAAAGACTCTATCCCGGCATTACCCATAAGATACCTCTGCCATATAGCGCATCAGTATTAAAATATATTCTTAGTACAGGTAATAAACAGCAACATTTTACACTCGAGACAAACAGTAAATAGGCTCTATTTATTAGTGTCTAAGGAATTATTATCATGTCCAAAAAAAGCGCGTTAGGCTTATTCATTTGCCTGTGCCAATTTATTTCATCCAACGCCATTGCCACAGACAGCATCATTACGGGTACCACAGACCTTTCTACATCCTGGTTATCTGGTGGCTCAATTCAGTTTAATAATTCACTTTGTGTAGGATTAGGTGCTCCAGCGACTACCTATAAAGTGAGAATGACCGGTAGCGGCTCAGGTAATAGTTTCTCACTGCAAAAAAATGCAACTGATACTCTTGAGTACACTATTGAATGGGCATCACAATCCGGACAAACCAGCGGTTTTTCTGCCACTAGTGGTGTTTACATTACAGGTCAACCATCGGGGCAATCAACGGACTGCAGCGCGAAAAATGCCACTCTCATCGTTAAAATATCTGCGGCTCAGCTACAACAAGCCAAGTCAGGAAGCCATACTGGCACCATAACAATTACTGTAGAACCTGAATAACGGCTATTGATGAGGAATGTAAAATTTGTACAGGCTAGGCATTTATTTAGTTAATCTCAGTTTAATCCTCCTTCTAATTAAACCAGTAGAAGCTGCTAACGTACCTCCAGGTTTTGAGTCATTACTTGATAGTCAGGAACTGGTTGTCGATATTATCTACCAAGACACCTTTATCGGTACAGCTCAAGCCACCTCTTTATTAGGAAAACTGACCTTAAAATCGCCCATTGCCGTTACCAATTTAATCTCTAATATTAAAGACCTACAAATGGTGATCAATGCGCTGAGTTCACCTCTACCCGATAATGCTGCAAAATCATGTCTGCCGATAAAAAAGCCCGGTTGTGGAGAATTAGAACTGACACTGGCTAACCCGGTTGGCTTTATATACACCTCTTCACGCTATAAACTGCAATTATTTATTCATCCTTCGTTTTTAACAATAGAAACGATGACAGAAAAAGAGTACCTCCCTCTCCCTGAATCGGGTTTTTCAATAATAAATAACTTAAACGGTGCTTATTCCTATAGTAAAAATGCATTTTCGGATGAAGAGGTAAACTCTTCTGTTTCACTCAGTTCCATTGCTGCTTATAACAACTCTCATCTCGCTTTTGGCGCTTATCATTCTAGCGCTTCAAGAGGCTTCGTAGAAAAAACATTGTTTCAACACGATCAGCCTGGTTATTTTTATGGTGGTGGACTATTTAGAACGGCAGGATCAAACCTTACTGATTCTACACTCATGTATGGCGCTAATATTGCAACTTCAAGAAGAACCGCTATTCATAAAAATAGAGAAAGAGGCAGTAAAATTATTCTGTTTTTGTCACAATCATCACAAGTAGAAATATGGCGAGAGGACCACTTACTTAATACAGCTTCCTACGAAGCTGGAAATCAAGAAATAGATACCAGCAGTTTACCAAACGGCACCTATCTCATTAACTTAAAAATCAGGGGAACCAGTGGGGTTGTGCGTGAAGAACAACAGCTTTTTATTAAAAGCATAAACTTACCCCCCGTGGGAAAGCCCTTTTACAAGGCAGAAATTGGTAGAGTGGCAAAAAAAGATCTTGATAACTGGCTGCCTGATGTATCTGAAACATACTGGCTCAACACTCGATTCTTGAACCATATCAATGACCAGTATGCTGTTGGTGCTGATCTCCTTTCCGTTGGTGATTCTTTTTCATTAGAACTAAACGCCAGCACACTTTTCGCAAACTCTACCCTTAAACTTGCATTATTAGGCAGCAGTAAAGAAAATTTTGCACAATCATTTTCTGTTTTTACTCATTTAGACAACCTATTTTTTAATTTCAGCACAATCAATACCCATATTAGCGATCCTAATGATGAAATCCCCATTAGTTACCTTTCTAGAGGAAGCACAACGACGTACTATTCGCAGCTGTCCTTGGTACTGCCAAAAAATAGCATATTGGCATTTAATGGATCTTATACGTTACATGATATTGAAATTGACCCGAGCTACCGTTATGGCGCCTCTTTAAGCCTGCCATTATTTCATTTATACGGCAGTAACGTCATGTTAACTACTAGTGCTAATAAAACCAACGACGACACGTTATTTTTACTTGGTCTAAAGGTTAACTTTTCAGCAGAAAACCAATCTTATCAAGTCGCTACAGGATATAAAAAACAACAGTCAACACCCTCGGGAACCTATTCCTCTGGCTCAGCCCAAGTCAATTCTGATGATATTTTAGGTGGGAAAGGGACTCTAGATGCTGGCGCAGAACAAAAAGAAAATGGATTACAACGATTATTTTCTAATGCAACAGTAAAAAATCAATATGGAAAATATTCGGCTGGGGGCGAATGGGCCAATGATAATGAGAACAATTCGTCAAAAAGAACATATCTCAATTTTAATGCAGGATTAATCTCAACCACCCGAAATATGGTAATAGGGGGCGAGTCTGGCAATAGCGCAGTAATAGTCAATGTTGATGGCAATGTGAAGTCTGCGCGCTTTGATATTAAGGTTAATAATCAGCTTTATATGAGGGATCTGAAAGTAGGTGACTCTATTCCTGTCTATTTGAGTTCGTACCGAGAAAGCCAGATACAACTTGTTGCCAGTAATGCACCATTTGCAATCTATGACTCAGGGCCCAGAAGTGTCATTGTATATCCAGGTAATGTACAAACCTTAACTTGGAGTATCACCAAAGTATTTACCATTTTTGGTAAAATCGTTAATGAGGATGGATTACCAATAATAAACAGTAAAATTTTGGGTACAAGTGGTATTGCAATGACAGATCAATTTGGCTATTTCCAAGCTGAGATAACAGGTGAAACTGAATTAACCATTAAAAATAGTGATCTTTGTATTATTGATATAAAAAAAGAAGATTTAATTAATAATGACTTAGTTAATTTAAAAGAGATTACCTGTCGAAAAAACAGGTCTGAGCCAAAATAAAATAGCAACGCAACTAAGTCTTAGCCAATCAACGGTCAGCAGAGAGTTTTCCCGTAATAAAGGTAAGCGGGGTTATCCTATTAAACAAGCTCAAATGTTATCAGACAAGCGCCGATTAGGCGCTTGTCAAACCATTAAAATAACAACAAGCCTCATTGAGTTAATTGACTCAAAATCAAATCAAAATGGAGTCCAGAGCCGATATTTGTGTCGTTTAGGGAAGACCAAAGCATCAATACTAGCCATATATTTGGTCTGACAAGTAATTTGGTGGCCACTTATTCCAATAATTGCGTAGAAAAGGAATAGTTTATTAATCACGCAGTAAGGATAAACAATCAGGTTGAGGGGTTATTAAGAATGGGTTAAGTAGTGATCTGTCTTTCTTATAAATAAAAAAAGCGACTTTAATTAATAAACTCAAGTCACCTAGATTGTTTGGCTAAATACAATTAAATTGGTGTGACAACCATAGTTACTGTACCGGTATAGTCGCCTGCAGTCGCACCTTGTAACTCAGACTCTGCGATATCAAGGATTAATGTTGCATTATCCGTTCCACATGCTGTGTTGATAGTACTTGTTTGAGAACTTAAAGGAGCGCCAGAAACTAAAGCAGTAACGGTTGTTGCTGCTACAGTGTCAGCCCAAGATGCAGTATATGGGATAGTATCATCGTCAAGAGCATTAACTAATGAAAAAGCATCAGTAGTGCCACCAGTTCCTGTTACAGCTACCTTATATGTTCCTCCGTCTACATTGGTACCCACACACATAGTATTAATAAGTTCAAGGTCTCCAGTACCGGTGGATGTTGTTGATACGTCAGCAACATTATTAATGACTATTCGAGGCTCGACACTGACAGTTACCTCTGATGAGCCTGTTGATGTGCCTCCGGTCGACCCCTGAGAGGCTGCATTCGCTAAGCCTGCAGTTGTCACTAGGGTAATAAGCGCGGCTAATTTGCTTATTTTTAATATTGATTTCATAACATAGGTCCTTCTTTTATTCACACAGAAATTCGTTTGATAGATAACCATTACAAGGTGATTACTTTTATCTTGATCAACAAAATTGTTCTTTTTAGCTATTACCTCCACTTTTAAATAAAGTGGTTATATGTAAATTTCAACAGCGAAAAATAAAAAAAGGGTTTATTCACTTTCGGCAACTGGCTGCCATGCTACGAGCTCTATAGTGACGTTTTACAGCCCATATTTCATCAAATTCGTGATCAACTTCTCAAAACTTAAGTACACGCTACCCTGTTTAAGTCTTAAATCAAGCTGTTATCTACCTAATTATAAAAAACACAGAATGAAAAATATCATTTTCATAAAAAAATAGTATATAAAAAAATCGCTTAAATAAACTTTCCCACGCCATCCATTCATTCAATTTTCTGATTCAGAGTATTGCCGGCATTTGGCTTCTCTGCCCCTGACAACGGGTTTCCTAAGCAGAAAACCATGGGTTTCCGTGACCACAGTATGCAATCCTTCCTGATGCTTACCGTCAGAAAAAAGATGATCACCCAGTCAAAAACATGGTGGAGTTTATGTGCACGTTCGCTGTTCGAAAACAAGGCGCTAAAATGCCAGTGTTCGCAAGTTATATGTAATATCGGCAGTCAGGCTTTATTGTCAGGATTAAAACGTTTGGGTAATCAGGGGCAAGCATCTTTGAAATGTGGATCGTATTTACCTTTTTAGGATTAGGCATGGCATTGCCCTGACTGCTTTTTTCGTTATACCCAAACCTTCTTTTCTTGATGCCTAAACCAGGGCGGTGGATACATAAAATAAAAGCGCTTTTTGGGTTAATGATGCTGGCAACAACACTGTGGTTATTAAGTTTGCTCGTGCCTGTTATCGGTGGCTTACTAACCGTCGTCATCGGTTTATTGTTCTGTGTTTATTTGTTATACCACATAGCTAAAAATCGGGGTAAAAAAACAGTGATTGTGATTTTAACCCTTAGCTTATTAATAACCAGTGCCGGGCTTTTGACTGCCAGCCTTACCATAAGACATTGGGCGACACTGATAGAGGATAATCTGACCTGGTTGCCACTCAATAAAAAGAGCATTGATCAATATGTAAAATAGGGAAATACCGTTTTTGTTGATGTAACAGCTGATTGGTGTATCACCTGTAAAGCCAATAAAATCGGCGTTATTTTACAAGATCCCGTCTATTCTGAGTTACAGCTGGAAAGCGTGATAACAATGAAAAGCGATTGGACCAAGCCAAGCAACTGGATAAATTAATCAAAGAACAATTAAAATAGCATAAAAAATTAGCACCCGTAGCTTAAGATGAAAGACTATGGGTATGGGCATTTTTTGTAACAAACTTAAAGGTATTACCACAGAGAACACAGAGGCGCTAAGCGCTACACAGAGGAAAGACTAAAACATATTATTGCTAATGTTTTCCTTCTTTGACTCTGTTGATGAAGAAGAATCGAAACAACGTTTCTCAGTCTGATGAAGTGTGCGTGGGCTCTGTGGTGCTGCATTTTTTTGTAACAAACTTAAGTCTGAAGACAGTAGTATGATGATTTATATTAATCATCGGGTGTTTCTCCAATCAAAATCACCACGGATCGTGGTGCAACAAGGTATTGATCGTTAAACCAGTATTTTTTATCGCCACTCTTATAAATATCGTTACCATCCACTAAGGAAGTATCAACGATTCGCAACCATTTCCCGCATGCAGATATTGGTAATTCAAAGTTAAGTACTTCCCAAAAAGCATTAAAAATAACATAAGAGACAACCCCTGAGTGAGGGTGTGTACTTTCCATGGCAATGCTATGAGAACACTCACTCCAATCAGGTTGATTGAGTTTCACACCATGCCAATGAATGTCTGACCGTAGAATAATATCATGCAAAGAATAGCGGAAACTGGGATTGAGATAGATAGCGGTACGCTGTTTAATTAAACCCTTAGTAAAGTCAAAAAGCGCCCTGTTCTTTTTAATCTGACTCCAATCAAACCAAAATGCCGGATTATCCTGACAATAGCCATTATTATTGCCTTTTTGCGAATGCCCTATTTCATCACCCATTAAAATCATCGGCGTACCTAAAGAGAGCAAAGTTATCGTCAGCATGTTTTTGATTTGCTTATTGCGCAGCTGAAGGATTTTAGGATCATTCGTTTCACCTTCAACCCCATGATTCCAGCTGAAATTATAATCACATCCATCGAGATTATTTTCACCATTGGGCAAATTATGTTTGTTATTATAACTGACCAGATCATTAAGCGTAAAGCCGTCATGGCAGGTAATAAAGTTTACCGATTTTTCCGGTTCAAAGTGATGTTCACCGTAAATATCCGGACTGCCAATCAAACGGTTGGCAAACTGACTTACCATACCCTGATCGCCACGCACAAAACGCCGTACATCATCTCTAAAATGACCGTTCCATTCTCGCCAACGCTGCCCTGCCAGACTACCCACTTGATATAATCCCCCTGCATCCCATGCTTCTGCTATCAGCTTAATTGAGGACAAAATCGGATCAGTATCAATACTGAATAACGTCGGCGGGCTGAGCATAGGCGCACCAAGCTCATCACGGGATAGAATAGAGGCCAAATCAAAACGAAATCCATCTATATGCATTTTGTCTACCCAAAAGTGCAAACTGTCAATAATCATGCGTCTAACCACGGAATGTGTACCGTTAAGGGTATTACCACAACCACTAAAATTCATATAATGCTGTCTATCTTTGGATAAGATGTAATAATCATTGTTATCAAAACCACGCAACGAAAAAGACGGGCCACCTTCCCCACCCTCTGCGCTATGGTTATAAACCACATCCAAAATAACTTCAATATCAGCCGCATGCAGGGCTTTTACCATATCTCTAAATTCATTAACGGGGCCCAGCCTGGATCTGTCTGAGCTGTATTCGCGATGCACTGCGAAAAAGGATAACGGGCTATATCCCCAATAGTTAGCCAATCCGGCGTGATGTTCACCCGGATCGAACTGATGAATCGGCATTAGTTCAACGGCGGTTACCCCCAGTTCTTTTAAATAGGGGATCTTTTCAATTAAGCCCGCATAAGTACCGCGTTTTTTTTTTGCAATATTAGCACTTTGATGGCGAGTAAAACCGCCCACATGCATTTCATAAATAACTGTTTTATAAAAAGAGTGCCGAGGATGTTGATCTTCCTGCCAATCATAATCATCTATATCAACCACCACACTTTTTAAACAGGTATCAATATTGGAGCCGCTGCCAAGTGCTGCCTCACGGGAAAAGTGATCACCCCGTTCAACCAATAATCCATAGGGGTCTAATAACACTTTCTTTGGGGAAAAAGCCGTTCCTTGATAGGGGCGATAAGGTCCATTGACACGAAAGCCATAGAGTTGTCCCGGTTTTACATCTTCAATAAAAATATGCCAATAATAAGCGGTACGATTATCATTAGTTGAAAATTTAAATATATTGCTCGCTGCATCGGCATCTTTATCTTCAAAAAAAAGCAGTTCGACACTTTCTGCCAGCCGCGCATAAATACAAAAATTGGCACCTTTGCTGCTATAGGTCACGCCTAACTTATCTGGTTTACCATTCGAAGCTGAAAACATACTTACTCCAGATCACAGTGAAAAATAAAACAGGCACATCTAAGAAAATGATTTTTAGAGGGAGTTACATAGAATTAGGCCATCTGATAATAATAGCCGTTCTTTTGCAATTTATAGTAAAAGAACTAATTAACTGCTTAGATTTAGCCACTCCCTTTGGTAGAATATTTTTAGGTTTTCTCCCCGCGGGGATAATTTAACAGAATGAAAAACGGGGACATGATAGGGTTCATCAAAGTACATTGGCAGGATTATCTGTTTTAAGCGTATTATAGGGATAATTGGTATTCTAAGCATGACGACGCTTATTAGGCACTGTCTTTTTTTGAAAGCGCTTTTGCCACTACGGAAGGCATTTTTTTCGGCGCTTTGATACGCAACTGTTTATTGATGTTCAACCGACCAAAAACAACTGTTATATCATCGGGTGAAACACTAAATTCTTTCGCGAGAAATCTAACCATATGATCAGTTGCTCTGCCGGCGACAGGCGTTGCAGTAACACGAACCCTCAGCTGAATTCCCTGCGCCTTTCCGACAGCATCCTTCTTCGCGCCAGGTGTTCCAAGAATATTCACAACCAGTATTTCTCCCTCCATAACACAAAATGAAGACATTTTAACTCTCTTGCCATCGAATGCCATTACAGCCTTAGTTGCTTTTTTTTTCACTTCTCTCTCCACATAAACAACAGCGTATAAAATGCCATTGTTGCTGCTTCAGCGACAAAGTAATGCGTCCAGTGCATTGCCTTGTGAGTGAGATTAGCGCTAATAGCATCATACCCAGGCCATGGAAAACACCACCAAATACAACACGTTGAAATCCTATAACGTTTTTATAGAATTATAAAAAGTGAGTTATTAGACAGTCTTAACGCTCGACATCCGTGGTCAAAAAAGCGCCTGGCAGTTTGTTGGTCCAGCTCTTCATTTGATTCCGACTGATTAGGCTTGTGTATCAAACATGTTTCTATATGCCTGCTCAAGATCCATCGTTCTATCTTTATAATCGATCACATCACCAAACTCGACTTCTATCTGTAATTTTTTTTCACGGTTTTTTATCGCTGTTTTTAATGCCGTATTTGAATTAGTTCTTATATATACAGGCAGTATCTGCAACTTGTTTTTAACCGCGATAAGCTGCGTCCCTTTCTTAAACTCGGTAAGGTCTGTGTCCTGCACATTACGCGTACCTTCGGGAAATATAAAAATAGAAGCATTATTGCTCAAACTTTTTTTAATATCTTTAAAGAATTGACTCATTTTATTTGAGCCTCTATCCAGTAAAATAGAGCCTCCATTACGGACAAACTTACCAAAGAAAAAAGAGTTATAGAGTTCTTTTTTTGCAACCCATAAGCCAAAAACATTAGTGTCTTTTAACGCCATTTCAATCACACAGGGATCGATAATACTGCGGTGATTAGAAAGTAGAAGATACTGTCCGTCAGGGTTTACCTTATCGAGGCCAGAAACCACGATTTCAATATTAAGTTTGGAGAACAAGCTGACAGCGTACTCCAAGCGGAGCTTCTTTTTGTCAGCATTTGTTGTCGCCTTATTTAATTTGAAGCCAAATTTGTTGGTTAAAAATAACGAATAAATCGCGATTTGTATTTGTTTCAGGTTCAAAATACACTCCAAAAATAAATGTCATCGGGACTTCCACTATAAAAAAAGACCCAAAATGGTGCGTATACTGCCACAGAAAGCGGCATGGAGAAAGCTAGACAGCCAAAAATGATCAGGCAAATGAAGATGACAATCTGAACATTAATCTGCCATCAACAAAAAAAATTTCTGGGTGAGCGGTGATTTGGTTGCAGAGTCTATTTTTAAACAACAATATCAGGTATGGATATTTAAAATACCAATCATTTAAATAGAAAGCTATTCAGGATTTTATCGTGAAATATTCTGATTAGCATGGCTTTCCTAGATGCTCATAACGCTTGGTTAACCGTCGTGCAGGTTGTGGTTTTTCTTTTGAAAAAAAAATAACTGTCGTGACACGTCCCGTTGAAGGTGATCACAGCGAAAGTACTTGTGCACATTTGATACAGCGAATGGCCGTTGGATCGATTTCCAAACGGTGAACATTGATGTCTTCGTCACAGTCGACACAGATTCCATATATCTGTTTCTCCAATCGCTTTAGCGCCTGCTCCACACTGATTAATCGACGTTCGCGACGGCGCGAAGATTCAAGTGCCATTTGCTGGATCTGCATGGCATCGACCCTCGATACGCGACCAACAGCGGCCTGATCCAGAACCACTGGCTTGATTTCATTTGCAGTGCTGGCAAGCACACTAATAAGATCTTCCTTAAGGGCTATCAACTGCTTGCGAAACTGAATTATTTTATCTGGTTGCATGCTATTTTCCTTGTTCGCTTAGGTGCCTGACATCATTCTAATTCGTTCTGCTGAAACGCATTCTTGTTCGCTTAGGTGCCTGACACTGTTCTAATTCGTTCTGCTGGGACGCGTCTTTGTTCACTTAGGTGTCTGACACTGTTCTAATTCGTTCCGCTGGAACGCGTCTTTGTTCGCTTAGGTGCCTGACACTGTTCTAATTTTTTCTGCTGAAACGCATTCTTGTTCGCTTAGGTGCCTGACACTGTTCTAATTTTTTCTGCTGAAACGCATTCTTGTTCACTTAGGTGCCTGACACTGATCTAATTCGTTCTGCTGGAATGCATTCTTGTTCACTTAGGTGCCTGACATCATTCTAATTCGTTCTGCTGGAATGCATTCTTGTTCACTTAGGTGCCTGACACTGATCTAATTCGTTCTGCTGGAATGCATTCTTGTTCGCTTAGGTGCCTGACACTGTTCTAATTCGTTCTGCTGGAACACGTAATTGTGCCATTAAATAAACTTTAAATGATGGTTCATAGGGTTGTTGATCTACGGCTTTTTGCATACATAAAAGCCATGCTTCGCTTTCCTCAATACCTACTGACAAATGCTTATGTGCTAAGGGAATATTGATACTCCCGTAATGCTCAGTATACAATTTCGGTCCACCAAGCCAACCAGACAAAAAATAGGAGAGTTTTTTTCGAGACTCTGATAAATCACTCGAATGCATATCTCTAATTTTTTTTGATGTTGAAAAAACATCCATATTATTATAAAAATCATCAACAAGTTTAGTAATACCAGACAACTGTCCCGCCATTATGTAAGGGTTGTCTCCTACACCATATTCACAATTTCTAAAACTCATCATTGAACCCAACCCTATTTGATACACTACGCCCTTGTTAACAGATTAAAAAGTTAACGGGCTAAAAACTGAAAAGACGAATCCCCCTTCTTCTGATAACAATAAAGCCCAAAATAGCATTAAAGTAATTTTTAATAATCTTTCAAAAAAATGTAATAAGGAGTGAAACTCGAACGAAGACAATTATGAGCTGTTAAATTATAAAAGATTACAAGTGAAAGCATCTTTCTGACGGCTCCCGTTGCATAATTATTTAGTGAATTGACAGCTTAATATTATTTTATAGCCAATTATCTTATGTCTTTTGAGCCGTAAACACTCAGCACCAAAATTGTTTAGTTAAATGCCAACCGTCACCATATCTGCATTTATAGACTTTTAAATCAACCCCCTGTTCACCAGATATAATATTAGCTCTGGTATTGGCTTCTTTTTTTGTGCGATAGGTCTCTTTATAGGTACCATCTCCAGCAGTACATCTAGTGCATTTCTTACTGGGTGTTATCCTCGTTTTAGGTGACAGATGCCAAAAACCACATTTATTACATTCATAGGGAGCCAGATCCTGATGATAGTTTTTCTTTAAGTATTCAGCCGCATTTTGTGCTTCATCTTCATAAAAATACTGGCTTAGAGGTTGCCTTGACCTTTTTCCAAAGCATGTTTCACTTTTCATATTAATGCACCTTAAATTTCGCACAAACTTGGTTCAACAGGAAAATAACGCGCGATAAAAACGGCCTTAGGATCAATCATTAAATATGACTCAGTTATTGCTGAATTAGATTTCGCATTAAGCTGCAAAGATCTTCGCGTAGGTTAACGCTATTTTTTGCTACTTTTATTTTAAAAAACCGTGACAGCCCGCCTTTAACCTTTTTATATGCCTTGGCTGCGGCGTACTAATAACATTTTCACCAAATAATCTGTCCGTCTCCATGATAAACATCCATGCTGTCACGATCAGCACCTATGATATAAAGGCTGAGTAAGCACACGGTAAAGAAAGTCATAATGCTTGCAGGTATATTGATTAATCATCATTAAGGAAGTCTTAATACCATCGATGTTTTTATCGACTCGGTCTGATTATCGTCGGAAAACGCTGTATTTTTACGTTTTTTCTTTTTCAGAAATAGCGACAACTATTAGCGTCTATGTTGGGCAAATTGTTCGCATTTTTTCACGGAAAGTTCCGAATTAGCCTATATGTAATACTACTGTTATCAGCTTTGATAACCTCTATAGAAGCACCTTTATATCCGATGATATTTGAGGAAGATAAATCATACTCAACATCATTATTGAAAGCAGGTCTCGGACTGTTATTGCTAAATTCTCTGTACCCAATATTGATTTGATTACCTACTCGACCACTGTAAATAAGTGCTTGCTGAAAGCTATGACCTCTTTCAGAAAGTTGTTTTTTTCGTTCGAATTCACCAGCATAACAAGCACTGCCACCAAACACTGTTATTACACACAATTCAGCATTTTTATGTTTACCTAGCGCTAAAGCCTTAATTGGATCTGAAAAACCACCACGTACAACACCAACGGCAGAGTAAAAATCTTTTTTATTATCAAACCCTATTTGTAGGTATTTTTTTTCTGGTATATCATAAAAGGCACCATCAATTGTCCGATAAACAATCAACACATTTTCCTCTGAAATTGTCCCTTTTCGAACTAAATGACCACCTACATAAACAGTGATCACTTTTCCAGTTTCTGGATAATCAACTTGTTTTATATAATTATCCGCCTGGTTATATTTTACGGTCGTACAACCAGTCATAATGAATACTGCTAGGGCTACCACTAATTTTTTCATTATATATCCATTACTAATTTATACTGCTAACAGTGTATTAATCTACATTCGCACTTAAAAACCAATTTATTTATGAAAATTATATCATTAAGAATATAAAAAATAGTCGTATAGTATACATATATGATTATAAGTTGACTTTTATAATAGGAAAATGACGCACTTTTATTTATAAAGCTCCCCATAAATACAAAACTTGTGGATCAAGCATATTGGTTGTTAGTTGCATTGTTATAGGATTGTGGATTTATTACTGGCGACAATGGCTTAAACCGCGCACCAAAGTACGAAATTTAATAAAATGAGGAGTTAGCGAACATCTGCTATTACCCGGGGAGTAACCAGCAAAGTGCCATGTAATAGTACTAAAAAAAGGGGATCACTATTGCGAACAGTAATGCGTTTTTAAAACAGCAAGTGTGAGTAAGTATTTAATATTAATAAAGAAAAATGAACCACCCTGTGCGGAGCGTTGTGCTGTGGGACTTGCAGGCTGAATACTTCCAGCTATACTATTTATCATTTTCACGTTTCAGCATGGTTTTGTCAGAGAAACTGTAATTATGATTTTTATTATGTTTAGCCATGTACATTGCGATATCTGAGAATTTTAATATTGCTTCACTATCTGTTGAATTGTCAGGTGCAATCGCGATGCCTATACTCAGAGAAATTTCAATAGGATCATTGTTGAATATAAACGGTGATTTAAATTTATCTAATATATTATCCACTACAATTTTAATATGTGATATCTCAGAAAGATCATTTAAAGCGATAACAAACTCGTCCCCTCCTAAGCGAAACGCCTTATCATCAGAACGTAAAGCCTCTTTAAGGCGATTAGCAGTCTCTTTTAGAACGGCATCTCCCGCATCATGCCCCAGAGTATCATTAAGTTTTTTAAATTTATTGAGATCGATAAAAAGAACAGCCATTTTTCTATCACTGCCTGCTATAGCTGCAATAGAGTGCCTAATTGCTATATCAATCCCTACTCTATTGGCTAAACCGGTCAAAGCATCATGAGTTGCTTCATAGGTTAATATTTCAGTATCGGTATAAATTTTTTCACTTACTTGATAAAAACGAGAGAGTAAGTAGCCCATTTCATCTTTAGGCAAAATATCTTCAATATTTTGTCTTTCTCCCCTTTCCATTTTCTCGGCATTTAAAAGCAACAATTTGAGTGGAGAAAATAACCTTTCCCTTATGAAAAACATTGTTATTATTCCTAAAAATACAAATAATATAAGCTCAATAATCACTATAGTAGTCAACTGTGCTCTGCTTTCTCTGAAATCAGCCTTTCTTCTTTCTAATAATAAATGCTCATGATTCGTGAATAAAGTAATTTGAAGCCTTATCTCATCCATCATTTTTTTACCGGTATTCTGCTCTACTATCTCAATCGCCTTTCTTTTATCTTCCGTATTGCCACTTTGATAAAGTTCAATTGTTAGTTTTAATTCTATAAACTTCTTTTCCATAAATGCTTTAATATCATTCAAGCGTTTTGTCTGTTTAGGATTGTCTGATGTCAAACCAGATAAATTATTGAAACTTTGTTCCGATGAAAGTATGCCCTTAAGATATGGCGCTAAGTAATCAGGATTCCCCGTCAGTAAAAAACCCCTTTGCCCTGTTTCTGCATCGGTCATCGAACTTAATAATTTTTGTGCGCTATTTAAAACCTCATGCGTATGTATTACCCATCCAAGCTTTTCTTCTCCAAACTTATCCAAGACGAAAGTAAATAAAGTATTACCAATAGAGAAGACAAAGAGAAAAACAAGTAACAGTGATAATTTAGTACGCAGGCTCATTAAACCAATCCTTTAAGTTGATACTTCAACAGATCAATAATTCTCATTATATAGGCCAGATTGCCTAACCTTTCCAACTAGATAGGACTAATATTTGCTTACGCCTAACGAGGCTATAGAATTATTGTTACGGCCTAATTTTAGAAATAAACGAGTTTTAAACGCGTCTATTTCTCTAGCCAGTTTGTAACCTTTAAAAAGGCTCTTAAATTTTCCAACCGAGTTATTCTATACCGTCAACACCGGCTTAAGATACAAAAATTATCGGCTAAAATTAGCGACAAAGGGAAAAATTCAACTGTATCTTATCCTTATTGAATGGCTTATGTGATTATTAAAATTAAACAGAAGAAATGTAAAATATGCTGATAGAAACCTGTAAAAATGAAGATTTAAAATGTGTATTAGTAAGAATGACGACTAATATTCTATTATGTGTAGATTATTAGGAGTCTAATGATGGATTATAAATTATGGATTATAGATTATTGGTTTTGGTTTGGTTTAACATTAATAGCAGTAAGCGCTTTGATGTATTATTTTGTATATTACTCACCAGTACAGCAAGAAGATTGGGAAAAGATTCCAACATTAAAAGAATATTTATTAAAGCATCCCGAATGCAAAATGAGTAATGATGAAAATGCAAAGTGCTATGCATGCGGTTCTGAAAAGGTTACTTTCCAACCTTTAACTCCCCCTCAAGATCCAAAATATAAACATTATTGCTGCTCATGCGGGCACAAGCTGTTCAAAAGAAAGTAAATAATATATTAACAATGGCGGCATATAACAAATAAGGACAGGTCGTGTGAGCAACGCGAAGCACGACTTAATCCTATTATTGAACAAGCCAGAAAAGAAAGTGGCAACAGAAAGCTGGACAGCAATCCTTATTATCATGGCAGAAAATACCATGGAGACACTCAAAAGATTTTACAAAGTGATCAGCACAAGAAACATGACTGATGTGCAATAAGCCTTCACTCTTTTAGCATTAAGCGATATAAAATAATTTACCTATTTAAACCAAACTTTTCCGCCTATCATTTTATAGGCAGGGGTGCCTCGTATTAGCATCTCTCTAGCAAACACTGTTGCGCATTCAGGACAAGTGCATTCTTCTGTTGTAAAGTTTTTAGTAATTCGCTCTTTGAAGCATTTTACAAGAGAGCCTTTTCCGCCTTTTTTATATTTAAAAAGTTGATGTTGGCATTTACTGCAATAAATATTCACACTTCTAGAGGGAGCTTTAGTATTTGGCTTGGCCATAAATTTCCTCTAACATTCACCGGTATATTGATTACCAGAATTTTGAGCTTCACAAATCTGTTTCTTGCGCTCTATTTCTCATTAGCTGATGGAATGATCGTTGTTCCAGCATTTAAGTAATACACGTATATAGGCATCAAATTTAAAGCCTGACACATTGCCTTACATGTACTTAAGGTACAGCTGAACAGGCACTATATCACCTCTAATCCCGACCCTAGTTCAACAATATCACGATCAAAATCAATCTTAAAATCACATCGACCATAAACACTATTTTCACCAATTATTTCGCTATAGTGTCAATAGGATCATGCCATTCAGACCTCGGTTTATTTATTGGGCTTTGCATTTTCATTTGCGTTTAATTCAAAGGGGACAGGCTTGAACCTGCCCCCTTTTTAACGCTTAGCGCCTACTTCCCGAAAAGTCACATCTTATTTGCAATAAAGTATCTGGGTATGCATGTTGTACCCCCTGTTGCTGTGATAGTGCCTGGTCGCCCAACTAAGCTTGACGGCGTATGCACAGACGGGGTCGCCTGAGACAATCACCGGAAAGCCAGCAGCGCCACTTTCCCCACCCCTGAAAAAAAAGTTTCCGCTGAACGCGCCGTTAGGTAGTGGCGGCGCGCTGTGCACTATGCCGCTATTATTTTCAATCGTAATGTTGAAGTAACTCAAGTGCGGGTGGTCGATGGTGTAAAGGATATGTACATCGTTGGTGACCTTATTACACAAGTCACCCGCCAATTCAGTCAGGTTCAACGCATATTTCACCGGTGAGTTGTCAATCACAAGAGCATTGAGTGTCTTGTTATTGGCGATCTGATTGACTGCCTGGCCATCATCATACACCTGAAAGCGCAATTTAAAGCGCCGAATCGGAGCACGATCCACCACTGCAACTGCGCTGCCTGCCGCTGCCAGTCCCAGATATTCATTCGGGCTGTAAGGTGCGGGAGTATAGGCGATTGAATTCAATTGCATCAGCAAATATGCTCCGACAAAATTTTCTTCAGTAACGGCTTTGTCTGCCATTGTGCCATCGTGCATATCTACCTTGACCAACGTCCCAAGCAGGGTAATGCAACCGTCACCATCCAGATTACTCGAATTCAGATTGACCGGCGCAGAACGAGGGTCACCATTGGCATCGGTATAATAGATATAACCCACTTTGGTGGTGCAGATCGATTTTACTGGGACAAGGTCGCCATCGGCCGGGGCATTGGGTGGGATGACCGCCGGATCTTCGGCGCCAGGCCAGGTCCACGGGGCAATAAGGAAGCGATATTTAAGCGCCTTGTTATTGGCGGTGTTCTTCAGTGGCATATTGCCAAATAGCTCGATACAGTCATGCATTACCAGTGAGCTCGCACCACCGTAGCCTTCAGGAGAGAAATCCGTGTCCACCTCCAAGTCCTCGACACGTTCCCAATGGGGAATTTCATCTGCGTCCGGCGGGACAATCTTATCAGTACATAACTCAATACAGACGCAATGGCCGACATTCTCGCGACCGGGCTTACGACCTGCCAAGGAGCTTTCATTGATAACCAGGCTGCCGCCAAACTCGGCCTGAAAGAAAAGATCCGGCCCACCGGTGAGCTCAATGTTAATTAAGGGTGAGAATGGGGTTTTTTTGAAAGTGGCGGAGGTGTAATAGATACGGAAGCGACCGTTAAAGTCAGTTGTTGTTTCGCCAAGCGAATCGTGCTGGACCCAGTCAGAATCGAAAGCACGAATGATGGCGCCAGGAAGTGGCTTTTTCCCCTCGCAGGTAACAAATTTTCCACAGATAACCCAGACATCATAATAGGCAAGCAGATAACACCAGTGACGTGAGCTAATGATATAATCCCAGTAAGCGGTAGTATATTGCTTGTCTTGCTGAGTCCATTCCGGCTCTAACGAGGTAATGGCGAATTGCACAGGGATCGGCTTGGCATCCGGATCGCGGCCCGGCATAGTAGTCATACGCACATCTACCTCAAATGCCTCACCTGAATATTTATTCTTTTCGGCGTTGATCTGAACAGTAAATTCGCCATTTTGATCGGTGCGGGCCTCGGCAATCAGATACTGCTCCTTGGCCTTTACGTCGTCATCAGAAAGCACTACAAAAGTATGTTTCGACTCTGCGGCCACCAAGCCAGAGACATCCTGATCGCTCCGGTGCCGATAAATCCGCACTTGGACATTGGCGAGAACGTCCAGACATTCTTTACAAATATAGGCGCGTAGTTTCCCTTTAAATATGTACTTCGTCATAACATAAATTCCTTAATATGTGTATTTTGCACTTTTAAGATTTGGCTGGTAACTTTTCCGTAAGATAAGGCTTTTACCAGTACTAAAATTCTTACCATATTTCACTGCTCTCTAAATCCTCATATCGTTATCACCTCCCTAACCATGTATTAGCCTACATTCTTATTAATAAATATATTAAATATTCTTTATTGATAAAAATTATAGAACAATAAGTATGAAAAATGATTAGATAGGATATACATCTGACTTTTTATATTGGAAAAATGATGGATCTGCATTTACAGCGTTCTCTATAAATGCAAAAAAAAAAATAACTATTTATTTTCAAAAAGTTAAATTTCAGGCATGCGAAACTTGCGCATCAAGTGTGCATATAACGTGCAATAAAAGTGGAAAACCCCTAATATAAATTATATAAAGCTGTATCGTAAGGAGCGTAAATAGACAAGTGAGTTTAAGTAGCAGTATTTAGTATTATGCGCAGTTATATTGATGTGTTGGCATGTTAATAAGCAGGAGATGACAGTTTAATTTTCCCTCAAATGAGGACAAAGTATGCCCGCAAAGCACTATTTTATAACAACAGATTGACCAAACTAGAATAGAGCTTTTTATTACGAGCTAACCTTTTTGTTACAATCGAACGATGGCTCTTCCAATTCCTTACTTAAAACCACCGAATGAAAAATTATAACTCAGGATAATTGAATTTGAACCAGGATTTCTACTTGCAAGACCCGCATTGGATAAATGATAACCGCCCACACCCAGACGGGAATTAGCGCTCAGCTTATAAGCCAGTTCCAGACCAGTACGGAATTCTATATCAGCTCCCAAATCTGTACTGTCACCTTCGTTATAGTAGCTGATTGCCCAATTTGGTGTCAGTACCCACTTTTTATTTAACGGGAAATCATAACGAACACCGCCGTAGAACCAGTACGCTTGATCAGCATTAACGGTAAAGCCCACTGCTGGTATCAGGTTATATACTGATTTGAGTGGTGAAAAACGATACTCAATACCAACCTCTGTTGCCATATCATTATTATCATTTGTTATATCAAACACGCCAGCGGAAACCGCGATCGAGTCTGATTGCTTAGCAAGAGTAACAGGTGATAGTAATAAACAGATGGCGGTAAAGATAGTTGCTGTCAATTTGTTGTTTGAAGTGTTTATCCAGCAGTCTTCTTTTGCCTCCTTGATAACGTGATTATTGCTTAATTGATAAAGAATTATTTTGATAGGTGATAGAGCAGGAAAATTTAGCATTCAACATCCTTTTATTGCTACTGGCTAATAGTGTGATAACAAATAAAGTTTAGTTAAAAATTAGATTTTTTGTAAAAAATCATTCACAAAAAATAGGCTGCAACAAAATGAAGCGGGTCATAAATGTGCAGCCATAAATCAGGCTTGGCAATTAAATATTTTCCGGCGAGAGTAAAAATAAATAACATTGGTATAGTGATCTTCGACCTACGAATAAGATTCAAGCAAAACCCAGCTAAAAGAGATACATGGGGGCAACAATAAAATGGAATAGAGCCTTAAAAAAAGTTTGGCTTTCCTGAATGGAATTTAAAGTCAGAATCCGGTGATTGAATGAGCTCAGCTTCAACAACAGCAAAAAAAGTAACTCTCTCGGTTATGTCTTGCCCTGAAATATGCTCTGCTAATGCTAAATAATCTTGATAATGTCGTGCTTCTGAACGGAGTAGAGATAAATAAAACTTTCCTATTTTAGGATCTAAATGTGGGGCGATTTTAGCAAACCTTTCACAGGATCTTGCTTCTATAAAAGCACCGATTATCAATTTATCAATAAGCGCTTCCGGTTCATAAGTGCGAACATTTTTTAACAACCCTTTTGCATAACGTGATCCAGGTATTGGTTCATAAGCAATATTATTGTCTTCAATAATTTCTAATACCTGATAAAAGTGATGTAATTCTTCTCTTATCAATAAAACCATTTTATCGACCATATCCTGACCGTAAGGACAGTCTGAACGCGCCTTAATCGACTTTGATATAGCATTCTTACCTTTAAGGGTTTCCAGATTACCGATACGCTTATAAGCAAATTGTTCATAAGGTTTTACAAGTTCCCCTAGTTGCTCTATCCCCTCTTCTCTTAGGGCATAACGCTTAAGTAAAAACAGGGCACTTTGAGAAGCTTTTAATTCACATATCAAGTGATCCCGAAGAAGAATGGGTAAATTTTCTGCTTTTTTAGCTTGATCAACCCAAGAATCAGGCGTACTACATTTTAAAAAGGAGTTAATAGGCGCTAATAATTCTTCATACATTATTTTTAATTCAGTTTATTGATGATTTGTAATATTTTAACACGGAAATCTAGTCTGACGTATTGATTGATGCTATCGATATAAAGGCCATTCAGATTAGCCCCTCAGCTCACTCTAATTTTTCATTCACTTGCTAGAGATAAAATAGCAAAATAATAAGAGGGAAAAAGAACAATCTTTTTGTAATATCAGATAAAAGACATCACCACCTGCGCAAGGTCTATAGACTGCGAGAGCTGACAGGTGACTAGCGTTAACATTTGCTTTTATGTCTGCTCATCGTATTGTTTTCCCTTTCAACTAACAAGGTCGGCACGCTTAATACCAAAAGAAATAATTAAGTGATTACATTGTAAAAAGGCATAAATCCTTCAACTGTTAATTTAAATTAATATTCCCACTTTTTAATTAAGATCATCATTTAATTTATTTTGGCATAATTATAATTTCGAAGCTCCCAAGATTGAAAAATAAGCAGCCTATCGCTTCCTCTGTCAACACCCATTCCCTTAACTTAAACGACACCTTATGGTAAAAAGCCAATAACGCAATATTTAGATGGTTAGGTACCTTACCTAGCTAACGGATTTCACCTCTCATCTTCTACTTATTTATCCCAGCGCACTGGCTGGCCTGCTTTTTTGTTTTTTAGAGAAGGTAAATATTTGTTAACATTATGTTTATTTTGTTAAGGTTTGATTTAGAACAAACTAAACTGTCTCTGTATGTTATATGGTCACCGCCATTGAATAATAAAATTAATTGACGATTCACCAAAAAAATTCCTTTGAGGCAGTGTAAAAGAGATGATTAACAAAGACGTCACACAGGAAGCCTGTATTGATTATGAGCTAACAGTATCAAATGATGCTAATGAACAGACGGAACGAAGAAAATCTGTCTCATCAACCAACATAACCCGCTCATTTTTTAGCTTAGGCCGTACTGCGTTGACAGATCTACTCTCTACTAATCTGCATTCTAAAGACTTTGTTAATACTCGTACCAGCTTTATAACTTCTCGACTTTGGCTGATATGTATATTTTTTGCTTTGTCTGTTCCAGTATGTTCATTTCTTGATTTTATTCTATTTTCTCAACAAGAAGCGCGTTATTTGTTTGCTGCGCGTTTGCTCCTTTCTTTTTGTTTATTTATTTTAGCTTTTATCCTTAAAAACCAGCCTAGCGTACGTACGGTACGTATCGTTATGCCGATAGTGTTTTTAGTACCAATGTTTTTCTTTATTTTCACTATGGTAATTATTTCCCCTACGCCAAATGAAAACATTCCTGCCATTTTTGAGATGATGCCATATTTTATTTTAGCCATGTTAGGGTTATTCCCGTTAACTATCAGCGGTGGTGCTTTAGTTATTTCATTGATTTCCATCCAGTTTGTCGGTTTTGAATTATGGATTAGCAATAACAGTTACTGGGTCATTTTTAATGATATTTGGCTATTTCTTTTATTTGCAGGCATAAGTTTATGGTTACAAGTAGGGCAATTGTCAATGTTGATGAAGCTTTATCGAGAATCAACCGTTGATCCATTAACCAAATTAATCAATCGTAGAGTGCTATTTAGATTGGCTGCCAATGATCTGGAAAAACAATCAAACTTTTGTCTGATCATGTTTGATCTGGACCGATTTAAACGTATTAATGATACTTACGGCCATGGTGTAGGTGATAAAGTGCTCGTTTCCATCGCTCAGGTTATTCAACGAGAGTTACGACAGAGTGATATTGTTGCACGTTTTGGTGGGGAAGAATTTGTCGCTATTCTTCCTGAAATAGGGTTAGAACAAGCCACTCGAATAGGGCAGAGGATAAGACGGATGATAAGTCAAGAATCGGTGCAATTAACCGATGGTTTGGTGATAAAAACCACCAGCAGTATCGGTGTTACTCAAAAAAGAGTAAATGAATCTCTTGATGAAACACTCAAACGCGCGGATGATTTTTTATACTACGCCAAAGAAAATGGTAGAAACCAAGTTGTATCGGACATCGACAATATTAATCCTTCCCTGTGAGATTGACGTAATTTCTGACAAAAAACAAGATACCCAAATCTTTTTATCTAAATTTTCTTTTAATAAAGGGTTAAGCTATAACCGTCAATGGGGATCTAGCCGCCTGATTATCGGCAAGTATCGAATTTACTTATATTTAATTAATAAATAGCGGGATCATGTGCTTCCAATATTTTTCTATTGATTAGTAATTAAGTCTATCTATGTTATCTTTCTGATATTTTAAGTTATACCTAACCGATAACAGAAGTTGTACAGCATGGATTCCCTGATAAAAGAGAGACCTCAGCTGATCACTATTACTGAAGCAGCAACATTCCGGAACTTAACCAAAGTAACCATTCGATCTTGAACCGACGATGGTCGATTCGTCTGTTTATGGACAGGCGCATCAGTTTTATGCCCTATACTGTGCCAGTGAGATTAGGACGCAGCTGATAATTTAGGGTTTTCTGACCCATCTGCAGATGGGCATCCACACAACATCTGTACCGGGATTTCTTGGTCAAGTAGCGATATAAGACGCAGGCTTTTAGCGCTGCACAATAAAAATAACGGAGTCAGCTATGACAGAACCCCTGTATGAATATCAGCCCAAGGATGTCGATCAGATCGTAGTAAGGAATTTCACTTTTGATTTTCCGGAGGACCTTGATCCGGTTTGGATACCCGGTAACCCGGTGCGCTCGCACTTATTTAATGGCTTTTCCCTGATCATGCCTTACCTTGAACCCTACCTGATACATTCGATACTGAGAGCGCGCGAGCATATTACTGACCCTGAGCTGCTGAAAGATCTCGCGGGCTTTAATCGGCAGGAGGCAAATCATTTCAAGTGTCATCGCAAGTACAATGAGTTATTGAAAGCCAATGGCTATCCTGAGTTGGAGCGGCTGGAGAAGCATATGACCAAGGCTTATGCCCGCCTTGAGAAAAGAAGCTTACGCACTCAGTTGGCCTACTCAGCTGGTTTTGAGTCTATTACAAATGGCTTTACTCACTGGCTTATCAACAAACGCGTTGCGCTTTTCGGCGGTGCGGACCGACATGTCAGTTCCTTCTGGATCATGCATATGATTGAAGAAGGAGAGCACAAAACGGTAGCTTACGATGCCTATATGGCTTGTTCAGGCCAGTACTTCGCTCGCTTCCTGGGTGTTTTTCACGGCAGTTGCCACGTCATGGGACTGGGATTTTGGGGGATGTGCATTGCGCTTAAAAAAGACAAAATATTGTATCGTCTAAAAACGCTGTTTCAGATAGCCAAAGAAATAGTTAATTTGTGTGTAGAGGTTGGTCCTTTTATGTTCAGGGCTCTGCTGCCCGGCTTTAATCCCAGAAAAGAGGCAGATCCACAGTGGATGAAAGATTGGATCAAAGGCCACGCAACACTGCCGAAGGACGCGCTTATCCCGTTGCTTGATACCAGTAACCCGGAGATGCCCGTGCCTTTTTAAGATGCCATGCATCACCCGAGGTGAACATGCCATTCGGGCCAGCCTCGCCGCCTTTACCTTGCGTAGCCTATAGGGGCGGATCTACTTTAGCGGTAACGGATGTATTAACACGAAACCATCCCGCAATAGAATAACGATCCCGATTAGCAGCAAGCACTTCATGAGGAAATTCCTCACTTAAGAAAGTAACCAATGTACCTAAAAGAGGGACGACTTTAATCCCGTCTTGATCGTGCTCATCTTTATATATCACTAATTCGCCACCATCAGCACTCGTCCAGCCGGTATTAAAATATACAACAATTGATAAAATGCGATTAGCTTCACCTCTAAAGGCATCACAATGTCTTTTGTAATAATCTCCAGGTCCATAGTGGGCAAAATGACTTTCAAATGAAAAAAGACCTAAAAATAAACGTCGGTTTAAGAAACGTTGCAGATTTGAAGACCAATCTAGCCACTTTTTACCTGTTTCAGTGTCCCCCGTAATCCAACAAATTTCATCTGTTCTGACAAATTTATTTTCTAGGTATTCATTCCCCCTACCTATGCCTGCACTTTTAAATTGTTCTGCCTCCATGGTTTGCTGATAAGAAAATAATGCACTAGCCAACTTTTCTGGCAACGCGCTTGGGAGGACGCTATATCCTTTATTTTCAATATCTTGAGCTATAATACCAAAAAGTGTTTCATCACTCATACTACTACCCTCTATTGAGGGGAATTGCTTTAGGCCTACCAAATTAATTACCTATTAATAAAAACATTTGATTATTTCAAAAGACATATAAGCGCATAACACAGCAAATACACGCACCTAGGTTGGTGTTATTTTTGCAGATTTTAATCTTTAGCGAACACAGTGACAACTGTAATAATAGCCTGATAGAGCTGCTTGTGAAGCTTAATGGCTTATACACTTTGAGCGATGCTTATTTTCCTACTAAATTGGCAAAATATGAAGTTAAAAATTTACAATTTCACCGACGATTAATTTTATTTTCGACCTTTAGCTCAATACTAAATTTGAATTAACTAGCATTAAGACAGCACGGCCGACACAAGGCAGAGAAATATTTATATAAATGTAAATATAAAAATAATATAAAGGTAATGCAAAATTAACAAGATAGAAAATATTTCATTAATTTAAAGGTCAAACTCCTTAAGTGAATCTTGTTTTTTATCAAAAAAGGATAATTTAAAGCTATTGATAGCAATAAAATAAAGACAACCACATGAATATAAGTCCCTTATTTTATAGTAGGTAAAAATTTACAAGCAGGAAAAAAGGATTGGCTGTCCTGAATTTTTTCAGTATTTTGAGCTCTTTTTTAATCTCTATTTTGATTACTCATCTTCTTTTTATCATCATATTTCCATCATCTATAACTTATTGTTTATCATTCTGATTAATCATAAAATCTTCATCTAATTCAAACCTATTGATATTAAACACATTTTACTTTACTGTGATAACAAAATGTTACAAATAAACCTTAAAGCTTTGATGAATAATTTACGCCATATCCATTCAGCTCAGCTTCTATTCAAATGGAGTCATCTATGCGTTTTTTTTCCATATTAGGATGGATTGTAGGTCTTACCCTTACCCTTGGTGGAGGATATTTACTCTCTCTTGGTGGCAGTGCTTACTACTTGATAGCGGGAATTGTGCTACTGATTACCAGTGGTTTAGCATTTAAACGCCAACCATCGTCTTTGTATCTTTATAGTATTTTTCTGCTTGGCACTTTTATCTGGGCGCTTAGCGAATCGGGTTATTATTGGTGGGGGTTAGCACCACGCCTTGGTCTCTTTTTAGCCATCGCTCTGCCACTCTTTTTTACACGCTCATGGTCCGTAAGCCGGAAAATACTTGTGGCGGTATGGACAATTATTACGCTTGTGATGCTGGCAAGTTTAATAAATGCACCTTTCGATAAGCAAGGTGAATTACCTATGGCAAGTATTAATGCAAATACCGAGGACAGTGTGCCTAAAGGGGACTGGAATGCGTATGGTCGTTCTAATCTCGGGCAGCGATATTCTCCACTTGAGGATATCACGCCAGATAATATCGCTAATCTCAAACAAGCTTGGGTATACCGAACCGGTGATATGAAGGGGCCTAAAGACGTCGGTGAAACCACCTATGAGGCGACACCATTAAAAGTGGGTAATAGTTTATATCTTTGTACACCACATAATTGGTTGGTGGCGTTAGATGCGGATAGTGGTGAGAAACGTTGGGTTTATGACTCTAAAGTCTTGCCTGAGATGCAACGTCAGCACCAAACCTGTCGGGGAGTTTCTTATCAACCCCCTGCATCAGGGACTATCCCAATGGCGATAAATCAAACTCAGCCATCCGAAAATCTAGCTTCGGTTAGCTGTGACGCGAAGTTATTTTTACCAACATCAGATGCACGCCTGATTGCGTTGGATCCTGTTACTGGCGCTCGTTGCCAAGGATTTGGTGACGATGGCGTTATTGATTTAACCAAAAACATGCCCTTTAAGCAGGCCGGTTACTATTACTCTACATCACCGCCTTTAGTTTCCAATGGTTTTGTGGTTGTCGGCGGTTCGGTTAACGATAACTATGATGTGAATGAGCCTTCGGGTGTTATTCGTGCCTACAATACCAGTACGGGTGAATTGGCATGGAACTGGGATTCGGGAAATCCAGATGAGACTGCCCCGATAGGCCCAAATGAAACCTACGCAGTTAGCTCACCCAATAGTTGGTCGATCGCGAGTGCAGATGACAAACTCGGTCTTATCTATTTACCGATGGGCAACAGTACCCCCGATCAGTTAGGTATGTATCGCTCACCGGCCGAAGAGAAATATGCAACATCGGTTGTTGCGCTGCATATCGAGACGGGTAAAGTTGCTTGGGTGCAACAGTTCATCCACCATGATTTGTGGGATATGGACACACCCGCTCAACCGTCGTTACTAGATCTTCAAACTAAAAGCGGCCTTCAGCCTGCATTGGTCGTTCCGACCAAACAGGGTGACGTGTATGTACTGAATCGTAAGACAGGTGAACCGATTATACCGATCACCGAGCAACCAGCCCCACAAGGAACCATTCCTGAAGATTATGCTTCGCCTACACAACCAAGCTCTGCGTTAAACTTTAAGCCAGAGAAAATGACCGGTGCGCAGATGTGGGGTGCAACACCTATTGATCAACTGATTTGCCGTATTCAGTTTAAAAAATTACGCTATGAAGGCCAGTACACACCACCATCTATACAAGGTACTCTTGTTTACCCGGGTAACTTTGGCGTGTTCAACTGGGGCGGCGTTGCGGTTGATCCTGAACGTCAGGTGATGTTTGCTATGCCACTGGATTTGGCCTTTGTATCGAAATTGATCCCCAATGATAATCAGCAAGATCTTGGTCCGGTCAATACGGGTGAACAGGGTGTGAGCACTAATACTGGTAGCCCGTATTCTGTGTCACTATCGCCTTTCTTATCGCCACTTGGCATACCCTGTCAGCAGCCACCTTGGGGTTCTGTTGCCGGTGTGAATTTAAGAACAGGTGAAAAGGTATGGCAGCACAAAAATGGCACGACTCGAGATATGACTGCACTGCCACTGCCTATCCCATTGGGGATGCCGGGCATTGGCGGGCCGATTATCACCAAAGGCGGTGTTGCATTCATGGCAGCATCACTGGATGACTATTTACGTGGGTACGATCTCAAAACCGGGCAAGTGTTATGGACGGCAAGATTACCTGCCGGTGGACAAGCCACACCCATGACCTACCTAAACAGCAAAGGTGAACAGATGGTGGTTCAGGTCGCGGGTGGACATGGTTCACTTGGCACTACCTTAGGTGACTATGTGGTGGCTTATAAACTAGAAAAATAGAGCTGAATAAAATCTACTGGCAAGTCTGGTGGGTGAATATAGGCAGGATAAAAGGCTTTTATTCTTCCTATACTCAATTCAGATTGATCTTAGCGACACAAAAAATCTCGGCGTACGCTAACGGGAAATACAATGACAAATTTTTAGGGAATAAATTTGAACAGCTTTAGCTGGGTTCGAAGAAACGAATAACAGGGATATTATTCATAAAATAAGGGGTATCAACAAGCGAAATTAATGAAGAGCGTGATTGCGTCATACCTATCTTTCACATAAAGATAAAAAACCTTATTTTATAACAGGTATAAATTTACAATTAGTCAAAAAGGGTTGGCTGTCCTCGTTTACTGACACGTTTTTTCTCCTTTAACTTACTAAGATATGGTTAAAGAATGTAGCCGAGCGTAGGATATTTTTATCAGAGATATAGAAAGTGTAAACACTTAGCTCAAGAGATTGAATAAATGAGGGAAATTAATGAATCGCATTGATATAACCGCTCCTGCGTGCTGCTAACAACCACATCCGTGCTACGCACCTTGGTTAAAACAGAATATGATTACGCGATACATTATCTTATTGTTAGTTCGCCTATAAAACATCCGTGATGATTATCACCCAGTCTTGCCATCTTTGGCGCGCCGTTCAATTGGGGAAAACAGTGTTTCTAAAGAAGCCAGTTTCACCCCTGAACATTATTCTTTATAAATTTGCGCTACTCGGAAGCAATAAATCGAGAAAAATCACCGCGACGCTGTTTAGCAAAATACAATAGTTACATTCAGTAAAGTATCCCACTTAGACAACTTAATATTCGCGGTTATTTTCCTTCATGGCTTATAATAGAAGCCCTACAGAGCCGTTATTTTTATATTGGCGGTCTCTGTAATTCTCCACAGACCCCGGTTAAACAGACAACGTTGGGTAGTCGATGTAACCCTCAGCGTCACCACCGTAGAAAGTGCTGTCGTCCCAGCGGTTAAGCTCTGCATGGGTTCGGAAGCGTTCAGGCAGATCCGGATTGGCGATGAATGGGCGTCCAAAAGTGACCAGGTCACACTGGCCTTTACCTATCCGCGTTCTTGCTTCGTCCGCGGTGTAGGCGCCATTGGCGATGTATACACCTTTAAAAGCCGCCTGAATAGCATCAATCACAGTCTGCGGTCGACCATTGGCATGGTTGCCCTGAAACGAGTCTTCCACCACCTCGATATAAGCAATACCGATATCGTTCAGATGTTTAGCCAGCGTGCCAAAAGTTTCAATTGGGTTCTGATCATGCACTGCGTTAAAACTCCCGGTTGGGCTAACGCGAATACCAACGTTTTCTTTGCCCCAGACCTCGACAACGGCCTCAGTTACCATCAAGGTTAGACGGATACGATTTTCGACGGAGCCACCATACTGATCGGTACGCTGGTTGCTGTCACTCTTAAGAAACTGATCCAGCAGGTAGCCGTTGGCAGCATGGATTTCAACACCATCAAAGCCTGCGGCTTTAGCATTCTCCGCACCAACCCTGAACTGCTCAACGATAGAGGGGATCTCATCTGTTTCCAGAGCACGTGGCTCAAGAATATCCACCATACCGGAAGTTGCACTGACAAAGGTTTTAGCACCTTTGGGTGCAATCGCAGAGGGAGCAACTGGCTTTTGGCCATCGGGTTGCAGGTCCGGATGAGAAATCCGGCCAACATGCCAAAGCTGCATGTGAATAAGACCGCCCGCTTTATGAACTGCGTCGGTGACCCGCTTCCAGCCGGCAATCTGCTCTTGCGAGTGAATGCCCGGGGTAAAAGCGTAGCCCTTGCCCTGTGGCGATACCTGGGTCGCTTCGCTGATGATAAGGCCTGCACTGGCACGCTGCTCATAGTACTGGACGTTCATCGCATTGGGTATATCACCCGGCTGGCTGGAGCGCGAGCGGGTTAGCGGAGACATCAGCACGCGGTTTCGCAGCGACAGGTTGCCCAGCTTAAATGTATCGAACAATACGTCTTTCTGATTTTCGTTACTCATAGTGTTATTTCCTTTTAAATGAATTGGAATTAATTAGGCCAGTTTACTAACAATGGTTTTCAAAAAATTAGCTGGGCCGCAGGCAGTGTTCAAAAAACACCCGAATAAATCGCTCCATTGGTTCGAAGGACTTGAGTACTTTAGACCTCAAAATAGCGCCTTCCCAACCCGACAACAAAAAGCTGGCTGCATCGTGGGGGTCAAGGTCTGGGTTGATATCCCCATCGGTCTGGCCTTCAGCCAGGCATAGGGCAAACTTCATCTCCCAAGCTGTAAATACCGTGTTCAGGCGGGTTCGGAACATTTCATTCTGCCCCGCCAGTTCCTGACCTAGATTACCAATCAGGCAGCCCTCTTTGTATTCACAGTTGGTCATGGTTTCCAGACTGGTAGAAAAATAGACCTGCAACCGTTCGATACAGGAGCGCGTTTTGTCCGTAAGGATCCGATCCAGCTTGGCATCGTATTCTTCAGCGAAGGTATCAATCACCGCCAGGCCGAAATCATTCTTACTGCTAAAATAATAGTAGAAGGATCCCTTTGGTACACCACACTTAGTAAGCACCGCGTTCAGCCCAGTTGCACCAAAGCCCTTTTGAGCAATCAGGCTGGCACCAACCTGAATAATGTTTTTGCGAGTATCGTTTGATTTCATGATACCCATATTAGACCGGTCGTCTATCCCATGTCAAACTGATGGCGAAATGAATATCTAAACGTAATATAAAGCCGTATTTAATCTTCCCTCAAACTAAGGCAATTTACTTCTTTTAAATACAAAGAGTTATCTTAAATAGGAAAAGGAATAAGTTACGGAAATCCATTAATTATAATGACTATAATTTAATATAAAGATGCCTAAATATCAGCTCTGAGAAGCTGAATTTAAGTGATTTATTAAAGTAACCAGGAAAAACTGTGTTGCACAAGATTGCGTCATAACGCGCTCCGAATCATTTAAAACAGTCTCTGAATAAAACAGAGAAGCCAATTAATATTTAGTCAATTAGCTGGGTCCAGTTATTACAGAAAAATAATTATTGTCTACAATGCCCCTTATTTCGGGCAGACACATATCAGAAATCACCTGTTCGATAGGGTGTTATTACATCAGTGTTAACGCATCTCGCCCATTGCCTTCAGAAATACGTCATAGACGGGCCTAACTAATCAACGTTTGAACGCACTTAATACACTGAGCTCATCATCAACACACAGAATTTTAAACGGCACAAAGGAAATTGCGAACCAGTTCCTGTGTTTATTTCTGCGTAGTTGGTCATTTTCATAAGAAAGGACGCCACCAATGTAATATTATGTAATACAATATAAACATTAATAATTATAGTAGTTTATCTAAAATCAAGGTATAAAAAGAGAAAGAGACATTTCTATCTGAAATACTTGTTCATAGGTCAGTGGCATGTGGGTCCTCATCGTCGCATCTCTTTCCACAGAAAACCCGATTGGCTTACAAGCCCTTGGCCGCTTTCACTGCTTAATGAAGCTATCTTGTATTCAGTGTTTTTTGGAGTGAAGTAATATGATAAATATTCAACATTTAATAACCGGTATTACGGGCAGAATCACATCGCGTTTTTTGCTTTTCGCGGCACTGTCGATCCTAATTATTGCCGCTATTGGCTATATCAAGATCTACCAAGTTACCGCGAACAACTCAGAAATCCGAATTGGACGCGCCGCGCATGCCGCAGCAGTCATCTTGTCCGAACGCTTTGCGGAGGAATTTACTGCGGTATTCGATGACCAGGGTAATGTGAAGGCAATCCAGCTCAAAGGCGATACCGCTGCAACATCCCTGTCTTTTCGCGACGAGTATGATGTCATTCTAAAGGACATAGGGTCGACTAATCACGGTGCGGCTAACCTTTTTAAGTTCAACTCTCAAACCAAGGCGTTTGATCGTTTTGTCACGACCTTCCGGAAACCTGATGGCTCCATGCCACCACCGATGTCTATCAGTGTCGGTCACCCCGCCTATAAAAATATTATCAATGGTCGGATCCATCGCGGGCAAGTGCCCGTTATGGGGCGTTTAAGATTAGCAGAGCTGATGCCGATCATAGCCTTGGACAAATCGGTGAAAGGCGTGCTTGCCGTTGACGTGGGCTGGGTTGATGACTTGATCGCCGCGCGGGATGAGTTGCGCAACCAAAGCATACTGGTTGCCGGCATAATCCTTATTTTGGAAGCCCTTCTCGGCGCCGCCTATATCAGTCACGCACTCAGGCCAATTCGGGTTTTGGCAAAATATGCTGAGGATATGGCCTCTGAAAAAGTCTTGGGAAGCGTACCCTTCCTCGGCCAAAGCGACGAGGTCGGCGCACTGTCCGAAGGCCTTAATCGTGTGGCTGGCCTGCAGAGTAAACTCGCTCATCTGGCCTATACAGACGAGCTCACAGGTCTTGGTAATCGCAGCCGTTACCTTGCTGATCTTCAGGTGGCTTTGAGGGAGAGCCAATCGGGCAACGGATCTTGGGTATTGTTACACCTCAGCATCGACAAATTTAGCCACCTCAATGATGCCTATGGGCAGGAAATGGGCGATAAGATTCTCAAAAGGCTTGGGTCTAGAATTCAGCAGGTTGCAGGAAATCAGGCAAAGGTAGCGCGTCCCAGCGCAGCTGATTTTTCTATCATTATCGATAATCGTCTGGCAACTGACAAAATTACAGTGCTCGCCCAAAACCTTATTGAGACCATGCGCAAAGGGTTCCAGACTCAGGTTGGCAAAATTTTCATAACCGGTTCAATAGGTGTAATCGATGTGCTCAAAGATTTTGATGAGCCTGACGAGGCACATCTCAATGGGAATTTAGCGCTTCGCAAAGCCCAGAGAGCAGGAGGCGATCAATATGCGATTTTCTCCTCAGAATTAAACGACGAGCACCAAGAACGGGTGACGTTGATAAAAATACTTGAGATGGCGATCGAAAAAAGGGAGATCGAGATCCATTTCCAGCCACAGATCATTCTGTCATCTAATAAATTAGCTGGGTTAGAAGCCCTCGCCCGCTGGAACCACCCAAGCTTGGGTCAGATTCCACCCGCTAAATTTATTCCTATCGCCGAAGACAGCGGGCAGATTGTCAAGCTTGGCACCCTGATCATTGATATGGCATGCCAACAAGCGGCGCAATGGCGTAAGGCAAACTTCGACTTTAAACATATTGCAGTCAATGTCTCACCCATCCAGTTATGGCAGGACAATTTTATCGACGTTTTGAGTGCTGCATTAGAAAAATACAAACTGCCGGCTAATTGTATCTGCATCGAAATTACAGAAAGTGTGTTTATCGACAATACCAAACACAACACGCTACGGGTTCTAGAGCTTATTCGATCACTTGGTGTGATGCTATCACTCGATGATTTCGGCTCGGGCTATTCATCGCTAAGCTATCTCAACAACATGCCCTTCAATCAGCTGAAAATTGACAGTAGCTTCGTCACCAATATTGATATAGATAGCCGCAAGCAGAAGGTCATGCGGGGTATTCTTTCACTCACGACTGAGCTCGACTTTAAAGTTATTATTGAAGGAACAGAAACTATTGAGGAAATCATGATGGTTCAAGAAATGGGATGTGATGTAGTTCAGGGCTACTATTATGCCAAGCCTGCACCTGCTGCTCTCATTCCTGGCATCGTGAACCAGGTTTTCAGGTCAGTGTTAGCAATTGACGCTAAGCTGTCGAAAGACTGATCTGTTGCTTAACCCGTTTTCGAATATCGTCTCTCAACGACTGATCCCGTTTGAATGCTAATGCATCGTTGGACTTTGATCCATCTGGATGATGATTGTCGCTAGCTATGCCACCCATTTTTCCAACCACTTTCAATTTTTCCTCGCTGCTCTTTCCGAATTTTAAAATATTAAATCGGTATAATCATATAGATATAACTTAAGATAGCGCCATTCAGACGCGACCCCATATACGTAATAGGTTCATTAAGCGCAATCTCATCGAGTAGGTTATCGACAATTTAATTAGGCTCTGCACTGCTTCAATTGGGCATTTTTGTTATTCATTTGCAGATAACTTAGCAGCCACATTATTAAGCCGCCAGTAAATAGCACCGCCGCAACATAACCCGTCTCGTTGGGTAATGCTCCTTGTGCGATAACCATGCCGCCCAGCAAAGGCCCGATGGCATTGGCAATGTTAAATGAGCACTGCACCAAAGCACCTATCATTGCGTGGCCGTTTGGTGATACATCCATTAGCAAGGTTTGAATTAAGGTGGCTAAGCCCAAACTGCAGCCAATAAAGAAAATCACCGCATACAATAGCAAAATATTATGGCTGGCACTGACGTAGGCGAGGGAAAATATAATCATACAAATTAAGGCTATGCCGGTGGTTTTTAAAGCCGCACGATCGGCCGCTTTGCCTAATACGTAGTTACCTAATGTACAACCAATACCAAACATTACCATCGCGATTGAAATCGTGTATGCGGGGGTTTCGGTAACCACTAAAATAGTGTCGGCAATGTAAGTGTAAATACAAAATACGCCGCCAAAGCCAATAATCACAATACCTAGAATTGACCAGACCAATTTATTTTTCAACACGCCAAATTCATTAATTAAATTTGACGGCTGGCTATTTTCTATTTTAGGGATCACTAAATACACACACACCAGTGCCACTAAGGCGAGAGCAGATGCACCTGCTAAACAATAGCGCCAGCTTAAATATTGGCCGACTAATGTCACTATAGGCACCCCGACAATAGTCGCAATGGTTAAGCCCATAAACACTTTGGACATATAGCTGGCGCGTTTATTTTGTGGGGCAATATCTGCGGCTAATAATATGGCGGCACCAAAGTAAGCGCCATGGGGCAGGCCACTTAAAAAACGAAAAACCATTAGCTGCTCAAGTGAGGTTGCCATGGCACTTAAGCCATTGGCAATAAACATTAATGTCAGAAAAATAGCCAAGACATCGCGTTTTTTCATGTTGGCCGTCGTCAGCATTAAAATGGGTGCCCCAACAACAACCCCTATCGCGTAAGCACTAATAGCATAACCGCTTTGTGACGGTGTTGAGGCAAATGTTTCACTGATTAAGGGCAGCATTGGCATCATCGAGAACTCCGATAATCCCAAAATAAATGTGCCTAACGCTAAAACCAGTAAAATGGCGGTGGTATTCAATTGGCTAGGTAAGGTTGTAATTGGTGTCATAAAAATCCTGTAAGTGATAAAAGAAAAATAGTGGTAGGTACTATTTAACTGCGAAGCCTATAGCGATAGAGACAAGCAACATTAAGGCTTGAAAGTCCTCGATAAACTATCATCTGTCAAAGAAGTGTGTGCGAATTGATTCAAACATCATCGCAATAATAGTAACGTCGCTATTAATTATGTTGGATTATCGACTGTAAGATCAAAAATTACGAGGGTTTATTCTTCTAAAGCACAGCAACGTAATTGTTATCGTCCACCCTTTTTATATAAGGCGTTCGACTTCAGGATTTCTCTTTCAGGGATAGAGCTGATTTTTTAACTAACGCAATATGTCAGCGAGCTATAACTATGCTGCTATAACTATGCCTATAACTATGCCACCCATTTTTCTAACCAATAATATTGCTATAACTATGCCACCCATTTTTCTAACCAATAAAATAGCTTCTTTCAACATTCATTGCGGTAGTCTTTGATGACGATTGATACACACCAATTGAACTTTTTTCAAGAAATGGGGCTTTAGATTGTCAAATATGAGGAATATGGTCCTTTTAAACCAACAGCAGAATCTTGATTTTAATCAAGTGAGCGAATGACTGACAGGTAGTTAAAAAATTAAGCTTTAAGCACGCAACCAACGTTGACAGTTTGCTGCACCGTGGCGTCGCTTGCGGTCTAAATGTTCACAGTATTCGGTTAATGCGGGTAAGGCACCTACCGCCCCTTTAAATAAATGACCAAATTCAGTGCTAATTTTAAGCCAGTTCTCTGTCGGAATATTAAGTCGGTTTAGAATGTGTTGGCTGCTTGAGCTGATGGCACCACGCTTATCTTCTCGTATGATTCGACCGGTATCTTCAACAAGCACAATGTAATCCTTCACACTGAACATAAGCCCGTCAGGCATATTAAGGCGTTCATCACCTACAAACAGCAGTAATTCTGCTGGTTGCTCACCTTTTATGGCGGAGTGAATTCGGCGTTGGATGCTGGTGTGATCTGAGGTTTCAGGTGTCGTCGCTATTTTGGCGCGAATAGGATTCAAATCAACATACGCCATACAAGCTAATACGGCTGTTTCATCGAGTAATGCCTGAGATTTAAAGCGTCCTTCCCAGAATCTGCCAGTACAGCTATCTTCTTTGTTGGCCTGTCTTGCAATCGGCTCACTGAGTGAGCGCATAAACCAGCTAATATCGATTAAACGTCGACGATATTCGGTAATGCAGTCATTAACGGTTTCAAGCTCAAATGTATTAAGGTCTTCACCTTTAATAAATTTCTGCGTCAGTAACGTGCCTTTAAAGCCTTTATGCCATTGAACAAGCACTGCTTTATCAGACCAGTTTACGGCTTTATCAGCATTCACTTTAAGGACAACATGCAGGTGATTACTCATGACAGCATAAGCACAGATATCAATCGCAAAGATGGTGGCAAGCTCAACAATACGAGAGTCAACCCACTCTCGACGATGTTCATAGTTTTCACCTGTTGCACTATCAATACCACACAAGAATGCTTTACGCACAACACGTGAACAGCAGTGATAGTAAGGCGTGTCATCTAAGCTCACTATGGTTTTTCTTGGTTTGGCCATCATTTATTACCTGCAGTAAATAAAGGTAACTAAAGATTAGACCAATGCGCAAATATTCGCCAATAATTATGGGTGGCTATATTATTCTTTCTTCAACCCCTCAGGCATGTTCAAACGTTCATTACCTACGAATGGCAGTAATTCTGCTGGTTGCTCACCTTTTATGGCGGAGTGAATTCGGCGTTGAATGCTGGTGTAGTCTGAGGCTTCAGGGGTTGTCGCCATCTTGGCGCGAATGGGGTTTAAATCAACATACGCCATGCAAGCGAGTATTGCTACTTCATCAAGTAATACCTGGGATTTAAAGTGCCCTTCCCAATCATTTATAAGGAATAAATGAGAACAGCTTTAGCTGGCCCTAAGGGTGAGCGCCAAGGATTATGGCTGACTATGTTATTCATTATAGCTTGATCATCTTTTCAGATATTGGATTGAAACAGGCGGAAAACTCTCAAACCCTGGCTTTGCAAAAAGATATCCCTGATATAAGGACACTCCTAATTTATTTAAAAAGTCGAATTCCTCTTCGGTCTCAACTCCTTCAGCGAGCACATCTATCCCAAGATCCAGACAAACATCAAATATAGCCCTGACGATTGCTTGCCGTGGACCATTTTTATCAATATTCCTTAGCAAATACATATCCAGCTTTATCAAGTCAGGCTGCACATCTACGAGCAAGTTTAAACCGGCATATCCGGAACCAAAATCATCAAGTGCAATTGTAACCCCAGTTCTACGCAATTTATTTAGTACATTCGACAACTCGCTGGCGGTATTAATTGCTTCGCATTCTGTCATCTCTATGACGAGTTGTTTGGCATCTATACCGTGATATTGAGAAACAGCAATGGTCTCCTCCACATATTTTCCGCCTTCAAACAAAATAGAACCAGGTGTAAAGTTTAAATTTAAGCTGCACTCAAGCCCAAGATTAGAAGCTTGCTTTATAGCGCGCTCTCGATTAGCTTGATCGAATTCCATTAAGCTTTCAGTGGGCACTTGGTCAAATATGAAACCGGGAGGTTCATTATGTTTTCCTCTCAACAACACTTCATAAGAAACCACTTTGCCAGCGTCAATATTAATGATTGGTTGAAATGCGTGAGTATATTCAATACCTTTGATCATTCCAATCTCCATCGCCCTTGCGCAAAAGCATCAAGAATTTTCTTTGCTCTGCCTACGTTAATATTGACCAGACACGTGTTTCCAGTAAAAAAATCGTTCATTCCTTCAATTTCCACCAACTCTTGTCTCGATATAGATGCCTCGCCCATAGTCCAATCATCAAATTGGCGCTCTGGTATCGCTTCAGATATTATCTTTACAACGTTGTTATGTCGACCGTCTCCGCTTATCACCGAAAATAACTGGTTTACAGTTTTTTCTTCGCCTTCTAGAACCTGTAAAAAACCACCGCTATCAGAAAGTAGCATTCCGGTGACATCAAGAAATTTGTTCGTATTTCTAGCTTTTTCCAGCAAAACCACTATTTCGTCTTTAGAAAAGTCGATAGAAGCTTTGCTTGCGTATATCAAGTGTATGAGTTCAGTCATTATTGCCTTCTGATTTTTTATTCGCTCTAACAGTGTATTCATCTGCATTTTCACGATACACATTTAAAATTTTATTTTTTGATAATAATTATATAATAACAGACTTATAAAACAGTTAGATAGATCCAAATCATGATTATAAATTGACATTTTATGTTGAGGAAATGACGGGTTTTCATTTATAAAGACCTCTAAAAATGAAAATAATGAAAATAAACTGTTTATTTTCAATTTGTTAAATAATTTGCAGTGTAAAATTTGTGCATCAGAGTTCATATAATATGCATAAAAACAGTTAGATAGTAAGGAGCGTAAATATTTTAAATTCTCCTTTTATTGAATCAAGATGGTCCGAATTGAGAACACGGCACTTATAGCATCTGCACTGAAAAAACCTATTTATATTGGATTAGAAGATTTGCAGGTTTTAATGATCTCAAACATTCTTAAGAGATGGGGAATCATGATGTAGAATGTTTTTTAAATTATTTTCCGATAAATAAGCCGGTGAGTTCAAGTACCCTAAATTTAGCCTTATGTGCAGATATTATGGTTGGGCATTTTCTTAAGCAGGAGATTAAAGTTTAATCTCCTGCTTAAGAAAATAGTGGACATCCATTAATTACACTGTAACTAATTCAGGAAGAAGGTGATATGGGCTGTTAAAATATTAGCTGGATTTCATTCTTATTTTTCAATTGACAAAAAAAATGGCAAACCCGCAAAGGTTTACCATTTTCTAACTATTAAATTAGCTCTGTATGGGAGCTAAAATATCATAGAAATTAAAGCCCGACGATACTGTCTGCTTGCGGGCCTTTTTGACCTTGGCTTACAGAGAATTCTACTTTTTGGCCTTCAGCTAACGTTTTGAAACCTTCGCTTGCAATAGCACTAAAGTGAACGAATACATCTGGACCAGATGCTTGTTCGATAAAACCAAAACCTTTCGCTTCGTTGAACCATTTAACGGTTCCTTGTTCTTTATTAGACATAATAATATCCTGTAATTTTAATGTGAGGTTACCTTCAAAAGGCTTGAATAGCGTAAAAATAGACTGGAACTTAAAAACTACAGAGCGAGGTATTATCAATAAAACAACGTAACGGAGAATGTAAAAAAAAGGCTTTCTTTCTTGCTGAAGATCATTTTACAGAATCTAAAATAAAAAGCAATGATTGCTTGATAAATGAGCTAATCTAGCTTAAAAAAAATATAACACAAACAATTGAATGATGGCTAGAAAACAACCAAGCCAAAAAACAACCATAAAAAACAACCAAACCACCCATTTGTCTAACCTTTTAATTGGTTAACTCACTGTTTGTCTAATTCATTAACATGCAAAACCAGATGCTAGTGATTAGCCTTAATGGCATGAACTCAGGTATCAATATTGAAAATAGAAGTTAAAAAATAGAGGTTAAGAACTGGAGGCGCCCGACCAAACATTGTCTGCGATACTCAAAGCTTTGCACGCTGAACTTATCCTTGCCACATAAAAAAGCACGACGTACACAACGGGAAATACAATAATAAATTTTTAGGGAATAAATTTGAACAGCTTCAGCCGACTTTGAAGAAGTGAATAACAGGGATGTTATTCATAAAGTAAGGCGTATCAACCAGGAAACCGGTGTTGCACAAGATTGCGCCATAATGCGCTTCTAATCATTCAAAACAGCGCCTGAATAAAATAGAGAAGCGGATTAATATTTACTTAATTAGTTAGGTACTAAGATGGACGCTCCCGGTATCGGCCTCGCAATGTCCAGTTATTATGACAGATCATATTTTGTCGCTAAGGTCGATCTTTGTTGCCGGCTAATGATGTTTTAAGACATTGCGTCAGGACTGCTCTTCGGAATCTCGTTCAGCCTGCGCACGGTCAGCGGCCCACGCACCAGCGACCTCCACCGTTACCGGAGACGCAGTCGGAAGCACACCCAGATAACTCTCAGTTTCAGTCTGAGGCACAGCCGCGCGCTGTGTCATTCGGTAAAGCGCATAGAGCGCGATAACACCGAAGGTCACACCAAGCACTAGCCAGAACGCGAACGGGCCTAATCCATGCATCGCCCAACCGGTGATTAGGGGGCCCGCGATAGCGCCCAGTCCAAAGGTGAAAACAAGACCGCCAGACGCGGCTGGCATATCCTCGGCCGAAAGATAATCATTAGTGTATGCCAGAAACAGTGCGTAAAGCGGTGTTGTAACCCCACCGGCAAAGAAGGCAGCCGCCATTAAAGGCCAGAGGCCAGCACTAGTAAACCATGCGAATGCACAGGATATCGCTCCGAGAGAGGCCGCCCCAAAAATTAGCTTGCGCCTGTCCATCCGGTCCGAAAGCCATCCAATAGGATATTGCAGCAATAGTGCTCCAGCAAAGAGCATCGCAATGAACAGCGAAATCTGCTCCGCCGAGAGACCGATTTTGGTACCAAAAACCGCACCCATACCTGATTGAGTTGCATAAACACTGCCCAGCAAGAAGATGCCCACGGTACCTAGTGGAGAGTTCGTAAAGAGCTGACGCAAGGGCATCGGGCGAGTAATCTCAGCCTTTGGAACCGAGGTTGCAGATAGCAGGATTGGCCCAAAAGAAATTGACACCAACATCGATGCACCAATAAATAGCACAGCGGTGCCTGCATCGCCCAACGTCAATAACCCCTGAGCGCCAATGATACCCAAAGTCTGAGCGAGCATGTAGGCTGACAGTACTGAGCCACGTGTCTCATTCGTCGCAGAGTTGTTAAGCCAACTCTCGGCAGTGACATAAATGCCTGACATACAAAAGCCGACAATCACCCGCAGCACCGTCCAAACCCAGGGTTCGGTAACTAGTGGGAAAGCGATTAAACCTGCCGACATAAAACTACCAAGTGCCGCGAAGACTCGCACATGGCCAACACGCCGTATCATCAACGGACTGATACGTGCCCCAGAGAGAAAACCAAGGAAATATCCCGAGGTCACAATCGCCAGTTCTGCCGACGAAAAACCTTCTATCCCTCCGCGCAGGCCGATAAGTGTAAAATGCATACCGTTGCCCAGCATGATAAAGACGATGCCGAGTAGAAGGGGCCAGATCTGAGCAAGTATTCGTATCATGAAATTCCTTTCCGATGGCTTTGGTCTCGCATTACCTTTCTATAAATCATTTTTTAGGCCTTATTGCTTTTGAAAATAATTCCACAGACTGAATATCGCTTTAACTGAAAATAGTAATATTACCAATTTCACAAAATTTAAATAACCCCATAGACAAAAAAGTTCATCTAATAAAATTTAATTTATTCACTTGTTCTACTAATTAAAATTTCGAGAATAACAATTGCTAAACAATTACGGACATCCATTAATTACACTGACCATCATTTAATATAAAGACTCACAAATATCAGCCCTAATCAGCAGAATTTAAGTGTTTATTAAGGTAGCATCATTGAAAAGAACGCTAAATAGTTAGATGGGCTGAATTTAACGCGTTTTTAAATCAGAGGTTTAATGTAAAGATAGATGCAAGACATTCTTCTTGAAAATCCAATATTTACCAGTATATTCAGCGTAAGAGGCTAATTCTTCTAACGCCCCCACCCCACTCTGATGATTTTTTCCAAAACGACTCGCGAAAATATGAATATAAATGTAGCAGTTGTATTTGACCTGTTGGGTGAGCTCACTGGGTATATGAACTTAAAGTATTCTTTGATAATACACGAGCTATCAACGCTATGAGATTCGCTTGTAAGGAATCAGTAAAAATTCCCTAGCAAAGCAATAAAAATCCTATAAACACCTAAAGATCCGTTAGGTGTTACTTCTTCATTTACCATAACGCCCAAGATATAAATTACTCAAAGGCTACCCAAACGGTGTCCTTTTTTTATCTATTAGTTACACTGTAACTAATTCGGGAAGAAGGTGATATGGGCTGTTAAAATATTAGCTGGATTTCATTCTCATTTTAAAATGAACAAAAAAAATGGCAAACCCGCAAAGGTTTACCATTTTTTTGATATTAAATTAGCTCTGTATGGGAGCTAAAATATCATAGAAATTAAAGCCCTACGACACTGTCTGCTTGTGGGCCTTTTTGACCTTGGCTTACAGTGAATTCTACTTTTTGGCCTTCAGCTAAGGTTTTAAAACCTTCGCTTGCAATAGCACTAAAGTGAACGAATACATCTGGACCAGATGCTTGTTCGATAAAACCAAAACCTTTTGCTTCGTTGAACCATTTAACGGTTCCTTGTTCTTTATTAGACATAATAATATCCTGTAATTTGAATGTGAGGTTGCCTTCAAAAGGCTTGAATAGCGTAAAAACAGACTGGAACTTAAAAACTACAGAGCGAGGTATTATCAATAAAACAACGTAACGGAGAATGTAAAAAAAAGGCTTTCTTTCTTGCTGAGTTTTATTTTAAAGAATCTACAATAAAAGTCAATGGTTGCTTGATAAATAAACTAATTTAGCTTAAAAAACATATAATGATAATGCCTCCCATTTTTCTAAAAATAATTATGGGTGGCTATGCAGTATCCTTATAAACAAACCTATTTGGCTAGGAATAAAGACCCAAAAAATCATGTAACCGTAAAATTTAAACAAATACAAAGTATGCCCACAAAGCCATACTCCATAGCCCCAAAATCAACAGTTTGATGAAACTAGCGCGAAGACAATTGTAAGAAAATGACTTAACTGTTAATAATCGATTCCCCTTTTTTCTAACCCTAATTACCTGCGCCTATTCCACCAGGTAACTAATGACAAAAACAGCCATCTATGGCTTGCTGCCAGTATCGACAACTTTTAGCGATTACAATCTGAACTGTACAAACAAGGATACTCTACTGATATTTGCTCTATATCGAAGTATTTACAGGGTGCCACCCTATTTATGCTCGCTTGCTCCCAAAAGCAAGCGCCAGCGCGTCTTTAGTCGGTAGAAAGACTCTGTAAGGCGTCGGTGATCTCACTCATCCGCGCCATCGTCACCATACCGTGAACCTGCGATACCAGGTTACCGTTCTTATCCAGAACAACAATGACTGCTTCCTCGCTATCGGACACCACACCTAGCGCTTCTTCTATGATCTGGGAGTTCAGAATCCAGGTTTGATCGTGGTACCGCGTCGATACCTTCTCCTTGGCTAGACCAATGGCGTCTTCTTCCGACATAAAGAACGGTAAATCGACGGCTAGCACGTCGCGAACCAGATATTTACTTTGATCTATCTTTGATCGCAATGCGTTAACCCACTTCCGAGTGGATTCTGCTGCATTACGAGATGGTGTAAGTATGAGCAGTGTCGGTTGGCCTAACAGCTTGTCACTGTGAACTTTTTCACCGCTAAGCGTCGTCGCTGTAAACGACGGCCATGGTCCATCACCTGCGATGGCGGATGGCCCACATAGCGTTAGCATCGCGAGGAGGGTTAGTGTAGTAACACGTCGGGATTTCGAGCACCAAAGTGCTATCAGTATAATTTTTCTGGATATCATCGGATTAATGTAACCGTAAAATTTAAACGAAGACAAAGTATGCCCACGAAGCCATACTCAATCAACTCCAAAATCAACAGTTTGATGAAACTCGAACGAAGACAATTATAAGCGAATGATTTAACTGTTAATAGTCGATTCCCCCATTTTGCTAACCTCAATTACCTCCACCTATTCCGCTCGGTAATTAATAACAGAAACAGCCATCTGCGGCTTGCTGCCAGTATCGTCAACTTTTAGCGATTACAATCTGAACTGTACAACCGAGGACACTCTACTGAGATTTGATCTATATAGGGGTATTTACAGGGTGCCACCCTATTTTTCCGTTACTCCAACAACGCTCGCAAACGGGAAAAGCAAGAATAATGAAAGCTTAAGTCTTCACTACCAGAGCTGCTGCCAATAAACTGAAATGTTGTAATATGTTAGATAGCAAGTCCACAATTTATCATATTGGGAATTTGCTATCGTATAGGTAATGCATCCTATTCAATTCACTACTGATAGAGCAAAAATTAGATCTTAGCTCTAAACATATCCCCCTTTCAAGGTGCTTATACAGCGGCAGACAAACTACCCCTACAGTCAGGCGTACAAGCAGAGCTATACTTTGGGCTAAATAAATTTCGAGCCACTACAATGACTCGGGCAGTTGATTTTTTTAGCGCAAGGCTTTGGTGATACTCAGCGATTCCTCTTCAAGTGCAATAGCCTGGGGCAGCTGGTTGTTGTTTTTATAGCTCATTGCCAAGTTGTTTAGGCTAGTGGTGTAATCTGCTACCCACACCTTTGGATTTTGTTGGAACAAGGCTTTTGTGATGCTCAGCGATTCCTCTTCAAGTGTAATAGCCTGGGGCAGCTGGTTGTTCTTTTTATAGCTCACTGCCGAGTTGTTTAGGCCAGAGGTGTAAGCTGTAGCACAGACCGTGGGATTTTGCAGGGGCAAGGCTTTGGCGGTGCTAAGCAACTCATCATCTTGAAGTGCAATGGCCTGAGGCTGCTGGTTGTTGTTTTTATAGCTCATTGCCAGGTTGTTTCTTCTTATTGTATAACGCTCAGCCCACACCGTTGCATTGTTCTGGTACAAAGCTTTTGTGATGCACAGCAATTCCTCTTGAAGTGTAATGGCCTGGGGCAGCTGGTTGTTGTCTTTATAACTCATTGCCAAGTTGCTTAGGCTAGAGCTATAACGCTCAGCCCACACCACTGGATTTTGTCGGTATAAGCCTTTGGTGAGGCCCATCGACTCCTTTAGGCTAGCGGTGTAACGCTCTGCCCACGTGTCAGCATTAATTTCAAACCCTTTTCTGAGGATGTTTTGCTGTGCATTTTTAAAAAACAACATCAACTCGTAATCAGTGGTATTCAGGCTTTGCTCTGGTTTATCATAAAAGCGTTGCTGTTTTTCTTCTTGGTTAATGACTTCCAGCATTAATTCAAGCATCTGCTCTTTTGCTTGCGTTGTTTTCTCTGTTAGTAAAGTATCTAACAAATGCTCAAGCTGCTTATCGAGGAAGATATGTAGTAACGCATGCCGGTATTTGTATTTATCGTCATTAGGTGTATAGCGACTTAATATTTCATAAACCTCATCAATAATGGCGTAATGCTCAGATGTTAAGCCAACTTCCTGTTGGCTTTGATTGATATGGGCTTTCAGTGGGTCAAGCAATGGTTCTTCTGTTTCTGCTAATGCTTCCAGCACTTTTGTTACAATAGTTGATGAGAAAGGTGCGCCTAATAATGATGAAAACAGCAGGGTATTTAACGCCGCATTACCATGCCCTCCAAAGTATAATTTCAATAGATGCAGTCGTTCTTCTAATACCGCATAGGCCATTAAATTAAAGCTATCTTGGCCAGCTGATTTTTCATAATGACTGAGTGAATCTTTGTATTTACTTTGCAGGATGGCAAAGGTCTCTTTAATAGCCTCGCTTACATCCGTTATTTCACTATTGATACGTAATGGATTATCAACAATAAGCCGAGTAGTTTCATTCTCACTATATAGCTTGTCATCACAGAGCATGTTAATGCTTTCAATGGCAAACAGGGTATTTATCGCCATTGCATCGTGTCCTGCAATTTCACTAAAAATTGTATTGGTTAGTGCATCAAGTTGTGCAGTTTTACCTTTGATTACCTGTGAAATGAGCTCGTTAAGTGCTTTTTTATCAAAGCCTGTTAGGTTAATGGTAGAGTGTGTAAGGAATGAAGTGTCTATTGTAGTGGTTATTGCTTGATGTCCATTTGTTTCAATCGCTTTTAATAATGCGATGCTATATTCGTGCAATGCTGGGTTTTCTAAAAGCTGTTTTAAGAGGGTGGCAGCATCACTAGGGCGAATGGTGCTGACAATATACAACTGCACTTTTTTTGCTAAGCAGGTCAGGATATATTCGCATGCGCTATTATCTATCCACTGACAATCATCAATAAAGAGCACTAATGGCAGGTTTTGATCACTCAGTGGTAGTAACGTGTTAATTGCTTTATCTAGGTTGTTAAACTGCTGCTCTTTTTGGTTGCTTTTTTTGTTATCTAAGTCTCCAACGCCACCTCGCTTCATGGAGTCTATATTGCTGTCGACCATTAAACGTTCATGTCCTGTCATCGCTATGTTTAGGGCTTTCTCTGCGCCATTAAAAATAGTGCCGATTGCTTTGACGGCATTGTCTTTTGTTGCAAGAGCTTTAAAAAAACCAACGCCTTTGTCTCGCCAGCCTTTTAACAACTCTAAGCGAGTGGCCTCCTCTAAAATACTTTTTTCTAAGGAGCTTAGCCCGGTATTTGATGAGCTATGACCTACTTCATTCAACAGTGTCAGCCTTATCATTTTACTTTCTTCTATCTGCTCAAGGTGTTTGTTAACCAATGCCGTTTTACCGATACCTGGTTCACCCGATACCACTGATACTGTTAATCCATCACACTGCTCAAAATTTGCTTGTAACTGAGCTAGTTCGTTGGTTCGTCCCACAAACAAAGAGGATTTCACCGCCACTTTGGGAATGTCACTGCTTGGACGTTCAAGCATCGCGTAGCGTTGTGAAAAACGACGCTGGTCATCAAGTAATCTTTGTTTTTGCTTTAGGTCATCGGCGACTTCACAATAGGGCTGAAAGGTTTGATCGTTATAGGTATAAACGACTGAAAGTCCCACATGTTTATCGGCATCTTTTTGGTGTTTTGCATAAGAAAGCAATAATGAGAGTATTGCTAAGGAATTATTGTCCAATTTATGCGGATTGTTGATATAGATAAGCTTGGGCGAATCAAGGCTAATGGCTAATAATATTTTAAAGGTTAGTTGAAAAACATCGTGCTTCGCACTTTCAGCAAACGCCTTTGATAAGGTGTTTAATTCTGTTTTTGCTGTTGCTGATAACTGTAATTGGTGATCACTTGTGTTACCAATAAAATCCCCCAGTGAGTCACCTGTTGTCTCTTGAATAAAACCTTCTATGCTACCTATAACTAAATTGGATACATTAATGTTCTCAGTCACAGTATCCACCAATAGTTTAGAGAAATAATCACCGACTTCCTCAAAAACATAATCCACACCTTTATCAAGATAGGTACCAACAAACTCGGTAAGTAATCCCCCGGTGGCAACCGATGCGCCCGTTTTGAGTACTTCTTTTAATGTGATAATGTTTTTAATGTCTTTTAGTTCAAGGCTAAGTTGGTCTAGTAGTGCTTCTAACAGATAAAATCGAGCATCTTGCTGATAACTATCACAATCAATGGCAATGATATTTGTTGTATTATTACTTAATTCATCATCATAGATTTTTTGTGCCACAAGAAAAGGGAATTTGGCTTTTATGCTGTTGTCGAGTTGATTATCAAAATTACTGATATCGTTTTTGTTTAGTTCAATAAGCAGTGGGGTATTTTGAGACTTAACGAGATCTGCTTGGTAATTATTAGCTAGCTTTAGATTAGGCATTTATCAATCCTTGATGAATAACTGTGGAAAAATATACTAACATTTATATATAGTTTTTTAATAGTTTTACTTGATAAAACAATTAGTTAAAAAGAGTCATATAAAAAATGATTGGCTTGTAAGGTGCTAGGAATTCCAAACCCAGTATTTTTGAGTGAGCAGTATTGGTACAAGCAAGTGGAGTGTCCAAGTATATTTAGCCACAAATTTGCAGTTTATAAAGCGATTGCGGGCTGGCTTAATTAACATGCTTTTCCTGAAGCGAGCGTAGATTTTCCGATTTAGTTGCCACTAGCAGACTTATTTACAACAGAAATTAACCCTTTTTATTTAGGCACTCATACTCTAGGTGTATGTATCCAAGTCCAAATTAGCCTGTAATAATTCATCAGCTTTTTCTGTGATGGTATACCCCATAGCGGCATAGTCTTTCCCCTCAAACTGACTTTGTATTCGTCCCACATATTGTTCTAGTGTAATATTTTATTAATTGGAGGGCCGAGGGAACACATTACTTTGCAGATAAAAGCCCTATAGCTCCAGCTGAGTCTAAAGAAGGCTTTGAGAGGGTTTTCACACTTTGTTAAACTGGATAAGCTAAATGAAATTTCAAAATAGACCGTTGGCGTAGTTACCATAGGCTTTTCTTGCATTAATTTATCCTGTTTATATATTACAAAGATTGCAGTTATATCGAAGAGGGTGACATGGAAGTACAGAAAAAATTTTATTATTGTGGTGTTTATAATAGTGATATAGGTGATCAATATCCATGGCATTTTTTTGTGAAGGGCAATTTATTTCTAAGAATGGAGACATTGTAAATACCAGAATGCTGCTTAGTTTATTACCAAGCAAGGAGCCATTGAGTTTTTCGATTTATGGTTGAACAAGAATAAACAAAGAAACGTTTACAAACTCCACATTGTTACCGAACTCAAATGGGTAGATGATCCCAACGTAAAACCATATTCAGATAGCCATCCTATGTATCGTATAAATAGATCTAGCTTAAAGCACACATACAAAAACACTGCACATGATTACTTCTGGGGAGTTCCATTTTGATAGTCAAAATCAACCATTAAGAAGCATAGGGATATCCTCCTAAAAGAGTTTCGTTTTGATATAACAGAACCTTTTCCTGAAGAGCTGAAATTGAAAAGAGTTAATCGACATTATGTGAAAGCTACCAAAGAAACAGGTAGATTGAAGCTCGTGTGATAAAAGTGAAACCGAGCGATTTCTATTAAAAAATGGCTCGGTTTCGTACCCACCCTTACCCGTGTCAACAATCACTTAGTTCAGCTACTTAGCGTACCTTTCACCTAGCTTAAAAGCAAAATGACTGTATCTCCAAATGCCTGTACACAGCAATAAACGTACATAGTAGGTTTTATTATTGCGGTGCTCCATTTCAGGATAAACATTTATAATGAGTTGTGTATCCAACTCGATGAGAAGCTTAAGGAGCTTCTAGCCCTTTTGGGGTTCTTTGATTATCTCACTTTTAGCAGATAGGTCAATAACATCTGGAATAGGGAAGCCTTGCTTTAACAACGCTTGTCTAGCAATGAATGGTATTGTGATTGAATCACCTAAATATCGCCTATATTCCTCAATTAGTAAGGTAGTTGTAAATTGATCAATTAATTGCAAAACATAATTTAATTCGATGAAAGTTGTTGCTGAGCTATCCCACATAGAATCTTCATTTGAAGAACATATTGGTTGATTTTTGAAGCCTTCGATTCGGTCTTGATAAATCAGGTGAAATAAATTATCAGCTTGTAATAATAAAAGACGTTTATGAGCAATTTTAGGTGTTTTGTTATGGCTAATTGTTTCTCGTAAATAGATTGTATGTTTGAAGACAACTTCTCCATTTAATTTGAAAAAATTTGGGCGGAACTGTAGGCCACTGCTAGAACGGCTAATTTCATTACTTTTTATAGCTTGAATAATCGAATCTGAAATTCTTCGGGATAATTCATTAGGAAGGATTCCGTTAAGTAAATAATCTTTTTGTTCGGTTGTCAGAATTGCTAAATTGCATTTTTTAAGAGAGCTATTTTTATCGGAGATGTCGCTAGGTATGTTAATTTCAGCATCTATCTGAAGATGTTTTATGGTAGTAAGCAGCTTTTCTGTGATCTCAATTCTATTTATATTACTATAAAAAAGATGTTCCATTTTCCGCTTAAGAGCTGAACTATAAGCATTTATGAAAAATTGCATTTGTCTTTGAGTCGCAAGGGATTTACCCGTAATCCATTTATTAACTTGGTTTTTACTGTTCGCAGATATTCCCGCTTTCACTGCAATATCTGCGTAGCTCATACCATCTTGGTGGGCTAACTTTAGTATTTGCTTTGTATACTTATATTTTGAAGAGGTTTCTTTTTTCATAAATATCTACTTAATTGAATGTGCCAGTGTTCGGCCATCTGGCACATGATTTTTATTTCAATCTAAATAATCATCATTATTCGGATTATGCCCATCAGCCCAATCGTCCATATCACTTTCATTGTTAGGGTTATTGATATCAGACCAAAGGTCTAGTTCTTCATCTGACATAATTATTTATCCTTCTTGTTACTTGGGTATTTCGAATTATTTGGATTTAACTGTCCACTGCGGTTATCTAGTACCTTCTGGTATTCCTTATTAGTACCTGACGTTCCAGTGTTTTTATTGGCTTGATTTGTTTTATGATTGTTGTTGGACATAACTACTTTCCTTTTTAATTAATGAGTGGAAAGTATAAAAAACAATTAGATTAAGCTCTAGTGAACGGATGGTGAACGTTTACTGAACTTAAGTGAATGTTGGTGAACGAGTGAATTATAGTGTGTAAATAGCATCTGATTCTCAATGACTATCGCAATATTACAGTTAAAATAGCATGAATATTATAATGTTAAGTAATATAACTATCTATATTCACTGATAGGGAAAGAATAATATCTGGATATGATAAATCAACAGATATATTTAAATTACATTGGTCTAAAATACAGCGGTATTTGCAGCATAGATGTACATCTGAGTTAATTGAAGATATTGAAGGGTATGTTCAACAACTTATTGAAAAAAGTGAGCATACATATATTGGCAAAAATGAGTATGGATTATATTAGTTGCAAATGATGATCAGGTTTGGGAGTTGCTTTCAGGAAAGTCTGCGTCTTTTGGTGATACTGATACAGAGCCTGAATCCCTTTACCAAGAGTGGCTTAAAAAACATAAGGAGTGGTTTAATGCAGCAGATTTAGGCAAAGAGTTCACTACAAAGCTTAGTGCAATTAAAGTTAATAAATTTCTAGAAAAGCACGGCTATATAGTTAGAAAGGATGGGGGATGGATACCAAGCAAACTATCTGCTGATAAAAGATTAGTTAGAGACCGAAATAGCTCAACTAAGTACGGGGATAAACCTTGTGTTGAACTCCATTTTGATTTAATTCCATTAATTGTTGATCAATTATAATGAGTTAAGTAGGAGTCGTGAAAAACGGCCTTGAATCGTTTTATAAAAACATTTGAAGACCATCTTAAAAAATACGTTTTAAAATGCTGTTACACAGAATTATTTACAGGATCTGCGATGCACTTACTCGATACGAATGCTAGCCTTATTGATAGTATCTACCTTTTTTAGTTCGGCTAAGGTCCATTCGCCAAAGTTGTTTTTTCGTATAGAGGAGACAACTTCATCTTCATATTCATCAATAGTAAAGGCTATCTCAAATTTCTGTATTAGAAACAAAAGGTAGTAAAATTGGGTTTCTGAAGAAAAAGCCATAGCCAATCCATCATTTTCGTTTTTAAACCAGGCATATTTTGTTAGCCATTCTTTTTTTTCTTGGACGGAAGAAAAACCATTTAGATCATTAGAATCGACATCAAAAGTATCGTAATAGAGTCTTCTTTTTTTTCTTTTATAAATCAATGTATAGTATCCACACCCAGCATTATATACTTTATTTAAGCCATTAATGACTCCCTTGATTGCTATGCTACTTTTTTTGTCGTTAATCATGTCCAGTACAATTAATGGATGTTTTTTTGAAAGCCAACCTTCGAAATACTCATTTATTTCTTGGATACGTTGAAGGTCTTTTTTTACGCCTTCATTTTTATCTAATTTACTAATATCGGCCTCTAGAAGTGAAAATAGTTTTTTAAAGAAAGGTTGAAATTCAACATTATCTTCTATCGCAGAGACAAAATGTATTGTGGTTTTTGGTTGGCCTGAAGCATCTATTCTAAAAGACATCGAGGAGAGGGTGGCCCATGAACTTTCTGGCGCAGCATTTCGCGATGATGAAAACAACATGTCCATTTCTTCTTTTGAAACGGCCACTATTATAGAAATGCTTAACCCCTGATATTTATCATAAAATAACTCAATAATATTGTTCTTATTTCTTCTTATAAAATCGTAAAAATAATCAATGGTTGGTAAATTTTCTTTCTTTTTCTTCTTAGGTGTTTTTTGAGTATTTTTAGCTCGTTGAATGCTTTTCTTCTCATCAATAAAATTATATTTTAGCCACTCAATATTTGAATCATCAAAGGATAACAAGCTCATATCATCAGCATCGTTTTCAGATTTATTATATTGAGGGGCAAGTGTGTTAATTAAATAGGTTTCATATATTTTTGAAACCTTGCGATTAGGCATTTTGCAGTAAGTTATTTTAGCTTCCGTAGAGGCCCACTCATAGTTGCTAATATGTGATTGAATTCTACTTTTCATGTTGTTAGTAATTCCTACATAAATCACTTCATTACCTTTCCAAAATTGGTATACGTATTCCAAATGAGACACCTTGATTAATTGTTCTTAATATCAATATGACATAGCATACTGGAGTTGTATTTGTGAGAAATAATTTAGTTTCCCTATTTCTAGGAGCCTAATTCCAAATTAGCTTGCAATAATTCATCAGCTTTTTCTGTAATGGTATATCCCATAGCGGCATAGCCTTTAGCCCTTTTTTGATACATTCGTTGCAGCATTGGCAAAGATGAATCGAGATAATCAAACACCGCTTTCACCGCTAAATCCCCCTCAAACTAAAAAGACCACTTTCGTGACCAATCATCCCCTAATACTGTAGTAAACTTTCAAGGGATAACAGATGGGGTTTAGAACTAATAACCGTCAAAAATAACAACTAACGTCTCACATCCCCGCCTAAGCATCATTTCCACCAGCAAACTTGCTCATTTAACATGAGCACTAATTATGTGTATGGAGAGTGTCATAAGCAGCATAAATTGGCTGTTAAAAATATCTGCAACATAAAATTATTCATTTTTCGGTAATTAAATACTTGAAAAAAAACAAAACTAAAACTACCATAAGAAACATAAGAACCATAAGAACCATAAGAATCATAAGAACTATAAAAGAGGTATGCGATGGAATACAACGTTTGGGTTTTACAGTCAGCAACAACTAAAACCTGCTTTATTAGCACTCATGTAAGCTTTGAAGGAATGACTATTGCGGGATTTAAGCGCGATATCCAGACATGGAATCGCAAACCTGACATGCAAGAAGAATTAAATGCGATGGCAGCTCAAGATGACTTTACTTTCGATACAGGAAAAGTTTCGCATGTAGATGATCTTCACGAAATAGCAGATAAAATGAGATCTAAAAGTTACCGTGTTCTTAATCGTCGTATAGTTCTTAAAAAATCAAACCAGAAGATATAGATACACAGAAAAGTAATGTACTGCATATTATAAAGCATACATAACCAATCTTCAGTCAATCTTATCTAAGAAAAAGGAACTAAAATGTCTAAAATTGAACATCAACATGAGAACTCAGTTTTTAAATCTGAGTTTCCAGATGGATCTATTTTCTATTCAGCTAAGAAAGAGCCTCCAGGAACTCCAACTGCAAGTCTGAACTGGGTAAGGAGACTTAAAAGGAATGGAAAATCATGGCGTTTAATCGAAGCAACTCTTAAACATAACGGACGCTCTAAAAACTCGGTAGTTTGTTCTGATCTTTCCGAGGAGGAATCTCAGATAATAAAATGTCATTTGATTCGTAAAGCACGGAATTCTAATTTAGATATACTCAATGTAGTGGAAGAAACAAATATAGAATTGAATAAAAGCCCAGAATCATTGGAACGTATTCAAGTATATTGCAGATGTAATTGTGAATGCCATTGTGAATGCCATTGTGAATGCCATTGTGATTATAAATATGATTTTGATCGAGCTAACTATCTAGTAGATTTAAGCAATAATTTATTATAACACCGATTTTACAAACTGATAAAGGCGATCTAACTGGCTTGTCATTCGAGCTGCACGAGGTATTGCAATACTTGCTCTATGCCACTTTTTGTTTGAGCTAGCGCCTTTGGCTTTTTCCCACCTAACGCTAAATTTTCAATATTCCACCAAGACTCAAAGGTTTCTATATTCGCGAAATGCGGATCGGCATATACAGCGATGCATAAAATAAACGGTTCAACTTCTTTTTCACTATGCTGTTTTAAAAGAAAGTCGAATATTTCGTCACTACATCCCATAAGATCCCCTCACTTTAGAATTCATCTACTGGTGTTTTTTTGGGGGGGCTTAGCCACTTTCCCCAATTCAATCAACAACGCTTTGGTTTTAGGGAGATGATCAAGCTTTCTTTTCAAGTGCCCCCTGTCATGAACCAGTTGAGCAATTGCCGTGAGCGACATATTATCATCCGGCGCTAAGTTGGAAATTGCTTGAGAAAGCCTTTCGTCCTCCATAGACCAATCATGCCGCAGCACATGAGGCTTTGTCTTTACAGGGAGAGTGGACTCAAGGAGTTCTCGGTCATGGCGGTAAAGGTAAAAAAAGGCTTTGTTATGCTGAGCTTTGAAATCTTTGCGGAGCCAACTCGGGTGCAATACTTTCGCCCTTCTCAGCTCCTTTAAAGCTGCATTTATATTTTTTAACTCATGGAGTTTCTTGCGCCATAAGACGAGATTTTTTGTATTGGATATCACTTGTTCTACGTAACCTAAACCTACATTTAACGCTTCTGCAATAGCCTTTCTATGCCAACCAAGCTTTGCTTTTAAAATAACCATAACCCTAATACGATTTGAGAACGCTTGCAGATTTGATTTATGCTCAATCCCATTAATCTCTGACAACCGACGAATATAGCAGCGACTTTTCCCCGTTATTTTTTCTATATGGGCCATGCTGAGACCTTTTCTGAGCATGGCGATAATACCTGTTTCATCTGGTTTAGCCTGTATTTGCTCGCTGCACTCAACCTGCTGTGGCTGACTATCTTGCTCAGATTGAAAAAGTGAAGCGTCTTTATCGAATAACCAAAATGCAAATATTAAATGCTTTATAGGATGACTGGGTTTATGAGCCCTATAGCGGAGTAATGGACCTAAAAAATGAAATGAACTTAATGACTCTAATCCGGCGGTAAATGCAAAACCTTGATAGAAATTATCAAGCTCTAGCACCAATAGGCTCATTCTTAACTGTTTGCCTAAAGTGACTAAATTTCGCTTTTCAAGATGATGCCAATACAGACGATGCAATAACAAAGGATCACACGGAAGTTGCTTTGTTATGGCGAATACATCCATGCAAAATTGTGCGAAGATTATTAAAAGCGGATTGAATGTTGGTATCACGGCAAATGATTTAGGAAACGTGAGCCGCCTATCCAGACCAATATCGCCACATTTTATTATGTTAAGTTCGCAATTATGTCTGGGGCAGACAGTCATCCCAGGGATTTGATAGCGAATGTCATAGCGTGGTATGCCAGTCTGCTCTAAATGTTCTTTGAGGCATACAGGACAATACTTATGACCATATTCGAAACACAGTCTAGACTGGGCAATATTTGCCGCAGAGACTGTATTCCCGGTGTGTGTCAGCATCGCCTGCTTGAGCTTGTTATTAAGATCATGGCCAAAAAACTTAAATAGTGGATATAACGTATGATCTTCAAGCCAGACATCAGCCGTATTACCACCGAGCTTATCTAGGCACTGAACATGATTTGGCAGATAAGGATGAATACGTATTTTTTCATAATTAAAAAGCTGTCGGTAAGTGTTTTTTTCATGCCCAACGCCTATTTGAAGATGATAGCGAACCACCCAGCTATAAATACTTTCATGAGCAAGCGGTTCGAGTGATTTCATAGCAACTCACTACATTCAGGCAATTTATCACGCAACCAAAAGATAATAACTAACCAATATAAGGGATGACGTAGTCCTTTTGCCTGACTATGGCCAGATAACGTAACCCATAAAATATTTGTCCGAATTTTCCGGTGAGGGGCAAAAGCGGTGAAAAGACCAACCAGGCAGTCTTGCCCCAAATCACTTTTCATTATTTCAAATAGCTTATCAAACGTCACTTTATCGCTTTGTTTGACCCCATCAGTAATATTGAGTTCCTCTCTAATCGCTATTTTAACGCGCGTTGCCCACTCAATATCGGCCTCAATGGCGCTTGATACTGCATAGATAAATGCCTGCCATTCCAATTGCCACGCAGTGCAGCTCAAGGCCTCCGATTTACCTAGCCAATGGTATGGCAGGGTGAAATTTAAATAGCGCAGCTCATCGTGGCTGTGCAGAGCTACTTGGTGGGTTGGGCATATTCTAGCTCCAAGTAGCTGATGGCTTGCATGCCAGAAAGAAAACCCCAAGCGCTTCCGTTCACCTATTGCGCACTCAGGGCAAAACTTCCATCGCCTATCTACCGAATACGGATTTTCTTCTAGGTTATTCCGATTCCCCGCAGCAGTCAGATCTTCAGGTAACATTCCATCTTCAGAACTTAGTAACCAAGGAGCAAACGGAGTGTGTGCTAAACGCAACGCAAACTGCTCTGTTTTTTCAGATGCCATCGCCTCAACCACACTGCGCAAATTTGAGCAAAGAGGAACCTGTGAGCGTAACAAATGATATTTAATATTATTCAAATCAAAAAATCGCTTAACACTTAAATGCATCTGCCCACTTAAAAATCGACCTCGAATAAAGCCGCTATAAAGATGCTCATCGCACATCAAATCAGGCATTCGCATCATTCATTGTGCTCTAAGGTTTGCGGCTCTCGATGACCGGTAGCATTCTTTTTTAACCCTAATTTGATGGCATCCAATTTTTTCAATTGAGCTAGCGAGAACTCTTGCTGTTCGATAAGCGCATCAATATCTTGCTTAACCGCTTGTGCCGCCGGCCCTTGAACGTTCACAGCAAAGTGGTTCAAATGTTTTAAGGCAAGCGTGCGATTGCCTGCGTCTAAATATTGTTGCACTGTCAATAAATCAGAATGCCGACCTTTAGTACCTTTGTTAATATTACGAGTTACAGAGCGCATAAGCGGGAAACGCTTTTTAAAAACACGCTTAATTAGCGCTTGAGTAACTGTTTCACAACCAGAGCGTACAGCTTCAATCAGGCAGCCCTCCCATAATGCCATTAATATAGAGGGGACTCCTGCGCTTAAATCGTGGAGAAGCGCTTCAATATTTTCATTGCGTTTAATAGGCTTATCAATAGGCTGAAAGCCGAAAATAGCTTTCATCGCGCGGTCCCAATCCTTTTCGCCTTCAAAGCGCATAAGTTCAAGCACCATTCCAATTCGCCGCTTGTGGCGGCCTTGGGAGTCGAATAACAATATGGTGTCGGGTGTACCTATTTTAATATTTGGCACCGCGAGCTGATTAATTAAGGTGTCGAAAAATTGCAGCATTTCGTTTCTAAACCTAACAGAGGCGACTTGTAGGTTTTGAAATTCATCAATAATAAGCAGTCCAACATGATGGCGATTTAATACTGTTAATAAGACCCCTTCCATACTGGAGATATCTGTATATTTTCCACCCTTAGTTTTACAAGTCGCAGCATAATTTGTTTTGCCAAAGCTTGTCTCCGCTAACGCTCTATCAACCTCTTGTAATATTCGTTCAATAAGGACCGCACGACTGCCGTTATGGGGCATGTCTACCTTAATAAACACAATCTGAGGCTCATTAAACCCCTCCCAGTGATGTTCAATAACCATTGGAAAGAGCGCCGTCATAATGAGATTATTAATGGTTGATTTACCATTACCAGTGAACCCTGTTACAAATATAGCATCAGCCGTTGTTTGAGCCGATATTGCATCTAAATAAGGCCTTTCTATATTCTCTAATGGAATAGTATTGTCGGCTATATCATAGCTCCATGCGACTACCTCCGGCCTGCTGGGATTCCGATCAACATAGCCATGACTAAGCGCATCATACAATTCGTTATACAAATCTAAATGTTCAGTCGTAATAATACGGGTTTTACGCAATTGCTTTATCACTTCAACCCGGTCAGAATCCAAAAGATGGCTGAATTCAGGAGAAGGAACTCTTTGACTTAACACTTGCCTAAATCGCTTTGGATCGACTCTATTGGGTAACCCAAGTATCAATGGGTTGTTTTTATATGCTTCAACTTCCGTATCGCGGTATTGCGCGGGGGTTATTGTCACTGGTAATTTTTTATTCTTAATAGCCATTATTCATCATCCTCATCAAATTCTGCGTATCCCTTGTGTTCAGAAACATCTTGATCATAAGGGGGATTTTTTATCTGGGGTAAAACCTGCTGTTGTGTGACTTGCAGAAAACGGTGCATATCTTGGTGTCGATTAAGCAATGCCTCAAATTTTCGGTTGTCTTTAATCTTGGAGATATTAGGAACAGAACCCGACACTTTTTCTTTATTTGCTTGTAACAGTTTCTGCTCTATAAATTCATCAACTCCGAGTAGATATTGAATCTCTTCCTCCGCAGCTAACGCATCTTCTTTGAATTCTTTATCTTTTTGTTGTGCGACTTGGGCGAAAGAGAGCCCTGCAAAACGGTTATCTTTGTGATCCAGCGTGGCGAGCTTAAGGCCGTCATCGGTACAAATTAAGATAATATCAACAAGCTCCGCGTTATAACGACATGCAAGCGTTAGACACCTTTGATTTTTAAGCTTACGTTCCTGTATACCCGAGGCTAAGGTCCAGTCACAGTTATACAAAAGTCCCTTATCCTTCAAGAACAAACCATACTTATGAACAGTCATTTCACCCTTGGCGAGTAATTTCATATAAAGCTCATCCTCGGGGACATTAATCAAATAACCGGGTCTATTTTTCATCCCCCATTCCCACAGTTTGACTGGAATAGCAGGTACCTTGTCACGCACCATTTCACGCTCTAAAGGATATTTTGGTAATTTTCGATTATTGTTGTGATAAAGCACGTAAACAATCGCAATTTGATAAAGTTCAGGAATAGTTAAACACGCATTTTTACGTGCAACTTGCCGTGCAATATCTTGCTGAGACTTTGTTTGATTCCCCTGACTTACTCCCATAAAATAACGTAGAAAAATATGAAATAACTGCTCAATATTTGGTTTGTCATCACCGCGTCCCGAACGGGAAAACTTCAACACCACAGGCAGGTCTGCAATAGGTCCCTCGGAAACTTTATTATGAAATTCCGCTTTATCCACAAAAATAATTGTTGGTACCCCAGACTGAGGCCAGTATTTAGCATTAAAGTTAAACCCCAGTTCATCAAACCATCCTTGCTTGTCTCGGCCTGCATTAAAAATGGCTTGCTTTACCGTGTTATAGGATGGATTTTCGGTGGTAATAAACAGGCCGACAATTAGCTTTGTGAACACATCGATGATGAAATAGAGTGTCCCTTTGCCGATTTTTGTTGACCGAGAAGGGTCAAAAACCGATACCAGTTCCTCTGTAAAAGGGGTTTCATCCAGTTCGAAAACTTGCCCTGGACCGATAACATGCATATATGCATTTCCCGTTCTGCCCGCGTTGTCTTTTTTATTTTCAATGGCGTTTTGGCGACTTTTGTCTCGTTTAGGTAGGTTGCCGCCAAACTGTTTTACCAACCAGTAATAAAACTGGTTATAAGACGGTATTTCATCAGGAGGAAGCAGCACGACTTTAAAGCGCTCCCCTGTTTTTTCTGCTGTCAGAAAGTCATTCTTTACACGTGATTTATGGTAATGTTTTCGCAAAATCTTGTTATAAACGTAGAGTATAGATGGGCCATTCCTCTGTCCGTACCAGCGCAAACCTTTTTTAAAAATATCGAAATCTCTTTCATTTAATAACTTACCTCTGGCGATTCCTCTACTTGGACGACCTGGCTTAACATACTGCTTTCTTTGCTTGGGAATGTGATTTGAATTTTTTCCGATCGGAAAAGAAAGACCCGATTTACGTCTTCCCATGCGCAAAAATGCGTAAAAGCAATCATAGACGGTCTGCTTACTCTTACCTGTTTCTTTAATAATGCTTTGAAAACACCCCTGACCATAATCATTCCTTAGTACATTTTCTAAGTCATCTACTAACGGTCCAATCAGTGCATAGCGCGCGATACATTTTTCCCGCCTCCACTCTGGTTGACTATCAATGTCCTGCAACGCTTCTTTGGGCCAATCCATCTCAAATAAAAGAATCTGCTCAGTTTCTAACTGCGCTAACACCTCCTTATAATTCAGTTTTATCGGAAATCGAGCAGTAGAGTCCAGATTGATGGCGCACAACACATTAATTGAAAGATCAACAAAAACAATAAGGTAGTCTTCAGAGATTTCATATTCTCCGATATAAACGGGTAATAAAGCCTCTTCAGAGGGACCAAATCCAGAATTTAACTTAAGCTCTGCTGAGCGTTTAGGATTAAGCGACAAGGACATGTTCGTGTATCCCCAGATCCGATGCGGGTAACTCGAGCTTTAATCGCTTTTTCCAATCCATCTGAAGGCGATCATTCCAAAGAGCACAGTAAAAAAATGAAGCTGCTTGTTGATATTCGACGCCACTTATCAGAGCAGAGCGCTCAAGAATGTTGGAAGCGCGATCATGTCTGTCATCTGATAGGCACCCCAAAAAATTAGAAAGCCAAACCTCAAACGCGGATTTTAAAAATGGATTTACATTACGATGACGATACATGGCTTCAAGACTTTCACTTTTTACAGTGCGCAGTTCAGTACTAGTCGTTAACTGATAATCAATGTATTCCAGTTCGCAATAAGCCTCCTGTATCGCCAATTTTTCCATGGTGCGCTCACGTAACGCATCAGATTCCTGTTTCACAGGATGGGCCACTCGAGTGCCATCATCGCGGATAGAAACAAAATCGATGGTTTGAATAATCGGAACATTTTGACTGCCGATGTAAACGGGATGCTTTACCCCTAATTCCTTGGCTATAGGAAGAGAAAAATCGAGCGGGATGGCAAACTGCTCATAGGTTTCAACAATATCTGAGTTTTGTGCCAAATCTAAATACATCCACAATTCATTCTGCGACAGCAGATGCATTACCCTCCCTGGTGTCGAAAAATGTGCGATTTTGGTTTTTATACCCGAACTTCGGACGTCTTCCACGCGCCAGAACGGGTCATACATAATTTCTTCAAATTCGAGACTCAGTCGGTGAGCTACATACCAATTATGCTGACGCTGCAAATCCATTCGTTGAGTTTTTTTTGCCACAACTATCTACTCATACGAAATCATCAATGCGGTAACATCGACTCGGTGATTTTTTTTCTGTTTGAAATTTTGAGTTTGATTATTCATTTAACTTTACCTTATTGAGTGAATACACAATAGGTAGACTAGTACTAAAACGAAAACAGATCAAGAAAATATTATCAATAAAATCAATGACTTATTATATCAAGACCGATATAAATGGCAATAAACCACCACTTTACAACAACAAAAAAACGATTAACTCATTGGTTGTTAAATAAAGATGTTCATTATTTTTCACAAAAAAATTAATATGTCAGTAATCGCCAAATGTCATTATCCCGGAATGATAAATTTCATTTGTTCACTTGGTTTGAAATGGTTTTTTATATTAAAACAATCAGATAGCATAGAAATTGAAGGGGTTATTTAGTTTTGTCGTACGAGGGGTAATTGGAGATTTAATGCTTAAAAAATTAATTTTTAGTTGAGTAAGGGATGGTATTTTCTTTAATGTGATGATTTAAAAGTAGATAAGGTATGGATGCACTTTTATTACTTAATAACAGGCAAAATGCGGTTGGCTAAAATACGAGCACAGCGAGATAGCCAGCCGTATTTTGTCCTTGTTGATTAACTTATAGCTCTTTACGGGTCAATAACTTTAAATTCAATTTTATTTTCAAGATTTAAGCTAGATAATAACTCAAACGCTTTATAAGCCACATATTTGTTTTTTGCATTTTCAGATAAACTTTTAGATTTTAGAGGACAGCTATTATTAACATCACCAATTCTAAAGTCAGAATAATCTTTATGCATCAATTGCATAGCACTCAATGGGTTATTCTTTATCTTATCTACAAGCGAAAAATTAAACTTTGATTTTGCCATATCAGCCTTATCGTGTAGCTCATCAACAATAGCATATCCTCTTATATCTGAGGTTGTATACAAAATTATACTTTGCATTATTTTTTCAACCTTTTCAGTTTGTGACTCAGAATCTATAATATAAGATCTTGATCTTGCTCTTTGCAAAATAGTTTTTCCTATATCGTCAATCTTTTCATTGCTATATGGTACATCAAATTGTTGAGCTAATATTTGCAAGTCACTTAAACGTCTCGGTTTCCAATCTTCTTCATTAAACTCCCACTTAGTCGTTTTTTGTAGGTATTTTTCTCTTATTTCATCTCCATCATAACTATCAGTCAAATGAACGTATTTTTGTATGACGCCAAATAACTCTACGTAACAATATAAATTTTCACCTATATTAAATAAATAAATTTGATGATTTGGGTACCAATCCTCATGCTTTTCTTTATTAGTTTCATAGATTTTTTCTTCATCTGTTGTTGGATAATACTGCCAAACGCGATTATGTATAAAATTATCACTGTCAATCAACTTTGAAACATTAGTCAGTTGAGATAAATACTTATTAGGAACACCATGGTGAGAAGCGAAACCTATAGCAGCTTTTAATATACCTCTAAGAATATCAGGTGATTCATAGTTAATATCTAATACAGCAGAATTGACATAAGACGCTACATTTACCTCTTTCTTTACCTTATATCCCTCATTAATTAGTTTTTTTATGACTTTGCTTTTTTCGAATTGATTGATTTGTTTAAGCGTAGCCCCAAAAATATTTAATGTTTTTTCATCCTCATTGAGAATATAAACTGGTCTTGATGGTATTATGGAGAAGTCATTTTTTAACTCAAACGTTACATTATCATCATTTAACACTGAGCCATCATTCATAACAATTCTAATTCTTGATTTTGAGCTTTCACCGCGATCCCTTGCTAAATCCAACAGAACAGAAAGAGGAGAAAGATTACGAGTAAAAGCTTCATCAACATTTTGTCCTAAAACCCCACCACATTTTTCACAAAGGATATCTGATGACGTCAATTTACCACCAATTGAATTTTGTATTATGTGCTCATCATGCATTCTAACATTAACAGTATCGAATTCTTTTTTACAAAAATAACAGTTCTTCATATTTCTAACCAAATTAGATTTTTAATTATAAGAGGAGCTAGGCAACTTACTCACCGGCGAGTAAGTTGGTGCTGCTTTTTCTTTTAGCAAAAACTGCGACAACTGTATCGAGTCAGCGTGCAGCAACTAATGCATTTTATTCGCAAATTATTATATTTTCTGGTCTTCCTAATTGAGAATACAACATCGTTTCTACAAACTGAAAATTGTCTGCTATTAACTCTTTGACTTCACTTTCATCTTTGCCAATTTTCTCAGAAATAAGACTAATAAATTTGCTTGTCCATTCTGGAGCATTACTATTGATGATGTAATTCGCTTGGTTATGTATATCTCTATATTGTTCTTTTGTTAGCATTTTCATATCTTCTGCCATGTAGCTAAGTACATCCGTAGAATATGACATTTTTAAAAATCCACTAATTACTTCACGCCAAGTAATAGTTCGATTTTTCACAATAAATGGTATGAACACTGCTACCCTATGCAATAGCCTTGCTACAAATTGCCCTGCATGATCTGCTCGTATTGGAGCGTACGTTCCTATCACACTCACAGCTCCACAACGAAATAACCCATTAGCAACCGATGCATGTGAACCGTCAATAGGGTGAGTGCTACAAGCACTTAAAATTATTATTGGAGGGATCCGACTCTTATTTGCTAACGACCAAACATCAACTTTTTCGTCTCCTATACATAACCAGCCATGTTCCTTCTCGCCACCATGATTTCCGTGACAATCAAATATAACAATATTACCTTGGAACTTATTTAACTCACTTATTAATTCAGATTCTGAGTCAACATTAACTTCCACAATATTTAGATTGTCGTAAAAACCATTTGATTTAAAATATTCAAGAGATGAGTTAAGGTGACCTTTTATCGGGTCGAAACTCTTAAAAGAGCTGATAATCAATATATCTTTAAATGCATCATATGGGAGTATGATCCTCTGCCCTGTTAATGCTAATTGAGAGCACAAGTTACCCGGAGTTGTCGGAATTCTTGATATTTCATGCGTAAACATAATAGGAAACCCATCTATATTTATCCATTCGATGGGAAAGTCACACATTGTAAGTATCTTGTTCTTATTTTTAAGAGATGCATCAAGTAATTCCTGCCCAATTTCCTTCTTTAGTGTTTCACTATAGTTTTTTAGCTTCGCATTTAGATTACGATGAGATTTCCGGCTTGGATTACAAATTAATGATAATATATTTTTTAATAAATCATGATGAAGCATTACTCCATTTGGTAATCGGAGAGCAGGTGCAAACTGATTGACACCTACAATAGTAGCTACGCTTGCAAACAAGTTTAGTTCTGTCTGCCTTTCTCTTAATAGCCCCGATATAATCGGATCATCATAAGGATTGAAAACTTCTGCATTTGATATGGTAAAATTTGAAAATAGTTTATTTCTAATAATTGCATTTTTTAGGAAATCTCTCTTAGGTTTATCTAACTTCCTATAAATCTCATTCCATAAACTACTATTTTGTTTATATAAAAATGAGCACATAGACATACAATATATTATTGCATCATTTTTTATCATATGACTTGGTATTTGTAATTCACTTCTTATATCATCAATCAATTTTGATAAATTTGTCATGCCCTTTACATGTTGTTCTATATTATTGCTAGGTTTGATATCTTCGCATTTCTCGGCATAGAAACCATAACCGGTTAAGGTTTTATAGAGTGGTCTAGTACAATTATGATTTAGAGGCTCAAACTTAAATTTAGTGTGATTTTTTTTACTTTCAGATGAAACAATAGACAATATATCATCAACGGTTTGACTTTTATCCATCTCCGATAGTACTCGATAAATGAAGTCGTTTATTGTCTCATTTAAAGATTCTGGACTAAAGTTTCCTATAAATTCAGCCTCTTTAGTTTTATAGCTGGTTATATGAAGCGGCTTATACTTAAAAAGCTCTTCTGAGGCTTTTACTTGTAAAAATGTTTCCTCAGAGCTCCACAGAATATTAAACTCTCTGTCAAAATCGATGTGTGATTCTCGCAATAAATCTGACTTAATCATATACACATCAAGTGATGAGCCTGCCACTTTTGATTTCGCATAACTTACGCTGTCTAAAAATGGTTCTAGCACATCATGAGGAACTGTCGACAACGCATCAAATACCCACTGATAACTAGTTGCTATCTCATGAGAGTATCTTTGAAAGAACGTACAGTTCTCATCAGAAATGTTCTCTGGCACTACTATAATGTGCCTTAATGTTGTTGTTAACATAAAACTTCCTAGAAATGCATAACGAGGCTGTAGAATTTCTCATTTTCAGCCTATCCGCTTAAAATAAAAACCAAGGTAATTTATATTTACTTGATATTCAACGGATCATTCAAATTTTAATAAGTGACTGATTAAATTGAGTGGTAAATTGGTTTATTGGGGGTGTAGGGCGGATTATTTAATATTAGGGCTTCACCCTTGATTTAATGCAGGCTGTTTCTTAACTTCTCTATATTATGTATCATTCGCGTCAGGTTTTGCGTTTTGCTCGAATGGCATGACCAAAATTATTAAAAAAGCAAAAAGAAAGACCCCAGTCCCCTTATTGTTCATCATTAAGTCGTATTGTAGCTGCGAGTAAAAAAACAAGATAATGCAAAATGAAAGACCTGGCCCCGTGCCCCCAATGGGTGGCTATGTAATTGGTAATGGGTGGCTATCTAATTGCAGTGGGTAAATATTCGCCAATTATTATGGGTGTGTATGTAAGGCTAGTTCCAATGGGTGGCTAAGTAAGTTCTATCTGAATGAGATTAACTATTGGATAGATACTAACTAAACATTACCAACTTCTGTAAAAGCAATACTATTCTTACCTAATCTTGCGAGAAGATTTACAGTGTCGATAGATACAACAACGTTCTCATCATCAAATTTTATAAATTCCTTATAGAACTTGATCAGCTCTGATGCAACAGATCTACTAAATCCATAATTTTGTAGTGATATTTCAAACTTGTCATTTGTTCCTAACTCTAGATAGGTTGAAAGATTGATACCTGCCCCCTCGCTCCCCAAAGAGTTAACTAGATGTTGATAATAATGGTTTATGTATAACTCCAATTCATAACCAATATCATGCTCTATAGAAGAGATGACCCCATTGATTATAGCGTTAACATGAGCCTTATTTGTCCGGTCGAAGTTTTCGATAGGCCCTCCTCTATAAATAACCACAGTTGAACAATTATCCAAAGAATTATTAATAATATCCTTTAATGAAAAACCATGAATCCATTGTTGAGCAATGCGGTAAAGCCTATTAATTTGAGCTGTTGAGAACTTTAACTTATAAACTTTGCAGACCCTTTCAAACAACGGATAAGTATCGCTACCGTTTAATGAACTCAATATTACTGGCTGTTCTTTAATATCGGAAAGAACGTTTATATGTCGCTCAATGGATATATTATGCCCAATAGCAAATAACTGCCGTGGTACTTCATTGATCCCACTATCTCTAAGTTTGTCCTCTAACACTTTAAATAATCCACTATGGAACTTTTTTGGTACTAAGTTCATCAAACTTGAAGGATGATTTTTTTGTTTATTCTCCATATAGTCTGAAAGAATCATGTTAGATATTTGATCCATAATTCTTTCTTGTTTCTCCTCATTTAATGGACCATCCTTTAGTACATTAATAATCTTTCGACCACGCATTAAGCGTTTTAATGCAGATGTGTCAGCTTTCACTTCATTCTTTTTCTCAACAAGAGTTGAGATGTTTCCCCAACTACTTGAAGTGTCTCGCATACAAAAAATGTTGCCATCTAACTCTTTGGTATATCTTCCGGCACGCCCCGCTAGATTCCAAAAATCTAACTTTGTTTTGTTAGTAATTTTGCCTCTAGTTTTAAACGATCTTAAAAACAAATTACCTGTTGGTAAATTAACACCTTCTAATAAAGTTGATGTGCAAAACAAGTAAGCTATTTCACGAGATTGATAAAGACTTTCGATAATACTTCGTACATTTTTTGGTAAGTCAGCATTATGAAATGCAACGCCTTTTAACAATAAATCAGAAAGGAAATACTCTTCATGAATCAATTCTTTAATATTTTTAGATGCTGCAACTAATTTTGGATTCGTTAATAAAGGTAAGTCCTCAGCAAATAATACAGCATCACTTACTGAGCCTGATTTAGAAGTACAGTAGATTAGTGAGGATTTAGAAGTAACGCTCCGAATGAAGCTAAACATATCTTCAATTTTCAACTCTTTTGTATGTGTATAAAATTCTTTACTTACTTCATTATAAAACTGACTACTATTATTCAATAAATCGATAAAAAACAAATTCTGTGTTACTGGACCTTCTATTGCTTCAATTGAATTTCGACCATCTAGCCCAAACGATTCTAAGAATACTGAAGGATTACTTATAACAGGAGAACTAAAGATTACTTTACAAGTAGGCAATCTTTTTCTAGTTTCTTGAATAACTTTAAAGGATGTCATTGATCGCTCATCATCATCACCAAGTTTGTGTGCTTCATCAACAACCAATACATCAATTGATAGTTCTAAGTCGGTATAAATTAAATTATTGAATCGTTCAGGAGTTAAAATTAAGATATTTATCTTATCTTCAATATAGGATTGTGCATTCTTTGATAAATTTACATTACCCCAGCCTTCAACTTTTATTGTCTTTCTGATTTCCCTTATATATTCTTCAATGAGTACTTTGGTAGGTACTAAAATAACTACATTTTTTTTATTACTGATACAGTCAAATATATAGCTTCTAATTATAAATGACTTGCCAAATGACGTTGGACCTGAAAAACTAAAGTTATCAAGCTCAGTTAAACTAGTAAAAACTTCATACTGTGAGTCTGTAAACACTTCATTCCCGAAAGGCAACTTCTGTCTATCTCTTTTTAGAATGTTGCTAACTTCACGCTCGTAAGGCAACGGATGTTCATCCTTATCAAATCTTGATTCGGAAAAAAACAGGCCAAGCTTGGTGAAAATAGACCTAGCCATACTACCCAAAGCAGGCTTTTTCTCCGAGACTCCAAGTAATTTTACAATAATACGATAAGCTAATACTCTATACTCAGATTCTTCTGACAGACTAAAGATATCCGCATATCTACATAAATCATCAGTTTTTTTTGATGTTATAAACGACGGAATTTTAAGCTTGCTATCTGCGTAAGCAATCGAAAGTGTTTGATATAAAGCATTAAAATGAACGCTTTTAATTGAGTCTGTGGTTAATTTATCTATTAAAGTTATATTAGCACTCATATATCAACCGTTTATATTTGAATTGATTTTAGCATGCATCAATTTATTTAACTCTCCGACCTCATTGATCGGAATCAAGTACAGATAACATGTTTTCCCCATAAATAGATGTTCATCAAATATAGAAGAAATCATTGCATGCTTATCTTTTAAGTGAACCATTATGTTATCTTTTATCGCTTGCTTCTTATCATTCAAGTTTCTTACACTATAGACATCAGAATCAATATCTAATCTGTAAGTACTTAATAAGCCAAAGTTATATTCAACATGCATTTCATTTTCTGGCAGTATTAACTTAGAAATTAAATCTGCATATTTAATTGATACTGATTGCTGAACGAAGCTTTGCTCAAGTAGCAAGGAGCTTCCACTTGCATTATTGTTAGCATCAATTAAGGAGTTGGCACATTTATCAACCGCTTCAACAAGATCGCTATCACTAAAGAATTTAGTCATCACGAATTCAAATTTTTCAGGAAGGAACTCTCTGATATGAATGGAGCTGAATTCATTCTGTTTCGTTGATTTATATAACGTTGGGGCTAAAAGATCGGACTCAACCAAATTTTGTAGTAATGCTGGCTTACTATATATATCTTGAGGCTCAGATAGGAATTTATTGAAGGCTTCAAACACTTTCATTTGATCACCTTGCGACAATTCAACTTCTCTGGGTGGAAATACACTTCTACTCATATTTTCAGTCAAATAGTCAACAATTTTTGATAAATCAAACTTGTTAGAATCAGAAAATGGAAGTGAATATACTTTGATTTTATTATTATTTTCTAGATTATGTTCGTAATAAAAATCAAAACAAGTATCAATAAATGAAGTACTTATATTTTTAGACAATAAACTAAAGTTATAGTTTATTGTAATAGATGATTTTAAGGAAAGTTCATGGAGTAGCTCACGAGTAATTAATTCTGCACCAATATCGTTGTTTTCCTCGTTATCAGTCAGAATCGCGTGAATAGTTGGAGTGTTATTTGTGTCAATTGAAAATATTGGTGTTCCAGAATACCCAGGTATAACTTGACTCTTAGGTAAAAAATCAGAGAAAGTTGAACTTTTCAAATTATATAAAACATACGACTGTTCTTTTACTCTCTTATTATCTAAGAGAATACAAGCTTTGTCATGTTTCCACATCAAATAATCATTAGCATCATCAAAAGAGCACTTCAATAATTCTAAGCCAGGTTGTTCACTTTCTAGTTCTAACAGAGCAACATCTGATTTGTCTGATTTAAAAGAAGCTATAGCTTTAACTGGTTCTCGATCTTGAAATTTGATTGTAATTTGTGAATTATCAATGTTTGCAGGACAACTCCTACATGCATTTACTCCTGAAGATATAAGCTTACAACTTGGCTTATCAATGCAAATACTATGCTTTGAAGTAATAACATACTTGCTTTTTCCACAAGCACTTTTGAAAGCAAACCCAGTGCTCTCAGGTGCTCCAACTTTTATAGATACAATATTATTTTGATAGGTCATATGTGAACTCTAAGGCATTATCCAATGGGAAATGGCATCTGTCTTCAAATGATTGTGTAAAAGTTTTGATCCTGTCGCTCTCCGAGGTAAAGTGTATAAATGACTCAGGAAATCTTTTGGTAAGTCTGGCGATAGTTTTCATTGAAGGGTGACCATGAGTATTATAGCCATCGCTGCAAACAACAAAATTCTCACAATCAATTTGGTTAAAAAATTCCTGACTATTATTATGTTCGCTAGAGTGATGTGACAGTTTAACAAGGTCAAAAATTTGTGGTTTATCCTGATCCGCTAGATAGGCTTCCACAATATCCATATGGCAATCACCAAGAAATAATAAACGATTATCGCCATATTCTAATATGAAAGCAAAAGAGGAACCGTTAGGCTCTCTAGTATCTGGCTCGAATGTATCTTCTAAATTGATAGCGTCTAAAGCGTCGTCAAGACAAGTATAATTGACATTTTTAGATGCCTTTTTACTTTTAGCCAAACGTTCTTCTTCTTTTTTTACTGCCACCTTCTCTTCTCTAATAGCCCAGCTTTTTAGCTTACTCATTTTAGATATATTTGGTGAAATAAACCGAAGAGTAATATCCCCAAGTTCTATAGTGTTTAAACTACCCTCATGAACTACAAGGCTCTCTATATCAATATTTGTATCCTTGACGGTTTTATATAAGTTCAAGTCTTGTCGATATGATGCTTTTCCAGAATCTACAAATTGATCGTCTTCTAGTTCAGCTACCGTGTTAAAAATAATCTTGTTAATTTTAACAATATTATTGGTGATCAAACCTGTAAACCCACCAATGTGATCGTCATCGTTGTGAGTAAGTATAGCTAAATCAATATCTTTATTACCACCTAAGATACGCGTTAGTACACTCGTAACCGTCAATCTGCCAACGCCCTTACTCGGACCTGAGTCTATTAATATTTTCTTATTGGAGACTAGATCAGTGATGAGAGTACAATCACCTACGCCTGCATTTATGAATTGAATTTTAAGTTGAGACATTACGTAAACAACAATTATGCACTTGGATAGTGTACTCTAACACAATCAAACATGATTTTAATGTGACATAGATTAAAGGACTATTAAGTCAAAGAGTTACACTTACTTTCACACACACAAATAATTGATATAAATTAGGTTAAGAGCACTTGAAGATAACCTGTTAATGCACAGGAGACTATGTAGGAAGTACATATAGTGAAAGCGCGGATGTTTGATAGCCGGAGAGCTATGTTAACACTATGGCTGAACTATCGAACTGAGAATGCCAAGCTTTGAGAATATCTCTTAAATACTCTGTATTCAGTTGTTAATTAAGAAAATAAAAAATGCGAATCCTCAATTATAAAGATTCGCCTTTCAAAATATTTTGACCCTAGTTAGTCACAAACTTCATTACCAGTCATCAACAGGAGGACATCTACAGAACAGATTTCCACCACCATAAACGTAAAATTACTTAAGGCGTTTCTGGTGTTCACTTCCAAACGAAGACAATCTATTTCCTTTAAATACAGAAACTTACCTTGAATATGGAAAAAGATTGTCTTCGTTGAGTTCAAATAGTCTTCGTTCTAATTCCATGATTACATTAAACCTCTTGCCCTGCTGCCCAGCCACATGCCCATGCCCATTGGAAATTAAATCCTCCCAGCCAACCGGTCACATCTAATGCTTCGCCGATAAAATACAAACCAGCCACACTTTTGCAGGCAAAGGTTTTTGATGAGACAAAATCGGTATCGATACCACCAAGGGTGACTTCTGCGGTGCGATAGCCCTCTGTACCGTTAATTTCTGGGGACCAGTGCTGAAAGAGTTGGGTGATCTCCTGAAGCTGCTTTTCGTGATACTGTTTAAGCGGTAAGCTTTCGATCTCTGAAAATGCTAATAAACACTCAACAACACGTTTGGGTAACTGTTGCGCTAACACTGTTTTCAAGGCTTGATCGGGATGATTTTTCTGGGCATGTAACAGCTCAGCAAAAAGATCCAGGTCAGGTAGAAGATCTAAGCTGATTTTCTCACCCACCTGCCAGTAATTTGATATTTGCAAAATAACTGGGCCGCTTAACCCACGATGGGTAAATAACAGCGCTTCGCTAAAGCTTATATCTTTGCTTTTTTTACCGCTGGTTACCTGGCAAGTTGCCCGTGCTGGTAGACCAATACCGGATAATTCAGCAAATTTTTCTTTTTGGCTCGGCTGCAGGGTGAAAGGGACTAAGCCTGCCCGGGTCGCTTTAACTGGTATTTCATATTGGTCGGCAATTTTATAAGCCAGCGGTGTTGCCCCCATTTTAGGTAAAGATAACCCCCCCGTAGCAACCACCAATGAGTGGCATTCATAATCGCCTAATTTAGTTTGTACGGAGAAATGGTTATCTGCTAATTTGGCATGACTGAATATTTCACATTGAACTTGGACTTGTACCCCTGCCTCTTTAGCCTCATTAAGTAACATGGCGACAATTTGCTTGGCACTATCATCACAGAATAGTTGTCCGTGATCGCGTTCATTCCAGCTTATTTTGTGTTTATCTACCAGCGCAATAAAATCCCACTGGGTATAACGGCTTAATGCCGATTTGACAAAATGCGGATTATCACAAAGGAAATTAGCCGGCTCCGTATAGAGATTGGTGAAATTACAACGTCCACCACCACTCATAATTATTTTTTGACCTGCTCGCTTAGCATGTTCAAGTACTAAAACCTTACGCCCGCGCTTGCCCGCTTCAATCGCACACATCAGCCCCGATGCACCTGCACCTATGATAATTACATCCCACATATTTCACCCCATCAATTAATGCGCTAAGGATACACTATTTAAAGGGGAGTTCGACAAGCATTCACTACCGCAAAGAAACTTAAAAACAGTCCATTGTTAGCAGTTAACATTAACTTTACATTAATTAGATTAAATTTATATTTTTTTGGATGGTATGTCTTCAACTCCCCTATTGATAGGGTGCATTTAAAACTGGTCTTAAAAATATAAAACGGATCAATTACCCCATTTAACCGATCAGAGTGTTCTATTTGGGCGCAGGAAAAATGCATGATGGGTCACTAGCAGGGAAAAGTCTTGCAGCGCAGTCTTGGTCTGGTATTTGCTTATCGATAAAATAGAAATGGAAGCTGATAAATGGAAATTGATGATCGCGTAAAATAGGAAGCTGTAAAATAAATAGCCCAAAAAAAAGGCCACTAAAGCGGCCTTGATATTAACACTTGATGCTAGTTATTATTCTGGAGAAACCGCGGCTTTAGGAGCTTCGAGATCTAATAATTCAACTTCAAAAATCAGAGTTGCACCAGGAGGAATTGAACCTGCACCTTGCTCTCCGTAAGCTAATTCAGCTGGGATAACAAACTTGTATTTTTCGCCAACACTCATCAACTGCACACCTTCCGTCCAACCAGGAATAACGCGGTTAAGCGGGAACTTAGCAGGTTCACCACGACTGATTGAGCTATCAAATTCAGTTCCGTCAACCAAGGTTCCTACATAATGTACTGTTACTGTATCTTCAGCTTGAGGTTTAGGCCCTTCTGCTGCAGTCATTACTGAGTACTGTAAACCAGAGTCAGTCACGGTAACACCCTCGGCCTTGGCATTTTCAGTTAAAAATAGTGCTGCTTGTGCAGCCATCTTTTCGCCTTCTTCTTTCATTTTAGTTTCTGCGGCAGCTTGTACTTGTTTACCATAAGCATTGACGGTTGCAACCACCTCTTCCTCGGTTAACTTAGAATTACCACGTAGCGAATCAGTAACACCGGCAATAATAGCTTCTGTATCAAGGGTCTCTAATCCGAATTCAGCTTGTTTAGCAACACCCGCTTTAATCTGTGTTGAAAATGAGGCACCAATTGCATAGGCAGCTTTCTCAGCATCATTTTCGAAAGCTACTTTTTCTACAACTTCTTCTTGTACTTTTTCTTGAGCGACGGGCTCTGGTTTGTCTTCACACCCTACAGTAAATGCTACCGCAGCGGCTAATAACGAAACTTTAAATACATTTTTCATTGTTACTCCAAATTGTTTCTTATTATTAAATTAACTGTTTTTTTGTTTTCTCTTTCTTAAAAAGAGAAAAAACGAGGATTAAAATTTTCAGATTTTCACAACTCTAGCGCTAATGATAAGGAAATTCAATTAACGATATAATTTATTACAGCGCCTTAAGTTAATACTATCAAATAGTTGTTTTGTTATTGCATCTTATTTTAGAATTTTTTTATTAACACCAGTAATACTGGTCGACATAAGGCTGCGGGCAACAGAAATTGCCAAAGCTAACACTTACGATGTCTAATAATAAGATTTTTCTTGCCAATAAATTCTGAAATCTATTTTTCCCAGTGCACACTATAACGCACCGTTTATTGACAGGTAAACACCGAAGTAGTTCATCTTTATTTATAGATAGAAAAAAAACATCTCTTAAAGCAGAAGTAGTATACTTAAAGACTTAGTTAAAAAATGGCTTAGTTAAAAAACGCTTTATTGCCCTAAAAGATAGGAAGCAGAATGGATAAGGAAAAACGCATTGAACAACTGGAAATGAAAGTCGCCTTTCATGAAGACAATATTGAGACCTTAAATGAAGAAATCTTTCAACAACAACGCAAATTACAATTAATTAGCGAACAACTTGCGGTGCTGGCAATAAAATTAAAAGATGCCCAGCCCAACCAACTTGCATCGGAAAAAGAAGAGATGGCACCTCCTCATTATTAGTAAGGTAATATTGAAGCTTTTGAATACTGAAAAAGCTTCAATATTTTGGTGGTAAACGCGCTGCAGATTAAGGGGGTGAAAATAAGGTGTCTAAATCCGAATTATTTTTCAGGTCTTTATTATTGATTAAACCATAACTTGTCCAACCATCGGAAACAGTTTCAGGGTTATTAACATCACGAGGATGACTATTGCCAGCAGAAAATTGAAATAATTCGCTATTATAAATAACAAAGTCCTTGTTGTTGTATGTTTTTTTAGGGTTGAAATAGCTGAAATTATTGGTTTCAAAAACAGATTCAATATTGGCCCTTGACGGTGTTAAGTTAATTTTTTCTGAATAGGTATAGGTTTGCTCACTTCCTTTTGAATTATCCCACTTTATATTCAGTGTGACGGTACGAATATTGACACTTTCATCGGGATCGGAAGCAGAATCGGAAATGACTGTCCATTCCAGATTAAAGGTTGTCAGGCCGGGTGTCTCCGTAATATCAACAAGCGCATCGAGACTGGTGGCATTGTTATAGCTGAGTAATTCATTCATTTTCTGGTTTGCCAGGGCAATCACTTCAGTATGCGCCACATTATCGCGATTTTGCTCAACAATCAGTTTTTGTAAACCGGTTATATTTACAGCGGTTAAACTGACTATTAATAATGACACTAATATTTCAACCAGTAAAAAACCATTTTGAGCTGTTTTTTTAAACATTAAAAATCCCTCCATGACCCCTGCACAATACTATAACCGTTATAGGTAAGGCGGTTCCGATCTATATTTCCGTATAATGTATCAAGTACTGCTTTATCATAACGTACAGAAAATGGTTGCTTAGTCCTATGCTCGGCTTGATCATATGAACAACTGTATTCACTTAACACTGTGCCGTTAACCCTTACTCCCTGCATATCAACAATTGAATCTTCCTCGGTAGCCACCACATTCCCATCGGCATCCAAAACATCGTGCTTGCCAGGAAGGAAATACAGCATGCCACTAACAGATGCGACTCTGTTGGCTGAAATGTCAGTGCCGGATGGACCGGTAAAGGTTCCACCTTCTATAAAGACCATTTTGGGATCATTCACTGTACCGATATAAAAATATTTATTTTCCGTATCACTTGGGTCTATCTCACAATCTCCAGTGATATAAATAGCATTTATCTCGTCTCCTAAGGCCTGTAAGCGGCTCGAGCAGCCTTCCCCGCCAACAACTTTCGCCACTTTAGTATTCACAACATCACCAGCAGCCGTTTTATCAGCAGCATCGTTTAATGCAGTGACACCCGCAGCTTTACTCACTCCAAAGGTGCTTTCAAACAGTGAAGTGGGCTCTGAACCACCTGCGAGTGTTTCAAAAAAATAAGAATTGGCAGGTACATTATTTGGCCATTTAATAGTATTACCGTGAGTATCAGACGAGCCTACTTCCAGCGAGTTATCCGCCGTTATCGGTTCATAAAAAGCCTTGTTATCAACCGATCCGGGGCATAAACCCATTGCGGTTGGATTTTCAGGATGACTGACCAGTTGATAATCTGCAAAATTACCCGGAGATTCACAATCCGCGGCACTAAACCCCTCACAACCATTATTAACCATAGCCAATTCATCCAGATTCACTCTTCCATTGAATGAAACAGCTGCTTGGGGAAGATTAAAACTCATTTCAGGAGTAATTTGCAGAGAAATGATTCGCTGTGCACTGCCATCCATAGATTTACCCGTTGAGACCAATTCCAGCGTATTGGCATTAAGCCAAGTGAGTGTCACTCTATAGGGGTTATCTGTTGAGCTGTCAGTATAAGTTGTACTGTCATCATAAGTTGCACGAGTGAAAATCTCAGGCCCGCGGATTGGATCATCAAGTCTACTCAGCAGTAAATTGATACCCGATTCCGCATTAACAAAGGCCTCATTATTACGGTAATCATTAGCCACAATTTTATTGTCAAGTAGTTGAGTCGATGCCATCTGTGCTGTAAATGCAATGCTGGCGATACTTAACAAAACCGTCGTGGTTAACACCACAAATCCTTTATTTTGGTTAATAGAGTTCATTACTAGACTCCAGAAAAGTCATTTAAGATAGATCAAAATTGAAATACCTTATCAATATGAAATAGGCCAATCCGGAGGACTAAGGTAAAAAGCCTCATTAGATATTCTCTTTTACTTTTTCAGTAACTTTAAAGCGATATGAAATTTTCCTATAACCTTCTGCCGGATGGATATTAACGTTCAATTTTGTAATCACTTACAATGAATTGAAACTAATAAAGGGAGGTAAAAACCATGTTGAGGTTGTGAGCATCCTTGTCATATTTTCAAATCCATACTTTCAGGTGCTTTAAATCTACCCATTTAGAGAATAGTAAAAAATTTACTTTTCTCCAGTTCAGTTTAGGAAAGCCAGCATAAAAATGAAATAATTATAAAAAAAACCATAACCTTTAATCGCGCAACAAAAAAGATCACCACCACTGCTATTGATACAGATCGCAGAACAAGTTTTAATCACGGCCTTAATTTACATTTATGCAACAAATTTTAGCTACCTCACAATTTAGTCATCGGCTCTGCTTTACACTCTCTTCCGAATTAATCAGCAATTACAATCATTTCCTCATTAGCAGGTGATTGGTTTATTTTAAAAAATGGAGTTAAACAATGAGTGAAGAGCACATTTACCCCGTAACAGATAACCTAGCAAAAAATAGCTTACTGACTAATGAAGAGTATTTAACACAATATCAAGCTTCAATTAGCGATCCGAGCGCATTTTGGGGTGAAAAAGGTAAAATTTTAGATTGGATTAAACCTTATACAAAAGTCAAAAATAGCTCCTTCGATTCAGGTCATGTCAGCATTAAATGGTTTGAAGACGGAAAACTTAACGTTTCAGCTAACTGTATCGATCGTCACCTTGCCACTAAAGGTGACCAGGTTGCCATTCTTTGGGAAGGTGATACAGCGGATAAAGATGAAAAAATCACCTATAAGCAGCTGCATCAACGTGTTTGTCAGTTTGCCAATGTATTAAAATCCCAAGGTGTTAGAAAGGGTGATGTTGTTTGTTTATATATGCCAATGACGCCGGAAGCGGCCGTTGCCATGCTTGCCTGTACACGTATCGGTGCGGTTCATTCAATTGTTTTTGGTGGTTTCTCGCCCGATGCGATTGCCGGACGTATTGTTGACAGTAGTGCAAAAATAGTTATTACCGCAGATGAAGGTCGTCGTGGTGGACGTGTTGTACCGCTTAAAGCGAATGTTGATGAAGCACTGACAAAAGACGGCACAGACTGCGTAAAAAGTGTGATTGTCTTTAAAAATACTGGTGGAGAAGTCAACTGGGTTGTCGGTCGAGATCTTGACTGGGAATCAGTTTGTGCTGATGAATCAAGTGAATGTGAACCAGAAGCGATGAATGCTGAAGATCCGCTTTTCATTCTCTATACTTCGGGCTCCACAGGTACGCCTAAAGGTGTACTGCATACTACCGGCGGTTATCTGGTTTACGCAGCCATGACGTTTAAATATGTATTTGATTACCAGGAAGGTGATATTTACTGGTGTACTGCCGATGTAGGCTGGATCACCGGGCACACTTATTCAGTTTATGGCCCGCTTGCTAATGGCGCAACATCATTAATATTTGAGGGTGTACCCAATTACCCTACACCTGCACGCATGAGTGAAGTTGTTGATAAACACAAAGTTTCTATTCTTTATACTGCACCAACGGCAATCCGCGCACTAATGGCAAAAGGTGATCAGGCGATTGAAGGGACACACCGTTCTTCATTGCGTATTTTAGGCTCGGTTGGAGAACCAATTAATCCTGAAGCATGGGAATGGTACTACAACAAAATAGGTGATGAACGCTGTCCTATCGTTGATACCTGGTGGCAAACTGAAACTGGCGGCATATTAATTAGTCCGCTTCCTGGTGCGACCGATCTGAAACCAGGTTCTGCAACCCGTCCATTCTTTGGTGTTCAACCCGCTATTGTTGATAGTGAAGGGGTCGTTTTAGAGGGTGAAGCTGCAGGTAACTTAGTGATGCTAGATAGCTGGCCAGGACAGATGCGGACACTTTATAACAACCATGACCGTTTCGAACAAACTTATTTCAGCACCTTTAAGGGGATGTACTTTACCGGTGATGGCGCGCGTCGTGACAGCGATGGATATTACTGGATAACAGGACGTGTTGATGACGTACTAAATGTTTCAGGTCACCGTATGGGCACCGCTGAAATAGAAAGTGCGTTAGTTTCTCACCCTAAAATAGCGGAAGCCGCTGTTGTTGGCGTACCACACGAAATTAAGGGTCAGGGTATTTATGCTTATGTCACTTTAAATGAAGGTGAGTACCCTTCTCCTGAATTGTACGCTGAAGTTAAACAATGGGTACGTAAGGAGATTGGCGCAATTGCAACACCTGATATTTTACATTGGGCAGAAGGTTTACCTAAAACACGCTCAGGTAAAATTATGCGTCGTATTTTACGTAAAATAGCAACGGGTGAAAGTGATTCTTTAGGTGATATTTCAACACTGGCCGATCCAAGTGTTGTTGAGCAACTTATTAAAGAGAATCGCGAAACGAGCTAGTCCGCTCACTTTAGCAACATTTCTACTGGCATGCGGCCAGCAGAGCAGATAGACTTCCAGAACATTGTTTCTGGGAGTCTTTTTTTTATGACACAACAAATAAAGTTATTAGTTTTAAATGGGCCTAACCTTAATTTATTAGGGCAACGTGAACCCGAGGTCTACGGCAGTAAGACGCTTGATGACATCATTAAAGCGTTAACCGATGAAGCTGCGCTGCAGAATGTTGCATTATCACACCTGCAATCAAACCGTGAATACGAGCTGATTGAAAAAATCCACGACGCCTTTGAGAAAATTGATTTTATTATTATTAATCCGGCGGCATTTACGCATACGAGTGTTGCGCTTCGTGATGCGCTATTAGGGGTTAATATTCCTTTTATAGAAGTACACCTTTCCAACGTACATGCACGTGAAAGTTTTCGTCATCACTCATACTTATCTGATATTGCACAGGGTGTTATTTGTGGTTTAGGCGCAAAAGGTTACTCTTTTGCCCTGCAGAGCGCGATTGGTAAATTACGCAATATTTGATTGAATGTTGATGGTGATGATTGAATATGGCTTGTGATAATTAAAAGCCCCATGGTTTACTATTAGGGCTTTTAATACTAAACAAAAGAACTAGTGGCCTGCCGGTGGAAAATTACCCATCATAATGCCCAAAATAGATTGTATTTTCTTGCCCGTTGGATCATCCTGCATTTTTTCCAAATCCTTAATACCTTGCATAGCAGAGCGCCAGTAGACCTTTTTCAAATCCGCACTGAGCACATTAAGCATCACTGTTCCCTGTTTATAACCGGGAAAATTGACTTTGGCGCCGTGCAATCGGGGTAATAAACCAAAATTTTGTTGAATCGCCCCATCGGCGCGCTGATCTTCCAGTGCAAATAAAAAACCAATCACAACATCAGCCTGCACAGGATCAGGTTGATAGACATAACCTTTAATCGCTAAATAACGAATTATTTCGCTGCGAATATAGACCTTAAGCTGTTGTTCTCTTTTACTATCAACAGCTGATAAAACCAGGTTATATTCATTATTCCAAGTAAAATCCGTAAAGGCAGGTAATACATTTTTAGGGTTCGCGCTACTGACCAGCGTGATACGCTGCACTTCTTTCTGTATTTCCGCCTGTTGTAATTTGGCTTCTGGGGATAAGGCAGTACACCCGCTAAGGCTTAACCAGGCAACCAAAAAACCAACCAGTAAAACTGTTTTTCTCATATTATCTCCACTAAAAATTAACCCTCAACAACAAATGCCGCCGCTTTTTCCATCACTTCAATGCCAGCTCCCGGCAAGTGGCCGTTTTCACTCAGATGGCGACGCCAAGCCCGCGCACCCGGCAGACCTTGGAATAATCCCAACATATGACGGGCAACATGCTTAAAATACGCCCCATTGCTGAGTTGCTGCTCAATATAGGGATACATCTTTTCTAACACCTCAAAGCGGGTTAATATTTTTTCATTGCCGGCAAACAAGCGCTGATCAACAGAACTTAATAAATAAGGATTAGTGTAAATTTCTCTGCCCAACATAACACCATCAAGATATTGTAGATGAGTTTCACATTCATCAAGCGTTTTAATACCGCCATTGATAGCAATGGTCAACTGCGGAAAATCTTTTTTTAGTTGGTATACACGCTCATAATCAAGTGGTGGTACATCACGGTTTTGTTTAGGGCTTAAACCACTCAACCAGGCTTTACGTGCATGCACGACAAAAGTATCACAGCCTTTTTCCGCAACCTTACCAACAAAGTCACATAAAAAAGCGTAGGAGTCTAAATCATCAATGCCGATCCGTGTTTTCACCGAGACGGGTAAACCCGTTGCATCTTTCATGGCTTTTATGGCATCACCAACCAACTCACCTTCCGACATCAGACAAGCACCAAAGCGACCGTTTTGCACACGATCCGATGGGCAGCCAACATTTAAATTAATCTCATCAAAGCCGCGTTCTTTACCTGCCAGTGCCGAGGTGGCTAAATCAACCGGTGCTGATCCGCCTAATTGCAGACAAACCGGATGTTCAGCCGCATCTTTTTGCAGGTAATCCCCTTTGCCATATAAGATAGCGCCAGTCGTTACCATCTCACTATAGAGCAAAGTATTTTTACTCATAACACGATGAAAGTATCGGCAGTGCCTGTCCGTCCAATCGAGCATCGGTGCTATGGAGAAGCGGTTGCTTGGGTAAATGCAGGCTGTATCTGGGTTTATCATTGCTATTGCTCACTTTTCTATATACTGGTTTTGCGTTTAATTGCGTTTAATTATCGTTAATTTTGCCTTACTTATAGTATTCCTATAGTCCCCCTCAAAAAGTAGGATTCATGGCATCTCTCTCAATTGAAACTCGGAAATTAGCGAATAAAGAGTAACGATTTAAAGCTGTAATAATCGTTAAAAATAAGGGGGCTATCATACACAGAGAGTCTAAGACTTTCAAAAAAAAGAACTGGCCCGAACCTGGGGAAGAAACAAAACCCAAGAGCTAGAAGAGTTTGGCGTTAACAAGCAGAAAACCTGTTTGATTGGTGATCTGCTTGATAAGTTTATCAATGATAGCTCTCTTTGGGATAACACCGGGCAAACTAAGCAATATGTGATTAAGATGCTTAGTGATTGTGACATTGCGAATATCCAAACTGACTCACTGAAATCAGCGACATTATTGAGCATTGCAAAAATAGACTCGCTGCAGGCGCTAAACCGCAAACCATTTACCATTTACCATTTACCATGACATTGCCTACCTTCGTTCGGTGATGAAAAAAGCGCTTCCCGTTTTTAATATAAAAGCCAACTTTTGGTAGGCTAGAGTGTGAAAGTCCTCTTGCTTCTCAATATACAAATGAAATCTTCAACATCATGATCAATAACCAACTTTTTATGCGCATAAAAACGAGCTAAAAAACATTTTTATGCGCATAAAAATGTTTTGACATTCATTTTACTGCGCATTAAAGTGTAATAAGACCAGTTAATTGACTTGAGAGATAAAGATGCAAAGATCGCGAATAAAAAAATTGATGGAGTGGAAAGCAAAGAAAAGCCGCAAGCCTTTACTTATAGACGGAGCGCGCCAGACAGGTAAAACCTACCTTCTGCAAAGTTTATTCGGTGAAAGCTTTAATCATGTCTTGCGCATCGACTTTCTTGAATCACCTGAAATGACCGAAGCTTTCTCAGGATCATTGGCACCAGAAAATATACTTTCAAATATTGAACTGTTAACAAATGAAGTATTTAACCCTGATACTGATTTGCTGATTTTAGATGAAATCGGTGAGTGCCAAAGAGCAGTGACCTCTCTTAAATACTTTGCAGAAAAAGCACCAGAGATGTACGTAGCAGCGAGTGGCTCTAACATTGGGTTATTAAATTCATTCCCTGTAGGAAAAGTTGAACAGATCAACCTTCGCCCGCTAACATTCTATGAGTTTTTACTCGCATCGGGGGAAGCTCCATTAATTAAAGCTTTTGAAACTCAAGCCAACTCAGCGCCTGCCCATACTAAGTTGTTTGATAAATTAACTGACTATTACTTTACTGGCGGCATGCCAGAAGCTGTCAGCACTTGGTTTGAATTAAAAAATAAAAGCATATTAGAGCGTGTTGAGGCAATAGAAAATATCCATGCAAATCTGATTGCAGGTTACTTACGCGACTTTGGAAAGTACTCAGGGAAAATAGATGCTGGCTTGATCGAGTCTGTCTTTCGTAATGTTCCTCCTCAACTTGCTTCTGTTATGGATGAATCGGTAAAACGATTTAAATTTAAAGGCGTGCATCAACGCAAATCTCGCTATGGCGATTTTGAAAGTGCTATTACTTGGTTAGATAAATGCCGATTAATACTGAAGAACTACCCCACAGATGGTATGCCACGTAGTCCTTTAGCTGCCTACCAAAAGGAAAACAGGGTTAAACTTTTCCTATTCGATGTAGGATTACTCAACCATATGTTAGGGAGCAGTTACAAAGAGATTAAACAACAAAACTTTGAATATAAGGGCTACATTGCAGAGAATTTTGTGCAGCAGGAATTTGCCGCACAAGGACTTGATCCAACCTTCTCATGGGGAGATGCACGAGCAGAGATTGAGTTTATCGCAACAAATGATGAAGGGAAAATTATCCCTATAGAAGTGAAAAGTGGAAAACGCACGCGAGCTAAGTCGTTGCAGTCTTATATAACCAAGTGCCAACCCCATAAAACAATCAAACTATCAGGAACACAGGGCTCTTCACCATTAGAAAAAGTGAATATCGTTTTGCCTCTTTACTATACCCAGTATGCTGTTAGCCAGTACCTAAAATCGAGCCAATAAGTTATGCCAGTATTTAAATCTTAAACGACGATATCAAATGGGGGTTCAAAGCAGATCCTAAGTTATCAAATCATTACACATACATAACGGTAGCGCTTGGTAAAAAAGGTATTATACCAATCCGCATAAGTAAATGGTCTAAAATTGCGAAGGAAAAAGTAATGATAGCAAGACGTTTGATTGAGCAATAGCTGGCTATTGAGATTGAAAACAACGAAGCTAGCGTTAATTTTAACAAGTAAGATAGGTCAGATAGTTATGCGGATTGGTATTACTACGTGGCCCCAACATTTTATTAGAAGAGCAACGAACATTTATTCGTTATCGCGTATATGTATATGTATATGTATATGTATATGTATCAAGAAATGCTTAATTGCGCGTTTACAGATAGGAAACATTTGCTAAATGATTAATCCATCATGCAGATAATTGGGTGGATAACTATAAGCAACTCGCCTCGGTACGCCTTTTAGCTTTAAACTTAAATATAAAAAATAATGGTACACCTATAGTACGCCCCTACCCTCACAAAGACTTATATAGCTTGAAAATCCGTCCAATCGAGCATCGGGGCAATGGAAAAACGATTTGATGGGTAAATGCAGGTGGTGTCTGGGTTTGTCATTGGTATTGCTCACTTTTCTATATACTGGTTTTACGTTGAATTGCGTTGAATTATCATCGTTTCGTTGTACGGCACGCCATTCGTCCCCCTCATTGGAGTAGGATGAATGGCATCATTTTCAATACAAATACGCACGCTCGCAAATGGTGAAGCTCGTTTTAAGGCAAGCGTGATTGTTAAAAAGAATGGAGCAATGATACACAGAGAAGCCCAAAATTTCAAAAAGAAAGAACTGGCCCAAACCTGGGCGAAAAACAAAACCCAAGAGCTGGAAGAGTTTGGCGTTAACAAGCAGAAAACCTGTTTGATTGGTGACCTGCTTGATAAATTTATTAATGATCGCTCTCTTTGGGATAACACAGGGAGAACTAAGCAATATGTAATTAAGATGCTTAGTGATTGTGACATTGCTAAGATCCAAACTGACTCACTGAGAACCAGCGATATTATTGAGTATCGCAAAAATAGACTCGCTGCAGGCGCTAAACCGCAAACGATTTACCATGATATTGCCTACCTTCGTTCGGTGATAAAAGATGCGCTTCCCGTTTTTAATATAAAAGCCAATTTTGAAATTTTTGAAGAAGCGGTTCCTGTGCTTATTGATATAAAGTTAGTGGGTAAAAGTAACAAGCGCACCAGGCGCCCTACTAGCAATGAGATTGAACGATTAAAAGAAGGGTTACTTAAGCGGCAGAATATGCGTGCGAATGGACAAATACGTATTTCGTTTATTGATATTTTGGATTTTAGTATTTTAACGTGCATGCGGATTGGACAAGTGTGCGCATTACGTTGGGATGATTTAAACAAAGATCATAAAACTATTATTGTTCGAGACAGAAAATACCCACGTAAAAAAAGAAGGAAATCACATGGTAGTCCCGCTTTTAGCTGGGTCATTTGACATTGTTAAGCGACAACAAAAAATAACACACTGATATTCCCTTATAACTCGCGCAGTGTGACAGCAGGTTTTCAGCGCGTTCGTAATGAGTTAGGTATTGAAGACTTACGCTATCACGACTTAAGGCGAGAAGGTGCAAGCCGATTATTTGAATTGGGTTTTCTATTGAAGAAGTGGCCCAAGTAACCTGCCATAGAAATTTGAATATTCTATGGCAGGTTTACACTCAGTTATTCCCTGAAAAATTACATGATAAATTGCGTGAAAAGCTAGAAAAAAAATCTATTTGATTGGCTTTTAAAATGGTGCTGGGTGAGTATATTGGACACTACTTTGTCGACTGCTAACTCGCAATGGAGGGTGTTAGCGAGTTAGCTTTCTATGGCGCTTAGGGGCCATATCGCTTTCGACCCCAAAGCGTATATGGACTCCACGTATTTTACAATATGACTTTTCATAAACATTAAGATGCGGTCGTATATACGGCTTTTGTTGAAAGAGCTACTTTCTAGCCTATGATGTTTGCGCACCTGCTATCCTCTTCGCCTTAACAGTCTTAATGACTTTCGCAATGGACAGGTTTTTAACAGGTTGGTCTTACCGTTTATGCTTCATCATTATTGTAAAAATTTTGCTTATTGTTATTCTTTATCGTGTTTATTATATTGCCAATAGTGGTTGTTGCTTATATTTATTCTCATACCGTAGCATTGCCCAGGCGGTTCTAACTGTTTTGTTCGCTAAAGCAATACAGGATCGTTTAATACCCGCGCGTTGAACCAGTTTTATCAACCATGCTTGTTTGGCCGTTTTGGGTTCATCCGCCAATCGGCATATATAAGACAGTGCGCCTTGGTATAAAGCCGATCTCAATTCTTTAATTCCGCCAGCTCGATCAATTCCTGTCATAAATACTTTACCACCTGAGCTATGTTGCTTAGGTGTTAACCCGATAAACGCTGATGCCTCCCGCCCATTTTTAAACTGCTTCCCATCACCAATTGATGAATACAGCATACCTGCACATACTTCAGCAACACTTTCTAAACCCATTAATGCTTTACAGGGCTGTAATTGACGAACCAGACCATTTTTGGTTTTTATTAACTGGGCTAACTCTGTTTTTAAGTTTAAATATATTATCCAAAGTTGATTGACGGTTGACCGTAAACACTCTGGTAATAAGCTTGCTTCATCAAGCGTCTCCAGCACGGCCTTAGTTAATCCTTTGACACCGACAGTACTGACAATGCCATATTCATATAACAATGCTCGGAGATGGTTGCTCAAAGATGTAATGCCACGAGACAAAAAAAGCTGGCTGGTTTCTAATGTTTGTAAGGTTTGCTGTTCTTCATTTTTGGGTTTGCTTGTTTTTAATCCTATCTGTAGCGATGCGTTTGCAATGGCCAAAGCATCGTTAGCATCCGTTTTATGCCCTTGTAAAAACCCTTTCACTTTCTTAGGGCTAATGATCCGTACATCATGACCAAATTCTTCTGCATATCTCCCCCAATAATGACTGCTACCACAGCCTTCAATAGCAACAACCGCAGGTTGCTGATTCGCTAGGATCTGTTTTAGTTTTTGTCGGCTAACTGCTTTATTACTGATTAGTTCACCGTGTTTACTGATATGGCAAATTTGAAGAATATTTTTAGCTAAATCGATTCCAATGATATTAGATTGCAACATTGTATGATCTCCTTAATGGTTACCGCAACTCTAGGCTAATTGCTAGCGTTGTGGAGTCCATACATCGCCTTACAAAAAAACAGTGGCCAAATTCACTTGGAACGACGATGCTGGCTTTCGGGAAGCAGCGAGCATTATAGGTCGCTGTTGTTCGCTAAAAAATCAGAAAAAGTAATCAACAACGTCATCACATGACTATTTTGTGGTTTAAATTGCATTCCGATGGCGCGTAACTCTTTATAATATATGCTAAAGTCAGATTAATACCGCAGCAGGAGAACGAGACATTTTATAAAAACATGTCCGGAATCGGTTCAACAGGATACAATTGTATCTGCAATTATTTGATAACTTATTAAGCAATATACCCTATGAAAAAACAAAGCAAAGCATTGCCTAAATCTCCTTGGATTCCTGTAGATTGGTAGTGATTAATACCCCCGTTATTGTCGGCATAGGGGCTTCTGCTGGCGGCTTTGAAGCATTGGAAGAATTCTTCTCTCATGTGCTAACACCTTGTAATATCGCATTTGTTGTCATCCAGCATCTTGACCCCACTCACAAAGGGATGATGCCTGAGCTGTTGCAACGCGACACAACGATGAAAGTAAAACAAGCTCGCAACAATATGAAGGTAAAGCCCAACTGCGTGTATGTGATCCCACCTGACAAAGATTTATCAGTCCTTCACGGGGTATTATTTCTGTTAGAACCGGTGGTTAAGCACACGATTCGGTTACCCATTGATTCATTCTTTCAATCTTTGGCCGCTGATCAGCATGAACGCGCTGTGGGTGTTATTTTGTCAGGCATGGGATCCGATGGCACGATTGGTTTACGCGCCATTAAAGAAAATGCCGGACTGTCTCTAGTACAGTCGCCTGAGTCAGCTAAATTTGATTCAATGCCTCAAAGTGCTATTAATGCCGGGCTAGCTGACATCACAGCCCCTGCTGAAGAACTACCGGAAAGGATTATAGCGTTTCTCGAACATGGCCGACGAGGTGTTCCAAACAAACTTGAACCGATAGTGAAACGCAAGTCAATAAGCGCACTAGCGCAGATCATGATGATACTGCGTGAACGCAATGGAAACGACTTCTCACTGTACAAGACAAATACCATAGATCGTCGTATTGAACGGCGTATGGGTCTGCATCAGCTTAAAACCATCTCGCTCTATGCCCGTTATCTACGTGATAATCCGCAAGAACAAGACCTGTTATTCAAGGAGCTGTTAATTGGGGTAACCAATTTCTTTCGTGATAAAGACGTTTGGGCGCAGCTCAAGTCAACCTCACTGCCAGCACTACTGGCCAATTATCCTGAAGGTAAAGAACTGCGGGCATGGGTAACCGCTTGCTCATCTGGTGAAGAGGCTTACTCTCTCGCAATAACGGTAATGGATGTATTGGATGAAATTAAGCCCAAAGGGCATTTTACATTACAAATTTTTGCTACCGATCTTAATCAGGATGCCATCAATATTGCAAGGAAAGGCTATTATCCGGCAGGCATTGAGGCTGACATGTCCGCACAGCAATTGCAGCGTTATTTTATTAAAGATGGCAGTGGTTACCGCATAAACAAGAAAATTCGTGACATGGTGATCTTCGCACCACAGAACATCATTATGGATCCCCCTTTCACTCGATTAGATATTCTCACCTGTCGTAATCTTCTGATTTATTTTGCACCGGAATTACAAAAAAAGTTACTGCCACTGTTCCACTACACATTAACTTCTCATGGGCTTTTGATTCTGGGCCATTCCGAAACGATTGGTAATGCCACCTCATTGTTCTCAGAAATCAAAGAAAACACCCGGATTTACACGCGCATTGACAGGCCTGGACAACAGATGGAAGTCAACTTTCCTACTAAGATATTTCCGATTATGCCCCTGGCAGAAAATGAACATGAGGGAACCCGTAAGATGACGAAAAATATTAGCAATCTACAAACGCAGGCAGATCAAATTCTGTTGCAAAACTATTCGCCAGCAGCGGTGTTAGTCAATGCGGCAGGCGACATTATCTATATCAATGGTCGTACCGGAAAATATTTAGAGCCTGCTGCGGGCAAAGCCAACTGGAACATTCACGTAATGGCACGTGAAGAACTACAACATCAGCTTGAGCTCGCTATCAAGAAAGCACAGATCCAGGTAGAGCCAGTGACGATTGAAAATATCACAGTAGATGGACACAGTGTCAATTTGACGGTACAAGCCATTATCAAGCCAAAAGAGCTGCTTGGCTTAATAATGGTGGTGTTTACTGAAGTAGTGAGACCGACCAGGCGGCGACGCAAAAAACTGGGGGCAGTGGAGCAAGAAAGTCAGGCCGAACTACAAATGGCGCATGATGAAATAAAATCCCTCCGCGAACAAATGCAATCCTCTCATGAGGAACTAAAGTCCGCCAATGAAGAGTTGCAATCAACGAATGAAGAGTTGCAATCCACCAATGAAGAATTGACGACCTCTAAAGAAGAGATGCAGTCAATGAACGAAGAGTTGCAAACCGTCAACACCGAACTGCAATCCAACGTTGATGATTTGTCATGGGTCAACAATGACATGGAGAACCTGCTTAACAGTACAGAAATTGCCACCATTTTTCTGGACAAAGGACTGCATATACGGCGCTTCACCAACCATGCAACTCACTTATTCAAGCTGATTGAAGGGGATGTGGGCCGACTATTGTCCGACATTGTTACGGATCTGGACTATAAAGATCTGCAAAAAGATGCGAAGGAGGTATTGAAGAGACTGGCCTTCGTAGAAAAAGAGATAACGGCTAACAATGAACGCTGCTTCAAAGTCCGGATCATGCCTTATCGTACCCAAGAGAATGTGATTGACGGCGTGGTGATAACCTTCACCAATATTAGTGAAGCCAAACTGCTTGAGTCAGAATTACGCAAGACGAGGTGCAAAACATGAAGACACCTGCAAAGTCAACCAAGCTATCCAGCAAAACGTTACGCCGGCGCGCGGAAGCACAACTGAAAACACAAACAGAAATCAAACAAACTATTCCTAGCGACTATGCAGCCAAAAAGATGATACACGAATTGCAGGTTCATCAGATTGAACTAGAAATGCAGAATGAGGAGTTAAAGCAAGCACGGATAGCTGAAAAATTACATTATCGCTATACCGAATTATTTGAATTTGCACCGATTGGCTACTTTTCTTTTAATCTGAAGGGCGTCATCAATCAGGTTAATTTACGCGGGGCGAGCCTATTGGATATTGAACGCGCTAACTTGGTAGGAAAACAGTTTTCAAACTGCCTAACAGCCCAAGATCGTAATAAATTCAACCGTTGTCTGGCAAAAGCATTTGCGGGTGATGGCATACAATCCTTTGAGGTCTTAGCACAGGTTGGCAAGCATAAGTGTTGGCTGAATATTGAAGCCAATCTCGGCATTACCGAAACAGACTGTCTTGCGGCGGTGATTGACATTACCGACCGTAAACGCGCCGATGAAGAACTGCTTTTTCAAAATGATGAAAAAGGAAAGCGGACTGATGAGTTAGTCATAGCTAATAAAGAACTGTTCTTTCAAAATGCAGAAAAAGAAAAGCGGGTTGGTGAACTTCGTGTTGCCGCCACCGTATTTGAAACTCAAGAAGGTATGTTTGTCACAGATGCTAATCTGTGTATTCTTCGTGTGAATAAAGCCTTTACCAATATTTCAGGTTACAGTGGAGAAGAGGTTATTGGGCAGTCACCTAAGCTATTTAACTCAGGCCGCCAAGACAAAGCGTTCTATAAGGAGATGTGGAACAGTATCAACACCACCGATGCATGGAGAGGTGAAGTCTCGAATCGCAGCAAAAGCGGTGACATCTATGCAAAGAATCTCACTATTACGGCAGTGAGAGACGGAAAAGGGGTGGTCTCTAATTATGTTGCCACGTTTAGAGATATTACAACAAGCAAAGCTGCTTCTGAAAAAATCAATAACCTCGCCTACTTTGACCCGCTCACTCAGTTGCCAAATCGTCGCATGCTGCTTGATAGTCTTAGACACGTCCTAACTATCAGTGCCCGCAGCAATCAGCATTGTGCATTACTATTTCTTGATTTAGACAACTTTAAAACCCTTAACGACACCCTTGGTCACGATGTGGGAGATTTACTCTTACAACAAGTAGCTACTCGCTTAACTGACTGTGTAAGAGAAGGCGATATCGTCGCCCGATTAGGCGGTGATGAGTTTGTGGTGTTATTAGAAAACCTGAGCCTACAAGCGATTGAAGCGGCCAACAAAGCGAAAAAGGTGGCCAAAAAAATCATATTTGAACTGGCTCAATACTATCAGCTCAATATGCACAGGTATCACAGCACCACCAGTATCGGCGTGACAATATTCAGTGGGAATGAAACGGGAATAGAGGAGCTGTTAAAGCAAGCAGACATTGCTATGTATCAATCCAAGGCCGCAGGACGCAACACCTGGCATTTCTTTAATAAAACGATGCAAGAATCTATCATTGCCCGTGCAGACATGGAGCGGGATCTACGCAAAGCGATTGAAGACAATCAATTCCAGCTACATTATCAAGCCCAGGTAAGCAGTTCTGGCCAAACATTAGGGGCTGAAGCCTTAATCCGTTGGCAACATCCAGAGCGTGGTCAGGTTTCACCCTTTAACTTCATTCCTTTAGCCGAAGAAACAGGACTTATTTTACCGATAGGACAATGGGTATTAGACTCGGCCTGCGCTCAGCTTAAAGCATGGCAAAAAAACCCACTGACACAAGACCTTGTACTCGCCGTCAATATCAGTGCTAAGCAACTTCATCAAGAAGACTTTGTAGAACAGGTCAAAGCTACCCTAAAACGGCATGATATTAACCCTGCACGACTCAAGCTAGAACTAACCGAAAGTATGTTGGTCGAAAATATCAGCGACATCATTACCAAAATGAATATTCTGAGCAAAATAGGTATTTCATTCTCATTAGATGACTTTGGGACGGGTTATTCTTCTTTACAATATCTAAAAAAATTGCCTCTCAATCAAATAAAGATAGACCAGTCATTTGTGCGCGACCTTATTACGGATGCCAGTGACAGAGCGATTGTACGCACCATCATTACCATGTCGCATAGCTTAGATATTAGCGTTATTGCCGAGGGTGTCGAGACAGTAGAGGAAAGACAATACTTGTTGGATAACGGCTGTACGCATTATCAAGGCTATCTGTTTAGTAAGCCCGTGCCGATTAATGAGTTTGAAGTCTTGCTTAAGAAAGGCTGATTGCTAATCGTTCAAAAAGGAGTAAGTGAAAGAAAAGAGCATGAATTGCGTTTTATATGCCAAGCTTACAGGTTAGCTTTTACTAGCCGTTCCCACCAAAAAAAAGCGCCTACAAAAAGTGAACTGAATGGTCTTACTCACCACATTAGCCAACGTGTGGCTAGTTTTCTTGAGCACGAGGAAAAATGCAGGACATCTAGCCCTTTTTTTTAAACCATTACATTAAAAAAGAAAAATTGATAATCTGGAATAAAAAACTAAGGCAGTTTGTGCCCCTTTGCGCCTTAGAATAGAGACTAATTATTAAAAAACTGCAAAATGAAAGACTTGATAATCATATAGCAAGTTCCTACGATTCACGTTCAAGCCTAGAGTGTATGTTATACACATAGCTAAAACGAGGGCTTTAAAATAAAACTATATGGTGGCATTGACTTACATTCAAATAACAGCGTTTTTTTCAATTAAAGATGAAACGGGTGATGTTATAGCTCGACGTAAATTACCTAACGATATAAAACAAATTTTCCTGTTTCTTGCCCCATTCAAGCCGCAATTGACTGGCTTAGTCGTTGGGTCTACGTTCAACTGGTATTGGCTAGTTGATGCATTAAACGACGCTAACTACCAGGTGCATCTCGCTAATACGACGGCTATTCAGCAATACTCTGGTTTGAAATATGCTGATGATAACAGCGATGCTGACTGGCTTGCAGAAATGCTGCGATTAGGTGTCTTACCTGAAGGTTATATTTACCCTAAAGAGCAACGAACTGTCCGTGATTTAATGCGTAAACGCATGCAGCTTGTTCAGCAAGCCACTCTCAATCTTTTGTCCATTCAAGGACTATACATGCGTCATTTAAGTTACAAAATGAGTAACAATAAGATAAAACAGTTAACGCCAGCAGTTATAATGACTCATTTCTCATCTGCAAACACGGCGCAAGCAACAATTTGTAATCTGGCCGTGATGAAATGTCTAAAAGATCAAATCAAACTATTAGGAAAAATCGTATTAACATAAGTTAAATTAACTAAAGATTTTCAACAACTGATCACCATTGATGGTATCGGCAATATTCTCGCACTCACTATCATGCTAGAAACGGGTGATATTAGTCGTTTTGATAAAATTGGGAATTATGCTTCTTATTGTCGTTGTGTCAGTGGTGCCCGTTATAACAACGGAAAAAAGAAAGGTAAAACCAATTCAAAGAATGGCAACAAGTACTTAGCCTGGGCATTTGTCTAAGCCGCCAATTTCGCCATTCGTTATAATAAAACCGTTAAAAGTTACTATCAACGAAAGCTAGCTAAAACTAATCAAACAATTGCCATTAAGACAGTGGCGCATAAATTAGCAAGGGCTTGTTTTTATGTGTTACGAGATAAAGTACCGTTTACCGTTGAAAAAGCATTTTGTTAATAATTTGGCATCGTTCATGAGTTACACCGAGGGTTAGTATAACCATCAGACTTGATTAAACCTTGAACGATACCATCTTATTTGTTGTAAAAAGAGTTGCCCAGCGTTAAAGCCATAACGGGTTGGACGGTTTGAACAAGGCCGATCCATAGACTTGTTAAGTTGCAGAAAATTCTGCAAAGAACTGGATTAACGTTGGCACTAAATAATTACTGAGGCTTATAAAGCCAAGAGAAGTAGTCATACAAAATTGCATGTCTACACAGCTTACTTCCCCATAATAAAAATGCAGATGGGTGACTGGTGCATATTGACACCAACATTGTGATTTTTAGGTGTGTATTAATAAGCAATAAATTAGTGGTTCATGTACGATTTAATACTTGGTTAAAAAAACCAAGGAAACTTGCATACCAGCTTGACCAGAACTTACTAATGGGTGGCCCTCAGCCCTCTGTTGTAAGAAGTCATCGACGGTTATCGGCAGGGTTGCACTGTAAATAAAACTGCTTGAATTTGGGGTGAATGGCGGGCGTTATTTTTGGCAAAAACCGTTGTGTACAGCAGTTTCTCATACGCTTTGTAGTTAAGCTTATTCGCGTTACAGAACACAATTCTGCTTAGACAATTGCCGTCGAATACGATAGCAACTGCCTGAGCAGGTCCTCAATCTACCCTTGAAATTCAGGTAGCTGAAGAACGATACCGTCAAGTTCGTCGGTACAATCTAACTGACATGATAGGCGTGAATTAGCCTCGCGCATGGTATTCAAACCCAGCATAGACTCTTCCATTTCGTCAATTTCAGGCAGTTTTTCAAACCAGCTGCCTTCCACCATGACATGGCAAGTGCCACAAGAACAAGCGCCGCCACAATCTGCATCAATCCCCGGAACGCCATTATTAATAGCAACTTCCATCACAGATATACCGGTATCAGCTTCAATTTCGTGTTTTTCACCACTGTGTTCAATAAATGTTATTTTTGGCATAGAGTCCTCGGTGTCGACAAATAGTAGTTATGTAAGCTAGTGAGTTTAAATGGTATTAATTCAATATTCTAGTGGCACCAGTTTTACCGGAAGGTGCGCATCGCCTTTAACGAAAGAAGACAGTATATACGTGGGTTCACCCATTACCTGGACGCTATGAAAACGTGCCATGAGCTCTTCCCAAACAATACGAATTTGCATTTCGGCCAAACGATTACCCATGCAAGGATGGATACCGAAACCAAAGGATAAATGATGGCGAGCATTTTTGCGATCAATAATAAAATCATTGGAGGATAAGTAGAATAAACGTCATTTTTCATTAGATCTAAAATCGACTTTAGTTCATAACTTCTTTTTCATCTTAATGAAGCGACGAAAGTCAGATATTTCTCTCATATACTCACCCGTTTTCACAAAATTTTAGGTAAAGGGCAAGTGCGTCCCACTGTTGTGCAAACCAGCTCTGAATATTACTTTTTTTTATGATGAACTTTTGTTTATTCAAATAGACTTGCCTGAGGAGGTGCTCTACTTTCCTGACAAAAAATTTCGTCATTTTTTTTATTCAGATGACTTAGTATCTTTGTTATCACTACTGGAGTTCATTAGACACATCCCTGTGTCTACCGCCTGCGGGGCAGCATTCGCTGTGCAAATTGGCTTTCCTGCTGAGTTGTCAATGCTTGCAATGATCTTAACCACACCACCACATTGATGACAGGTTTCAATATCTATCCCAAAAACCCGTTTGAGCCTTTGCGCCCAGGTCATTGATTTACGTTTTTCACTGGTTTTTTTTTGGCTAGTGCTATCCAGTTTTCAATGTGTACCCTGCTTTCTTTGTTTAGCCTTATTGGGAGAGATCTCAGCTCTGTTTTTGCTATTTGGCACAAAAACACTATGACTAATTCATCGGGAATGAATTAGGACAACCTACGGTTGCCCTTAGGATGAGAAATAGGGATGTTTCTCATCTAACCTGGTGAGGTTTACTCGGGGTTTAGGTACCAAGGCAGCTAAACGGGTGATAAAATCGAGCGGTTCAAAGATCACATGGGTGGTACCATCACGATGCTTAATTATTTTGCTTATTGATTCCACATATGAAATTAAAGGGGGTAGGGGTAACATTTAAATCAAGGTGTAATTAATACAAAAAACGAGCCGTTAGAGTTGAATTGATTCTAGAATTTTTTTGTGTAAGATTGCATTTCATTTTTTAATAAAGGCTTTTTCATGTGGTATTTATCTAGCGTTACAATTATGTGGGCTTTTTCATTTAGCTTAATTGGTGTATACCTTTCAGGTCATGTAGACGCATGGTTTTCAGTTTTATTACGCATAGGTATTGCGACCTTGATTTTTTTACCTTTTTTAAGATTAAAAGGAATTAAAATTGACACAATAATTAAGTTAATTGCAATTGGCGCTGTACAATTGGGGTTGATGTATTGCTTTTATTATCAATCATTTCTTTACCTTACTGTCCCTGAAGTCCTTTTATTTAGTGTGTTTACACCGATATATATCACCTTACTAAATGATATTTTAAGTAAGAAGTTTCATAGAGCAAACTTGTTAACAACGTTAGTGGCCGTCTTAGGTGCAGCTTATATTCAATATTCAAGTATCAGTGAACATGTACTTTTGGGTTTTATGATTACCCAAGGTGCTAATTTTTGCTTTGCAATTGGGCAAGTAGGTTACAAATACTTACTAAAATCTACACCCGAACTAGAAAAACAACCAAAACACTCTATCTTTGGATTGTTTTTTATCGGTGCTTTCCTTGTTGCATTTATTGCTTTTCTAGTGCTTGGATCTACAGATAAAATGCCTACTACATCGATACAGTGGGGAATTTTGATTTATTTAGGTACGATGGCGTCAGGGGTTGGATACTTTGCTTGGAATCAAGGTGCAGCTAAAATAAATACAGGATCTCTGGCTATTATGAACAATGCTTTGATTCCTGCAGGACTTATTGTAAATCTTGTTATTTGGAATAAAGAAGCTGATATTACGAAGATATTAATTGGTGGAGGATTAATTTTCGCATCGCTTGCATTTAATGAATACATCAACAAAAAAAATCATATTGCTAGCCCACAATAAGTTATGGATTCATTTACCTGTATAAAAAGAAAATCTTTTATTTTTAGGTTTTCTTTTTATACTTATGAAGTAGCCTTAAAGGAATATGACAATAATCATCAGGAAATAACGTTAGTCTGTCTTGATGCTCATTATCACTCGGAATGTAATTGGTGAGGGGTAATACTTCAACTACCACTTTTTTTCTTGTTTTATTTTTATCATTTAATGCATTTTCTAACCGTTCAATATGGCATTTTGCTTTTAGTAAGTGATTAGTCTCTTTACTGTAAATACCTGTTCTATATTTCTCACCTACATCGTTCCCTTGTTTGTTTATACTATAGGGGTCAATAATTTCGAAAAGATAGTCAATCAAGGTTTCAAGTGAAACAATAGCTGGATTAAATTCCATTTTCACGCATTCACCATAACCATCATAAGCGGTTTTGGTTGAATGAGTCGCACCATTTACTCTTCCTACCTGAGTTCTCTCCACTCCAGGTAAGTACTTCATAAATTCTTGCACCCCCCAGAGACAGCCTCCAGAAAAATAGATTGTTTCCATAATTTAAATTAACCTCGATACATTATTAAAAATTTTATTTTTGACTTTAACGCGAAGGATATTTCGAAGTGATAGTCGATTTTAATATAAGCCACTATAACACTGGGTTAATGGAGCAAACAGTTGTTTTGATATGAGTCTATACGCCCAATATGATCTTGATCATAACGCTACTCCACATATTACCTGAGGATAAATAGAATAAACGTCATTTTTCATTAAATCTAAAATCTACTTTAGTTCATAACTTCATATTTAAGTCTTTCGAGTTTATTCCTATCCTGAGCGTCACTCATTACACCCGCATGAAGATTGAACCCTGCTACATTTACAACACGGTCTGATTCAACACCTTGGTCTATCTTAGGAGCAATGGTTTGCAGCGTAAATACCTTTCGCCCCTGCTGTGAACCTGTCGCTATACGGTAGGTAATTGAATACCCGTGAATTTGCAACATGGGATCTTCTTCTAGCCCATTCAAAGACAAGTAGTCATTTTCTATATCTCTTACGAATAACCCCTCACGCTCAAGAAAACCTGCTGTTTATATTATTGAATGCTTAACCCCAAATAATTGAAATGTTGCCAAGCGAGCGTTCCAAGCTGTGATACGTACGCCACATTGTTGACATGCTCATAATGATCGATGTGTGGTTCTTGAATGCACCAAGTGGTGACAAACGGGAGGGTTCTCTGCCACGCCAATGCAAATAAGCGTTGATCGCTAACATTCAGTATATGTTTGTTCAACTTTGCTTCCTGTCTTTGTACAAAAAATTTCAAACCAATCCCCAGATTAACTCGATTTGCAGTATAATAGGAATCCGTTTGTGAACATTCTGTTAATTCAACGAGTTTGTATTTTTGAAAACTTTACCATTTCCAAATAAATCGGGCACTATTAAACAAGCTGAAGATTTAGTGAAGCTATTTAACTATTGTTTCGCGAATACTGAAAATACGATTTTAGTTGGCGGCGCTGAGGAACCTATTTATGAGCCTGCCAGTGATAATTGTCAGTATAATCACGTTATTTTTACACGTGATTACTTTTCTAGCGCCTTACATGAAATTGCGCATTGGTGCATCGCTGGCAAAAAGCGTAGAAGTCATGTTGATTATGCTTATTGGTATCATCCAGATGGTCGCGACCCTTATCAGCAAGCAAAATTCGAAGCCGCAGAAGTAAAACCACAAGCAATAGAACATGCTTTCTCATTGGCCTCGGACATTAAGTTTAGAGTAAGTATAGATAATTTAGAAAACGAACAGTCATCTAGTGACACATTTGAGCGAACTGTCGACAATCAATTGGCAATATTTATTCAATCGGGTTTCAACCCGAGGACTCAACTGTTTTTAAATGCGCTACATGATTTTTACAATACACCTTCTTTAACAACATTTAATTCCAAACAGAGCAATTCTGACTATGGAGCGCAAGGTTGAAACGATTATTTCAACTAGGCCGAGTAATTAACCCTTATTCAGGTATTGCTGGAGCACTGGCATTAAAAGGAAGTGATGGTCCGGATATACGTCAACAGGCATTAATGAGAGGTGCTGCAAAGTTATCAGGTAAAAAATGGCTATTGCTTTACAAGCCTTACTACCTCTCAAAAACCAACTATGTATTTTTACAGCATCTGGTGAAATAGGAGAAGATATCCTTTCATCAATGGGCTTTAATCATGTTGTTGTTTATCAACATCAAGCACAACAAACTGAATCAACTGATACAAAAGCTGCTGTAATTGAGCTGATGGCACAAACAGTAGATTTGATTTTGTTTGCAGGAGGCGATGGGACGGCAAGGAATATTTGCGAAGTTGTTGAAAATCAATGTCCAGTTGTAGGTGTGCCTGCAGGTTGTAAGATACATAGCGGCGTTTATGCGATAACACCAAAAGTGGCAGGTAAAGTTGTGGCACAAGTTATTAATGGCGAGCTGGTGAGTTTGATGTCTGGCGAAGTAAAAGACATTGACGAATCTGAATTTAGAGCCCGTCGAGTCATAGCAAAACATTATGGTGAAATGCTCGTGCTGGAAGAATTAAGTTATATTCAAGCGGTTAAAATGGGTGGTAAAGAGTCAGATGAACTGGTGCTTTCAGATATTGCTGCGCATGTTATTGAATTGATGGGGGATGAGCCGGATACGTTATTTGTGATGGGTTCAGGCTCTACAGTTGACAGTATTATGCAGGAAATAGGTCTTACAAATACGTTATTAGGTGTTGATTTAGTCAGAGGCCAGCAATTGATCGCTAATGGTCTTACCGCTGCGTCGTTGCTTGAGCTATGCGCAAATAACCAAGTTAAAGTAGTGCTCACACTTATTGGCGGGCAGGGTCATATTCTTGGCCGTGGTAATCAGCAACTATCACCGGCTTTAATTAAAATGGTTGGAAAACCAAATATTTTAGTCGTTGCTACAAAATCAAAATTATAGAGTTTAGATGGTAGGCCTTTAGTTTCTGACTCTGGCGACGCTGCGTTAGATGATATGTTAGTAGGCCCAATTCCGGTCATTATGGGTTTTCATGACTTAGTATTATATTCAGTTGGGTCTGTTTAAGAGAACAAAAGATACTTTGCGATTGTCCATTGCGGTTTGATACTTGATGCGAGAACATGTTTTCGTTGTAATGAGTTTCAGCCAGTTCTGATAATAGTTAATAGACACTATGTATTTATTCACAACATTCGTTAATACAAAAAGGAGAAAGGTTTGAGTAAAGATTCGATTTTCATCGAAAAATCCAACAAAATGCAGGCACATTTGAATTCATTCATCGCTGATGGTAGTGATCATGAGCTGTTTATAGCAAGTTATTTACATGGTCATTTTGATGTTGCGGTTGCGAATGTTGAAAAATTGATTGAAAGGGGTGAAGCTAGCCCGATTTCGACTTTACAAGCGACGCTTGATGCACAATTACAAGAAGCGTTCGATAATAACGAACTCAGCACTGAAGATGCTGGACAAGTTACCGCATTGTTTAATTCTCTATTCATATTATAATTTTTATCAACGATGAAATAAATTTCTGCAAAGTGGAACTCTTCTTGCAAACCTTCATGCAAATACAAGAGTTTGCCACTTTGTGAGAAATTGTTTTGAAAAATTTATTTGCATCTTATGCTGTTTTTCTTCTCAGCTTGTTATTGCTACTCAGTTTGTCTGGTTGTTCGATGGTCAGTCCAACGCTTGCAGAAACTAAAAGTTCGAAACCAACATAGCTTGGAAACGTTGAATACCACACAAACCAATTAGCAAATGAGCTTTTTACTAGTTTTGTACCTGTCGACACATTTAAACCAAATCACAAACACCAAGCCCCCTGATGTTACTTGGTCAGCAGCTTGAACAAGGTTTAATGACTAAAGCCGTGAAGCGTGGATTCGTTGCCAAGGATAAGTAGAATAAACGTCATTTTTCATTAGATCTAAAATCGACTTTAGTTCATAACTTCATATTTACTTCTTTTTCATCTTAATGAAGCGACAAAAGTCAGATATTTCTCTCATATACTCACCCGTTTTCACAAAATTTTAGGTAAAGGGCAAGTGCGTCCCGCTGTTGTGCAAACCAGCTCTGAATATTGCTTTTGTTTATGATTAACTTATGTTTATTTAAATAGACTTGCCTGAGGAGGTGCTCTACTTTCCGGAAGAAAAATTTTGACAATTTCGTCATTTTTTTATTCAAATGACTTAGTATCTTTGTTATCACTACTGGAGTTCATTAGACACATCCCCGTGTCTAACCCCTGCAGGGCAGCATTTGCTGTGCAAATCAGCTTTCCTGCCGAGTTGTCAATGCTTGCAATGATCTTAACCACACCACCACATTGATGACAGGTTTCAATATCTATCCCAAAAACCCGTTTGAGCCTTTGCGCCCAGATCATTGATTTGCGTTTTTCACTGGTTTTTTTTGGCTAGTGTCATCCGGTTTTCGATGTACCCCCTGCTTTCTTTGTTTAGCCTTATTGTGGGAGATCTCAGCTCTTTTTTTGCTATTTGGCGCAAAAATACCATGACTAATTCATCGGGAATGAATTAGGACAACCTACGGTTGCCCTTAGGGTGAGAAATAGAGATGTTTCTCATTTAACCTGGTGAGGTTTGCTCGGGGTTTAGGTACCAAGGCAGCTAAACGGGCGATAAAATCCAGCGGTTCAAAGATCACATGGGTGGTACCATCACGACAGGGTGTTTTAAGTTGGTAACGAATTTCCCGTAAGTTGTTATTGCCAAACTTTTTTCTAATACCGCAGAGCGGGACTCTCTTCAAAAGAAGTAACGGCAAAGTTTTTTGAGTTTATTCCTATCCTGAGCGTCATTCATTATACCCGTGTGAAGATTGAACCCTGCTATATTTGCGACACGGTCTGATTCAACACCTTGGTCTATCTTAGGAGCAATGGTTTGGCTAAACCGACAAAATAAGCTGAACGATGAATAAGCAGCACCGATCACGAAGCACAGTTCAGCTTAAATCAAATTATTGGTAGGCCTACCTTCAGAATAACCATATAATGCAGCGGAAATTAGCGTTTTTAAATAGGGTTTAAATGAGCGAAAATATCGAAAAGAAACCAGGCAGAATGTTAGGTAACTTAGCCTTTAACATTATCATTCCTGTATTAATCATGACCAAACTAAGTGGTGAAGATAGTTTAGGCCCGGCTTGGAGCATTGTTACTGCGTTAATTTTCCCAATTGGCTTCGGTTTATGGGATTTAAAACAATCAGGCAAAGTGAATGCATTCTCAATTTTAGGTATTGTTAGCGTTATTTTAACTGGCGGTATCAGTTTGTTACAATTACCCGCTGAATATATCGCTATTAAAGAAGCGGCTATTCCGGCATTTATTGGATTAGCAGTATTAATTACCCAACGCACCAGTAAGCCATTGCTAAAAGTATTTGTACTCAACGAGCAGATTGTAAATTGGCATAATTTAAATAAGTCACTTGAAGAAACGGGTACAGCTGATTTATTCGAGAAAAAACTGGCGATCAGTTCGTATATTGTTGCCGGTTCGTTTTTTCTGTCATCAGCACTTAACTATATCCTAGCTAAGGTCATATTGGTTAGTCCCCCTGGCACCACTGAATATACTGAAGAGCTTGGCCACATGACGGCGTTAAGCTACCCTGTTATTGTGATCCCCAGCATGATCATGCTGCTTGGTGCCTTGTGGTATATATTTGCACAAATCAAGAAACTAACCGGTCAAGATCTCGACCACTTTTTGGCTGAAAATAAATAAAAGCTAAGATTATCCCTCAGGATTAAAACTCAAAAAAGCCAGTCGACACTGGCTTTTTTGTTCACTCAATATAAACTTTTGTGACTACTTTTGGCCCAGCAAACTGAATATTTTTTTGGTAATATCAGTATTATCTAAATGGCCCTTAAACAGCTCTTTGCCTGGCCCCTTGGCAAATATTTGCACATCTAGGCCAGTGTGACCAGTGGTTCTCCAACCGGTAAAACTGCGTTGTTCTAGAATGGATTTTATCCCCTTATAAAACACTTTATAGTCATTTGACTTAATATTACTTAATTGGATTTGTTCATCCTGATTTAATTCAAAACCAAGTTGTTGATTTGCGGTTGCGCTACAATCTGTGCTGTCTACTAGCAGCTTAACGATATTGGTTGGCGAACTTTTAAGATTCTTTAACCAAGTAGGCTCCCTTATGTGCCCTAGAAAAAATTAGAAAGCTAGGTTGCTAACGCCCCCAAAGCGCCTTATAAAAAAAATGGTCTCTATAAGAGACCCCTGATAAGTTTAAAAAGCACTCTTTACAGATAACTTTTCTGTTGATTTTTTGGTAATTAGGTTAGGCCCCACATGCTCAAGCAATTGAGTAAACTTGCGCTTTTATATAGTAATTGCTGTTTAATAGTGAGTTTGGACTTTCTGTAACATTGGTAACCCTCACTGTTTAAAATCAGGTATCACTTAAACGAAAAATCAACGCTTCAAACTCATCAATTGGTACGGGCTTACTAAATAGGTAGCCTTGATAATTCATACAGCCTTCACTCAATAAGTATTGTTTTTGTTCTACCGTCTCTACACCCTCGGCAATAACGTTAAGACCTAAATTATGTGACATGGTAATGATGGTGCGTACAATCGCTCTGTCATTGGTATCCGTGATAAGGTCTCGCACAAATGACTGGTCTATTTTTAATTGATTGATTGGCAATTTTTTAAGATATTGTAAAGAAGAATAACCAGTACCAAAGTCATCTAATGAAAATAAAACACCTATTTTTCTCAGTGTATTAATTTTAGTAATAATGCCGCTGACATTTTCTACCAACATACTTTCAGTTAGTTCTAATTTAAGCCGTTCAGGGGTGATTTTATGCTTTTGCAGGATGCTTTTTAGTTGCTCTACAAAGTCTTCTTGATGAATTTGTAGAGCACTTACATTAACAGCAAGTACAAGGTCTTGTGTTAGTGGGTTTTGTTGCCATTTTTTAAGTTGAGCGCAGGCTGTGTTTAATACCCATTCTCCTATTGGTAAAATAAGTCCGGTTTCTTCGGCTAAAGGTATAAAGTTAAAGGGGGAAATCTGACCATCTTCTGGATGCTGCCAACGGATTAAGGCTTCAGCCCCTAATGCTTGACCAGAACTGCTAACCTGTATTTGATAATATAGCTGAAATTGATTGTGTTCAATCGCTTCGCGTAGTTTCTGTTCCATCTCAGCACGGGCTGTAATAGCCTCTTGCATTGTTTGATTAAAGAAACAAAGGCGATTGCGCCCTGCGACCTTAGATTGATGCATAGCAATATCAGCTTGCTTTAACAGTTTTTCCGATGCGAATTCATTCCCATTGAATATTGTTGCGCCAATACTGACGGTACCGCGATATTTGTACATATTGAGCTGGTAGGGTTGATTTAATGAAAAAATAATTTTTTTAGCAATATTTTGGATTTCGGTGGTAACTTCAATGTTTTGCTGACTCAAGTTTTCTAAAAGTATTACGAACTCATCACCGCTTACTCGGGCTATGGTATCAGCTTTTCTTACAATCTTAGTTAAGCGAGTGGATACTTGTTTTAACAGTAAATTTCTCACACTGTACCCGTGGATGCTGTGGATGATTTTAAGCTGGTTTAAATCAATAAATAGTAATGCACCATGATGATTACTGTGGGCACTTTCAGCTAGGGCGAGATTAAGCTTATCAACTAAAAAAAGACGATTTGGCAACTGAGTGATTTGATCAAAGTAGGCGAGGTTATTGATTTTTTCTAAGGCGGCTTTGTTTAGCGTAATATCGGTGATCGTAGCAACATAATTAGAGATCATATTGCCCGTGTCTCTCACTGCGGTAATAGTCATATGCCCTAGATAGATGTCACCATTTTTGCAGCGATTCCAAATTTCACCTTCCCATGTGTTGGTGGTATTGATACTGTCCCACATCGCCTTATAGAACACTTTGTCTTGTCGGCCTGAGCTAAAGAGCTTGGGTGTTTGTCCAATAACCTCTTCTGCACTGTAGCCTGAAATGCGAGTAAAGGCCTTATTCACACGAAGAATATGTTTATTAGCATCTGTGACAAGCATACCTTCTTGAGATTCAAATATGATGGCAGCAATACGAAATTCACGGGCAATGATTAACTCAGCAGCCAGTTTTTCTTTTTCTTCATGCTCAAATAACAATTTTTTATTGGCTCTGACTAATTCAGCAGCGAGCTTTTCCGCCTTTTGATGTTCAAAGAGCAGTTTTTTATTGGCATCCAAACTCATAATATTAACCCTTTATATTTATAAGTAATGTATACGTTTTTTAAATGTATTGTTGTTACCTAACTTTCTTGCAATCATCTATTCAAAAATTTTATTATTACTTACAGTAAAAGAGATTCTATAACCTTTGATAAAAAAGGTCCTTATTTCTTGTATTGGTGTCCCAACACTTCAAAATTGCTATTTTATGCTCTCAGAATAGGTATTAATATCGCTGCATTTACCGTTCTATCATTTAGCTTGAATAAACCATCATCAAGAATAATGTTTTTCAAATCAATATTAAATGGTTTATTTATAAACTATACGATACATACGGTGAAGTTGTTAAGGGATTTAGTGAACATAAAGGGAGGCTTCTTAAAACCTCTCAGCGGTCAGTATTCGATTCTAAAGGCCGTTTTTTAGAAATAACTACTATTCCATAAGCAGTATTTTACAAGTTACTTGAATGCTACTTACCAAATGGAGGGCTCTTATCTCTCCCATTTTTTCTTGCTTCCTTTAGCGTAAAAAATTAGATCGTACTATGCTCGCTTTCTCCTGTGAAGGGATCGTTGTAGTGCCCAAGTGAATTTGGCCACTTTTTTTGTAAGGCGCAATGTGCCCCTTTGCGAGTTAGAGACCTGTCTCGCTAACGCCCCCCAAGCAAGTTAGAAACTTATAAAATTTGGATCAGTATCACTTACCCACTACAAAAAAGAAACTGGTTCATTTGGCTATTTGAGCTTGAAAAAAATACCAAGTGGAAAAAGCACTTTTATGCTCGAAAAACAGTCATTAAAACAAATTTTTAACCTGCTATTTTTAAGGTTATATAGCTTAATTGACTCTTGGTTTTAAGTGCTTTTTTCAAATCTGATAATGAAACCATTATTTATGTAAGAAAAAGTCGCTACTTACCATAATAGGTAGACGACACTTAGAAAACCCAATCATATAAACCCGGTGCAAGTAATACACAGTTGCACTGTAATTATTAATTGAAAATTATTGTCAACTAAACCAAATATGGATTTGGAAAACTTGGTATAACTTATTAAGTATTATGGTATGCCAAGAGTTATTCCGTAGATGATTGCAATTGGTTGTTTCACATATAAAGAATTGCTCGATTTATCTAAATAATTTATAAAAAAAACTGATCTTAAATCTGAATTAATGCGTAATACAGTCTTTGTATTACATGAGGTAAGACTATGAATTTTTACTTACATTTCAATCAAAAACCTATTGATAGAGAGCAACGTATGATTGCTTTCAGAATTAATCAGCATTCTTTTGTCTACCATCTATGGAGTGATGAGATAAGTGAGTCAACACCTCTAACAGAAGATCAATTCATGGATTGGGTTAATAAACTAAACATGCACCCCTACAAACCAACTATGGAAGAGATCACCAAGATTGATGAATTTATCCAAGAGAAAGATTAATAAAAAATAAAGGCGTCTTGTTCACCCTAAAAGACTATTAAAAAAAAGTCTTTTAGGGCGCATAAGATACCTCTTATATTAACGAGCTGTCAGTAAAAACAACACTAATTGATGCATGATTTTTGTGGTATTAAATAACAATTAAGGATTTTAGATGCGGATATAACGCATCTGATCTCATTACGTGTAATGGATTTCTAAACTATGAATATAATCCGTAAATGCAAAGCAATCTTAAGAATTAAATCTAAATCGAATTTTTCAGTAAACGTAAAAGACCGGGCAATCGCAGTTTTTGAACAGGATTTACGTCAAGCAAAATCAGAATATGCAAAAAACAAATTTAATACAGAACAGTACTTAGACGATTCAATCATAAATAAGGATTCTAAAAACTTCGCGTTGCTCGATTCTAAAGTCCGTTTTTTAAAAATAACAGCTATTCACCATAAGCGGTATTTCATGCACAAAAAATAGAGTGCCAAAAGTAACATTTAATAGATATTAAATGTTACTTTTGGCACATGCAGAAATTTTCTGCTTAATAAATCGGTTCGTTCTATATCTTTAATTTTTCAAAATGAGAGAGTTTATGTTTACAGGAATAGTTCAGTCTATAGCGAATATTGCTGACGTTAGTGATGAAAATGGTATTAGAACGTTTATTATCGATTTCAAGGTTGGGTTTTGTAATAATTTAGAAATTGGGGCGAGTGTCGCTGTTGATGGTGTTTGTTTAACAGTAACAGAAATAATTTCAGAGGTTAGAGTTAAATTTGATATTATTTTACAAAGTCTTTTGATCACCACTTTAAGTGAGTATGAAAACGATTCATATATAAACGTCGAAAGAGCTGCAAAGGATGGAGCTGAAATTGGTGGGCATCCATTATCTGGTCATGTTGATTTTAAGACGCCAATTGAAAAAATCATTCAGATTGAAGATAATTATTGTATTCGTTTAAGTTTATCGAATGAGTGGAGTCGTTACATTTTCCCTAAGGGGTACATTGCACTAAATGGTGCAAGTTTGACTGTTTCTCAAGTAAATAAGCAAGAGGGCTGGTTTGAAGTTTGGTTAATTCCAGAAACTCGTAGAATGACTGTATTCGAAGACAAGATTGTCGGAGATAATATCAATGTTGAAATTGAGCGTGGGACTCAGGTTATAGTAGATACTGTAAGAGATACACTTCATGAAAGTTTAGGCCCTTTACTTCCATTGTTCGAAAAGTTACTAACAGAACAAGGTATTGACGTTAATTCATTAGGTCATAGCCCTGAATTACTTATAAAAAAATAGAACTAATAACACGCTATTATTTACCATAACGCCCGTTATATGCATTTTTAGAGGCTACCAGATGGTAGCCTCTGTTGTGTATGGCTGTAAATTTCCCTAGGGTACTTTGTGCCCCTTTGCACCTTAGAAAGCTAACTCGCAAACGGCTCCTTTGCGATCTGAAAATTTACTTTTACACGTGTAATATTACTTTTTATAAAGTGTCTAGTTCAATTAGACCAGAATAACTGCGTTTTACGTTATAGATGAATCAGAATTGAGGTGGTGTTGATCAGTAATGCAGATGATTGGAGCTATAACTATAGCTGACTTCCCTCAGTACCCCCAGCACCCCTCAAAATACAGATTCCCCCATAGTCCCCCTTAAAATCACAAAGACCAGCAATAGATTAAAAGTGTATCCAATCGAGTATCGGCGCTATGGAGAAACGGTTTGAAGGGTAAATGCAGGTGGTATCTGGGTTTATCATTGGTATTGCTCACTTTTCTATATACTAGTTTTACGTTGAATTGCATTGAATTATCATCGATTTCGTTGTACAGCACGCCATTTGTCCCCCTCATTGGAGTAGGACGAATGGCATCATTTTCAATACAAATACGCACACTTGCAAACGGTGAAGCTTGTTTTAAAGCAAGCGTGATTGTTAAAAAGAACGGAGCAATGATACACAGAGAAGCCCAAACTTTCAAAAAGAAAGAATGGGCTCGAAACTAGGGTGCAAGAATTGGAAGAGTTTGCTATTAACAGGGATAAAACCTGTTTGACGGATCAGAGAGCTTACCTGATTATTGCGTTATAAACACTTCGTAATCTTGAACCGATGACATATAACCGGGCAAATTAATGCTTTCTAGCCCCTGATTTTTCAGTGCGCTCTGTAAAATATGATGGTTATATTTACCAATTTTCTCGTCAGCCAGATAATCATCAATCGGAAACCATTTAGCGTCAAAAATCTCACTTTCCTGAATAGTTATATCCAATGTTAGCGGCTTGAGGCGACACACGGCATAGATGTTGGATGTATTGAACTGCCCCTGGTGGTGGTGCCTAAAACCGATAAAACTATGGAACTCGGTTTGAATATTGGTTTCCTCAAGCACTTCTCGTATAACACCATCTTCGATATGCTCATAGGGGTCTAACATCCCCCCTGGAAACTTCCAGTTGTGAGGATGAGTTTTAATGTGGTCTTTTTCCCTGACTGTTAGCAACTCGTTATTGTCATTAATAACGAGTCCTCCAACGCCAATAGTATGTTTAGCAAAAGGCGGAATAACGGCCCCGTCTTCTAACCTTAAAGTCAACATCATGAAATTCACATCACAATGGTGATTCATAAAGCCTGCCTGATATAACAGCGGCAATAACTTGGCACGCGCATTGGGAATCTTAATCCACACAACTTTAATCTTCTGGGTCTGCCAAATTTTTAATGACTCGTTGAGTTGTGATACAAAAGCATCACTGCTGTCAGGGAGATTCTTTGGGGAGACATAAGTTCCACCATACTGATTGTTAGTGGAATTAAGATAGTTCATAGACAAATCCTTCAAAGTGTTATTCACTGGTGCCAGTTGATCTTTGCTACTCAATAATTGTTTAGTACCGCATGAGAGTGAAAGCTAAGGCAACTATATTCGCATAGTTTCGCTCTGATTTATCGTATTTTTCTACGCTTGCTAGAAATTTTTTAATTCTTTCAAAGACGCAGTCAACTAAGTACCCATATTTATACGGGCACCAGTCAATGTCATCATTGTCTTTATGATTGCTGTTTTGCTAGGACTCATCAGAATTACACCCAGTGCTCGTACATGGTCTCTCACCTGTTCACTATCATCGCCTTTACCTGCAAGAAAACAAGATAATTTAAGAGTGATTGATCCGTTCTTCAGAATGAACAATATTTGATATTTGTCGTCAGCTAAATAAATTTTTGTTAAATGACTGTCACAGCTTTTAGCAATAATTTTATCTGCTGTTTATCCATTAATATTATTATTGGTATGGTGGCTTGCTACTGTTCATTTGTTGATTTTTCGAGGAAATAATGATGAAAAATAACCAGACGGTTCAAAATTTAGACATAAAAAGTCAACAGACCTTAGTTAGGACAGCAAAAATACTAAGGTCTGTGGCGTGGCATGCTCTGAAATGCAGTCAAGGTGTGGAGGTTATCTTTTGAACAAAGAGAGTAGGATTGGAACTATTTTCAGCTCTACAGGCCCAACCCCCAGCATTCGAGAAACTAAGCCAGAATCGGACTGTGGAGCGATCAGAGCAATGACACGATCAGCAATTCGAAATTCGATCACCAAATCGGTAAGCTTCAGACCGCCATGGACATTTTCTATCATCCGGGTGCGCTGCCCACGATTGCTGAGCTGCCGTAAAATCGGGCGACCGACCCACAGACTGGGTAGCGTTACCGTGATGATTTCTTTTTCCGCACTCAGTAAAATCGTTTTGCCATTCTCATTAGTCAACGACAGCTGTGCGGATACATCCAGTGGAGCGCTCATTGCAGCTAGCTCCCCTTGGAAGTATCCCGGCTGCTGATTTTAATAGCACCATTAATTTTCCATTTTGCATGGGTAACATCATCACCGGTGCCACTTGGAATAGAGATTTCCATGTCTTCAAAAGCGTAGGTAATTTCGGCGCCACGCCCAGTTAGCTTGTCGTAAATATCAATTGCCATATCAGGCCATGATTTTGGATCTGCCATAAGAGTTCCCTTATAAAGGTTGGATTATTGTTACTGCGGTGTCGGCCATCGACTTGATTAAGCCGAATTAACTATAAACCAAGTGCCTATGAAGTCAATCTCTGGGGATAAAAAGCGGGCGACCAAACCTTTTAAAACCTCTTATTATCTTAATGATGCCCACACCTGTTCAATTGGATTTAGCGCTGGCAAATAAGGGAAGGTGCATCATTGATAAATTATCAAATTTAATAACGGCCTTATTTAAGGGCCTACCAGCACTATCCATGAGAACAATCGCATATCTTTCAGAGTCCAATCTGTGCACCTATTGCCACTGCTTACAGTGCATAGAATGCACCCTACCGATAACATAATACCTATTTCATTAATTAATTCCCTATGTCAATTCAATCGCTTGAACAGAGTGTTTACACTCTTTCTAGATCGCGGATAAAAACATTCCACACTCGGCTAGGCTAGATTCATAAAGACCAAAAGCAATAATTAAATGATCACATTGCAAAAAGGTATAAAGCCTTCAACTATTAATTAAGATCATAATTTAATTTCTTTTGGGATAATGTTAGTTTTTGTGGGGAGTTTTACAGAATTAAAATAGAATGGCTTTTGAGAGTATTTATATAAGTAACAACAATAATAACAGAAAAGTAGAGCTAGATTTAATGACTTAAATCTAGCTCTATAATTACCTAAAGCTAACTATTACATCATTGAGTCAATACCAAAGAATTCTGGATAAAAAGCGAGAACACCTAATACAACAATTTGTATCAGTATAAAGGGTATTACACCTCTATAAATTTGCACTGTACTCACCGATGGAGGTGCAACACCTTTTAAATAAAACAGTGAAAATCCAAACGGCGGGGTCAAAAATGACGTTTGTAAATTCATCGCAATCAATATTGCAAACCATACGGGGTTTATTCCTAAAGCTGCTGCTATTGGCACTATAATTGGCACTATAATATAGGATATCTCAACAAAATCGATAAAGAACCCTAAAATCAGGATAGCAAGCATGGTAAAGAGAATAAATGAAGTCTTATTATCACCAGGCAGATTATTCATAAACTCGGTAACTATCTCTTCTCCGCCAGTATAAGAAAATACCATTGAAAAGGCAGTCGCCCCGATTAAAATAGCAAAAACCATCGATGTTATCTTGACAGATTCCTGTGCTGCCATTTTTATCATGTCTATTGAAAAAGTTTTATACATCAAAGCTAAACCGACCGCTCCAATTGATCCGACAGCTGAAGATTCCGTTGGCGTTGCAATGCCTCCAAAAATCGAACCAAGCACTAAAATAATCAGGGTGAGTGATGGAATGATATCAATAAGCGCTTTGTATACCTGTTTCTTCTTTGATCCACGACTAGGATCAGCAGGAATTGCGGGTGCGACATCTTTTTTAATATAGGAAACTATCAATATATAGACAATATACGATGCAACCAGCGTTAGTGCTGGCCATACAGCCGCTTTAAAAAGATCTCCTACCGGAACTTGAAACACATCCCCAAGAATAATCAGTACTATTGAAGGAGGAATTATTTGTCCAAGCGTACCCGACGCACAGATAGTCCCTGTGGCTAATTCTGTACTGTATTTATATTTCATCATAACCGGAAGTGAAATCACTCCCATCGCCACAACAGATGCGCCAACAACACCGGTGGATGCCGCTAATAAAGAGCCCACCAACACAGTTGAAATTGCTATCCCACCTCGAATCTCACCAAATAGAAAGCCCATGGACTCTAAAAGTTTTTCAGCAAGTCCTGTTTTTTGTAACACTATGCCCATAAAGATAAACATAGGAATAGCCATTAAAATTGTATTTTGCTGTATTGCAAAAATGCGATATGGCATATAGCCAAACATCGCTACGCCTTCATTGAGTCCCTCAATAAGACCAGATATCAGCCCGGCATCAAATCCGCCGTAAGAATAAATTTCTACGATACCTGCGATCATGCCAAAAAACACAGCAACAGCCGCAAATGTGAAAGCAACAGGGAATCCGATCAGTAACAGAAGCAGCGCCGTAAAAAACATTGAGATGCCAATCATTTTGACTCTCCTTTTTCATCAATATCTACAATGTGGTGCTTATGTTCATCAAGATCATGCTTAATATCTTCAGCTTCGTGTCTGATTCTATCCATTTCTAAGGGGTGCAATCCATTGTATACATTTAAATTTTTTATAAAAAAACCTACCGATGTAATAATTAATAAAAGAAATGAAAGTGGAATTAATGCTTTGACAATCCATCTATATTGTAATCCACCGGGGTTACCACTTTGTTCCATGGAAGCATAAGCGGAAACAGCATTGTCAATCGAACTGATGCCAACCAGCAGCGAGATAGGTAAGATAAAGAAAATAGCGCCAAGCATATTTATCATCGCTTTCTTTCTATATGAAAGATTATCATAAATGATATCAACCCTGACATGTCCATCATCTTTTAGCGTATAAGCCACGCCCAGCAAGATGATAACTGAAAAAAGATGCCACTCCATCTCCTGCATGCCAATACTGCTTGTATTAAAAACATACCTTGTAATAACATCATAAAATACATTTAGAATCATTAACACCATAGCAATAGATGTAATGATTCCAATACCATCTGCAAATTTATCAAATAGCTTCTCAAGTTTTAACAAAATAAAACTCCTTTGGGGTACTGTAATATCGTGTCAGGTTTTAACAAAATAAAAATCCTTTGCCTACTGTAAAAAATCGAATGAGTATAATATTATTATGCTCATTCGATTCATAAAAATGTTCGCTCATTCAATTTATAAAAATGAGCAGTCCCCTTACATAAAGGAGACTGTACTTATATTATTCCAAGTTATCTTTTAAATAATTGTAGTCAGACATAATAGTCCACGCTCTCGCTTTTTTCTGGAAAGCCAATTGTGAATCTATCACTTCTTTTAATAGTGGGTTGTCTTTAGTTATTTCAGCTATTAACTCACTATTAGCTTTTTTCATAGCATCCATAACCGGTTTTGGAAAAGTCATTACTTTAATATTTGGATATTTAGTATCCATCTCAGACAATGCCTCAGCACTCATTGCATAGTTTTTAATATACATATCATATGCGCTAAGTTTCATGGCAGTTTTCAAAATTACTTGTAAATCTTTTGGTAATCTATCAAACTTTTTCTCATTGACTAAATACTGTAGCTCTGTCGCTGGTTCATGCCAACCTGTATAATAAAACGGCGCTATTTTATGAAAGCCCATATTTACGTCCATGCCAGGACCAACCCATTCCAGTGCGTCAAGAACACCACGTTCTAGTGAAGTGTATAGTTCACCCGATGGAATGTTGGTAACAGCAACACCTAGTTTCGCCATTACCTCACCAGCAAATCCAGGGATCCTCATCTTCAGACCATCCAAATCGTCCAGCGTCTTAATTTCCTTTCTAAACCATCCGCCCATCTGATTCCCAGTGTTTCCACCTGGAAATGACAAAATATTATGAGGTGCGTAGGCTTTTTGCATAAGTTCCATTCCGCCACCTTCATAGAACCAGGCGTATTGTTCAGGTGTCGTCATACCAAAAGGCATTGTTGTAAAAGGTAAGGTGTTAATATCTTTACCTTTCCAGTAATATGATGCGCTGTGTGCCATATCATATTGGCCACCTTTAACCATATCAAAAACACCAAATGCTGCTTTATGCTTATTTGATGCATCTATTCTAATGATTAGTCTGCCATCAGACATCTCTTCAACCAGCTTAGCCATCTGGTGTGGAGCATCAATAAAGGGTGATAGTGTCGGTCCCCAAGTTGTTGCCAACTTCCAAGTATAAACTCTCTCTGCAGCAAAAGAGGTTGCCGTCAGTCCTGCTAACAGTACCGAAGCTATCGCTAGCTTTGTCGATTTACATTTTAATATATTCATCTTTTATCCTTATTGTTTTACTGATACTATAGATATATAAAATAGGCATTAATTTTATAAAAATGTGCACCACCCCATATTAAGCAAGAATTTAACACAAAGTTTAAAACCAAGAATGCTCAGGTTCACAAAACTGAATAATTGATATGAATTTGCATTCAAATCAGCAAAACCCTGACACCCGCTTTTTGCAGTACACATCATTTTGTTGATTTTCCTGCTTGTATTTTTCTTTACTCAGCCTGAAAATTCTTTACCTTTTCAGCAAGCTTAAACTTGCATGTTGTACCATTGCCAAGTTTTTGATTGAATGCTTTTATCTAATTCAACAAGCATCTTCATTAAATAATAAATCTAACTGCCAGCGTGATTTATTCTCTACAGATCAATGCTCTCTTGATACATTTGAAAGCTCTGCTTAGCTAATATAAAATTTAAAGGCTGTGGTTCCCCCTTTTTTCAGATCTAAAATTGCCTTACCCAAGCAGGGTTAAAGCGAACCTTTCAAACATTAAATTACCCATCTTACTTAGTATAGTATGTTTCATTTTTTATCTTCCAGCTGATTGATAGAAAATAAATCATGCTATGCAGATTCTCATCTGATCCGATTACCTTTGGCGGGTAATAAAGATTCACCACCTTTGTACAGTATTTTTTAGCTATTTTAGTTTGGCACCCATCACCTCAACAATTACCGCAGTTACCGTTTTCTCTGATTTATTATCTGCAGGTGTCGACACGGTGAAACTCGTTTTCCATTAAATAATAATCACTCGGTCTCTTAGCTATCTCGCAATCAATAACCCTGCTGCAATAACTTATGACCGATCATCAATATTGATAGCATTCTTTATAAAGCCTCTGCCTGTTTATCTTTAATGCGTGATGGCTAGATTTATCTTTTTCCCCACAGATTTTTGAAAAAATTACCACCATTTTTATTATCTGAGCAAAGATTCTGATAAATGCTTTTATGTCTAATGGAAAAGGGATTGTTTTCATCAAGCCAAGCAGAAATATACTCAGGGCTTCATTTTATCTTAGTGTTTAATATCGATAAATTTACTGAGACTTGTTCTTCTTTTAGCGGCTTTAGAGTTTTTAACTTGTCTTGATCTGTATGACGAGATGGCTCTCTGCTCATCATAGATTGACTCACATTAAGCTTTTTAATATTTTTTTTTGACTCAGACCTGTTATATTTGAGCGACCATTTTTCTAGCGATTAAAATTGTGCACAACTTATTTGAATCTAAGAGATTAATTAAAAACGAAAAATAACAATGGATGCGCGTGCTTTACTTCCTCAAAAAAGCAAATCCTAAATAGCCGCTAGCAATAACAAAATATTCGCTTCTGAAAAAAAATTAGGATTAAAATGTTTGAATTAGCAACCGCCTTAGGGCTAAAGATACTACCGCTTTACATCACAATAGCCCTAGGATATCTCTTTTCACGTTATCTAAGAGGAGAGCGTGATGGTATCGCCTCTTTGCTGATCTATCTCATTGGCCCTGTAGTTATTTTTATGGCTTCATACAAAGTGCAGTTAAATTTAGCAGTCATTATGCTGCCTATACTGCTTTTTATTCTCAATAGTTTCTTGGCTCTTGGGACATTGAGAATAAGTAAAAACTTTTTCTCCGATAACACCAAAAATATTTTAGCTTTTTCGGCAGGAACTGGAAATACCGGATACTTTGGTATTCCTTTGGCCATTATGATTTTAAGTGAAGAGCTAGCAAATATTTATATTTTTACTGTGCTCGCGTCCTTGCTTTATGAGAGTACTGTTGGCTTTTTTGTCGTTGCAAAAGGCCACTACACAATCAATCAAAGCCTGGTAAAAGTGGCTAAACTCCCTTCTATCTATGCACTGGTTTTGGGATTGATTTTTAATGTCTCAAACATAGAGTTAAATACAAACCTTCTTGATTATCTTGATTATTTCAAAGGAGCCTATGCAATTTTAGGGATGATGATGATAGGTATGGGCCTTAAAGGCCTGGGAAATGTTGGGATAGACAAAATGTTTATGACTTTTGCATTTACTATTAAATTTCTTATTTATCCTCTCTGCGTTCTTATTATCATTTGGATTGATGCTTATTATTTCAACTTTTTCAATTCTGATCTCTATAAAGTAATGTTTCTTTTTGCCATTCCTCCCATGGCAGGCAATACCGTAGCAGTGGCGTCACTTTTAAATGTTCACCCTGAAAAAGCAGCCCTGGCAGTGGTTATCAGCACAGCGATTTCTATTGTCACCATTCCGGTTATGATCGCCCTGTTTTTAGGTACTTTTTGAGTCTTGCCACTTCTTAACAGGTCTGAGTATAGGAAGAATAAAAACGTATTCTATGTCGGTTTCTAGCTGATTGGCGGGGTTAAATGAGCATCTGATTGCGCTGTTATTTCAAAGGGTGTTGGCAGGTGTTAAAGATCTTACATCCGGTTAATCACTTTCATGTTTTACCTCATTATTTAAATTATTAATATCTGTTTAATTCAGCCATTATTTTGGTAATGAAGCCGGCGCAGAACTAATATTCATAACGAATTTACCGTTTAGAAGGCAACAGATTAATCACCTACCGGCAGATTAAGAGGATAACGAGAGATTAAGAGGATAACGAGAGATTAACGCTCGCTATCCTGCTTTATGGTAAGGCAATTTCAATATAACCTATTAATATTTATACTATTATTATTTTCATATTCAAATTTTTAGAGGCAATTTATTGAACGCTATAAATTGCATTACCCTCCCCATCATCAGTGACTGTGATTTCAAACATGGTTGCCGGGTTGTCATTACCATAACTGCCTTCTGCTTGATTAAGCATCAGCTCTCGCGGTGTGATAGTTCTGCCATCACCCAGAAAGACAGTCACTTTGGCAGTTTCTGTAGCATTTCCCCTAAAGTAGTTAACACCTATTTGATATGTCCCCGCATTGACGCTTTCGCATGCGACTGTATAGTTTTCAGGTCCAAAACCAGATGTATCATCGACATCAAGTATTCCATCGTCACCTGTTTTGCTGCGATAATATACATGTCGGCCATTGGGTTCATAGGCATGCAAGTCAACGTCAGGTTGGCCACCCCAGGATAATGAAGCGCGGATAGCACCTGTCCCGGCAATCTGAAGCGGGAAAGGGGTATTTTGTGCAAGGCGAAGCATGTTGGTATCAATAACAGCTCGTGATGCTAAACGAGCATCCCAATAGTCTTCAACAATCAAGTGATTTGTGTTTGATCGGGAATCTCCCCCAAAAAAACTGGGAAGTGCGCTCGGGTCGTTATCTAAATTGCTCGCTAATACATTTTCCATCAGGCTCAAAATGCCAATGACTCTGTCATCATCTGCCGTTACATACCCCGCTCCACCGACAGTTAAGGCGGCTGGATTTGCGATGCCAAAATAGTCAATACTGTCAGCCCAATCTGGTTGACGAGTTTTAACTGCAGCGACAGCATTGTTAGTGAATAAATTACCCTGGCTGTGCGGCATAATAAGAACACGTTTTCCAGCAATCAGATTCGCTTCATAAAGTCCTATATGTTCAGAGTTCACCATAAGACTATCTGCAATTGCTTCTACGGATGCTGAAGTCATTAACTCACCAAGCTCTTCAAGTAAGGCATCCGTATAAATAGCATTTGTGGTTGTTGATAGAAAAGCGGCCAATACTGCGCGGATAGGATCGTTATTAAGACCGGAGGAAATAAGCTCATAGATTTGATATCCACTGATTCCTGCAACTCCTTCTTCATCCATTTTTTGTTGGAGAACCTGTGCGATATCAGTGAGTTTACCTTGAGAATAATTGTAGGCATCGGAGAACTCATAGGATGAGTCCTCATGTAGATTCTTAAATTGATTTTTATAGGCTATACCCATTTTGAAAGCCATATTCTCAGCTGCATATGGGCTTGTTAAAATACCGTTTGCAAAATAAACGGCTGTTTTTTTATCCGCGTCTGTTGTGTCAACGCAGCCGTTTAGCATTGCATATGAGGGGGTGGTTAAACTCGCACACAACAATGCAGGAAACAATAATGATCTTTTTTTCATAATATTATCCTTAATGCTGAGGCAGTCTGCATTCATCAAAAGTCGCTTCTACGGTTCTTTGTGCTGTACCGTTTCGACCCACCTTGAACTTTTCGTATGCAGCTAAGCGCTCTTGAGTGTTAAAGGTCAGTGCCCTTATTTTTGCTACCTCTTGAAGGCCATTAAGCTCAGTATGTAGGTTATAACAAGCAGCGAGTTTTGCTATTTTTTCGGAGGCGTCCCCGTCATCCAGATCATCAAGGGAGTCACCGGCAATAAGGACATCTTGATAGACCACTGCAGTATTACGTAACACCTCTCTATTATCTTTGGAAAGTGGGTAGAGATTATAAATAGCGATTTCTAAATCATCTCTAACGCCATCGCCATCGGCGTCTGTGCCGGTTAATCCTGACTTTGGATTTGCCGGCATAGGAGGGAGCAGAGCAACATCAAGTTCACGGATAATAATGGTCTTCGATATTTGACCGGTAGAATTATCATTATCAGTGACCGTTAAGGTAATAGTGGCTGTAATATCTTCCGTAAGCTCTCCTGCAGTGAGGGTAGCGCTCGTCTTTTTTTGACTATTTTGACTAAAGTAAATGTTGTCACCGTTGTATCGTCCCAAGTCGATTGTCCAGTTGTATGTGGAGATAGCACCATCGGAATCGCTGGAAGCTGAGCCATCGAAATAAAATTCAGCACGCTCAGTTATATCATTTGCCAGTGTAAAGGAAGCGATTGGGGCTATCTTGTCGGGGGAGGTTTGTGGCGTTATAAGGGCATTTTCAAGTGCCGACTTTGGGGCATTATCTTCAGATTTTAAGTCATCGCACGCACTTAGCAGAAGACTGCTGATCATCATGGCTATTGCCGTTTTTTTCATAATATAATTCCTTTTATCATTAAATGTAAAAACACTTTATTCATACTTTTAATTGACCAAAAGGTTAGTCAGAAGATAGGTTTATGTAAATATTTGTTTGTCTATGTTCCATTTTATTATTGTCGTTTTTATAAGTTACAATCAGTTATAAAAATGTCAAAATAATTATAACCTTAATATTTACAAAGCATTACATATAAATATAAAGGCTGACAAGAGCGCTCAGGAGCAGAGCCTTTTTTTCCGTTGGTATCAATAAATGTGATCAGGTTAAATTTAATATTTCCCAAAGACAAAGCGGTGAAGAACAATTGTGGACATAGTTGGATGCTCCACATCTGTCCAACTATTTATGTTTTCAAGTTGTTTAACTGCCAATTTATTAAGGGGTTTAAATTAAACCCCTATACCAAAAGAATTAATGAAGTGATCAATAATTGCGAAGGAAAAATTAATACTAAAGTTGCATTCGATCGTTATTCTCCTTCACAAAATTGTATGGAACAATTTTGAACAGCTTTATCTGACCAGGAAGTGGTGAAGAACAGGATGTTCTGAATAAAACTCACAACGCAGTTAGGAATAATTTTAACCAGCAAGGATAATCACCTTTTTAGTTCTTTTGGTATTAACAAGTTAAATTTCTTATCATCCATTTACCCTATTAAATTGAGAGTCTTACACATGACAACACACTCACCTTCTACGACTAAAGTCCTTATCACAGGTTGCTCAACGGGCATCGGTTATCATTGTGCCAAACACCTACAATCAATGGGCTATCAGGTAATTGCTACGTGTCGAAAGCAAAAAGATGTCAGGCGATTAAACAATCAAGGCCTTACCTGCCTGCAGCTCGATTTAGCCGATAGCCAATCAATCAAATCTGCTTTAGAGAAAGTCCTTTTAGAAACCCAAGGAAAAATCGACCTGTTATTTAACAATGGCGCATTCGGGCTACCGGGTGCCGTTGAAGATTTAAGCCGTCAAGCAATGGAGTATCAGTTTCAAACCAATGTGTTTGGTACCCAGGAATTGACCAATTTAGTTGTGCCTATTATGCGTAAACAAGGTGGCGGAAAAATTATTTATAACAGTTCTATTTTAGGCTTTGCAGCCATGCAGTATCGTGGTGCATATAATGCCAGCAAATTTGCAATTGAAGGCTTTGCGGACACCTTAAGGCTTGAAGTTAAAAAAGATAATATTAAGGTGAGTTTAATTGAACCGGGAGCAATTATTTCTGATTTCAGAAAAAATGCCTTCGAGCAGTTTAAGCGTTGGATTCCTCGACAAGGCAGCGCCCATCAAAGCAGTTATGAAGCCATGGTCACTCGCTTAGAAACCGTTGGACCAAGCGCACCCTTTACGCTAGGGCCTGAAGCCGTGACCAAATGTGTGCTACATGTTTTGCAAAAATCACAGCCTAAAATTCGCTATAGAGTTACCGTACCCACTATCGCTTTTGCATTGTTAAAGCGATTTTTACCGAACCGACTTTTAGACATTCTACTTATTAAAGCGGGTGGAAACGGTAAGCGTTAGTCTGTAAAGACCATTACGATAAATCGTGGACATATATGGACGCTCCACATCTGTCCAGCAATTAGCCTTTAGTCAATTAGATGGCTGTCCAACTATTTTGATAAAAAATTAAAGAAGAGAAAAGGCAGGACATAAAATTTTCAGTTTATATTGTTGCCTCAAGCTGTTTAACTGCTTAAGGCTTTTTTATAGAAGTTTAAAATTAATGGGTTATATTGCTAACCTCAAAATGTTGTTCAGTAGGCAAGTGAAAACGCTTTAATCTTTTTATTATATTCGATAGTATAAGTAATAATAGCTAACGCCTTCTTTATTGAAGGCTTTTTAACTCTAATTTTCTATCCGTCTTGCAAGTGTGAATTGATGTTATTTTTTCGTCGTAATCTATTTATTTGTTATCTACTTGTAGTTGCCCTGCTAACATCTGTATTTGCTGTTGGATTAGCTAATAACTTCACTTATGCCAATATTGGTAGTGCTTCCCTATTCAAAATGGACGCACCCGTCCTTGCTTGTAAATACTATAATAAATTAGAAATCAGACAAAAGTGTCGGCAGGCATGGCATGACGTTATTAAAACCATCAATGTCAATTCAAAAACACCCCAGCAGTGCGAGCGCTTAATAAACGTTGTTACGCTATTTCCGGCAACAGCAGTTGCAAAACTGCACAAAATACAGGCATTCTCTCGATCATTAATGATAGACGAGCCGATGGGAAATCCGCACTCATTCTCTGAAATATTATACCGCCCTCCAATCGGATAACGTCTCCATTTAAGAAATCTAATATGCTCACCAATCAGGGTAAAATCTCTGATTTGAAGAGATTGTAATAAAAAACACAAATACTTTAAGAGACAATAATCATGAAAAAAAATTTCGCACTTATTATCACTCTGCTACTTAGCTTTGCAGCGCACGCAGCCCAATTTACAGAAGGCCAACAATATCAGGTACTGGATACTCAACCCTCTTCTCAGCCTGTAGTAACAGAATACTTTTCCTTCTACTGTCCTCATTGTAACAACTTTGAACCTTTTATCAGACAGGTAAAAGAACGTCTTCCTGATAATGCTAAATTACAGAAGACGCACGTTTCATTTATGGGTGGCAGCATGGGCGTCTCAATGGCAAAAGCTTATGCTACTATGGTGGTGCTAGAGGTCGAAGAAAAGATGATTCCTGTTATGTTTAGACAGATTCATGATCTTAAGCAGACACCTCGTAATGATAAAGAATTGCGCCAACTTTTTATTGATAACGGTGTTGAAGCATCGAAATTTGATGCGGCCTTTAATGGTTTTGTGGTTGATTCTATGCAGAGACGCTTTGATAAAGAGTTCAAAAATGCGGGGTTAAGAGGTGTTCCAGCAGTGATTGTAAACAATAAGTACCATATTACTCCAGATGAAAGTATTAACTCACAAGATAAGTATATGGAGTTAGTTAACTTCTTACTGAAGAAATAATACCGGGCTAATAAAGCTAAATGCCCCGGTAAATAATACTGCGTAACTGCGGTCTTCAGAAGCAATTGAAGGCCGCTTTCCAATTCTTGATTAGCATTGTCCATTTTTTTAGGGCATTCATCTCAGCAAGATAGAACTCTTTTTAAGCCGAATTATCCCTTGGGCATAATGGATCTAAAACCTGTTTACTGGTTTTGATCCATCACGGCTTATTTTTCTAATAGTTGATTATAAATAAACACTTCCCCCCTGTTAAGCACGCTTTCTCCCAATAGTCTGCTCTTGGTTATCTTTCATTATAAAAGGGCCCTGCCGCTGCGCCTTTGGCGCGGTATATTCCGGAAAAGGTTCAAGCTGGGCCTGTGGCGATTCTAACAACGGAATAGAAGCGATTAATGTCTGAGTATAAGGCTGCTGGGGTTTAAGAAAAATCTGGCGCACCGTTCCCTGTTCAACCATTGAGCCGTCTTTCATTACACAAACCCAATCACATAAATTAGCAATCACACTCAGGTCATGGGAGATAAACAAAATAGTCAGACCTAACTCTGTCCTTAGCTCTTTTAACAAAGCGAGAATTTCAGCCTGAATCGACACATCCAAGGCTGCCACTGATTCATCAGCCACAATAAATTTGGGCTTACAGACTAGTGCCCGGGCAATGCTGATCCGCTGTCTTTGTCCACCCGAAAAAGCATGGGGAAAACGCCGTAAATGCGCAACTTCAATATGGCAGCGTTTTGCTACTTCTATTATACGTCGATCGGTTTCTTCTCTGCTGGAGGTTAATTTCATGGCTTCCAAAGGCTCAGCAATAATGTCCCGAATGGTCATGCGCGGATTTAGCGAACTGTGCGGATCTTGAAATACCATCTGGGCTGTTTTTGATAAACGCTTACGCTTTAAACGTTTGTTGGCACCAAAATGAACCTTCTTTTTGGTGTTATGATATTTAACACTTCCCTCACTGATAGGTGCAGCTCCTAACAGGGCTTTACCTAAAGACGTTTTACCTGAGCCGCTTTCACCCACCAAACCGATAATTTGCCCTTCGGGGAGATCCAACGAGATATTTTTGACCGCCTTAAACATTTCCTGTTTATGGCTGCTTCCACCTAATGGGTAACTGATTGATAAGTTATTAATACTCAGCAGCGGCTGTGGTTTTTCCTTTGGCGCTTCAGGCAGGTTATCGAGGTTAGGTAAAGCCGCCAGCAGGCGCTGGGTATAATGATGCTGTGGCTGGAACAATACTTGGTCTGCATTACCCGCCTCAACAATGTTGCCTTGACGCATTACTGTCACGTTATCGGCAATCTTTGAAATAACGCCCAGATCATGGGTAATAAACAGCATAGCCATTCCCATTTCCTCGCGTAACTCGCGCATCAAGTCCAGCACTTGTGCCTGAATTGTTACATCTAAGGCGGTAGTCGGCTCATCAGCAATCAGTAATTTAGGCTTGGTCGATAATGCCATCGCAATCATGGCGCGTTGACGCATACCGCCGGATAATTCAAATACGTACTGGTCAAACCGCCTAGCTGGGTCAACGATACCAACACGTTCAAATAATTCTATGCCCACCCGGCGCGCCTTATCACGGCTATAACCCAAGTGAATCTGCATGGTTTCGACTATCTGGTCACTAATACGAATCGCCGGTGCAAAACTTGCCATGGGCTCCTGAAAAATCATGGAAACCAAACCGCCGCGCACTTTACGTAAATCCCGACCACGGAGTTTCAGAATATCGATATCCTGACTGTCGTGCCGAATTCGCAGTTCGCTCTGAGGCGCAATAATGGCGTTACCCGGCAATAATTGCATAATACTTTTGGCGGTAATTGACTTACCAGAACCACTCTCGCCAACCAACCCCATTACCTCACCGGGACGAATATTAAGATCAATACCGTCAACCGCGCGCATTAAACCCTCATCGGTATTGAAATCGATACCAAGATTGCGAATTTCAAGTAAGTTACTGTTCATGCTTTTATTATTCATTATCATTATTTTTTCTCCGAATAAGGATCTGCGGCATCACGCAAGGCGTCCCCCACAAACACAAAAGCCATAATTAACACCACAAAAACCAGTACTGGAAAGAACTGCCAGATCATATTTTGCTGGATGTCCGGATCCTGTGCTTTTTGCAGTAATACACCCAGACTGTTAACCGGTTCAGTTAAGCCGAGTCCCAGAAAACTAAGGCTGGTTTCGGCCAGAATAACGTAAGGAAAATTGATTAAGGTATCGACGATAATATAACTGCTAAAACTGGGTATCAGATGACGCCAGATAATCCGCCAGCTGCTTGAGCCGCAGAGCTGTGCAGCCAATACATAGTCCTGATTACGCTCGGTCAGAATATGGGTGCGCAAACGCCGCCCTAATGTCGCAAAGTCCAGTGCACCGATAACCACAGCAATCGCAAAGTAACGCTGCACTGCGGTAAGATCCATGCTTGATAATGCAACAGCACAGGCCAAATAAACAGGGATTGAGGGGATAACGCGTACCGCCTCAGTAAAGCTCATTAATACCGCATCAACACGCCCGCCAAAGTAACCACTGATACCGCCCACCAGCAAGGAAGTAAACAGCTTAACAATCAAAGCCACCACGGCAATACTCACCGTAATCCATACGGCATGCAGGGTACGGCTAAAGACATCTTTACCGTCCTGATCGGTGCCCATCAGGTGAATTTCTCCCTGCTCAACGCCGAACAAGTGCCTATCCCAACGAAGATCCAGATTAAGGCCTGCAATACTGAAATCAATCAGACTATATTCCCAGCCTTTAACAAAGAACTGCACATAACGGCGCTGCTGCTCATCTATGTTATATTTGTTCTGCGCGGAAGAACTCAAAGCACCACTGGAAGTCAGCGCATCCAATGCCGCCAATCCACCACTACCCGCCAGCGCCATAAAATCAATCTTAGGTTTATCTTTACTGTAGGTGTAAGTAAAGGGACGTAAGGAAATACCCTGTTCATCCCAGAAGTAAAAAGCTTGCGGTGCACCGCGTTGATAGTTAGTATCAGCACCACGAATGGTCGGATCTATTGGCGCAAAGAACGGCGCAAAGAAACTCACCATAATGATTGAGGCAAGCACCCAACCCGCAACCACGCCGCTGGTTTTACGCATAAAGCGGGCTTTAATTAATGCCAGCTGGCCTGCTGTATAGTAAGATTCATCCTGCGATTTTTTAACTTTTGGCCCGAAACGGGCTAATACACTGCTTATCATAATTTACCCAAGTACACTATTACGGACACGCGGATCGACCGCTGCCAGAACAATATCAGTAATGAAATTCATCGATATAACCACCAGGGCTACCAGAAATAAAATCGCTGCTGCCATCTCCTGATCATTGGTCATGGCCAAGGCTTCAATTAACAGTGCCGCTGAATCGGTCATGCCAATAACAATTGCGACGATCGGCAGATCATTAAATATCCGCTGAAAATCAAAACCGATACTGTTAAATAACGGGCTAATTGAATGGCGAACGGGATAACCCACCCATAGGCTCATACCATCAACACCACGCGCACGCGCCGCATCAACATAAAGTTTATTAGATTCATCGACCACCAGCGCCCGCACTGTTTGTAACTGCAATGCAGTAGCAGCCCAGCCGATTACAAAGATAGGCAACCATATATGACTCAGAAAATCCGTCAGCTTGCCGTACTGAAAACCACTCACAGCAAACCAGGGTTCAGCACTCCACTGATCGGAAAATAAACCGGTCGGCACAGGTTCACCTGCAAAGACGTAAAGCAAAATAATGCTCAAGGCTAATAAGAAATTCGGTAATGCCAGCCCGAGATAACTAATCATGCGCAGTTTAAGATCCAGCACTTTGTTAAAACTCAAACCGATAGAGTTAATCCAGCGCTGTTTTTTGTTATACTTTGGATTTTTATCCAGCCAGGGTTTATTAATCATATAAGCTGAAAGAATACCGAAGGGTACGGCAATCAAATAGGCAAAAAGTAATCCCGCAATACAGAAACCAAAGCTCATCCAGAAGCGATCACCCAGGGCAATATTAACCGACTGACGCTTAGCACAACTAAAACCCAAATCTCCTCGCAGGGTCAGATCAGTGATCCAGCTGCTCCAGCGAACAATCAATGAACGATCCAGCCCCATCCGTGATCTTTCAGCCGCAATATCTGCCTGAGTAATCATTTCCCCTTGAGAGCTTTTATAAGCAATATACTTTTCAGCACAATCACCGGGTAAGACTTCCATCAGTGAAAAAACAATACCGCTTACTATTAGCAGGGTCATCAACGCCAACAGGTAACGGTTAAACACATAAAGAAAATACTTACTGCTGCGGCTACGCCAAAACAGAAAGCCTGCCACACTGAGCAGAACCCATAACAACCAGGTGCTGGTAAAAAAATCGGCAATCATAATTGGACTCGGTAAACAAAAATAACTAAAAGAGAGAAGTGTTAGTTCTCTCTTTTCGGTGTTTCAAACTAAGGAGTGATAATCTACATTATTTACTCAAAAACCACTGAGTAGGAAGGTAGGGATACATACGATAGAACTCGTATGAAGAGGTCTTAGGAACTTCAAAGTTACCCAGAGCGCGGCTGTAATAAACCGGAGAGACCGCTTTTACTGTCCCGATAATGAACAGATCATCAACCACACGTGTGGCAATCTCTAGACCCAGTTTATTAGACTCCGGTGTACCGGCTTTCAGTGTCACGAAGCGAGCAGCCAATTTCTGCATTTTTGCAACGGTTGCCGGCGGCGCGATACCTTCAGCACCCTCAGTGTTAATATACTGTGACCACAGCATACCGGTGCGCAGATCGAAGAAACCACCATAGGGCGGAACCAGTGTTTCGGTATTACTTGCAATATTTGACAGCGGACGACCCATCACCCAGCTAAGCACGCTCAGGTCGTTAGCCGTCTGCGAGTTACGGTACTCATCTGAAGTCACTTCTTTAATGGTGGTTTTTATACCCGCATTGGTCCAATTATTAGCGACGATTTCAGCCAGTTCAGTCGGGGTTCCCTGAGTAGAGTATTGAATGTCTAACTCAAACTTTTTGCCCGAAGGTAAATCCCGTAAACCGTCATTGTCTTGATCTACAACACCTGCTTTATCAAGCAATTTAGCGGCCATTTTTGGATCAAACTGAGTCCAGCTCTGCTGCAGTTTCTTCGTTATAAAGGGCGTAGTATCAGCATCAAAACCCGTGTACTGCATGGGTGTACCCAATCCGAAGTAAGCACTCTCGTTGATCTGTTTACGGTTCATGGCGACTGACATAGCGCGGCGGAAGTTGATATCGTTAAATACCGCACGCTTCTCTTCGTCTTTGTCAGTCAGATTGAAGGCAAAAGTTGTTTGCGCTATGGTTGGACGCAACGCTATCTCATATTGTCCCAGCTCTTTATTTTCCAGTAGGACAGGCGTCTGAGGCAGGTTAACCGCCTGCGCTTTATAGTCCACTTCACCGGCAATTAACTTAGCGGTTTGAATATCTTCATCACCAATAAAAACTTCTTTGATTTCGTTAATATAAGGCAGTTGATTACCCGCAGTATCTACCTGAAAGAAGTATGGATTAGCGACCAGACGGCGACCTTCAAGAGACTCATCGATCACTACATGAGATTCAAGCGTCGGCATAATGGCTGTTAAACCCGCATTAACCAATCGATCCGAAGCCGCTTTATCTTTTAGTAAAGGAGTGGGAATATCTTTCCAGTCAGACTGGCCATAGTAAAAATTAATCAGCTCATAGCCATTCTCAAAACCCAATTCTTGGGCTTTTTTATCGGCGTCTTTATTAAAATCAGGGTGAAACTGAGCCAGCAGGTGCTTAGGTTGAAACGGCTGGGCATAATCTTGAGCAAAGTTATCCAGAAAGCCCGGTGAAGGTGCGTTCATGGTGAACTGCACTGTGGTTTTATTCAGCACATCAACTTTGACCGCTTTACCGCCAGACAAAAAGCGCTCTTTTGGTTTTTCAATAATATTGCTGTCCATCAGCATATTGTTGTACCAGAAAGCAATATCTTCAGCAGTGAAGGGACTACCGTCTGACCACTTATGGCCTTTACGAAGATTAACCTTAAGGACAGTAAAATCGCTGTTCCATTCCCAAGATTTAGCTACGTTGGGCACGACTGTGGATAAGTCATCACTAAAACGGACCAGATTCACATGACGTACCGACAACAGATCAGAAGTGCCTGCTTCAGTCGCTTTTGAAATTCCTTTTAACACACCGCCATACTGACCAATAGTCTGATAGGGAGCAATCACCAAGGGCTCTTGTGGTAAACGTTGTACTAATGAAGGTAGTGCTGGATTACCCGCAATACGGCTATTAAGTGCGGTTATATCCGGGTTTGCATTAAACTTCATTTGGCAGCCATGCAGACTTTCAAATTCAGTTTTTTCAAATAGATGCGGATAAGTACCACCCGCATCAGCACCAGCGATAGACGGGCACGCGGCCGCTGCATTACCTGATATCAGTGCTAGCGCACCAGCAATCAGAAATTTAGACATGAGTTATTTCCTTAGGGGTAAAATGTCGAACAGATTGTTCGTTAAATAATTTATTAGGTTGAGGTGCAGAGATGCTGGTTTGTGCAATTAACGGATTAAAAGCAGACCAGTTCAGAACAGGCCAATGTCGCTGCGCTGCAATCTGTGTCAGTTGCGTATCAGGATTGGTTGCAATGGGGTAATCAACCAAGGCTAGCAGGGGAAGATCATTAATAGAGTCACTGTAAAACTGGGCATCGATCAGGTTTTCATTTTGCTCGATTAACCAATTATGCAAGCGGGTAACCTTGCCTTGTCTAAAGGTTGGTACGCCTTCTATTTTACCTGTGTAATATCCCTCTTTACTGGAGAGACGAATAGCTAAAACATCGGCTACGCCTAAGTATCGTGCAACCGCACTGACAATGAATTCAGCTGTGGCTGAAATAATCAGTAAGCGCTTTCCCTGTGCGGCTTGACTCTTCAAAACCTGCTGGGCTTCGGCATAAATTCGCGGAGCAATATACTGCTCAACAAAACGTGGCATTATTCCGTCAATAGCTGTGATGCTTAAATGGCTCAGTGGCTCAATAAAAAATTCAATATAATCATCGAGCACCAATTTTTCAGCGTTGTATAAACCCATCATGCGCTTGTCACGTTCAACAAACTCAGGGCCAACCAGACCTTCAGCCTGCATAAACTGGCAAAAAAGAGAGCAACTGTCACCGCAAACTAAGGTTTCATCCAGATCAAAAATAGCCAACGCCATTAGGCAGCACCCTGATAAGTGAGATTTTCATCTGGCGCTTGACATAACAGACCTTCCGTTACGGGTTTTGCGTGATCTTGTATTCCCAGCAGATCACACACCACGCCGCAGAGGTCAGTTTGCAGAGGCAGGCATTCAGCTTGATGGGAAAAACGATCGCCAATCACGAACAAAGGAATGTCGCGTTCTTCCGATAAGGTGCCACCATGGCTTTTATCACTGTTCATGCCATGATCCGCAGTAATCAGAATCTGATATCCGGCTGCTATCCATTCAGGCAGATGATAAGACAACGACAGATCCGAGTGACGGGCGGTATTACGATAATGCGCACTATCAAGCCCGGCACGGTGACCCGCATCATCAATATTCATAGGATGCACTAACAGGAAATCCGGATCGTATTTACGGCGTAACCATTCAGCATCGAGGTATAAATGGCAATCGGGATAATGGTTTTCATTATAAAAACAGCCGTATTGGATTAATTGCTCAGGTGCTTCGGTAAAACGATCCCTGACAGCATCAAAGGGCGCTATATTGTACAGTTCACTAAACCAGTGATAAGCCGCTGCAGCCGTGGTTAAATTATTTTTCCGAGCCAAACTAAAGATACTGCTTTGGGTAGAGTTACGTACCACATTGTTATGAACAATACCGCTTTCAGCAGGCCTTGTAGCAGTAAGGATAGTTTCATACAGCGGGCGGGACATTGATGGAAGCTCACACTGTAATTTATACAGTGTCGCTGTCCCTTGTTCTTTTAAGGCATGCAAAAAGCCCATACATTGCTCAGCCGTGCTATATGCAAGGCCATCTAGAACGACCAGTATTACTTTATTCGACATATTTCCCTGCCAGTTTTTTACCGGTACTGTTATACCGATAAAGTGTGATTCAAATTATTGGCAGAAGGATAACGAAGGATTATGAATATAAAGTGACAGCTAGAAGACATTTTTATGACAGCCTTTATTAAGTATTTCAGATATAGGTAATAAACCGCTAGTCCAAGAAAAATGAGTTTCACATCCCATGATTTTATTTTTGTCCGAGTGCTAATCAATTATCATTTCACCCTGTAAATGCCGTTCACATCTTTTGTAACCTGTTTAAAAGCATCTTTTTATCCCGTTAGATAGTAGTTCTGGAATTTTTAGGGCTAAAAGTACAGTAATAGCTCAGCCTCTTGATCTGTATCAATATATTGTTGATAAGATTTCTTTGAAATTGACAATGTCAAGTTGAAGACCTAGCGTAGTTTAGATCGCATTCGCTGATATGCCGAAAAGGATAATGGCGTTACTCATTCCCACTCTTCAGGAATCGTCTATGACTACTCAAAGCAAGGTTTCCACAGTATTGCTGGTACTCGGATTACCCGTAGCACTCGGGCTGGCACTGGCTACTCAAGGCACCGGGATTATCAAAAATGATCTCGAGCGCAATATTTATATCCCCACTGAACTGACTATGCCACTGCAGATTAAGTCCGCCTATAACGGCGAGCAGATCTTTTTCCGCTACCGCTGGCCAGCCGCTGCACCGCATATTTTGCATGATGTGCTGCGCTACGAAGATGGAAAATGGCTGACTGAAGGACACGGTGTGCCAGGACCCGCTGCCAACGGTTTGCATGAAGATCGGGTCGCTATGATGGTCGATGACGGCAGCGTGGCGGAATTCAGTCGTTATGGCGGTTATGTTGCCATTGGCGCCGGTATTGCCGGCTTCACACATGAAAACCCCAAAGGAGTCAGCAAGCACCTGCCTGAAACCCAGCAGGACGAGGTGGCGCTTGAAGATGTGACTCAGCATCAACTGCGCAAGGCGGGTTATTTTCTGGACTTGTGGCATTGGCGAGCTGGACGCTCCAACCCGATCGCCATGGCCGATGACCAGAATGTTGGCAAATCGCGTTCTGGAGATGAAGGCAAAGGCTCCTACACGAAAAATTGGAATGGTGATACCAATCAACCTCTGCAGATGTTCAATGTCCAGACTACTGGACAGCGAGCGCTTGCGTGGGACGATGTGCGCCAGGGCAAAATCACTCAGGAAGACAGTTACTATCTTAGTGCGCAAACCGCCGTACCTTTCGATCCGCAAGCTGATTGGAAAAATGGTGATACTCTGCCACGGCGGATCCTGCGTCAACCCGTCGGAGATCGTGGAGACATTGCGGTGGTTGCCAAGGAGACCCGTTGGGAGGATGGATTCTGGAACGTGACCTTAGTACGTGACATGGACACCGGTAATCCACTGAACGATAAAATTTTCCGCGAAAAGGGTCGTTATGATCTGGCTGTTTCAGTACATCGTAATGCGACTGGCGGTCGTTGGCACTATGTTTCCATGCCCTACACTGTTGGGCTTGGCCGCGACGCTGACTTCCCTGCTATGGCATTCCAGGGCGATAGCCCAGACTGGTCTCAGGAATGGTTCGATATGACCCTGTTTTATCCTGGCCAAGTTAACTGGCCACTATTGACCAGCAAGGCACATCCCGGCGCTGAAGATATCGCCGCCGGTAAGCCGGTCCGCCCTCGCCACAGCGAAAAGGTCCTGGCAATACACGGTGTGGAAATGGAATTCAATGATAAAATTATCCACCAATGGCAATTGACCCTGCTAGCCGGGCTGTTCGCCATGCTAGGTATTACGCTGGCGCTTCTACCCGCCTTCCGAAACACTAAAAAAGGAGCACGCTCATGACAGGTCTTCACTTTATGCTGATTCATTTTCCCATCGGTTTATGGTCACTAGCGACCTTAATGATCATCGTTGGTGCGTTGTTTTCCGGGCGTTTGGCCGAACTCAGCCGCGCCGCACTGCTGCCTGTACTGATATTAAGCTTACTGGGCGCACTGGCGAGTATCGGCACCGGCATCAATATTTGGCCGATTGAGGGCAGTATGACGAGTTCCTTGACCCGTAACCATATACTGATGGCGTTGTGGTCATTCGGACTCTTCACTATGCTCACCGTGCTGGTCTGGCAGGGCGGTAAGTCAGCTTTCGACGGCACTCGGCGCTGGGCACTGCTGATTCTGGCACTCACTGGCGGGTTGTTGTTTGGGACCACCGGTACACTTGGCGGTTATCTAGTAGGCGCCCCCACGCAGTTCTCGCTGTTGCTGAATGCCCTTGGCTGGAACCTGCACTACACTTTCTATAGTCCAAACTGGGTGTTGGCGGTGATGGTTATTATTGGCTTTCTATGCGCTATCCTCGGTTATCGCCTGCAGAAAAGCCGCGTTTGAATATTCGACTGAGTATGTGATATCGATCATCCCCGACCGAAAGGAAGGGGATTTTTTGTTTTCAGTAAGCCACCATTCTCTGTCTATCGCAATAAAAATCAGCCCGATCTTAGTCACCCGTAAGCGGGCAGCTTTATCCTCTGCATTAAATAACAAGCCTTCTTTTATCGCCTTAGGCTCAACTCGATCAGCTTTTTTCCTACTGAGTGAACTGCTATTATAAATAAAAACCGTTCAAGCTTTCAATGGCATTATTAGATCTGAATCTATGTACATTCGGGCCCTATTGTCATCAGCGCTTACAAATTAGCAGAATGAGTTAAGTTAATCTGTTCAGAATCGGCCTTTGCCACAGGTTGCTGAAAAGTTAAGTTGATTTTTGGGATTGCGGATAGCAAAAAAACTGCCACTAGAAACGGCTGCTTATTTAGCGGTAGATCTTACGCCTGATTTTTTTCCTGCAAATTAACCTTTATTAAGCTTACGTTAAATAAAATCCAATATAATACTTTTATTTCTAATTATTGTTTCAAGTTTTTTCTCTGCAGCAGAGCCGATTTTAGAGTATTGAAAAATGCTACGGTAAAGAGGAAACCGCCTGGCAGGTCTTTGAGCGGGTCACAAAACCATAAATGATACTCGAACGAACTTATCAGTGAACCAATAGGATCATTCCTATATCGTTCTACAGAACTATCAGGTACACAGTATCAGCCTTAATCCCCATATATAATATGCTGAAAGAGCGCTATCACTATTAATAAAGGGCTTACTGCAGAGCCGTTGCTATTTACCCGCAGCAGCACAACTGTCTTTTTCTATTTAGACTAAAAACGCGAGCTGCAACGTTTGATCAACTTCATACTTGGTACATAAAAAATACATAAATAACAATAAGATAAAAGTCACCAATGTTTCACAGCAACACCAATAAAAAAATAACAATACCCAGAAATAAAAATATTCTGTCTGTTATGCAAAACAGCAAGCAAATAAAAACATTACCCCGGTCTAAAAATCAGCAGCGCAGTAGTGCATTTATCGAGCAATCCTGTAACGATCGGGTCACAGCGAATTTAAAGCGTGTTTACATAAAAAACACAGCCTTCTAATTAGAACATTAACGTGCTCGAACGCTCATTTTTAAGCCTTATATGTTTCATAAATGTTAAAATAACGTACATTTGCGCAATATAGAATGCATTAACCTTAAATAAAGATCATATCCAAAGGCAATATACACTGCAGGGGGTAATGCATCGCGAGCTTATAGGCACGGGCCTGCTGATATTTTTTGTTGTCGGTTGTATTGCCACGCTAGTGTTAACAGGGGTAAGTTTTGGCCAATGGAAAATCAGTATCATGTTGGATATGAGCGGTGCCATATGCTGTACTGCCGGTATTTTTGGTGCGCATATAAATCCTGCAGCGACCATCACGCTGGCTGCTTTTCTTGGTTTTGAAAAAGAAAAGTCTTACCTTTATATAGCTGCGCAACTGGCAGCCACATTTTGTAGTGCAGCTTTAATTTATGCTTTCAGCAATCTGTTTACTGACGATGAAATAGCTCACGGCTTTTTACACAATAGTGAGGCGGCATTATCAACTGCCGGTATTTTCTCAACCTACCCGCTCCCGTCATTCTTTATTCTTGGCACATTTTCAATCAAATTTTTCATTACTGCTGTAATTATATTCGCTATTTTAGCGCTCAATAATCAAAGCAACGGTGCACCGCAGGGTGTAATGCCCTCTTTTAATCGGTCTTGTAGTTGCAGTTATCGGCCCTTCTTTAGACCCGCGAACGGGTTTTGTGATAAATCTGGCGAGTGATTTGGATCCTAAGTTATTTACTTACTTCACCAGCCGGGCTTATTCGAAAATGATTGCACAATATTTAGCAAACGTCGGTCACAGCAGCACAATTCCAAACCAATGTAACGATCAAGAAGCTGAAGCAAGTAAAAGGCCTGATAAAGATAAAAGCATAGTCAGTAGAGGTTTAATTAACGAATCAGTAGTCAGACAAATTACAATTAACCAATTTATAGACAAAGGACAATATTATGACAGATAAAAAATACATTGTTGCATTGGACCAAGGTACCACCAGTTCTCGCGCTGTTATTCTTGACCACGATGCAAATATCGTCAGTGTTTCTCAACGTGAATTCAAACAAATCTATCCACAGGCCGGTTGGGTTGAGCATGATCCGATGGAACTTTATGCAACACAAAGTGCGGTATTAACTGAAATATTAGCGAAAGAAAGCATTCGCAGTGATCAAATAGCTGCCATCGGTATTACTAATCAGCGTGAAACAACCATTGTCTGGAATAGAGAGACAGGCATACCTGTCTATAATGCGATTGTGTGGCAGTGCCGTCGTACGGCTTCTATCTGTGATGCACTAAAAGAACAGCCTGGTTTAGAAGACTATATCCGTGAAAACACCGGTCTGGTGCTTGACCCCTACTTCTCCGGTACCAAAATTAAATGGATATTAGATAATGTTGAAGGCGCCCGCGAAGATGCTGAAGCAGGTAAGTTAATGTTTGGTACCGTTGATACCTGGTTAGTTTGGAAAATGACCCAGAGGCACGTACACGTCACTGACTATACCAATGCTTCGCGCACTATGCTGTTTAATATTAATACCTTAAAATGGGATGAAAAACTCCTGAAAATATTAGGTATTCCGCTCTCTATGATGGCTGAGGTAAAGAGCTCATCGGAAGTTTACGGTCAGACCAACATTGGTGGCGTTGGCGGTACACGTATTCCTATTGCGGGTATTGCCGGTGATCAACAGGCGGCGTTATATGGTCATATGTGTGTCGAGAAAGGTCAGGCTAAAAATACCTATGGCACGGGCTGCTTCTTATTAATGAATACCGGTAAAGAGAAAGTAACCTCGAGCAACGGTCTGTTAACAACCTTGGCCTGCGGCCCGAAAGGCGAAGCCTCATATGCATTGGAAGGTGCGGTGTTTATGGGTGGCGCTTCTATTCAGTGGCTGCGGGACGAAATGAAATTACTCGCCGATGCCAAAGATTCTGAATACTTTGCAACTAAAGTTGATTCTTCAAACGGTGTTTACGTGGTGCCGGCATTTACAGGCTTAGGCGCGCCTTATTGGGACCCCTATGCACGAGGCACTATCGTCGGTTTAACACGCGGCGTAAATTCAAACCATATTATTCGCGCAACATTAGAAAGTATTGCCTACCAAACGCGTGATGTGCTCGATGCAATGCAGGCCGATTCTGGTATTAAGCTGTCTGCGTTGCGTGTTGATGGTGGCGCCGTAGCGAATAACTTTTTAATGCAGTTCCAGTCCGATGTATTAGATACTACGGTTCAGCGCCCCGCTGTCTCCGAAGTAACAGCACTGGGAGCCGCTTATCTCGCCGGTCTTGCTGTCGGTTACTGGGAGAGCTTGGAAGAGCTTGCAGGTAAAGCCGTCATTGAACAGACATTCGAACCTCATGCGGATCCGGTTAAACGCAAGCAACGTTACCGTGGTTGGAAACGCGCAGTAAAATGCACGCAGGCATGGGCCGAAATGCATGACGAAGATTTTGAATAACTGCATTAGACTTTATATCAGTAGAAAATATCACTAACTAATATAGCCAGTATTAACCTCAAAAAGAGTGTCTTAGGACACTCTTTTTTGTATCTTCAATCTGCCTCAAAATCACTATCAGCAAGTCGATAGCCCGCCATATTGATGGCATTAAGATTTAATCAGATTGCCCATAATATCGAGTGTTCATCTGTAAAAGCAGGCTTTAATCTCCTCTTTGTTTCAATTCAAAACAAATAAGTATTTTATCACTCAGCAACATTGTTATGTCATTAAACTGACAGAATTAAGTACACAGAACCAGAAGCGGTGTTTATTCAAGCAAATGACAGAAAATCATCACCCTCCTGCAGAAAAATGGAGATGTCAGTATCTATGACTGTGTTTAGCACTTTAAAGTAAGTCCTCAGACTATTGGTTAAGATTTAAATGAACTGGCCAATACAAATAAAATACCCGCCATCATGGTTGCACAACTACCCCACTCCCTTTGGCAGAGTGTGTTTACCTCTTCTACCTGATGCCTAAAGTTATTCCATCCTCGACCAACTTGATTAACTCACTAATATGTACATAATCTTTAAATAAAAAAATTGGCTAAATTATCGAATTTAATTGCCTGATTTATGCAATACATTGGCGATGGAACAGCGCACCCTACCTATAACATAATCCATTAATTAATTTGTTATGTCGATTCAATCTCTTGAACAGAGTATTTATACCAAACGCATTAATAAAGTTAATCAGATTTACTATTCAAATTCATTCTGACAGCTTGGTGAGCGTAAATTTTGCCTTAAAAGCAAGTAATCATAATTAATGCTCTTGGTATTATATGATCGGTAGGGTGCATTCTATGCACCGCAAGCAGCCACAATCGGTGCTGAAGCGCACCCTACGAGCTGAACTGTCGTTCAATCCACTCCCCGACATCACATGCTTATACCAAACGTATTAATAAAATAATCATAAACTTAATTCTTTTAGTATAACTCGCGGGTGAGCATATAAAATTCGGCCCTAATGCGAGAGTAAATTTAGAGAATATCTACAATTTATCTGCTGTTCACCAGTCAAGCAGCCCAGGGAATAGCTGCATTATTAAATCAACAGCCAATCCCTTGGAAAATAAATTCAAATGGACATTCAGCCTGAAAGTCCATTTGAATTTAAAAATAACAGCTTAAAAATAAAAAACCGGCACAAAGGCCGGTTTAGTTATGATCATATCTTAGTTAATTAACCAGCGATCAGATCTTTGTAAGCGATCGTTTTACCTTGTGGTTTTTCATTAGGTAACTTAGCTTTAGGTGCACCAGGCTGGCTTAACCAATACTGAGGATCTTTCTCAGGATTAAGTTTAGGACCACATTCACCTTGAGCGTTAGCACGTTCTAAACGCTCCATCACTTTATCTTGAGCTGCGGCTAAACCATCCATAGCTTGTTGTGCTGTTTTTTCACCACTAGCGGCTTCAGAAACATACTGCCACCATAATTGCGCAAGCTTAGGATAATCAGGCACATTTGTACCCGTTGGAGTCCATTGCTCACGTGCATCACTGCGGTAAAATTCAACTAGGCCACCTAGCTTAGGTGCCAAGTCGGTCATTTCCTGTGAATTCAGATCGGATTCACGAATAGGTGTTAAGCCAACAATTGTCTTTTTCAGAGAAACTGATTTAGACACGACAAATTGCGCATATAACCACGCAGCCTTACGACGGTCAACTGGTGTAGATTTTAAGAAAGTCCACGCGCCTGTATCCTGATAACCTACCTTCATACCCTCTTCCCAGTAGGGTCCGAGTGGTGATGGAGCCATACGCCATTTTGGCGTACCATCTTCATTTACTACGGGTCCAGGTTTAGTCATATCAGCAGTAAAGGCAGTATACCAGAATATTTGCTGCGCAATTGCTCCTTGAGCGGGTACCGGTCCTGCTTCACCAAAGGTCATGCCAGGTGCTTCAGGTGGGGCATACTTGTCAAGCCATTCTACGTATTTAGCTGTTGCATACACAGCAGCAGGTCCATTAGTTGCGCCGCCACGTGACACACTTGAACCAACAGGATTACAACCTTCTACACGAATTCCCCATTCATCAACGGGTAAACCATTAGGAAGACCTTTGTCGCCTGCCCCTGCCATGGATAACCACGAATCCGTAAAACGCCATCCTAAAGAAGGATCTTTTTTACCGTAATCCATGTGTCCATAAACACGTTCACCGTCAATTTCTTTCACTTTTACAGTAAAGAATTCTGCAATATCTTCATAGGCTGACCAGTTTACCGGCACCCCTAATTCATAACCGTATTCGGCTTTGAATCTCTTTTTAAGATCTTCATCTGCAAACCAATCTGCACGGAACCAATATAAGTTTGCAAATTGTTGATCAGGTAGTTGATAGACTTTTCCATCTGGGCCAGTCGTAAAATCCAAACCAATAAAATCTTGTAGATCTAAGTCTGGGTTGGTAACCGCTTTACCTTCACCAGCAATAAAATCACTGATTGGCACAACTTTACCGTAACGGAAATGGGTACCGATTAAGTCCGAGTCATTGACATACGCATCATAAATATTGATCCCTGATTGCATTTGAGTTTGTAATTTTTCAACCACATCACCCTCTTGAATCAAATCATGATTTACTTTAATGCCAGTGATCTCAAAAAAGGCTTTGGCTAAGGTTTTAGACTCGTATTCGTGAGTTGTAAGCGTCTCTGAAGCAACATTGATTTCCATACCACGATAAGGCTTTGCCGCTTCAGTGAACCAGCTCATTTCATTCATTTGCTGCTTTTCAGTGAGCGTTGATGGGGTAAATTCACTGCCAACCCAGTTTTGGGCAGCATCACTAAACTTATCTGCCATTACCATACTGCTACATCCAGCGATCAACAAAGCAACGCTTAAACGACCAAGCTTAAATACTGATTTTTTGTTGTCTAACATTATGTTCTTCCTTTTATTATTAAAAGTGCATAGTTTTTACTGTAGGCACCCAATAGTGCCAGCACACATCCTTAAGTCAGGACCTCGATACTCTCTCTGTCATTTCACCCCCATTTCATTACAATAAACAGCCAAATTATGGCTACAATTAACGGAACCGATAACGGCAACATTGTTAATCCTATGAACCCTAAATGAATAAATGCAGCACTCAATAAGCTGATAAAAATTCTATCACCCCGGGTAGTTATAATCGGTAAAAAGCCTTTAGTTGGCACGGTAGGACTTAATATTTCCCAACAAACCATGGTTAATATAATAGAGCCAATACCCACAAAAAACAGCGCCGAAGGCGTAGTCCAAGCCATCCATTCCATATTTTTCTCCTATACACGGCCAAGAGCAAAGCCCTTCGCCACGTGATTTCTAACAAACCAAATAACCACTACGCCAGGTAGAATAGTCAGTACACCCGCCGCTGCTAAGACTCCCCAGTCAATACCCGATGCACTGACCGTACGGGTCATTACCGCTGCAATAGGTTTAGCGTCAACTGATGTCAATGTTCTTGCTAACAATAATTCCACCCAACTGAACATAAAGATAAAGAAGGCTGTTACACCGATTCCGGAGCGAATTAAGGGAAGAAATATCTTCACAAAAAACTTAGGAAAAGTGTAACCGTCGATATAGGCAGTTTCGTCAATCTCACGCGGCACACCGGACATAAAACCTTCCAGAATCCAGACCGCTAAGGGCACATTAAACAAACAGTGCGCGAGGGCGACACCGATGTGAGTATCAAACAATCCCACCGATGAATATAGCTGGAAAAACGGCAGCAAAAATACCGCAGGTGGTGACATTCTGTTGGTCAATAACCAGAAAAACAGATGCTTGTCGCCCATAAAGTTATAACGTGAAAAGGCATAGGCCGCAGGTAATGCCACCGTTAACGTAATAATCATATTCAGTGCTACATAATAGATAGAGTTAAGGTAACCCGTATACCATGTAGGATCGGTAAAGATAGTCATGTAGTTGTCAAAGGTGAAAGTATCAGGCCAAAAACTTAAGCCACCTAATATCTCTGAATTATCCTTAAACGACATCATTAACAGCCAGTAGATAGGCAATAGCAAGAATATAATATATACGCTAAGCCCCAGTGTTTTCTTCTTATTCATAAGTACATCCTTTGCGTTAATTATTTACTATCGCCATGGGTCATTGCGGTATAGAACAGCCAGCTGACTAATAGAATGATCAAGAAATAAATGATCGAGAATGCACCGGCAGGTCCAATATCAAATTGCCCAACCGCCATCTTAGTTAATGCCTGACTTAAGAAAGTAGTTGAGTTACCCGGTCCGCCACCTGTTAATACGAAGGGTTCGGTATAAATCATAAAACTGTCCATAAAACGCAGCAGTATCCCAATCAGCAAAACACTTTTCAGTTTAGGTAATTGAATGTATCTAAATACCGCCCAGTTTGAGGCACGGTCAATGCTTGCAGCCTGGTAATAGGCATCAGGAATAGCACGCAAACCTGAATAACATAATAAAGCTATCAGCGATGTCCAGTGCCAGACATCCATCAGAAGTACTGTAAACCAGGCATCCATTGGATTTGCGGCATAGTTATAATCCATGCCTAACGCATTAAGCCCCCAGCCAAACAATCCGATATCGGCACGCCCGAAGATTTGCCAAATTGTTCCCACTACATTAAGTGGCACTAAGAGCGGCAGTGCTAATACCAGCAAGGTCACAACTGACCATTTACCAGCTTTGGGCATCATCAATGCGACCGCTATCCCTAATGGAACTTCAATCAGCAAAACGCTTCCCGAGAACACAAACTGGCGGACTAATGAGTCCTGAAGACGCGAATCATTCAGTATTTCGCGGTACCATTCGACACCGACAAAATAACGGGTAGCCCCAAAAATATCTTGAATGGAATAATTTACAACTGTCATTAAAGGCACAATGGCACTGAACGCCACCAATATAAATACTGGTAGAACTAAGAACCATGCTTTGTTGGATTTAGTTTTCTTCATTATGATCATCCTTGGCGACAAGAAATTCGTCGATATAAAGCATTAACCACTGCTCAGGGAAACTGATAAAAGCGTGTTCTTTAGGGACTTTCTGATCCTCCTGCAGACGGGCTTTAATCAAATGCTCACCCAATCTCAGGCTGACAATTTTGTAGGTACCCAAGTCTTCAACAAACTCGACTTCAGCCCGGTAAGCACTATCATCGGCATCATCCCACACATGTACAAATTCAGGTCGAATACCCACCTTCAGGTTATTTGAATCGATCATCTGCAGAGCCTGTTTCTCTAAATCGTTGAGTGGAAATATTTTGTCACCCAAACATACACCCTGCTCACAGCGTTTTACTTCCAAAAAGTTCATTCCTGGGCTGCCAATAAAATAACCGACAAAAGTATGATTAGGCTGCTCGAACAGTTCGCGCGGTGTACCGAACTGTACCACCTGGCCTTGGTACATCAGGGCGATTTTGTCTGCAAAAGTAGAGGCTTCAAGCTGATCATGAGTCACATAGACCATAGTGGTCTTAAACTTCTGGTGAATCTGTTTCAACTTACGGCGCAGTTTCCATTTTAACTGCGGGTCGATAACCGTCAGCGGCTCATCAAACAAAATAGCCGATACATCATCACGTACCAAACCGCGCCCCATGGACACTTTCTGTTTTTCATCGGCGGTAAGATTGGCGGCTTTTTTCTTCAGTACATCGGTCAGCTCAAGTATTTCGGCAATCTCGCTTACTTTGGATTGAATTTTGGCATCGCCCGCGCCCATATTACGTAACGGGAAGGCCAAGTTATCAAACACCGACATAGTGTCGTAGACCACCGGGAACTGGAATACTTGAGCAATGTTTCGGTCTTGCGGTAGAATGTCATTAACTTTCACACCATTAAATAACACTTCACCATCGGAAGGTTTCAATAAACCGGAAATGATATTAAGCAGGGTAGATTTACCACAGCCAGACGGCCCTAATAGCGCAAAAGCACCTCCGTCATGCCACACATGATCCATCTCTCGGATTGCGTATTCTGGTTTTTCCGCATTTCTATTGTAACTATGCGCTAATGATTTTAAGTGAATTTCAGCCATGATAATTATCCTCAACTCTGCGGCTACATGCCTGGATTAAGTGGCCATCCTCATGAAATACATTGAGTTTATGGGTGGGTACATAAATTTTAATTTTTTCATCTACGGTATAGTTATGCACACCGGATAAATGCAGGACCATTTCAAAATGCGGATTACGCACGTGTAAAAAGGTCTCTGAACCACTTATTTCAGCAACTTCGACCTGAACTGAAAGTTCCAGATCATCGTCATTTTTAGGTAATAAACTCAAGTGGCTGGGGCGGATTCCAAATTGATAGTCGCCTTCCTGCAGAGCCTGAAGCTCGCTGGTTCGCGGAAAATGGACGGTGTTATCAAAGGTGACTTCGGTTTTAGTGATACGTCCGGAAATCATGTTAATCGGCGGCTCATTAAACAGCGTCGCGGCAACTACATTACAAGGCTTATGATAGGTTTCGGCGGTTGGACCGCTCTGAACAATCTGCCCTTCATGCAATATTGTAGTCGTGCCTCCTAGCGCCAGTGCTTCATTAGCCTCGGTGGTTGCATACACAGCAATAGTGTTGCGCCGAGCAAATAATTCGCGCATCTCTTCACGCAACTCTTCGCGCAGTTTATAATCCAAGTTAACGAGGGGCTCGTCAAATAAAATAATATCGGCATCTTTTACCAATGCACGCGCCATCGCGGTGCGTTGCTGCTGTCCTCCCGACAATTCTAGAGGCATGCGCGAAAGAAACTGAGTAATTTGCAGCATATCGGAAATTTCTATCACTTTCTGTTTGATGACAGCTTCCGATTCTTTAGCTAAACGCAGCGGAGAGGCGATATTGTCAAACACTGTCATGCTTGGGTAGTTGATGAATTGCTGATAAACCATTGATACGTTACGTTTGCGCACTGGCACACCACTTACATCAATTCCATTCATCAGCACTCGGCCTGAAGTCGGCTTATCCAATCCGGCCATTAAACGCATTAAGCTCGTTTTTCCAGATAAGGTGCGGCCAAGCAGTACATTAAAAGAGCCAGCTTCAAAAGTCAGGTTGGCATTATTAATATAATACTGGCCATCTACTATCTGGGTTACATTTTCCAATGTCAGGGACATAGGCGATAATCTCCATTTTGATTAACAGTGAGACAAAAATTTATGTTCTGTGCAATTTTGCCAATTCTCACACTACAATGCTAAATTCATGCCAACTTTCACGGTAAAATGTAACTTACTGATAATTAATAATAATAATATTTATTTGTTTTTTTGAAAATAAATAAACCTGATTAATGAGCAATTTTGTTAAGATAATGTGAACAGATTGTAATTAAACGTGAACAGGTTATAAGTAAATGTGAACAACTTGTAAAGAAAGAAATATATTTATCTTCTGTTTATGCACAGCTTGGAAATTGAATAGACCACTTATAGCAAAAAAATTATGATCTGAATTGAAAAGTGGGCGCCCCCATTTAAATCAATAGTTGAAGGATTTAAGTCTGCTTTAAAATAATTGTTTCTGTTGGTATTAATCAATCGTAATAATTAATTTTTTGAGGTTAGGAACCTATTAAGAGGGGTTATCTTTTTTAATCTTTTTCTGTAATGCGCTTATTTTCTTCTCGTAAACTACTTTTTCATTTTGAATAAAAAATAAGCGGATCGATGTGATCTAATTCACCAATCAAATAAAAAAAACATAAAATATTTATAATTAAGTGATCTGCCTTGCAAATATTACAATCAAATACCCGCCAGCTGAATTTGTACTGATTGCGTGATCAATGTAAACGTATTGATGCGCGTTTGTAATCATAATAGGCTCTTTTTCGAACATCAAGACACAAAGCTTACAATGATTTAACAGCAACAATGAAGAATAGGGGAGCAATAAAATGCCCACAAAACCAGTACATCATAGGACACATGAGACGATGATAGTGCAGTCTTGGCAACGCTGTCGAGAGTCCGGACTGAACCATAATTCAACGCCAAATATTGACCGCCTAGCTGGTGGCTCGCTGTCTTCATTGCTTGATGAACATCATAGCCTTCTGACAACAACTCATAATGAAGTACTGCCCTATTATGAAAACTTACTGCTTAACAGTAAGAGCCAGGTAATGCTCGCTGACCATCAGGGTTACGTGCTTCAAAATTGGGGCGATCAGCGCTTTAAGCGCGATAATCAAGAGATATTCACGCCCGGTAGTGGTTGGCAGGAATCCACATTAGGAACAAATGCAATTGGTACTGCGCTGAAAACCGGCAACATAGTGCAGATTGAGCGGGATGAACATTTTTTAATTTCCAACCGTTTTATGACCGGATCAGCCGCCCCTATTTTTGGTATAGACCGCGAGATGCTTGGGGTAATCGATATATCAACTGATACTTACCTGCCTGAATCACATACCTTAGGGCTAGTAAAAATAATGTCGCAAGCAGTAGAGAATCAACTGATTACCTCCCACTTTAAGGGCGAATATTTTATACTGCGCTTTAATACCAGCATCGAGAATATTGATAGTCAGTGGTCAGGCTTAATCGTATTTGATGAAAATGGTTTGGTTATTTCAGCGAATCACCGGGCAGAAATAATGCTCGGCTGTGATTTAAAACTCGTGAATATCTCTCAGCTATTTATGATTAACGTCAGTCAGTTAGTCAACCAACCCGAAGGTTTTCAGGTGCCCTTAGTGACCACGCAACAATTCAGAGTACATGGGATAGTGCATAAGCCCGTACAGGCAAAACCCCGAGCATTGGATTTTAGAGCCGAGATTAAGCCCGAGAAATCAGCCAGGCATGTATCAGATCAACACAGGTTTCAGTTAGATGAACTTAACCTTGGTGATCCCGTGATGGAGAAAGCTGTCGCTCAAAGCAAACGTATTATTGACAAAAATATTCCTATTTTAATCTCCGGGGAAACGGGTGTCGGCAAAGAAGTATTTGTTAAAGCGATGCATTATTCAAGCCTGCGCAGCAAACAGAATTTGATTACCGTAAACTGTGCCGCTATTCCACAGGAGTTAGTTGAATCGGAACTTTTTGGTTATGAAAAAGGCGCCTTTACCGGCTCAAGCAGTAAAGGTTATATAGGACTAATCCGCAAAGCCGATAAAGGGACATTATTTTTAGATGAGATTGGTGATATGCCACTCAATGTTCAGGCGCGTTTATTACGGGTATTGCAGGAGCGCAGGGTGAACCCTCTGGGCAGCACCGAGTCTTATCCCGTCGATTTCAAGCTTGTTTCCGCGACCAACTGCAATCTTAAAGAGTCCGTCGCAGCAGGTACCTTCCGTCAGGATTTATATTACCGGGTAAGTGGTTTAAATATAGAATTACCCGCACTCCGCCATCGCCGCGACCGCCAGAAATTGATCCAGTTTCTCCTGAAATATTACGCAGAAAATAAACAGCATACCGAGATCACAGAGCGTGCCATGGATAGCTTTAACCGGCACCCCTGGCCGGGTAACATTCGTCAATTGGTCAGTGTTATTCAAATTGCGCAGGCAATGTCAGATAATGAACCGATTGACTTTGAGCATCTCCCCGATGATTTTTTTACTGATATGGAAGCAAGTGAAAATCACGGTGAGACTTTAATTGTCGGACAGGAAAACAAACCATTAACAGCTGCAACGGATTCGAACACCAACAACATAATAGCTTTATATCAGTCGCTTAATTGTAATATATCAAAAACTGCAGCACAGTTATCCGTGAGCAGAAATACCGTCTATAAACGCCTGCGTGAGAGTGGTTTTAAATAATGTAAAATCAAATCATCATGACCTTAAACTGCCAGCAAGTTGCTTTACCCCAACTTAGCTCCCTTATTTACGCAACACCACTATCGTTTAATCAATCGCTGGAAAAAACTTCCATACGGCTCTGTGCAGCCAGTAAGGCCCATTGCAGTGTTTTTTTCTGCAATGACTTCTAATTACTACAGTAGAGACTGTACTGTGATAAGTAAAAAACATCATTGGCAGGTAAAGCTGTCATTGAACATTTATTCGAACCTTATGCGGATCCAATTAAAGGTTAGCAGCATTAATCTGGTTGGAAACATGCAGTAAAAAGTGTCCACAGAAATTGGCTGAAATGCCAGATCAAGATATTGAATAGCTGTGCAGGACAGCTTAGTAGAAAACATCACTAATACTTATATCGAGAGCATTAACCTATAAAAGAGTGTCAGAAGGCACTCTTTTATGTCTCCAATCTGTCTTAAAATAGACACCATCAGCGAGGCAAAGCCGGCCATATTAAAGGCCAAAACTAAAGGTTTATACCAAAAGCATTAAGTTTATGATCACTTGAGTCATTCTTTTGCTATCAGGCATACGAAATTCAATAGAATCGCTTATAATATTGAGTGTTCGACTATAAAAGCATGCTTTTATAACCTATTTTTTTCAATTCGAAACTAATAACCATTCTATCACTCAGCAACCTTGTTATTTCATTGCTATTCATCACCGTCACGGTAAAATTATTTCATTAAACTTATTTCATTAAAATGAGGGAATTAAGTTCACAGTACCAGGAGCAGAGTTTCGTGAAGCAAACTACAAGACATCAGAAAATCATCGATCTCGTCTATAAAAATGGATATGTCAGTACCGAGGACTTTGTTGAGCACTTTAAAGTAAGTCCTCAGACTATTCGCCGAGATTTAAATGAACTGGCCGATGCAAATAAAATACGCCGCCATCATGGTGGCGCAACGACCCCGCTGAGCTCTATCAATACCGCTTATAATACCCGTAAAGCCATGCAGCTAACCGAAAAAGACAGCATTGCAGAAGCCTTAGTAAAATATATTCCTAACGGTGCGACACTGTTTATCGATATTGGTACGACGCCGGAATCCATTGCGCGAGAATTAGCAAAAACGCACAAAAATTTACAGATTGTGACCAATAATATCAATGCAGCCTTTATATTGATGGGCAATGAGGATTTTAAAGTTATCCTGGCCGGCGGTGAAGTGCGTAATAAAGACGGCGGTATCGTCGGTGAGGCGACGCTGGATTTCATTAAACAGTTCCGTTTAGATTTTGGTATTTTGGGTATCAGCGGGATTGATTATGATGGTTCGTTATTAGATTTTGATTATCATGAAGTGCGGGTTAAAAAAGCCATTATAGAAAATAGCCGCAGTGTCTATCTCGCGGTTGACCATACAAAATTCGGGCGTAATGCGATGGTTAAATTGGGTAATATAGCGGAAATAGATATGCTGATAACAAATAGGCCGCCACCCAAAGAAATCACTACATTATTAAAAGCGCACAAGATTCCATTTGAAGTGGTTCCAAAGGAGCGCTAAAGTAGTAAGCACTTATCATTTTGATAAGTGCTTACTATTAATTAACGGTAAGACTCACTTTTTTTGTGCTTGTAAAAAGTTAACCGCACGATCCGGGTAATCACTAAATACCCCGTCAACGTCTGCTTTATTATAGAAAATATCTAAGAATTCTTCAAAATCCTGCGCATACTCTGGAATTTGTCCTTCATCCAGCCTAAAGGTATAAGGGTGAACCTGCATACCGGCCTGATGTGCTTCCTTAACAAGAGAGGTGAATATTAACTTCCCTTTTTTCGACTCGGGTGCAACCACCATAGGATACCAGGGGCCCACACCATCGGCATATTTAGCTATTTCTTTCATTGCACCCGGCTTAAACATCCAGTCATAGTCATAAGCAATAGCTTTACCATCGACATACACCATGGTTTCATCCCAGCTTGTTTCGGCTATTAACTGCACTAACTTGATATCCATAGACAATTTTGGAAGCAGATCATATTTAATACGCTTTAACTCCTCGGCATCAAAAGACTGAAAGTAGACCAAATCAGTTTTACTGGTATAACCGTATTTTTTAAGCACTTTTAATACCGCTACGCTTATGTCTTTGCCCTCGTGTCGATGAAACCACGGCGCTTTAATTTCAGGATAGATACCGATATTTTTACCTGTACTTTTGTTTAAACCTTGAATCATTTCTATTTCATCTTCTAAAGTATGCACCTTAAAGTCAGATTTCCAAATTGGAAAACGCTGTGCGTAAACAGCCGTTTGCTCTCCATCTTTAATATTAAATGCTTCGGTCATTTTAAGACCTTTGATTTCTGCCAAAGTAAAATCAATAGCGTAATATCTGCCGTCTTTACGTTGGCGATCAGGGTATATATCTGCGACGTTAGTAACACGATCCAGATAATGATCGTGCAGTACGACTAAGAAATCATCACTGCTCATCACTACATCCTGTTCAATGTAGTCAGCGTCCATGGCATAAGCCATCGATTTAGCCTCCATACTGTGCTCAGGAAGATAACCGCTGGCACCGCGATGGGCGACAACTATTTTTTCAACCTGAGCAAAACTTGCTGCTGATGAAATCATCAGTAAACTCATCAGTGTTTTTTTCTTATTTGATAATTTTTTGAACATAGTTTCATTATTCCTTATGATTAAATATACAAGCTTGCTCAGACACTGCTCCCTAACTTTCTATAGGCCATTTTAACTGGCCACTATTAAACTTCTATTAATTGAGTCGGGTAAAAATATTGAATCCGGGTACTGATTAAATAAGATGAATCTTTCGCGGCTTATACAGCTGCCGAAACCCGTTCTTCAGCTTCACTATCAAGTTTGCACTGTGCGTATACCTTATTTTCACCGAACATAAGTGGTTCCTTAATCGAATTAGTGAGTGTGTTTTGAGCGAGTGAACCCCAAAAAACCTGAATACTTGATGAGCCGAACATTCTTTCGGATAGGGTCACTATTTTAATACTATGGTCTGCAAACTCGCAAATTGTCAAATGAGGATCCTGCTGAGCCTGACTGACTTGATACCCGCATCCGGTATCAATAAATAATTACTGACCTTTTAAAAAGGATTTACTTAAGGAGGTGTGACCCGAGACAATAAAATCAACGCCTGCAAAAGAGCGCTTGTAGTCATTTTTAATACAGTCTCTCCCACAGCAGTTCTTTATAATCCTCACCGGTTATCTCTTTTTTCTTAACAGGCCATTGATTAAAAGGATATTGAGCATGAGTCACACCAACCTCTCCGGCGAGAGTTGCAACCGTCAAAGTCAAATATAGTTTCTTTCGACAATGCGCTTTGCTCATATCCTTTGCTCCTCATTTAATGCCTCCCACCAAACAGCACCATTTAAATAACAATTGATTTTGTTATAAGATGAGCGTTTTCCATCTTGAGTAAAAATTGCTCGTGGTTACCCAGAACAGGAATAAACCATTCTTTTTTCGCCAGTTTTAGGCAGTTAAAAGACCCTTCTCCCCGGTCAATAATATTGTCTACGGAGAATAATCGATCGGCACTCAGATCAAAGCTAATCTTCTTGAGAGGTTGCATCAAAAGTGAATATTTTCCATGACTATCACCAACAAAAAAATCTCGTTTCGCACTATTGCGGGAATAATAACAATGAACGGGTATACTCTCATTATTCAACATTTGCTCTCTCCTTGCATTACCGACAGATCTACGAGCAATAACACCTTTAATTTAGTGCAAACTGAAATAAATAATAAATACAGTGGGATCGGACAGAAGAAGATAAGTTAAATAAATGCACTTACATTAAATGACCGCATGGACACAAAAAACAATTTTGTCTAATCAACATAGAAATATTACTGCTTATGTTAATATCAGGCATTATTCCAAATAAAATTTAATTATCGCGAGCATCTTTATGCAAGAATCTCTATTACGACGCGCTACCGATATCTGTAAACAAAAACGAATCAGATTCACGCCAATACGCCAACAGGTATTTCTACTGATGGCTGAACAAAAAGGGGCGGTAAGCGCCTATGATTTGCTGGAACGATTAAAACAACATGAAGAAAATGCTAAACCGCCTACCATCTATCGCGCTTTAGAGTTTCTGTTAGAGAACCATTTTATTCATCGCATTGAATCCTTAAATGCTTACCTTATGTGTGCTCATTTTGGCTGTGAGCACCCGATGCAGTTATTAATTTGTGATAGTTGCAAAAAAGTAATTGAATTAAGCGATCCTGTGATTGATGATGCTTTTGCTCAGCAGGCTAAACAATCTGGTTTTCAAATAACCAATAAGGTATTAGAAGTTCATGGATTTTGCGCTCAATGCCAGCACGCTTCATCTATGAAGGTTTAATTCTAAACGGGTTTAGCTTCAGCACTTTACTGATTAAATATTTTTTTGTGCCCTTTTTTTCAAAAAAAACGGAAAAAACAGACATTTATTTTCATTTTTAATAAGTTCAATGAATCATAAAAAAGGGGTGAATGCCCCACAACCATCGACAGCATCAATGTTGATTAAAATCCAGATTCTCTAAAGGCAATCGATATAATTCGCTTGCACTGTTTCCATAACCAACTTTGTTTCTTTCCTTCTATAACCAGTATACCTGGCTGACGCAGAAATTCTCTGTCGGCATCTGGCCGTTTATCAAGGCTGACACTGATCCGATAATGAGCCATTTCTGGAATTAGTTTCTTATCTGTATAACGAACAGCCACTGAACCGCCTGTGCCAGACCCTAACTCAGGGTAAGGAAGCGAGGCAATAGCACTGATATCAATATCCTCCAAAATGACAGGAATACCCTTATCTTCACCTGAATTACTGATAAAAACGCCGCTGCTGCCTATCGATAAAAGGTTAAGATCGCGCTCATCGACAAACCCTTCTATTTTAAGAGATTCCGGGTCAACCAAGGTTAGCAACAATTGATCTTTACCAACCCATTGCTCCGGCCTAAGTATTTCCATCGCTGATAGATATCCAGAGTAAGGAGACCGAATTTCAAGTAATTGTTGTCTGCTATAAAATCCCGCTAACTGCACTTGGAGTTGCCTGATCCGTTCCCGATTATTGACTTGTTGCTCTCTTTCTTCAAATGAAGTGGCCTGCCTTGAGAGCAGAAGCTCTGCCAACTGCAACTTCTCCTTGATTTGACGGATAGCATTCTCCAGCTCTGGCGCTTTCAGACGTAATAATAATTGCTCAGTCTGCACCTGTTCACCTATATCGGCATAAAGCGTATCAACCTGTGCGGCTTCGGGTGCAAATAGAAATTGAGAATATTCAGCCTTGATAACTGCTGGAATGGAAACCTCTGTCGGCAAAGGCAGTATTGCAAAAATAAAAGCAATAACAGGCAATGCCCACCCCAGTAAACGCAATGGCGTAAAATTAAAATCAGCATGACGTTGTCGCCATATTTTAAGCTCTCTAACAACCGGCATAACAATAAACCAAATAAGTTCGACAGCGAAAAGCAGGAGCCCCAATACCTTAAAAAAGAAATGGTAAACCAACAGTGCAATGCCAAGAAAAAGAAAAAAACGGTATACCCAGACACACCAGGCATACACAATTAACAACCTCGCCCGCGATCTAGGATGCGGTTCGGGAAGGGGATCATCAATCCCCCAAAGAAATCGACGAAGTTGCCAACGACCCAGTGCAAATGCCCGCTGCTGCAAGTTTTCAATACCCAGCAGATCTGAAAGCGCATAATAACCATCAAACCTAAGAAAAGGGCTTATATTCACCAGCAATGAGGTCACCCAGCTGGTCGTTGCAACAAAAAATGCGGCACTACGCCATGGACCATCCGCCAAGACGGACCACATAAAAGTGGCAAACAGAGCCAGATACAGCTCGGTCCGTACCCCTGCCGTGACAATGCTCAGACGATCCCTTTTAGAGCGCAGTTTCCATGCATCAGTCGTGTCCGTATACAGTATCGGTAACATAACTAACAATGCCACCCCCATTGAGGCAACTCTGCATCCTAACCGGTGTGCAACCAGTGCATGACCAAACTCATGAGCACTTTTCACCACAACAAGGGTCAAGGCATAGAGGATCATTCCTTCAAAGCTAAAGAAATAAACAAAAGTTGAACTGAAAGTGTCCCATTGTCGCAATACCAGTAATGCGCCCAGCAGCCCTAATAGTAATAATGTCCAATGCGTTTTAGGGCTAAATAACCAAGCAAGCTTGGGCACCATTTTACTGAGTAAAGGATCCGGTCGCAGTAACGGGATCCGTACAAAAAGATAATTGTGCAGCATCCAGCTCCAAATCCCCTTACGTCTGGCATTCTTCTGCTTTGAAAAATAATCGCAAGCCTCTTTAGAACGAGCCGCCACCAGATGATTAACAATCAAAAAATCAGCAAATGCACGAATTTCTGTTGAATCATAGAATAATTTCCGGCTTTCAAGATCCTGTGACATCAGATCAGCAGTCACACCTGGAGACCAATAACGAATCAGATCCAGTGCCGATTCTGCCAGAGTAAAATAGCAATTGCGGACACTGTCATATAGCAGCCAACGAGGAGCACCATCTTCATCATGGGATCCGGGCAATAATTTCAGATCCTGCCTAAGAGCAGGTAAACCCGGCTCTACCACCCTAACCACTGTCTAAAAGTTGTGACCGGACGGCGGAACAGATAAAAGAACAAACTGACCTGCTCGCCATAAATTTTAGCCGTTCCATGCAGGCCAATCCGAGGGGGTTTACCTTTATGGGCATTAAGACTAACCACCAGCTTATAAGCCATTTGCTGATCAGCTGTGGGACGTGGTTGATAGGCCGCATGTTTGAGTTGTGCAGCCCAGGGATTAAAAGGATCATTATCCAGAAAAATGCGCACATCGGTGCCGGGTAATAATGAAATAGAGTCCTTAACCGGTAACATCACTTCAAACTCTACCTGAGCAGGATCTGCCACCAGCAAAATACGTTCACCAATTTTAACCGGCCTGCCCTTCCACTCGCCAGGATCATCAAGTACTGCTACGCCAGAGATTTCCGATAAAATAGCCGCACGCGACAAACGCTCACCCAGATATTGCCATTGTATAGATTTTAATTTCACCTGTGATTGAAGTTCTGCAATACGAGCTTTTTGGCGAGGATCCATAAAGCTACTTTGCTGAACTGTTTTCAACTCTGCTTTGGCAACCAGCAATGCCTGATAAGCAATGGATTCCTCACTTTTAAGCTGATTAGTCTCCAACTGTGCAAGCAGATCTCCCTTATTAATCAGCTGATTTGGTGTTACCTCAATTTTTTCAACAACACCATCAAGCGGCGATGCAACGACATAGGGGTTTTTGGCAACAACTTCAACAGGTGCTAAGGTGCTTAACCTAACGGGCATGAGTAACATCAGACCGATAATAAAGAGTGCAGCAAACAGTACTTTGCGTTGTTTTAAATGCGGTATAACTCCGCGCAAGGGTTGTTGACGACGCAAAGCAAACAAGGCATGCCCGGCACTGCCTCCTATATGTTGGCAGAGACCTGTTTCGGCTTTAGAAAACTGTTTTTCCCTAAACAGCAACAATGCGCCAGCAGGCTCATTATCAAGGGCTTCCACGGGTAATGGCTGCCATAAAAGGAAGGAGGGTAACCCTAATGTTTTCCACTCAGCCGACAATTCATCACTGCAGTCATTAGGCCTGATAACTTGCTGTTGCCTTGCATTACCAGCGGCAATCAGTTCTTTACTTAACCGTTCAGCCCAACTTATCAAGGGCGAAGTATAATCAACCGTTGGAATATCAGATGCTGCAACAATCTGAGTATGTTGTAGATTTTTACCAACCAACAGCAACGCCTGCGTATAAGGTACGCAACTATCCATTTGATTGACCAAAGTATAAAACAACTGCGCAAGATCAGATGCCTTGCGCAGTTGTTGTTCCAATCCTAAAAGGGATGCAACCGTTTCACTCACAGTGTTTCCTTATGCCAAAGGCAATAATGCCTTTGCTTGGTAAATGTATAAAACAACAGCGCAAGGTCAGATGCCTTGCGCTGTTGTTGCTGCAGTCCCGACAGGAATGCAACCGTTTCACTCATAATGTTTCCTTTTGCCAAGCTTGGCAAATGTATAAAACAACTGCGCAAGGTCAGATGCCTTGCGCAGTTTTTGCTGCAATCCCGACAGGGATGCAACCGTTTCACGGACAGTATGTCTTTATGCCGAATGCAATAATGCCATCAGATTATCACCATATTGATCTCTGGCCAGTAATTCAGCTTCCATCTGGCCATTTAAAGGTAAAAATTCAGTCTGTGCCTGATTGTTTTCATTAAGATCAGATTCAGCATTGATTTGTTGACGTTTAAGCAACTCGTCAAGATTCAGCTTGAGTTCCAACACCCGCTTATTGTTATCAGCATCAACTGTTTCAATACGAATGGTAACTTCTTTTTGATCTAAAGGAGGATTGTTAATAGTAATAGAGCCCGTCGTAGGATCAAGTGTCACCCATCCAGGTAGACCCTCACCACTGCCCAAAGTACCAGTGTAATTTTTAGAAGAATTTTGACTCGTATCTGCAATATCAATGAATAACTCATTATCCGCCACATTTTCAATAACGACCACAGCTAAAGAAACAAAACTAAACGCTCCCTGTTGAACATCATTAAAGATCACTTCTCCAGAATCACTGACAGTGACATCAACAGATGAGCTTATGCTGGTTCGACCATCTTGACTTTGATTTTCAACGACTAGCACTCCCCCTTCAGCCAGAATCACTTGCTCAGTTGCTTGATCTGCAGCTGTTCCTTCGTTTATCGGCTCAGCATCTCCAGCAAGTGTCTTATTCCCCATAAAACCGCCAGTACCTGAGGGATCTGAACTACCACCATTGTTGACCAAGCCATCGGGTACAGCAGAGAAACCAGATTCGACAGACTGAGTATCATTTTCTGGAGCGGGCGGAGGTGTTGAATCACCGCCAGTTGCAACGCCATCATCCTGTACTACCGCAGTCACGGTTAATTCAAAGGAGCGAGTGACACTTGCGCCTTCGGTATCGAACGCAGTCAGAACAATAATAAACTTACCCGGCTCGCGCGGTGCACCTGAAATAATACCCGTTTCTGCATTATAGCTAACGCCAACTGGCAGCCCTGCGATCAATAGTTCTAAATTATCAAAACTGTCCCCAGAATCTTTATCGCTAAATAGAGAACTAATATCCAGTAAGTAATCATCTCCCATTTGTATAACAGTTTCATTATCCGTTAGTTGACGAGAAGTTACCTCTGGGATGTCATTGGTGCCAGTAATAATAAATTCAACAGTATCGGTAGCAATTGCTCCCTGACTATCTGTTGCTGTTACTGTGTAGCTAAAATTGACAGTATCGCCAGCACTCAGAAAGTCAAGATTATGCCCACTGACATCATAACTCCACTCTGTGTTGCCTGGTGCTGCTGAGTCATTTATTCCGACACCGAAGCCTGTAACCAATGCTGTTGCCAACACATCGTCTAACGTACCATTACTCCAAGCAATATCATTATTAGATTCAAAGGTGATATCAATCAAATCCGTATTATCAATATCGGTAAAGCTAACCGTGCCGCTATCACTTAAAGCCTGCGCACTCGCATCAGTCAGTTCAGAAATTCCACTGGCGGCATCCGCTGTAATAGTCGGCACATCATTGCTGCCGGTCAGTGTCATGGTCACGTCCTGAGCAACAAGCCCGCCATGACCATCATTGACCGTCACGGTGAATACCGCCGTTACGACTTCATCCTTAGCCAGGAAGTCCAAATCCGCCGCCGCGATAGTGTAATCCCAGTTAATACTGCCGTCGTTACCATTGCCAACGGCTGGCGTAAGACTGAAAGCCGCTTCTATTGCCGCCTGCTGTGTATCCGTCAGCCCCAAAGGCGTACTGCCATCAGCACGGATCGCGGTGACCGATTTAATCACCTCGTTAGCCGTCGGGCGGTCGGTCAGGTCAACATCCGTAAACGCGATCGAACCACTGTCGTTAAGACGAGTGCCGTCTATGATGCTGCCGTTAACATCCGTCGCTATTACTAACGGCAGGTCGTTGCTGCCGGTCAGTGTCACGGTCACGTCTTGAGCAACAAGCCCGCCATGACCATCATTAACCGTCACGGTGAATACCGCCGTTACGACTTCATCCTTAGCCAGGAATTCCAAATCCGCCACCGCGATAGTGTAATCCCAGTTAATACTGCCGTCGTTACCATTAGCAACGGCCGGCGTAAGACTGAAAGCGGCTTCTATTGCCGCCTGCTGTGTATCCGTCAGCCCCAAAGGCGTACTGCCATCAGCACGGATCGCGGTGACCGATTTAGTCACCTCGTTAGCCGTCGGGCGGTCGGTCAGGTCAACATCCGTAAACGCGATCGAACCACTGTCGTTAAGACGAGTGCCGTCTATGATGCTGCCGTTAACATCCGTCGCTATTACTAACGGCAGGTCGTTGCTGCCGGTCAGTGTCACGGTCACGTCTTGAGCAACAAGCCCGCCATGACCATCATTAACCGTCACGGTGAATACCGCCGTTACGACTTCATCCTTAGCCAGAAAGTCCAAATCCGCCACCGCGATAGTGTAATCCCAGTTAATACTGCCGTCGTTACCATTAGCAACGGCCGGCGTAAGACTGAAAGCGGCTTCTATTGCCGCCTGCTGTGTATCCGTCAGCCCCAAAGGCGTACTGCCATCAGCACGGATCGCGGTGACCGATTTAGTCACCTCGTTAGCCGTCGGGCGGTCGGTCAGGTCAGCATCCGTAAACGCGATCGAACCACTGTCGTTAAGACGAGTGCCGTCTATGATGCTGCCGTTAACATCCGTCGCTATCACTAACGGCACATCATTTTTGCCGGTCAGTGTCACGGTCACGTCCTGAGCAACAAGCCCGCCATGACCATCATTGACCGTCACGGTGAATACCGCCGTTACGACTTCATCCTTAGCCAGGAAGTCCAAATCCGCCGCCGCGATAGTGTAATCCCAGTTAATACTGCCGTCGTTACCATTGCCAACGGCCGGCGTAAGACTGAAAGCCGCTTCTATTGCCGCCTGCTGTGTATCCGTCAGCCCCAAAGGCGTACTGCCATCAGCACGGATCGCGGTGACCGATTTAATCACCTCGTTAGCCGTCGGGCGGTCGGTCAGGTCAGCATCCGTAAACGCGATCGAACCACTGTCGTTCAGGCGAGTCCCGTCTATGATGCTGCCGTTAACATCCGTCGCTATCACTAACGGCAGGTCGTTGCTGCCGGTCAGTGTCACGGTCACGTCTTGAGCAACAAGCCCGCCATGACCATCATTAACCGTCACGGTGAATACCGCCGTTACGACTTCATCCTTAGCCAGAAAGTCCAAATCCGCCACCGCGATAGTGTAATCCCAGTTAATACTGCCGTCGTTACCATTAGCAACGGCCGGCGTAAGACTGAAAGCGGCTTCTATTGCCGCCTGCTGTGTATCCGTCAGCCCCAAAGGCGTACTGCCATCAGCACGGATCGCGGTGACCGATTTAGTCACCTCGTTAGCCGTCGGGCGGTCGGTCAGGTCAACATCCGTAAACGCGATCGAACCACTGTCGTTAAGACGAGTGCCGTCTATGATGCTGCCGTTAACATCCGTCGCTATTACTAACGGCAGGTCGTTGCTGCCGGTCAGTGTCACGGTCACGTCTTGAGCAACAAGCCCGCCATGACCATCATTAACCGTCACGGTGAATACCGCCGTTACGACTTCATCCTTAGCCAGAAAGTCCAAATCCGCCACCGCGATAGTGTAATCCCAGTTAATACTGCCGTCGTTACCATTAGCAACGGCCGGCGTAAGACTGAAAGCGGCTTCTATTGCCGCCTGCTGTGTATCCGTCAGCCCCAAAGGCGTACTGCCATCAGCACGGATCGCGGTGACCGATTTAGTCACCTCGTTAGCCGTCGGGCGGTCGGTCAGGTCAACATCCGTAAACGCGATCGAACCACTGTCGTTAAGACGAGTGCCGTCTATGATGCTGCCGTTAACATCCGTCGCTATTACTAACGGCAGGTCGTTGCTGCCGGTCAGTGTCACGGTCACGTCTTGAGCAACAAGCCCGCCATGACCATCATTAACCGTCACGGTGAATACCGCCGTTACGACTTCATCCTTAGCCAGAAAGTCCAAATCCGCCACCGCGATAGTGTAATCCCAGTTAATACTGCCGTCGTTACCATTAGCAACGGCCGGCGTAAGACTGAAAGCGGCTTCTATTGCCGCCTGCTGTGTATCCGTCAGCCCCAAAGGCGTACTGCCATCAGCACGGATCGCGGTGACCGATTTAGTCACCTCGTTAGCCGTCGGGCGGTCGGTCAGGTCAACATCCGTAAACGCGATCGAACCACTGTCGTTAAGACGAGTGCCGTCTATGATGCTGCCGTTAACATCCGTCGCTATTACTAACGGCAGGTCGTTGCTGCCGGTCAGTGTCACGGTCACGTCTTGAGCAACAAGCCCGCCATGACCATCATTAACCGTCACGGTGAATACCGCCGTTACGACTTCATCCTTAGCCAGAAAGTCCAAATCCGCCACCGCGATAGTGTAATCCCAGTTAATACTGCCGTCGTTACCATTAGCAACGGCCGGCGTAAGACTGAAAGCGGCTTCTATTGCCGCCTGCTGTGTATCCGTCAGCCCCAAAGGCGTACTGCCATCAGCACGGATCGCGGTGACCGATTTAGTCACCTCGTTAGCCGTCGGGCGGTCGGTCAGGTCAGCATCCGTAAACGCGATCGAACCACTGTCGTTAAGACGAGTGCCGTCTATGATGCTGCCGTTAACATCCGTCGCTATCACTAACGGCACATCATTTTTGCCGGTCAGTGTCACGGTCACGTCCTGAGCAACAAGCCCGCCATGACCATCATTGACCGTCACGGTGAATACCGCCGTTACGACTTCATCCTTAGCCAGGAAGTCCAAATCCGCCGCCGCGATAGTGTAATCCCAGTTAATACTGCCGTCGTTACCATTGCCAACGGCCGGCGTAAGACTGAAAGCGGCTTCTATTGCCGCCTGCTGTGTATCCGTCAGCCCCAAAGGCGTACTGCCATCAGCACGGATCGCGGTGACCGATTTAGTCACCTCGTTAGCCGTCGGGCGGTCGGTCAGGTCAGCATCCGTAAACGCGATCGAACCACTGTCGTTAAGACGAGTGCCGTCTATGATGCTGCCGTTAACATCCGTCGCTATCACTAACGGCACATCATTTTTGCCGGTCAGTGTCACGGTCACGTCCTGAGCAACAAGCCCGCCATGACCATCATTGACCGTCACGGTGAATACCGCCGTTACGACTTCATCCTTAGCCAGGAAGTCCAAATCCGCCGCCGCGATAGTGTAATCCCAGTTAATACTGCCGTCGTTACCATTGCCAACGGCCGGCGTAAGACTGAAAGCGGCTTCTATTGCCGCCTGCTGTGTATCCGTCAGCCCCAAAGGCGTACTGCCATCAGCACGGATCGCGGTGACCGATTTAATCACCTCGTTAGCCGTCGGGCGGTCGGTCAGGTCAGCATCCGTAAACGCGATCGAACCACTGTCGTTCAGGCGAGTCCCGTCGATGATGCTGCCGTTAACATCCGTCGCTATCACTAACGGCAGGTCGTTGCTGCCGGTCAGTGTCACGGTCACGTCTTGAGCAACAAGCCCGCCATGACCATCATTAACCGTCACGGTGAATACCGCCGTTACGACTTCATCCTTAGCCAGAAAGTCCAAATCCGCCACCGCGATAGTGTAATCCCAGTTAATACTGCCGTCGTTACCATTAGCAACGGCCGGCGTAAGACTGAAAGCGGCTTCTATTGCCGCCTGCTGTGTATCCGTCAGCCCCAAAGGCGTACTGCCATCAGCACGGATCGCGGTGACCGATTTAGTCACCTCGTTAGCCGTCGGGCGGTCGGTCAGGTCAACATCCGTAAACGCGATCGAACCACTGTCGTTAAGACGAGTGCCGTCTATGATGCTGCCGTTAACATCCGTCGCTATTACTAACGGCAGGTCGTTGCTGCCGGTCAGTGTCACGGTCACGTCTTGAGCAACAAGCCCGCCATGACCATCATTAACCGTCACGGTGAATACCGCCGTTACGACTTCATCCTTAGCCAGAAAGTCCAAATCCGCCACCGCGATAGTGTAATCCCAGTTAATACTGCCGTCGTTACCATTAGCAACGGCCGGCGTAAGACTGAAAGCCGCTTCTATTGCCGCCTGCTGTGTATCCGTCAGCCCCAAAGGCGTACTGCCATCAGCACGGATCGCGGTGACCGATTTAGTCACCTCGTTAGCCGTCGGGCGGTCGGTCAGGTCAGCATCCGTAAACGCGATCGAACCACTGTCGTTAAGACGAGTGCCGTCTATGATGCTGCCGTTAACATCCGTCGCTATCACTAACGGCACATCATTTTTGCCGGTCAGTGTCACGGTCACGTCCTGAGCAACAAGCCCGCCATGACCATCATTGACCGTCACGGTGAATACCGCCGTTACGACTTCATCCTTAGCCAGGAAGTCCAAATCCGCCGCCGCGATAGTGTAATCCCAGTTAATACTGCCGTCGTTACCATTGCCAACGGCCGGCGTAAGACTGAAAGCCGCTTCTATTGCCGCCTGCTGTGTATCCGTCAGCCCCAAAGGCGTACTGCCATCAGCACGGATCGCGGTGACCGATTTAATCACCTCGTTAGCCGTCGGGCGGTCGGTCAGGTCAGCATCCGTAAACGCGATCGAACCACTGTCGTTCAGGCGAGTCCCGTCGATGATGCTGCCGTTAACATCCGTCGCTATCACTAACGGCAGGTCGTTGCTGCCGGTCAGTGTCACGGTCACGTCTTGAGCAACAAGCCCGCCATGACCATCATTAACCGTCACGGTGAATACCGCCGTTACGACTTCATCCTTAGCCAGAAAGTCCAAATCCGCCACCGCGATAGTGTAATCCCAGTTAATACTGCCGTCGTTACCATTAGCAACGGCCGGCGTAAGACTGAAAGCGGCTTCTATTGCCGCCTGCTGTGTATCCGTCAGCCCCAAAGGCGTACTGCCATCAGCACGGATCGCGGTGACCAATTTAATCACCTCGTTAGCCGTCGGGCGGTCGGTCAGGTCAGCATCCGTAAACGCGATCGAACCACTGTCGTTCAGGCGAGTCCCGTCGATGATGCTGCCGTCAACGTCTACTGCGGTCACAACAGAATCATCATTAACTGCTGCAATAGAAGTAGTTAATGCAACAGCAGAGCTGGAAACAGCGGTAATACCACCGGTATTACCGGCCAAAGCGACATCATAGGACGCACGAGTTATTCCAGCAGTATAATTAATACTGTTATCCGAGCTGTCAATCGCATGTACACTCAATCCACCAGGCGTGCCATTATAATCAGCAACGGGCACAAAACGCAGATTTGATGCACTTGATAAAACTAAACCACTTGCATCGGATACAGAGCCAACGGCATACCAGTTTGCTCCACTATCTGTTGAGTACTGCCATGCACCTTCTGCGCTAGTACTGTTATCAGCTGTGATCACAACGCCGGTTAAACTATCTATTGGAGCAGCAGTTACGTCGGGATCATCAAAAAGACTATCGAATAAACTACTCACAGTTGCACCACTGGGTGAAGTGCTATCCTCGTTTACAGTATCCAGCACGCCCGGGGCGGAAAAAGAAGGCGCATTGTTACTCAGAGTAATATTCAGTATAATAGTATCAGAGCCACTAGTACCACTTTGATTAACTGCGGTAACGGTTACATTCCGGGCAGTTTCTGTACCGCCGGAAGTACTTTGATATTGGACCTGACTGGCAATCTGGCTGGCAACAGAATCCGTGACAGAGGCACTGGAAATTAGACGGATATTATCTACGTAGAGGTTAGAGCCGACTACGAGCCCCCCCGTTCCATCATAGGTGCCGCCGACAAACTCAAATCGATAATCCCCTGCCGATAACCCGCTATAGGTTACCGTTTTATAACCGCTAGTATCTGCGCCACGCTCTGCAAACAGCACAATATTATTAGCATCCAGATTGTTACTGATAAAATCTCCGTTACCATCCACTTTACGCAGTAAACCAAAGACTTCATAGTCATCACCAATGCCCTGTGCATTAAACTCAAGCGAGATAGAATCACCATTTTCAACACCGATTACCGAACTTCTGGCATATGGGCCATGAATTGAACCGTAGCCATCCGTCTGAAAAGAACCTCTAGAGTCTTGATCACTTCTTAGAATATGGCCATCACTGTTTAGATACAAAGCCTTAGTACTATCAACACCAGCGGTAGAGGCAATGCTGCCATTAAAGTTCATCCCGTTAGGTGTTTGCACATTAACTGTACCTGTGCCGCCTGTATACGTACTGTTGTCATCACTGTTAGTGGCGAGGGGTATAGTGTAATTATCAAAATTAATCTCATCACCGCCGTTACCGTACTCGGCATCAACAATTGTCCAATCGGCTGTACCCTCTTCAAAACCAGAATTAGGTAACGGGCTAGAGAACAGAATTTTTAGTGCCTGGCCATTTTCCCCATTTTCAACGGCATCAATTGAACCGATACGGTCACGACTACTGCCATTCCCCTGATACACATCACTACCCTCAATTGAGATAGCACCATTATCATTGACATTTGCCGCACCTTTCAGCGTAAAAAAATCATCAGCCGTCGCACTTGCCACTGAAAAACGTATATAGCCTTCTGTGTAACTACCACCACCGCTGAATGAAATACTGCTATCCACAGTGACAGGGGCACCGCCCTCCGCAAAGGAAAATGCATCAGCCAGTTGAGAAACCGTCGTCGCAGGTGCCCCAAGGACATTATTAAATTCAGAAGATAACAGTGCAAGCGTTTCTATCGTTCCATTATCTGCCTCAAGATCCCAATCACCGCCCAAGTTTTGAGCACCGGTCAGATCGTTAGAAGCGGCAACATCCGCACCACTGAGTTCAGCAATAGTGTCAATAAAGCTCTGCCCTTCACTATCAGCACCGACATAACAACCATAAAGCATAATATCGCCAGACTCAGACAGCGATTGTCCGAGTCTACTGAGCAGTTCACTATTCGCTTGCAGATTGTCACTGGTCAGCGTCTGGTTACCTATTTTTAACTCGCCGATATCACCATGGCTATAAAGATGAATCGCATCTATCTCGCTTTGCCCCCGCAATGCAGAGACCATCTGATCCAATCCACTGTGATCACTATTAATCAGTATCACCTCAATATTATCTCCTAAGCCGTTCACTAGACTTTGATAATCTTCAACTTGAGTATCAACAAAAGCCACTTCACGACGATTGTTGACTTCTGTGGGTGCAGGCGCTGCAAAATGGATACTTTGATCGCTTGTTTCCTGTTGCGCAGCATCATTCTGATACGCAACATCAGTGGCCATTTCAACAGTTGTTGCTAGAGCCGCACCATCAAGCAAGATGCGCGGCTCTAACGCCATTATCAAAGGTTTACGACGAAAACGAATAGAAGTATTTATGGATTGCTTTTTCATGGTCTAAATCCCTTAAAGCACAGGCAATTATGCCTATTTATATGTAGGTTCACTGGGTCTGCGGCACATTAAATATGGCGATGGCACTTAAACCGGGTATTAAGTTGGAATCAACTGGCAGCGCAACACGCACTATCACGGTTTGACTGACACTATCTATCGCTGGTGTTATCGCAGCAACTTTAGCGTCGACCTGCACAGCAACCTCGCTTAGCTGAAGATGCAATGGCATTCCAGTTTTAAGCCAGGCTAACCAGGCTGCAGGCACTACAACTTCAGCTTCAAGCTTGCGATCTCCGACAATTTCAATCAAAGCCTGCTGCTGACGTATATTTTCATGAGCATTAATCAGCAGAGCGACAACACGACCGCGCCATGGCGCACGTATCTGACAACGTTCAGTGTTCAACTTGGCAATGCGCTGTTCAGCCTGGGATTGCGCGTATTCAGATTCTGTCAATGCAACATCGACGGCCCCGATCGCATAAAGCGCATTCAAATCCTGTGCATTTTCATATTTGATTTGAGCCGCTGCCACTTCAGCTGCGACCTTGTCGGCTTGCGCCTTATAGAGTTCACAGTCAAGTGCCACAAGAAGATCGCCTTTAGCAAAGGCATCTCCGGGACGAAGTGGTAGACGCACCACTTTTGCCGCTAACTCTCCTGACAAAACAGCACGATCAAATGCTTTGATCACGGCAGGAGCCTCATAATCCGCACTCCAAGCTGTTGCCGAAGTCAGCAGAAATAAACAATTTAGTGCAAAAGTGGATACTTTTAACATTATTGCCCCTTGCTCTCTTCTGCTTCAACGGCAGATTCAATGTTGAGCTTTAATTCACCTTTTTCCCATTGCTCAAAACGCTGGCCAATCCGCTTACTCAATTCCGGTAACTCAATCTGCATATAATCTTCTGGGAGTAAATCCATCCCCATAGTCACATAGATACGACCATAACTATTTTGCAGACCCGCATAAGCCACATCACGACGCAATTCCGCGAGTAGCGTATTTAAGGATTCACGAATCAAATCAAGCGATGAAGCGCGCTGCATGCTTGCCGCCTTTACCGTCTGTTCGCTGATTCGTTCTGCTACATTCAAGTAATTGCCCGCTAAATCAAAGGTTTTACGCGCCTGCTGATAACGGATACGGGCAAGATGCACTTGTGTTAAGACCGCCATTGAAGCGGCTAATCGTTGCTCTTTGACTAAGGCAATACGCGTTTTAGCCATATCCAATTCTGTACCAATCTTAAACATATCTAACAAATTCCAGCTGACCTGAGCACCCATACTGGTCCAATCCTGGTTAAGCAGATAATCATTGCTATCAGCATAAACGCCTGCTGTTAAATTAATACCGGGAAGCATATCGAGCATTGCCGCCTTGGTTTCTGCCGCTGAGATGCGTTTTTGATAATAATTTTCAATTAACTCAGGTCGTTGTTGTAACGCCAGCTCTTCCATGTCGTCAAGTTCAACAGACAGTTCAGGAATTTGCTTTAACGTTGTATTCACATCAGCGAGTTCAAATTGTGTGCCAGGCTTAAGACCCACTAAGCTTTCCAACTCAGTCTTAGCACCGACCAGATCTTGACGTAAGGATTGCAGAGCACGCAAAATATCAAGTAATTCACGCTGATAATAAAGTGCTTCTAAAGGTGGCTGTAGTTGTTTAGTTTCTATCTGACGTGAATTTTTAAGCGCATTTGCCGCCTTTTCAATCAATGGGTTAATTTTAGTTAATAGTCGCTCGGCCGATACCGCACGCCAATAAGCGGCACGAACATCTTGCGTGATATTATGAACAACTTTACGCTCACGTTCTTTGCTAATAAGATAACGATCGGCATACTGATTAGCACGCACATAAGAAAGCCCAAAATCAAGAATATTCCAAGTAAAAGCAATACTTTGCGTATCACGTATTTTCTCTTGAGAAACCGAGTAAGCAGGATTAGTCCCGAGCGGATCAGGCACTCCATTAGAAAAACTTGCGCTTGCCGAACCCGCGTAATTATCACGTTGTGTATATCCGGCTGAGGCTGTCAAACTAGGCAACATCTGATGCTGAACTAGCTTCATCTGCCCAAGAGAAAGTGCTGATTCAAGTACTTTAAGCTTTTTATCACGGTTATTAAGAACAGCCCGAGCAATGGCATCATTTAATGTAATGGCTTGTTCAACGGCGGGTTGTTGAGATAGTTGCTCAATATCACTTTTTGCAGTCCCGGCCATATCACCTGGAGAAATTGCGTTTGGTGTAACAGAACAACCACTGATAGCCAGGGTTAGTGAAGTTGCGAGTAAGGTTTTTCTAAAGAACATACACTTATTCCTTTAAGCTAAAAATGTAAATTTATGGTTAATTTCTAATATGTATAATAATAAAAAAATAAACAAGTAAGCTAAGGCTGATCTATATAAAATATAAATCTGTAAAATATAAAATATTCTGTTTTTTTGAATTTGAGCAGGTATTTGTAATATTTAATTAAAAAATGGCAACTGAGCTGTTAACTTAAATATAATAGTAACGATCTTAGTGCAACCCCCCTCATTACAAAAACAGCACAACAATCATAGCTTGTAGATGCAATACACTGCGATAGCATGATCTTTTCTCTGATAAACCATTAGCATGCTAATTTAAATCTATTTATTGCGGATCACTCTCATACCGAACCCATTACTTGAGCGCAGCAAAGGTATTTATAAGAAAAGAAAAATTCGCTCTACAACCATACAGCAAGGTATTTTACGGCTAATTGCAGAATAAAAGGGAGGGAATCAGTGCTTATCAACTTCTGGAGCATCTACAACAGCATAATGCTAAACCACCTTCCACTCATTAGTTGAACTATGAAAACACATAAAAATAAGGCATGCATTTTAACCCGCATAAATAAGCAGAAAATTAATGGATTGGGTATAATATCTGTCGCACTTTAGAGAACTATTTTTTATTAATCGCCTCAAATGCTTATCTTATGTGTGCTCAATTTGGTTTTGAACAGCTGATGCAGTTATTTATTTATGATAAGTGCCATAAAATTAGAGGGTTAACAGATTGGCGATAGGTGAGGTATTTTAAGAGTAGGTTAAAAAATATGGTTTAACATATTGGAAACTCATGGAGTTTGCGCTTAATGCCAGCATATTTCACCTATTGAAGTTCAATTATAAAGGAGTTTAGCTTCAGCGCTTAATTCAAAGCAAAAAAAACCCGTTACAAAAATTTGTAACGGGTTAAACTAAGGAAGTAACTATGAATTAACTAATTCATAGGATTAGTCAACAGTACTTCGATTAAGTTCATATCATTTTTAAAAAATATCAATTAATTTATCAAAAAGTTCTATGTTTATTCATTCTCTGGCTATGATCAGCCTTCTCTAGCATGACTAAACCTATCGCAGTTCAACTTTCACATGTAAATTTATGGGCCAAACTATTGCATATTTTTAAAAAGTTTGAAGAAAAAAAATTTAAAGCAAAAAAATGCCTTACAAAATATTATAAGGCGTTTAAATTATTTGCATAACCAGCAGCTTAAGCAGTTCAAAAAGCAGTCAACGGCAATTTTCAAAAACTTATTAGTTAATGCGCCTCGTCCCAATTATCACCCACACCCGCATCGGCAATCAGTGGCACATCTAAATCAGCGGCTTTCGCCATAATAGCTTGAATCTCTTTAGTGTAGGACTCAACTAACTCTTCTTTAATGCTAAAGACCAATTCATCGTGTACCTGCATTAACATCTGTACGCTGCCTGGACTCTTTTGTGCAATCCAATCTGCCATATCAATCATCGCTTTTTTAATGATATCGGCAGCAGTCCCCTGCATTGGCGCATTGATCGCGGCACGCTCCGCGGCTTTTTTAAGCATTCCATTGCGGGATTTAATATTGGGCAATTGCAGACGGCGACCTAAAATCGTTTCAACATACGCTTTTTCATTGGCGAGGCTGCGCGTATCTTCCATATAGATAAGCACACCCGGATAACGGTTGAAGTACTTATCCATGTATAACTGTGCTTCATGACGACCAATATTGAGCTGTTTAGCCAAGCCAAATGCACTCATGCCATAAATAAGACCAAAGTTAATCGCTTTAGCGCTGCGCCTTTGCTCCGTGGTGACCTCATCCAAAGGCACCGAAAACACTTCAGAAGCGGTTGCTTTATGAATATCTTTGCCCGTTGAAAAGGCGTCCAGTAGTCCTTTGTCCTGTGAAAGATGGGCCATAATACGCAATTCAATTTGGCTGTAATCGGCTGCCACAATTTTATAGCCCGGTTGAGCGATAAAAGCTTGACGGATACGGCGTCCTTCGGCGCTACGAATGGGAATATTTTGCAGGTTTGGATCCGTTGAAGATAAGCGCCCGGTGACAGTGACGGCTTGCTGATATGAGGTATGTAAACGGCCGGTTTTTTCATTCACCATTTTTGGCAGTTTATCGGTATAGGTCGATTTTAATTTACTTAAACCACGATGCTCAATAATTAATTTGGGCAAGGGATAAGTTAATGCCAATTCTTGTAAGACCTCTTCGGCTGTTGATGGCGCGCCTTTGGGCGTTTTCTTTAAAACCGGTAACTCAAGCTCATCATAAAGAATGGTCTGCAGCTGTTTTGGTGAACTAAGATTAAAGGGTTTACCTGCCTCTTCATAAGCTAAGGCTTCGAGCTCCAATAAGCGTTTACCGATTTCAGCACTCTGTTTAGTCAATAAGTCGCTATCAATCTCAACACCACCACGTTCGATATCGGAAAGAACGGTCAATAAAGGTAATTCAATATTGTTAAAAACAGATAACAACTTAGGCTCAGCTGACAATTGTTCAAATAACTGTAAATGTAAACGCAGGGTGACATCGGCATCTTCGGCTGCATAGGGCGCAGCTTCTATAATACTGATTTGATTAAAGGGAAGCTGCTTTTTACCTTTCCCTGCAATCTCTTCAAATGAAATACATTGATGACCAAGATATTTAAGCGCCAGCGTATCCATATCATGTCGCCCGGTGCTATCAAGGACATAGGATTCAAGCATAGTATCAAACTTGATACCTTTTAATTCAATACCGTGATTGAGCAATACACTCCGGTCATATTTTAAATTTTGGCCGACTTTTTTATATTTTTCACTTTCTAGTAAAGGTCTAAGTTTTTCTAAGGTGGTGGTTAAATCTAATTGCTTGGGCGCATCAATATAATCATGGGCCAGGGGTAAATAAGCCGCTTCTATAATAGGCTGCTCGTCACTGCCAACATTGCTTTGGACAGCAAAAGAGAGGCCCACTATTCTGGCCTGCATGTAATCCAGGCTGGTTGTTTCTGTATCAAAGGAAAATAACTCAGCGGCTTCTAATTTGGCAATCCACTGTGTTAATTGCCCCTGCGTATAAATAGTTTTGTAGCCGCTGCGATCAATACTGGAGGTTGTCGCACTAGGGTTAGCAGTGGCAGTGCTAGTAGAGCTAGTCGCAGTACTGGAAACTGCACCTTGGTGGTTTGTCATACTGCCATTGTCTAACAGGGCAGATAACCAGCGTCTAAACTCCAATTGTCCGAAAAGTTTAATCAACGCATCGGTATCTTGGGCTTTAGGCTTAAAGTCTTCATAACTTTCAGATAATTCAACATCGGTTTTAATAGTGGCAAGTTGATAAGAAAGCCTTGCCATCTCTTCATTGTCCTGCATCTTTTTAGCGATAGTTTTACTGCCACGAAAGCCCAGGGCAGCGAGTTTGTCGAGGTTTAGGTAAATATCATCCATCGAGCCCAGCCCCTGTAACATAGCCAGAGCCGTTTTTTCTCCAACACCTGGTACTCCCGGAATATTATCGACTTTGTCTCCCATTAAACCAAGATAATCGATAATCAACTCGGGTGGAATTCCAAATTTTTCATTAACACCTTCTACATCAAGAACGGTATTTGTCATAGTATTGATTAATAGCGTATTTGTATCAACCAGTTGCGCCATATCTTTATCACCAGTGCTGATTAAGGTCGTGATCCCCTGCGCACTTGCTTGGCGGGAAAGTGTGCCAATAACATCATCAGCCTCAACACCCGGGATGGTTAAAATAGGCAAGCCCATCGCCTTAATAACGGCATGTAACGGCTCAATTTGAATGCGTAAATCATCGGGCATACTGGGTCGGTTAGATTTATACTCAGTGTACATATCATCACGGAAGGTTTTACCCTTTGCATCAAAAACCACCACCACATGACTGGGATTAAATTGTTTTAATAAACTTTGCAGCATATTAACCACACCATAAACAGCCCCCGTTGCTTCACCTGCAGAGTTGGTCAAATGTGGAGGTGAAAAAAAAGCGCGATAAAGATATGAAGAACCATCAACAAGGATAAAAGGATTTTCCGGAATAGTTGCCATCGGATTGTTACCAAAATAAAAGAGAAATTAGTTTTGATTATACCGATCCGCTGAAAACTTGGAAGTGCGCTTGATAAGTAATCGCAAATGTATCTGCTAGAGATTCAACCGATAAAGTATTTAAGTTATTAACAAATCTGTAGAGAAATTTTCATTGTTAATCAGTTGGCCTATAAATATTCAGCGCTAACCGGATTTTTATTGAATAATGACTTAAATATCGGTTGGTAAAGGTAAGTGTTTGTTCACTTTTCCTGCAGCAAGGCCTGTGGATAACTCTGTTAGTTGTTTTACACTAAATTTTGACTGTCACAACAAAGAAATTAAAAATACTTATTTTCAATATGTTACAGATTGAGTATGACAAAAATAGGCACATAAGGAATTTTTCGATATGTGCATAAACAGAAATTTTTTTTAGTTGACGAACATCAGATCACTTTATATGGTTACTGACCGGATTCGCGTACATTTTTAATACAATTTCTTGCAACTCGGGTTTAAAACCCTGTAAGCGGGCATTAAAGAGCTCCTGATCAGCAATATCAATAGAGGAAATGTCTTGCTTGGCGGCAATAAAGTTAGAGGAGTGTAAATGATAATTTTTATAAATCTGACGATCGATTTCTTGTGCAACTGTCTCTGCATCGCTAAATTCACCTTTTAGGGGCTGTCCGAAAGCCACATGAACTCGCCCTTTTTTCCCGGTAATCCCTCGGACAATACTTTCAATATCTTCATATTTTGATTTTTTATACTCTCCAAATTGCGCCTTATCATATAATTCCTGAGCCTTTTGCTGATCACAAGGGTCAAATTCATAGGAAATCGCAACAGGTACAATATTCAATTTATTAATGTAATCTGAGAAACTTATTTTTTGTTTTTTACCGTTGACGTAAAACATTTTAATAATAGCAGGCTCAGTTTTATCAAAACCATCCTTTGCTCGGCCTTCTCTTTGAGCAATCCAGATATTACTTTCGCCCTGTAAAGAGCTAAAAATATAATCAGATAACTGCCCCAGTGATTTCATCATTTCACGTATACCCGAGACAGAACGCTGCACAATAAAACTTTTATTCATGCGCATCAAATCGGAAACATAGGGTTTGCTTAAGAGATTATCACCAATAGCAACACGCACGGTTTTAAAATTTTCAGAATATAGAGCCCAATTTACAAAGGCCGGATCCATTGCAATATCTCTATGATTTGAAACAAAAAGATAATTTTTGGTCGGATCAATTTTATCAAGACCAGAATAGGTGAAGCCAGTTGTTGTTGATGCGATCATATGTTCCATATAACCGCCAACCACTTTTTGCATCTCATCAATGCTATTAATCCCGCCCCATTTATATAAAAAATAACGGCGTAATAAAGGTGTTAATAAAAACCCCATAAATTTGGCAATTTTAGAAAAACGGAAGCAGATAATGGCATTAATAAATTCATCATTTTTAATAACGCGTTGAATGGCGGGTTGAATTTCATCATCGTTATAAGGGCGAATATCTCTAAATTTATCGACTGCGTTGGGCATTTTCATACTCTCTATAAAATATATCGGCGCATTTTACATTCTTTTAAAGGCTTCAGCGAATTTAATTAAATAAGGGAGGCAGTTAAGTCTTACGGAGATGCGGTATCTCAAAAAAATGAGATACCGCGAACACTAAGTGGTAACAATAAAGTGATAGGATAAATCAAAGGAAAGCAAACGCATCTCCGTAGATATGTTCAATCAACGCACCTTGTTTGACAAAATCATCGCGGGCAATTTTTGCCATCTCAAATCGCCCGACAACATAGATATCAAAACTGCTTAAATCTTCAAATTCATTCAAAACAGCTTGATGGACATAACCTCGATGACCTTGCCAATGCGCTTCAGGCAATTCAATCACTGGATGAAAGTGAATATTTTTATGATCATTTGCCCAACTTGAGGCTTCATCTTCAAAATAAAAGTGTGCGTATTCTTTCACTCCCCAGTATAAATAAACCGGGTTTTCTAATTGCAGATGAACAATTTGTTCCAGCAGAGATTTTACATATGAGAAACCCGTTCCTCCTGCCACTAATATAATCGGCCGCTCCGAGCTTTCACGTAAATAAGCAACACCATTGCCAATTTCAGCATCAACACAGCCTTCATCCTGCATCTTTTCAATAACCTCCATTGCATAACTGTTTTCGGGTGTGGCCCCTATATGCAGCTCAATTTGATCTCCTGTTGGTGCGTTCGCTATTGAAAAATAACGTTTATCATTTTCTCCCATCACAATTGAAACGTATTGTCCGGCCTTAAAAGAAACAGGCTCAATGGGTTTTAAAAATACGCGGTATAGAAAAGTATTTAATTTTTCGATGGAAGTGATCTTACAAGTAACAGGTTGCATTAATTTCTCTTCTTAGAATAGGTCCCAGAAAAACAGGAATGTAACAAAAAAATAACATTAAGATTATGACAGGATATCTAAGTCTTGCCAAAGATCATCTATTTTTTCTTTTACTTTTTTATCCATTAAAATAGGTGTCCCCCATTCCCGATCCGACTCTCCAGCCCATTTATTGGTCGCATCCATGCCCATTTTTGAGCCTAAGCCTGAAACGGGAGAAGCAAAGTCCAAGTAGTCAATAGGTGTATTATCGACCAAAGTGGTATCTCGAGATGGATCCATACGGGTTGTAATCGCCCAAATCACATCATTCCAGTCACGCACATTGACATCATCATCACAAACAATAATAAACTTGGTGTACATAAATTGACGTAGGAAAGACCAAATGCCGAACATCACTCGCTTGGCATGACCCGGATAACTTTTTTTAATGGAAACAACCGCCATACGGTATGAACAGCCCTCCGGTGGCAGATAAAAATCGACAATTTCGGGAAACTGCTTTTGTAAAATAGGGACAAAGATTTCATTAAGCGCGACACCTAAAATTGAAGGTTCATCGGGCGGACGTCCAGTATAAGTGCTGAGGTAAATAGGATTTTCGCGATGCGTTACATGGGTCACTGTCATTACTTGAAAATCGTCAACTTCATTATAATAACCCGTATGGTCACCGTAAGGGCCCTCTGGTGCTTCCTCTCCAGGCTGCAGATAACCTTCTAATATTATTTCGGCAGTAGCTGGAATATCAAGATCATTACTTATGCTTTTTGCTACTTTAGTGCGCGAGCCACGTAATAAACCCGCAAAGGCATATTCTGACAAAGTATCAGGGATCGGGGTTACCGCCCCTAAAATAGTGGCCGGATCAGCACCCAAGGCCACCGAAACAGGAAAAGGTTTACCCGGATTAACTTCTTGCCACTCTCGAAAGTCAAGCGCCCCGCCGCGATGCGATAACCAGCGCATTATTATCTTATTTTTCCCTAACAACTGCTGGCGATAAATTCCTAAATTTTGACGCTTTTTATAGGGACCTTTAGTAATGGTTAAACCCCAGGTAATCAAAGGAGCAACATCTCCCGGCCAACAAGTCATAATAGGCAGTTTGGTTAAATCAACGTCATCACCTTCCATAATTACCTGCTGGCAAGCCGGTGAGCGCACTTTTTTGGTCGGCATATTTAATACTTGCTTAAATATTGGCAGTTTTTCCCATAATGATTTAATGCCTTTGGGTGGCTCAGGCTCTTTTAAATAAGCCAACCACTTGCCGACCTCTTTTAAAGCTGCAACGTCATCCTGACCCATCGCCAATGCCACACGCTGAGTTGTACCAAATAAGTTAGTCAGAACGGGCGTATCAAAACCTTTTGGATTCTCAAATAAAAGAGCGGGCCCACCTGCACGTAAAGTACGATCTGAGATTTCCGTCATTTCTAAGTGAGGATCTATCTCTTGTTTGATACGTTTTAAAAGTCCCCGCTCCTCGAGCTGCCCGATAAAGTCACGTAAATCATCAAATTTCATAAGGGATCCAATTTATAATGGAAAAAAAACAAAAAAAAACGCTACTTTTCAGTAGCGTTTTTTCCACAATAAAGCTAATTATTTTGCTTTTTGGTTTTTCATTGCGTCAAAGAAGTCATCATTATTTTTGCTTAGACCAAGCTTATCAATCAAGAACTCGGTTGCGCCCGTTTCGCCCATTGGATGAACAATTTTACGCAAAATCCACATTCTTTGTAGTTCATCTGATTTGGTAAGCAGTTCTTCACGCCTTGTACCTGAGCGCGTGATATCAATAGCAGGATAAACCCGTTTTTCAGCCAGTTTACGGTTTAGATGAATTTCAGAGTTACCAGTACCTTTAAACTCTTCATAAATAACTTCATCCATTTTAGAGCCCGTATCGATAAGAGCCGTTGCTAGGATAGTTAAGCTGCCACCCTCTTCAACATTACGAGCTGCACCAAAGAAGCGCTTAGGGCGTTGTAAAGCGTTTGCATCAACACCACCTGTTAGTACTTTACCTGAACTTGGCACAACCGTATTATAAGCACGTGCCAAACGTGTAATCGAATCAAGCAGAATAACAACATCTTTTTTATGCTCAACCAGACGTTTCGCTTTTTCAATGACCATTTCTGCCACTTGCACGTGACGACTTGCCGGCTCATCAAAAGTTGATGCAACCACTTCGCCTCTCACCAAACGGCTCATTTCAGTTACTTCTTCCGGACGCTCATCAATTAATAATACAATTAAGACGGCTTCCGGGTAATTAATACTGAGACTTTGAGCAATATTTTGCAGCAACATTGTTTTACCCGCTTTCGGCGGTGCAACGATCAAACCACGCTGCCCTTTACCAATTGGCGAGACTAAATCCAAAATACGTGCCGTAATATCTTCTGTACTACCATTACCATTTTCTAAACGAAAACGCTCATCGGGGTGAATGGGGGTTAAGTTTTCAAAAAGAATTTTATTACGAGAGTTTTCTGGTTTATTGAAGTTAACTTCAATAATTTTCAGTAATGCAAAATAACGCTCACCATCTTTAGGCGGACGGATCTTACCATCAACACTATCACCTGTTCGAAGATTAAAACGACGAATTTGGCTTGGCGAGATATAAATATCATCAGGGCCAGCGAGATATGAACTTTCGGAGCTTCGTAAAAAACCAAAGCCATCTTGCAATATTTCAAGCACACCTGCGCCAAAAATGTCTTCCCCACTTTTGGCGTGAGCCTTAAGAATTGCGAATATAATGTCTTGTTTTCTTAAACGAGCTAGATTTTCTAGCCCCATCGATTCCCCAAGCGTAACAAGGTTAGAAACCGGTGTATCTTTTAATTCAGTTAAATTCATAAGTTTTTTAGGTATGCAGCTTTGAAGTGAGTGATAAATGAGTGATGTCAGGAATTGATTTTTATTTTTGTTTGTTTGTTTGTTTGTATTTTGAGCACAAGGGTAGCACTAAATTTTGCGTTAGTCCAGATTGAACACGCTGCAGATCACAACTTGTCCAATCTGTATTGAATCTTTTAGATATTTGCATCCAAAAATTCTACAAGTTGGGTTTTGGAAAGCGCCCCAACTTTCGTTGCAGCAACTTTACCGTCTTTAAATAACAACAGCGTTGGAATGCCACGAATACCAAATTTAGGCGGGGTCGCACTGTTTTCGTCTATATTTAATTTACCAATAGTGACTTTACCTGCGTATTCAGCCGCAACTTCCTGAAGAATAGGAGCGATCATTTTACAAGGTCCACACCATTCAGCCCAAAAATCAACTAAAACAGGACCTTCGGCATTAACTACATCATCTTCAAAACTTGCATCACTTAACGTTACGATATTTTCGCTCATTTTTATCTCCAGAAAGGTATTACTAATAATTAATTACTATTATGTAAATTAATTTTTGATTTTTGATTTTTGACATGTGAATTGAACACAATACTTATTGTATGTATAAAATGCTATCACTTTCCAATGCCAGAAAAGAATTACTAATAATTAATTACTCTTATCTAAATTAATTTTTAATATTTGAATCGAACTCAATACTTATTGTATGTATAAAATGCTATCATTTGCAAATGAATAAAACACATCTAACTCAAACAAAATTTGCAGACCTTCCTTTAGAGAAAAGTCTAATTTCAGGTTTAACGTCGCAAGGTTATGAATATTGTACTCCTATTCAGGCTTTGTCATTGCCAATCACCCTTACAGGGAAAGATATAGCAGGACAAGCTCAAACAGGAACAGGTAAAACCCTAGCGTTTTTACCTGCGGTATTTCATCACCTATTAACCAATGCACAACCTGAAAATCGCCGCAAGAATCAACCTCGGGCTATCATTTTAGCGCCGACACGTGAGCTTGCAATCCAAATACACAAAGATGCCATGGTTCTTGCCAGCATGTCAAACTTACGTTTAGGTTTAGCATATGGGGGCGAGAAAGTTGAAATTCAACGTACTAAGCTGGAAAAAGGCGTTGATATTTTAATTGGTACCACGGGCCGTACGATTGACTTTGTTAAACAGGGTGTTATCGATATGGGTTCTATACAAAGTGTTGTCCTTGATGAAGCGGATCGCATGTTTGATCTTGGCTTTATTAAAGATATCCGTTATCTGTTTAGACGCATGCCAGAAGCGAAATCACGTCTAAACATGTTGTTTTCAGCCACCCTGTCTCATAAAGTTCAAGAACTTGCTTTTGAGCATATGAATGATCCAGAAAGTATCCAGATTGAACCAGAAGTAATGACATCTGTGAATATAACTGAAGAACTTTTTTATCCTTCTAATCAAGATAAAATATTACTTTTATTAAGCCTAATAGAAGAAGATTGGCCTGACAAAGCGATTGTTTTTGCCAATACCAAACATACCTGTGAAAAAGTATGGGGTTATTTAGCGGGAGATGGCTTACGAACAGGCTTATTAACTGGCGATGTGCCTCAAAATAAACGCTTAAAAATATTACAGCAGTTCACTGACGGTGAAATTGATATATTAGTTGCAACTGATGTGGCAGCTCGTGGTTTACATATTCCTAAAGTATCACATGTTTTTAATTTCGATCTGCCCGATGATTGTGAAGATTATGTGCATCGAATTGGTCGTACCGGACGTGCGGGTGAAAAAGGTTTGGCCATTAGTTTTGCCTGTGAAAAGTATGTCTTTAACCTTCCGGCAATTGAGGAATATATTAAACATCCTATTCCTTGCAGTGAATATGATAAAAATGCGATGCTCGACTCTTTACCCGTAATGAAGGTAACAAAGTACAAAGCACATCCGAATAGCCGTAAAGATAATTATCACCGTACTCATAAGCGATAGAATGACCAACAACCGCTATACCATCATTGACCTTGGATCAAATAGCTTTCATATGCTAACTGTTGAAAGGATCAATAATGGTTTTAGTGTTTATTCTAAATCAAAACAGAAAGTGCGCCTTGCTGCAGGCTTAGATGAACAATATAACATCAATCAAGAAACCATACAGAAAGGCTTAGATTGTTTAACCAACTTCAAAAATGAACTGCGTATTTTACAGCCTGTTAAAGTCCTTATTACCGCCACGGCAGCATTACGCCTGGCCAACAATAAAGAAGTATTTATAAAGCAAGCAGAAGAAATATTGCAGCGACCCATTAATTTAATATCTGGCCTGCAAGAAGCGCGGATAATCTATAAGGGCGTTGCATTTACTGAAAATATTTTGTTCCCTCTGCTGGTTATTGATATAGGAGGCGCAAGCACCGAATTAATAATAGGCGAGGGTACGACAGTAAAAATTGCTCACAGCTTAGATATGGGCTGCGTCACTTGGTTAAAAAGATATTTTCCCGATAATCAGCTCAATCAGGAAAATTTCAAAAATGCCATTGAACAGGCAAAAAAAGTGATACAGCCAGAGGCACAACAATATTTACAGCAAGGCTGGTCACTAACGATGGGCGCTTCAGGCACCATCCAAGCGGTTCAAGAAATAAACGAAAAACAGAAACTAAGCCCTGAAATCAACTTACAACTTTTATATCAGATCAGAGCATTGTGCATAAGATGTGGAACAATTGAAAATTTACATATTGATGGCTTAAAATTATCCAGAAAACTAGTCTTTGCGAGTGGACTTTCAATACTCATCGCACTATTTGAAATATTAGCTATTCCAGCTGTACAATGCTCAAAAGGTGCCTTACGTGAAGGGTTAATTAGTATTTTATTCTCAAGCCACACTGAAACTACTCTATCCATATAATAATACTCTCAATAACATCATCAAATTTTAAACAATGAGCTGCTCCGGGAAAGACTTACTACAGAAAAATAATTTTGCATTTATGCAATGCTTGTAGAGAGTCAATTTTTCCTATCAAACCACAATATATTGGAACTGATAAGCTCGACTCTCATATATATGATCGTCAGATAAAAGCGCGCACTATTTACCCTAAGCAGGGTAACGGCCATCACCAATTGATACCAAAAAAAATAATTAAACGATCAGGTTTACCATTTCTTTTAGCTGAATGTTTTTAGCTGTTCTACCTGATCCCTAACGTTATTCCATCCTCGACTAACCAACTCAACTATATGTTCATAATTTTTAAATAAAAATTGGCTAAATCATGCGTGCCCACACTTGTTCAATTGGATTTAGCGCTGGTGAATAATAAAAATAAAAATGCATAATGGCTAAATTATCAAATTTAAGCACCATCTTATTGGAGTGTAAAATAGTACTATCCATGACAACAACTGCATAGTAAGGAACGCTCCGATTGCCGATGTCTGGCGATGGAACAGGGTTCGCAGAGCTTAGTCCGCTCATAATACCAATTCTACTAATTATGTGATCTAATAGTATTCCAATTATTAAATAATGAAACGCTATTGATGACTACAAAAAAACATGACTTTACTGCATTAGCTAAAACGCATCAAAGCGTTCGAATGAGGCTCCGTTTTTTAGCACTTGCACACTTCCAAGAAGGTAATTCACGCACTGCTATCGCTAAATTTTTAAAGGTCAGCCGAACCAGTATAAATAAATGGATCTCTCAGTATCACCAATTTGGAATGGATGGCTTAATCGATAAAAAAACAACTGGCAGGCCTTTTCGATTATCGAACGAGCAACATAAGCAACTCATTCATTATGTAACTGAGTCATCTAAAAGTGAGCTTGGTGGACGATTAAATGGCTCAGACATACAACTTTATATAGAAGAAAATTTTGCAGTGCATTACCATTTATCAAGTGTTTATAAGTTACTGCATAAGTTAGGTTTTTCTTGGATAACATCCCGTTCTAAGCACCCTAAGCAATCAATTGAAGCGCAAGAGGATTTTAAAAAAATTCCAATTCAAAACGATCTTTAAGATCCCTGGTCATATTGCATTAGATCGTGTGGATATATGGCTACAAGATGAAGCACGATTTGGCCAGCAAAATACAACAACCAAATTATGGGCTGAAAAAGGTAGCCGTCCAAGAGCAGTAAAACAACAGCAATTCGAATACGCCTATTTATTTGGATCTGTCTGTATTACCAATGGCGCTTCAGAAGCACTAGTCGTACCTTATGTAAACAAAGACATTATGATGACGCATCTTCAACAAATATCAGATAGAACCCCAATTGATAGACATGCCGTTATCATCATGGATGGTGCTGGTTGGCATAGCGATGATATTGACGCTGACTTCAAGAATTTAACAATCATAAAGCTGCCACCCTATTCACCCGAACTAAATCCGATTGAACAGGTATGGAGTTGGCTTCGACAACATCACTTAGCAAACAGATGTTTCAGTGGTTATGATTCAATAGTTGAAACTGTCTGTGATGCTTGGAATGATTTTGTAAGTGACAGCAAAAGAGTGATAAAAATGTGTACGAGGGATTGGATGTCATTGATCAGTTAAATAAGCGGATTGGTATAAGTCATCAATCGATAGAATTAAAAAACCCAGTAAGCAAAGACTTACTGGGTTGGTTTAATTAGGCGCTTGGCGATGGAACAGGACTCGCAGAGTTCGTCCGCTCATAAACCTTGGCTGGCGCCAAATTCGCCCTACTGTCACATGGCTTGAATGCCACTCCGTGGCTGCTCTTTATTTCCCATGTTCGAGTAGTCATCGCCCAAGCGCTTAAACGAAAAAATCCCAGCCCTTCTTTCGAAGGACTGGGATTTATCGTTATTAGGCGCTTGGCGATGACCTACTCTCACATGGGGAGACCCCACACTACCATCGGCGCAATTGCGTTTCACTGCTGAGTTCGGAATGGGATCAGGTGGTACCACAATGCTATGGTCGCCAAGCAAAAACTTTTTAAAGCTTAGGCTTTTTTTAGCTTTAAATTGTTTTGGCCGGTAGGAGATTAACGTCTTTTTGTTAATCTTCCGTAGGGCAACAATCTAAAGTCTTTTTAAAATTTAATTAGAAAAGCTGGTTTTATTGTTTTTTTTATCAAGCAATCGTAAATATTTGTAAAATATGTTTCGCAAGCATATTTTTTTTTTGTCTTGGATACTGTTGTTTCAACTCTTAGCTTAATCAAAGGGAATGTTAATAACATTCACTGACCCACTCGTCTACTGCAACTCAACACGTCTTAGGTGTTGTATGGTTAAGCCTCACGGGTAATTAGTACAAGTTAGCTCAATACATTACTGCACTTACACACCTTGCCTATCAACGTTGTAGTCTCCAACGGCCCTTTAGGGAGCTTAAAGCTCCAGTGAGAACTCATCTCGAGGCTCGCTTCCCGCTTAGATGCTTTCAGCGGTTATCGATTCCGAACGTAGCTACCGGGCAATGCATCTGGCGATACAACCCGAACACCAGCGGTTCGTCCACTCCGGTCCTCTCGTACTAGGAGCAGCTCCTCTCAATTCTCAAACGCCCACGGCAGATAGGGACCGAACTGTCTCACGACGTTCTAAACCCAGCTCGCGTACCACTTTAAATGGCGAACAGCCATACCCTTGGGACCGACTTCAGCCCCAGGATGTGATGAGCCGACATCGAGGTGCCAAACACCGCCGTCGATATGAACTCTTGGGCGGTATCAGCCTGTTATCCCCGGAGTACCTTTTATCCGTTGAGCGATGGCCCTTCCATTCAGAACCACCGGATCACTATGACCTACTTTCGTACCTGCTCGACGTGTCTGTCTCGCAGTTAAGCTGGCTTATACCATTGTACTAACCTCACGATGTCCGACCGTGATTAGCCAACCTTCGTACTCCTCCGTTACTCTTTAGGAGGAGACCGCCCCAGTCAAACTACCCACCAAACAGTGTCCCAAACCCCGATTCAGGGGCCATGGTTAGAACTCAAAACATACAAGGGTGGTATTTCAAGGTTGGCTCCACGTCATCTAGCGACAACGCTTCAAAGCCTCCCACCTATCCTACACATGTAGGCTCTAAGTTCACTGCTAAGCTGTAGTAAAGGTTCACGGGGTCTTTCCGTCTAGCCGCGGGGACGCAGCATCTTCACTGCGATTTCAACTTCACTGAGTCTCGGGTGGAGACAGCATGGCCATCATTACGCCATTCGTGCAGGTCGGAACTTACCCGACAAGGAATTTCGCTACCTTAGGACCGTTATAGTTACGGCCGCCGTTTACCGGGGCTTCGATCAAAAGCTTCGACCTGAGTCTAACCTCATCAATTAACCTTCCGGCACCGGGCAGGCGTCACACCCTATACGTCATCTTACGATTTAGCAGAGTGCTGTGTTTTTAATAAACAGTTGCAGCCATCTGGTATCTTCGGCCTCCAACAGCTCAGAGAGCAAGTCTCGTCACCGTCGGAGGCGTACCTTCTCCCGAAGTTACGGTACCATTTTGCCTAGTTCCTTCACCCGAGTTCTCTCAAGCGCCTTAGTATTCTCTACCTGACCACCTGTGTCGGTTTGGGGTACGATCCTCTATTATCTGAAGCTTAGAGACTTTTCCTGGAAGCATGGCATCAATGACTTCATCACCTTGGTGACTCGACATCGTGTCTCAGCGTTAAAAGAAACCCGGATTTACCTAAGTCTCCCGCCTACGCACTTGAACCTGGACAACCATCGCCAGGCCCACCTAGCCTTCTCCGTCCTCCCATCGCAATAATAAAGGGTACGGGAATATTAACCCGTTTCCCATCGACTACGCCTTTCGGCCTCGCCTTAGGGGTCGACTCACCCTGCCCCGATTAACGTTGGACAGGAACCCTTGGTCTTCCGGCGGGGAGGTTTTTCACCTCCCTTATCGTTACTCATGTCAACATTCGCACTTCTGATACCTCCAGGATGGTTTACACCTTTCCCTTCGACGGCTTACAGAACGCTCCTCTACCATGCCTATAAATAAGCATCCGCAGCTTCGGTGATATGTTTAGCCCCGTTAAATCTTCCGCGCAGACCGACTCGACTAGTGAGCTATTACGCTTTCTTTAAAAGATGGCTGCTTCTAAGCCAACTTCCTAGCTGTCTGAGCCTTTCCACATCGTTTCCCACTTAACATATACTTAGGGACCTTAGCTGGCGGTCTGGGTTGTTTCCCTTTCCACGACGGACGTTAGCACCCGCCGTGTGTCTCCCGTGATTGCACTTGTTGGTATTCGGAGTTTGCATGGGGTTGGTAAGTCGGGATGACCCCCTAGCCCAAACAGTGCTCTACCCCCAACAGTGATACACGAGGCGCTACCTAAATAGCTTTCGAGGAGAACCAGCTATCTCTTGGTTTGATTGGCCTTTCACCCCCAGCCACAAGTCATCCCCTAATTTTTCAACATTAGTGGGTTCGGTCCTCCAGTTGATGTTACTCAACCTTCAACCTGCTCATGGCTAGATCACCAAGTTTCGGGTCTAATCCCAGCAACTATTCGCCCAGTTAAGACTCGGTTTCCCTACGGCTCCCCTATTTGGTTAACCTTGCTACTGAAATTAAGTCGTTGACCCATTATACAAAAGGTACGCAGTCACGGAACACAATGTCCGCTCCTACTGCTTGTACGTACACGGTTTCAGGTTCTATTTCACTCCCCTCACAGGGGTTCTTTTCGCCTTTCCCTCACGGTACTGGTTCACTATCGGTCAATTAGGAGTATTTAGCCTTGGAGGATGGTCCCCCCATATTCAGTCAGGATTTCTCGTGTCCCGACCTACTCGCTTTCACTGTAAAGAAGTTTTTGTGTACGGGGCTATCACCCTGTATCGCGGCACTTTCCAGAGCCTTCCACTAACTTTTAAACAGCTTAAGGGCTGTTCCAATTTCGCTCGCCGCTACTATCGGAATCTCGGTTGATTTCTTTTCCTAAGGGTACTTAGATGTTTCAGTTCCCCTCGTTCGCTTCGTTAAGCTATGTATTCACTTAACGATGACACTAAGTGCCGGGTTGCCCCATTCGGAAATTCCAGGATATAACGCTTGTTATCAACTCCCCTGGACTTATCGCAGATTACCACGTCCTTCATCGCCTCTAATTGCCTAGGCATCCACCGTGCACGCTTATTCACTTAACCATACAACACCTAAAAGGTGTCACTTTAAGCGTTTTTATGAATGTTAATAATATTCAAAAAACACATAAGATAACAAAATCTAGATTTTGCATTTATTTGAGTTTCCAAGACGCTTGCGATTTCTCATATTTTACAATACAAAAAACAACATTCGTTTTTCGTGCACCTAGAATTAATTTTTAACGATTAATTCGTAGATACGTACATTATCCAAAGTATCAGTTTGAACAACATTTATTTTTGCTTGATTCATTTACTAAAACCGAAGTTTTAATAAACGAGAACTGTTTATATTTCACTGTGTGAAATACAAACTTTTCGTTTAATTTATCACACCAATCAACACCTGAGTGCTATTGTTATTGTGTGATAAAAAGAACTTTTATCAGCTTTCCTAATTGTTAAAGAGCAGTGTTAAAAAAACACTTATTAATTATTCTTTATAAAGAACAGTTAATAAGTGCGTCATTATAAGCAGGTTCAATTTCCTTAAATACAGAAAATGAATTTGCGGAGCAAATATCAATTTTATTTATTTAAATAAAAAGTGGTATCCCCAAGGGGATTTGAACCCCTGTTACCGCCGTGAAAGGGCGGTGTCCTAGGCCTCTAGACGATGGGGACATAGAAACTACTTGCGCTTTATCATTCTAATCAAACAATCTGTGTGAACACTCATTGTCCCTAACGTACATTTGCTACGCAAATCTACTAGCGGGTTAAGTTTTTGCTACGCAAATACTTAATGTGTGTCTCTTTACGTAAGGAGGTGATCCAGCCCCAGGTTCCCCTAGGGCTACCTTGTTACGACTTCACCCCAGTCATGAACCACACCGTGGTCATCGCCATCCCCGAAGGGTTAAGCTAATGACTTCTGGTGCAGCCCACTCCCATGGTGTGACGGGCGGTGTGTACAAGGCCCGGGAACGTATTCACCGTGGCATTCTGATCCACGATTACTAGCGATTCCAACTTCACGGAGTCGAGTTGCAGACTCCGATCCGGACTACGACAAACTTTATGAGATTCGCATACCTTCGCAGGCTAGCAACCCTTTGTATTTGCCATTGTAGCACGTGTGTAGCCCATCCCGTAAGGGCCATGATGACTTGACGTCGTCCCCACCTTCCTCCGGTTTATCACCGGCAGTCTCCCTAGAGTTCCCACCATTACGTGCTGGCAACTAAGGATAAGGGTTGCGCTCGTTGCGGGACTTAACCCAACATTTCACAACACGAGCTGACGACAGCCATGCAGCACCTGTCTCAGAGTTCCCGAAGGCACTCTACTATCTCTAACAGATTCTCTGGATGTCAAGGGATGGTAAGGTTCTTCGCGTTGCATCGAATTAAACCACATGCTCCACCGCTTGTGCGGGCCCCCGTCAATTCATTTGAGTTTTAACCTTGCGGCCGTACTCCCCAGGCGGTCTATTTAATGCGTTAGCTTTGAAACCCACGGCATATAGCCACAAACTTCTAATAGACATCGTTTACTGCGTGGACTACCGGGGTATCTAATCCCGTTTGCTCCCCACGCCTTCGCGCCTCAGCGTCAGTCTTTGTCCAGGTGGCCGCCTTCGCCACTGGTATTCCTTCAGATCTCTACGCATTTCACCGCTACACCTGAAATTCTACCACCCTCTACAAAACTCTAGTTAACCAGTTTCAAATGCAGTTCCAAGGTTGAGCCCTGGGCTTTCACATCTGACTTAATTAACCGCCTACGCGCGCTTTACGCCCAGTAATTCCGATTAACGCTCGCACCCTCCGTATTACCGCGGCTGCTGGCACGGAGTTAGCCGGTGCTTCTTCTGCGAGTAACGTCACAGATATTGGATATTAACCAATACCCTTTCCTCCTCGCTGAAAGTGCTTTACAACCCGAAAGCCTTCTTCACACACGCGGCATGGCTGCATCAGAGTTTCCTCCATTGTGCAATATTCCCCACTGCTGCCTCCCGTAGGAGTCTGGACCGTGTCTCAGTTCCAGTGTGGCTGGTCATCCTCTAAGACCAGCTAGGGATCGACGCCTTGGTAAGCCATTACCTTACCAACTAGCTAATCCCACTTGGGCTCATCTTGTCGCGATAGCATATAAATAGAGGCCACCTTTGGTCCGGAGACATTATGCGGTATTAGCAGTCGTTTCCAACTGTTGTCCCCCGCAACAAGGCAAATTCCCAAGCATTACTCACCCGTCCGCCACTCGTCAGCAAAATAGCAAGCTATTCTCTGTTACCGTTCGACTTGCATGTGTTAAGCCTGCCGCCAGCGTTCAATCTGAGCCATGATCAAACTCTTCAATTTAAAGTTTAATTTGCAGCTTGCGCTGCGACTCAATATAACTGACTAAAACTAATTACTCTTCATTTCAATACCTAAGTATAAAAGCTTCAGTATAAAAATAATGAATAACTTATTATTCTGAATAAATAAATTTATTCGTGTGTCACTTTTATTGATGAGCAATCTATTTACGAAGTAAAAAGTTACTGCCTTTACAAGAAAGGACTTTGATTTTTTTGAAATCACATCAACAATAAGTGTCCACACAGATTGTTTGATTAAATTGTTAAAGAGCGTGCCTTTCGGCGAGGTGCGCATATTACGCTACCTGCAAACGATGTCAATGGTTATTTTTAATATTTTCAATCAACGTGATACGTTATTAAAAACTTAACCTCTTTCGTTCTAAGTAACCGGATTGACTTGCGTCTTTCCCGTTTCCGTGGGGCGCATTATAGGGATTTAAAGTACATTGGCAAGGGCTTTATTGACGATTATTTCAATAAAATGTGCGAACGATTATTTAACAATCAATGTGCTCATTTATCAGCTAAAGAGTGCTGATTTTTTAACTGTTAAGCATAAATCATCTCTTTAATTATTCTGTTTTGATTTAAAAAATCTGTTTTTCTATATTGCGGACATAAAAAAAGGAGCTAAGCTCCTTTTTTTTGTTCATTACTCTTTGTCGAGACTATTATTTATAAAGACAAAGGTATGCAGTTTGTACTTTTACTTTAACATCAAAGCTCACATTTGCTTCTACTTCAAATGTTTCACCAGCGTTGAATGTTTTCCAGTCCGTTGCGCCTGGTAGTTTTACCGTCAGAGCACCGTTTACCACTGTCATGAACTCGTAAGCATTAGTATCAAAAGTGTATTCACCGATATCCATAACGCCAAGAGTTCCTGGTAATGTTGCGCTTTGGAATGCAATTGATTTCACATTGCCATCAAAGTATTCATTGCTTTCAAAACTCATGTTATTTCCTTTATATATGTCGTTGATGTGCAAATGATTATGAACAAGACAAATTTAAAATTCAAGTAATTAAATGACCTCTTCAAATTCAGCTTCCATTAATTCAATTTTTTCCTGTGCATCCATCCAAGCCATTTCCGCTTCTTCGAGTGACTCTTTTAACTCGCCCTGCTGCTTTAATAACTCAGTTAAGCGTGCCTTTTGTGCGTGTTCATATAGTGCAGGATCTGCCAGTTGCTTCTCTATCTCTTCTAATTGTTGACTCAATTTTTCCATTAACTTTTCTGAACTGCTTAACTGCTTTTTATAAGGTGTTAATTTTTTACGAAATTCAGCTTCTAAATGTTTTTGTTCTTTACGATTAACAGTCGATGAGTTAACACTTTCAAGGTCTTGAACTGGTTGTTTTTCAATACGTTGTTGTTCTGATAACCATTTATGGTAATCATCAAGGTCACCAACAAAAGGCTCTACTTTATGATCATGCACTAAATATAAATCATCGGTTGTGGTGCGTAACAAATGACGGTCATGCGAGACTATTACCATTGCACCTTCAAACTCTTGCAGTGCCATTGTGAGTGCATGGCGCATTTCCAAATCAAGGTGGTTGGTCGGTTCATCAAGTAATAACAGGTTGGGTTTTTGCCACACCAACAGGGCCAACACTAAACGCGCTTTTTCTCCCCCCGAAAATGGCCTGACTTTATCTAACGCCTTATCCCCTTGAAAACCAAAAGTGCCCAAAAAATTTCGTAAGGTGACTTCTTTTTCATCATGTGCAAACCGGGCAAGATGTTGAAGTGGTGTTTCATCCAGAGATAAAAGCTCTAATTGATGCTGGGCAAAGTAACCAATTTTAGCCTTTGGATTGATCTCCAATTTACCCGAGATAGGTTTAATTTGGTTTGATATGAGTTTAATAAGCGTTGATTTACCTGCACCATTGCGGCCCAATAAACCGATTCGACTGCCGGGCGCAAGATTTAATTCTATTTTATCAAGAATCAATAAATCGTCATAACCTGCACTCACTTTTTCTAAGGTTAATAACGGCATCGGCAAGGAATCCGGCTCTCTAAAGGAAAAGCTAAATTGATTATCCAAATGTGCAGGTAATAATTGCTCCATTTTTTCTAATGCTTTAATACGACTTTGTGCTTGTTTCGCTTTGCTGGCTTTATAACGAAAACGGTCAATATAATCCTGCATATGACTCATTTGCGTTTGCTGCTTTTCAAAAGAGGATTGCTGCTGTGCTAACTTTTCAGCCCGTTGACGTTCGAAACTGCTGTAGTTACCCGTATATTCATGAAGTTGCTGCTGCTCTATATGTATTATTTTATCAACGATAGTATCAATAAAGTCACGGTCATGTGATATTAAGATTAATGTGCCTGCATATTGACGTAACCATTTTTCAAGCCAAATGACTGCATCTAAATCAAGGTGATTGGTTGGTTCATCAAGTAATAATAAGTCAGAAGGGCAAAGTAGCGCTTGTGCTAAATTTAAACGCATACGCCAACCACCCGAAAAATCACTTACTGAGCGACTTTGATCCGGCTCTGGAAAGCCTAAACCGGCGAGTAATTCAGCGGCACGGGATTCAATGGTATAACTTCCCGCATGGTCTAATTTACCATGCAGTTCAGCTATTTTATTGCCGTTATCAGCGGCCTCTGCTTCTTTAAGTTGCTGCTGTAACAATCTGAAATCATAATCCCCGTCAATAACGTACTGTAACGCATTCATATCGAGCGCAGGGGTTTCTTGAGCGACACTTGCCATACGCCAATGCTGTGGAATACTCAGCTCGCCATTATCAATCTGTGCTTCTTGCTTTAAAAGTGCAAAAAAACTTGATTTACCACAGCCATTAGCACCGACTAATCCGACTTTTTGGTGTGGGTTGATTGTTGCGCTGGCATTTACAAGTAAAGGTTTACCGCCGCGAATTAATTCAATATTACTAGCCACAATCATAAATAGATCTTCTCAATATTATAGAAGCGAAAATAAAGGTAATAATAACGGACTTTACAAAGTTGAGCCATAGCAGTTGGTAATCAAATACAATTTCGTTACTATGGGACAATGATGTATTAAATAGATTATTAAAAATGGCATTAACAAAAAATAAAAAACGTTTTATCGCAGGTGCAAGTTGCCCAGAATGTAATCAACTTGACAGCATCGCTCTGACACGGGAAAATGGAGTTGAAACTCTAAGGTGTGTATCTTGTGGTTACACACAAACACAAACACCGCAACAAGCAACATCGGCAACACGCCAATTTGAACAAATTATCGGTGTGTTTGATCCGAATGAAATTGAATAAAACTTAAATAATGAGAAATAATATGAAAATTACAAATGACTCAGTGGTTTCAATCCACTTCGGCGTTTCAGAAGTAGACGGTAACGCATTAGACAGCACTGAAAATGGTGCTCCACTTGAATTCATTCAAGGTTCACATTATTTGGTCCCAGGCTTAGAAGCTGAATTAGAAGGCAAACAGCTTGGTGATAAATTTGACGTTGAATTAGAAGCTAAAGATGCATATGGCCTTTTCCAGGACGAATTAGTACAACAAGTACCACGTTCTTTATTCGAAGGTGTTGATGAAATTGAAGTAGGCATGTCATTCCAAGCTGAAACAGATCAAGGACCACGCTCCGTTGAAGTCACCGAAGTCGGTGAAGAAAATGTCAGTATTGATGCAAATCATCCGCTAGCTGGTATGGCTTTAAAATTTGTAGGTGAAGTTATTGGCGTTCGCGCCGCAACCGAAGAAGAATTAGCGCATGGTCATACTCACCCGGCGGCCAGCGAAGAAAAAGAAGCCGTTGAAGCAGCTAACGCATAACGCGCAAGGTGATAGTTATTGCGCAGACCCTCATGAAACAAGTTATGAATGCTGCAATGGAGATCACTAAGATCTGATTGATTGAATGACAGTTTAATTTTGCTAACACGCTGGCGTTCAATCAATTTTCATCCTTTAAAGATAACAACCTCTTTTTACCTTCTGTTAATCAAAAACTGACTCCCCCTTTTCATAAATTAATCAAAGATCCATAAAGTTAAAAATTAATTTTTAATTAATGAGAAACTAATAATATTATCAATAAATTCCTCAGGTTCGCTAATAAATGGCGCATGCGATGAGTGCATAAATACTTTTTTCAGGGAGTCTGGCAGTAATTGCTGCATAGCAACACTTGTTTCAATAGGGACTAAACTGTCAAACTGACCAAAAATGGATAAACAAGGGAGACTAATCTGAGCAAATTCCCTTCGTAAATCACTCTCACTGAGAAGATTTAAGCCTTCACTTAAAGCCATCAAAGAGGCTTGCTTTGTATCCTTCAAAAGTTTTTTTAATATGAGCGTGTCTTTACGTGTACTTTCACAGCCCATTGCTTGAATGCTGATAAAGCGAGCCAATGTTTTATCTGAGTTTTTAAGCAGCCCCAATTTGAAGTTTTCAAACACAATAGTTTCAACACCCGGCCAGAGTAGGTCGCCAACAAATTTGGGCGAAGTACAAACTTGAATTAATTTAGCAATTTTATTGGGGTATAAGTAACTGGCATGACTTGCAATTAAACCACCCAGAGACCAACCACACCAGATTGACTGCTCAGGCACACTTTCCATAATACGCTCGACTATTGTATCAAGAGAATATTCAGCTAATCCTTCACTGCGGCCAAATCCAGGGAGATCAATTAAATGCACTCGAAAATGAGCAGATAATCCATAAAGAACCGGATCCCAAACGGCAGAGTTCACCCCCCAGCCATGTAATAACAACAAATTGGGCCCTTCACCCAGCACACGGCAATATACTCTTTGTTCTATAATCACATTCTCTCTCTCTTTTAATTGGATAAACGCTGGTGCAAACAGTTACTGCCTTTATTAAACAAAAATGCAAAAAATTAATCGCACAATGCTTACCTGCCCGGTGTTTAATGTGCGAATTGTCAAGCCATGACAAGCTGATCTGTCAATATTGCCAAACAGCATTACTCGAAGCGAGAACCTGCTGTTTACGCTGCGGCTTAGCGTTGAATATCTCTTTACCCTTTTGCGGAGATTGTTTGAAAAAAGCACACTTATTTGAACAATTACATGCCCTTGGAAGTTATCAACCGCCCTATTCACAGATGGTTAAAAAATTAAAATATACAAAACAGTTGCTTTACGGAGAGCTATTGGGCGAATTACTCACGGAATCGATTCTGCTTAATTTATCCGCGCAGCAGATAAGTACAGTTGATTACTTATTACCCGTGCCATTACACACAAAAAAACAGCGTTCCCGTGGTTTTAATCAAGCAACTATCATAGCGCAGGTGATCGCAAAACGATTAAATACTCCCCTTTTATTAGAAGGGGTCGAGCGCCATATAAGCACAATGCCGCAGGAAGGGCTTACATTATATAACAGAAAGAAAAATTTAAATGGCGCTTTTTCTATCTGCCCATCAATGCAGCAAGAGATAATAGGTGCTTATATTGTCATTATCGATGATGTTGTCACCACTGGCGCAACAGTAAATAGTTTGTGTCACACACTATTAGAAGCAGGGGCACAACGAATCGATATTTGGTGCATCAGCAGAACATCATTGAACACTCAAAAATCATAACACATATGCTTATTTCCGAATCATTTATTGGGTGGCAATGAATGCTAGACAGACATAAAACGCTATTTTAGTCTTTGCTCTTGATTTGATTCATGACTCGCGACGTTATAGCTTTCCACTATCATTCCATGGCATTTTTTGTGAAATTAAAATGACCAATTATTTTAGGTAAGAGCTTACTTTTATTCATTTATCTGGATACCCATAAGTGCTTTTCCTGCAGGAAGTAAAATAATCACTATTATTTTACTTCTTATTATTTATAATGGTTGAGTAAATTACTCAAGAATAAAGGCCCGACTATGATTGAAATCACTCCAATTGCACAAGCACATTTTAAAAAATTACTTGAACCACAAAAAGAAGGAACACACATTCGCGTGTTTGTTATTAATCCCGGCACAGCTAAAGCTGAATGCGGTGTTTCATATTGCCCACCTGAAGCTGTCGAAAGCAGTGATACACGGTTAACTTTTGATGGGTTTGATGCATTGATTGATGAGGTTAGTGTACCCTTTTTAGAAGATGCCTTTGTAGATTTAGTGGAAGAGGATGCGGGAACTCAGCTGACCCTTAAGGCACCCAATGCAAAAATGCGTAAAGTAAAAGACGATGCGCCACTACTTGAACGTGTTGAATATGTTATCCAGGTTCAAATAAATCCACAACTGGCAAGCCACGGTGGTTTTATCAAATTAATAGAAATAACAGAGGATAATGTTGCTATTATTGAATTTGGTGGTGGTTGTAACGGTTGCTCTCAAGTTGATTTGACACTCAAACAAGGTGTTGAAAAAGAGCTGATAGACGAATTTTCTGGCGAGCTAAATGCTGTGAGAGATATCACCGAACATGAAAGTGGCGATCACTCTTTTTATAAATAAAAAGATTCTTTAACAAGGGCTAAAGCAAACTTAGCCCTTATTTAAAAGTACGAAATACTCCTCATAATGTATTCACTTCCTCCAATTAATCCAGCCAATAGCAAAATAATTGTATTCTTTGTAAGCGAGTCAACAACAGTAGATATGATAATTTGGCAAGAATTATTTTTATAGAAATAGGCTGATCTGGAATTATTTTGTTTATTTTGCGTGTAGTGTCAAATAACACGAGCATTTTATGAACAAATAGAGTAGAATGCGCCACCCTCGCAGAAGGATTGATTTTATCCCTGCGAAACTTTCAGATTAAACCTACTACGCGGTTGATAATACAAAAAATTAATAGATGGTTTCAGTAATTAAACTGAAATGATTGAGTTGATGTAGGTATAGGCTGAATTTAGTGTACTTAAGTGATTACTTAAATACAGACTTAAACCGAACTGATGAGGCCAATATGTCAGAGTCAACAAATACCAATCAAGAAGTTACCTTACCAAATTTTACTGAATTAAATTTACCTGAAGCACTAACAAAAGTTGTTTCTGAATTAGGTTATGAAACCCCCTCTCCAATTCAAGCACAATGTATTCCTCTGTTGTTAGAAGGAAAAGATGTTCTAGGTCTTGCACAAACAGGAACAGGAAAAACGGCAGCATTCGCTTTACCTTTACTGGCCAATATTGATATTAATCTAAACCAACCACAAGTATTAGCCCTTGCGCCAACGCGTGAGTTAGCAATTCAGGTTGCAGAAGCATTCCAAACCTATGCGCGCCATTTACGCGGTTTCCATGTACTTCCTATTTATGGCGGTCAAAGTTACGACATCCAATTCAAGCAGTTAAAACGTGGACCTCAAGTTGTTGTCGGCACACCCGGTCGTATAATGGACCACCTAAAACGCAAAACACTGGACTTATCAAATATTAAAACATTAATACTTGATGAAGCTGACGAAATGTTACGTATGGGTTTCATTGACGACGTTGAAACGATCATGAAAGAGATGCCGGATAAGCGCCAAACCGCACTTTTTTCTGCAACCATGCCAGATCAGATTAAACGTATTACAAAACGTTACATGAACAGCCCAACTGAAGTTAAAATCCAAAGTAAAACATCAACTGTGGAAAATATTGAACAGAAATGTTGGATAGTGCGTGGCGTTAATAAACTTGATGCCCTAACACGTATGCTTGAAACTGAAGAATATGATGGTGTGATCATCTTTGCCCGTACTAAAACAGCAACAGTTGAATTAGCCGAGCGCTTAGAAGCCCGCGGTTACCGAAGCGCAGCATTAAATGGTGATATGAATCAGCAGGTACGTGAACGTACTATTGCTCGTTTGAAATCAGGCGGTTTGGATATTTTAGTCGCAACAGACGTTGCTGCACGTGGTCTTGACGTAGAACGTTTAAGTTTAGTGGTCAACTATGACATTCCAACGGATACAGAATCTTATGTTCACCGTATCGGACGAACAGGCCGTGCGGGTCGTAAGGGTAAAGCAATATTATTCGCAGCACCGCGTGAACGTCGTTTATTAAAAGCGATTGAACGTGCAACCCGTCAAGAAATTACTATCATGGACTTACCTAGCCGTGATGAAGTAACTAAAACGCGCATCGCTAATTTTCAAAAACAACTTTTATCTGTTGTTGAAAGTGAAGATCTTACTTTCTACCGTACTTTATTCGAAGAAATCGAAAACAATACGGATATTGATCATTTAGATCTTTCTGCGGCCCTTCTTTATCTGGCACAGAAAGAAAAACCTTTACAGCCAGTTGAAGAAAAATTTGTCGAGCCACGCCCAAATACTAGTAATCCTCGCGAGGAACGTGGACGTCGCGATCGTAATGACCGTAACGACCGTGGACGTACTGAGCGTAGTGACCGTGGACGTCCTGAGCGCAGCGAACAAGGAGGTGATAAACCTCGTGGACGTGGACGCCCAACGGATGTTGAATTAGAAGTATATCGTATCGATGTAGGTCGTTCACATGGTGTCCAAGTTAAAAATATTGTGGGTGCCATTGCTAATGAAGCTGATATCAATAGCCGTTTTATTGGTGATATCAAACTTTCAGATGATTATTCAACCATTGAATTACCAAAAGGTATGCCGGCTGAAACACTTAAACATCTTGAAAATGTTTATGTTTGTAAACGTCAGTTGAATATCAAAAAGAACTAAAAAACGCTTCTAAATAGCGTTTTAGTTTAAAATTAAGGGTGCTGTGGAGCACCCTTTTTTATACCTAAAATTTAGCAAATAGCGATTATATACTCAGAGTTAAATCTACCTCATTAAATACATAAGCATATAAAAGAATTAGATGAGATAAAAGGGACTGAATAATTAAGTGAGGTAAAGCAATGTTTACCCCACTAATGTTGACTGTAATAGGCTTATTTTTTAGTTGGCCGCTTCCAGTTATTAATATTACGCTGTTTAGCACGACCAATTGCTAATGCATTCTCTGGTACGTCGATCATTATGGTTGAACCGGCACCCGTTGTTGCCCCGTTATTGATGGTAACAGGTGCGATCAACTGACAGTCGGATCCAATAAAGACATCGTCGCCAATATGAGTATGGAATTTGTTCACGCCATCATAATTACAAGTGATAGTACCTGCACCAATATTAACCCTTTGACCTAATGTGCTGTCCCCTATATAACTTAAATGGCCACATTTAGTGCCATTACCCAGGGTTGATTTTTTAATCTCAACAAAGTTACCGACATGCACTTCTTCTTTAAGCACACTTTGGGGACGAATACGAGCAAATGGACCGATCGTTGCACGGGCGCCAATACTACTGCCTTCGATAATTGAATTAGCCTGGATCACAGCATTCTCAGCGATATCACAATCAATAAGAATACAGTTTGCGCCAATCACAACACCGTTACCCAAATTAACATTACCCTGGATAATAACATTGATATCAATTTCAACATCTACACCGCAAGTTAATGTTCCGCGTAAATCAAAGCGGTTTGGATCTCGCAGCATCACACCACTGAGCAGCAGTTCAGTCGCTTTTTTAAGCTGATAAGCACGCTCTAGATTGGCAAGTTGCAGGCGAGTATTAACACCTTCAACTTCAGTTGCACTTTCTGGTTGGACAGCAGAGATAATGCGTCCCTCTAAATGCGCCATTTTAATAATATCAGTAATATAATATTCACCAGCCGCATTTTCATTACTTAACGCAGGCAGCCAACGACTTAAATCATTGGCATCCGCAACAAGAATGCCTGTATTGACCTCTTTAATGCTTAATTGCGCTACTGTCGCGTCTTTTTGCTCAACAATACCAGCAACCTCGCCATTCATCCGTTCAATACGTCCATAACCTGTTGGATTATCTAGCTCAACGGTTAATAATCCGATACCACCAGGCGGTTGTGCCGCGATTAAATCTGTTAATGTTTTTTCAGAAAGCAAGGGCACATCACCATAAACCATTAGAATTTTTTCATCATTTTTAAAATGAGGCAGTGCAATTTGCATCGCATGGCCGGTGCCTAATTGCTCGGCTTGTTTGATCCAATTAAGACTGCCATCGGATATTTTTTCCTGCAGCTGTTGCCCTCCGTGACCATAAATCAAATGAATGCTGTCAGCACCTATACTTTTAACCGTATCAATAACATGTTGAACCATCGGTTTATCTGCTATTTTATGGAGCACTTTGGGAAGTTCAGAACACATACGAGTTCCTTTGCCGGCGGCAAGGATAACAACGCTTAAAGACATAGAGAAAACCTCAATAATTAAAAAATTAAAGATACCATTCTAACGAAGTTTTTACCTTTAACGAATAATAAAATGACATGCTCGTATTTTATTACTGAATTAAGCATAAAAATTGAGTATAACTATTCAGGTAGTTTGATTAAATGAGCGTCAGCACTATAAAAATCAATTGCTTTTCATCATAATCGAAAACAAAGATTACCAGCTTTTAACTTTTCCCTAAAATATAGGCTATTTTATGAAACAACAAATATTGCAAGAGATGCGTGTTTTAGTCACTATCAATGAAGAAATAGAAATTAAACGTCGAATCAACTTTATCAAAAAAAAATTACAGCAAGCTGAATGTTATACTCTGGTTTTGGGTATCAGTGGCGGTGTTGACTCAAGTACCGCCGGTCGTTTATGTCAACTCGCAGTTGAACAATTAAATCAATCGACAGATACGGACAAATATCAATTTATTGCCGTTCGACTTCCCTATGCGATTCAGAAAGATGAAGATGAGGCACAATTAGCATTACAATTTATACGACCTTCACATGTTATTACCATTAATATAAAAAATGGCGCTGATGGCATACATGAAAGCACCTTAGCGGCACTTCAGACAAGTAGCGTCAATCTTTCTGCCGATACCAATATTGACTTTATTAAGGGTAATGTTAAAGCGCGAATGCGAATGATCGCACAATATGAAATTGCAGGGTTAACCGGAGGGTTAGTTGTCGGAACAGATCACAGTGCAGAAAATATTACCGGCTTTTATACCAAACATGGCGATGGGGCTTGTGATTTAGCACCCTTATTCGGTTTAAATAAACGTCAGATTCGCGCATTAGCTAAACAGCTTGGCGCACCTGCAATATTAATTGAAAAAGCACCCACAGCTGACTTGGAAGAAGATAAACCTCAGCTGCAGGATGAACATGCATTAGGGATTACTTATGATCAAATTGATGATTTCTTAGAAGGTAAAGCTGTCACACAGGAAATTGAAGATAAGTTAATCGCAATTTATCTGCGTACCCAACACAAGCGTCAAGCTGTTCCAACCATTTATGATTGATCAAATTAATGTTCAACCCTATCTCCAAACTACTTGAAAATGCAGATTTAAGTCGTTTGGGTATAAATGATTAGATTGAACATTAACTTTACCTTTTTATTAGACCAGATCATGCAAAACACTAGCCATAGCAAAGCAGAAAATGGTAGATTTAAGGCTCAGGTTAATCATTAACCGCAACATTTTTTATTTGTTTAACAGAAAGGATTAATAGATCATGAAAAAAGTAGGCTTAGTTGGTTGGCGCGGTATGGTGGGCTCTGTGCTTATGCAAAGAATGCGCGATGAAAATGATTTTGCAACAATTGAACCTGTATTTTTTACCACCTCGCAAATTGGCCTTTTGGCACCTGAAATTGGTAAACCAAGTGATACATTAAAAGATGCATTTGCCATTGACGAACTGGCTAAGATGGACATCGTGGTCACTTGCCAAGGTGGTGATTATACTAATGAAGTCTACCCAAAACTGCGCGCTGCGGGCTGGAAGGGTTACTGGATTGATGCCGCGTCTTCATTACGTATGCAGGATGACAGTATTATCGCATTAGATCCTGTCAACAAAGATGTTATACAACAAGGCATTAAAGACGGAGTGAAAACTTTCGTTGGCGGTAACTGTACTGTTTCATTATTATTAATGGCATTGGGCGGTTTATTCGAAGAAGAACTCATCGAGTGGGTAACCCCGCATACTTATCAGGCAGCTTCGGGCGCCGGTGCACGAAATATGCGCGAACTAATTAGTCAGATGGGCTCTATTAGTGCGTCTGTTGCCGATAAATTAGCCGATCCTGCCTCTGCGATTTTAGAAATAGATCAGCAGGTAGCTGAACATATTCGTAGTGATGCGCTGCCAAAAGAGCAGTTTGGAGCCCCCTTGGCAGGTAGTTTAATTCCCTGGATTGATGTTCCTATGCCATCTGGTCAAAGTAAAGAAGAGTGGAAAGCACAGGTTGAAGCAAATAAAATTTTAGGAACAAGTGACAAGCAGGTGCCAATTGATGGTTTATGTGTCCGTATTGGTGCAATGCGCTGCCATAGTCAGGCAATCACTATGAAACTAAAAAAAGATATTTCAGTTGCTGAAATTGAACGCATTTTAGGTGCCCATAATGAGTGGGTTAAAGTGATTCCAAATGAACGTGATATCACAATAGAAGAACTTTCTCCTGCTAAAGTAACGGGTACTTTAACGATTCCTGTTGGCCGAATTCGAAAATTAGCAATGGGACCAGAATACGTTACTGCATTTACGGTTGGTGACCAATTATTATGGGGCGCGGCTGAACCACTTCGTCGTATGCTGAACATTCTACAAGCGTCATAAATTTTACACGGCAAATAAAAAAGGCTTCAAATAAGAAGCCTTTTTTAATGCATAAAATCAACCAACCATAACAGCGATTAGAAAAGAATAATCACTCGTCCTTTGGGCTACGGGATAACAAGTCCATCGCGGCTTGTTTGACGGCTTTATCCTGATATAAGACATAATAAATTTGTTCACAAATGGGCATTTCAATGCCAATCCGATGCGACAAGTTATACACCTCTTCGGTATTTCGATAACCTTCTACCACTTGACCTATTTCAATTTGCGCTGCGTTAATCCCTTTACCCTGCCCCAAAGCAAGTCCAAAACGGCGATTGCGAGATTGATTATCGGTACAAGTTAATACCAGATCACCCAGACCTGCCATGCCCATAAAAGAGGATTCTTTAGCGCCTAACGCCACACCCAAACGCGTTAATTCAGCCAAGCCGCGTGTAATCAATGCGGTACGGGCATTTGCACCAAAACCTAAACCATCGGCGAGGCCAGCCCCTATTGCAATCACATTTTTCACTGCACCACCTAGTTGTACAGCAGTGAAATCATCTGAAATATAGGTTCTGAAATTACGGTTATTATGAAAGAGAGCGGCAATATCCTGAGTAAACTTGCTTTCAGATCCAGCGACAGCCACTGCGGTCGGTAATCCTTTCGCAACTTCCATCGCAAAAGTTGGACCGGAAATGACCGCTAAAGGGTAATGTTGCCCTAAGATGTCCGTAGCCACTTCCTGCAATAAACGCCCTGTTTTGGCTTCTAACCCTTTTGTCGCCCAGGCAATGCGGTGCTGCGGGGTAAGAAATGGTTTTATTTGTTGTAAAACAAGTGCAAAAACATGGCTTGGGACTACCAACAGAATATTGCGAGTGGCAGCTAAACAAACCTTTAAATTAACTTCCGGTGTTAATAGTTCCGGAAATTTAATATTTGGCAAAAACTTTTTGTTTTCGCGATCAGCTTGTAACCGTTTGATATGATCTTCTTGATGTCCCCAAAGCAAGGTGGGATGACCGTTTCTTGCCAAAGATACAGCAAGGGCGGAGCCATATGATCCCGCCCCTAAGACTGTAATGGCTATATTATCTGCCATTTAAATACCTACTCGTTATAATCACTAAACTTGTGTTTAACTGTTCAGTAATTTATTAAGAATCTAATTTAGCTTGTTTACGTAATACAGACCGTTGCAATACCGACTTCACTTAAAGTTAAGCCGTTATCAACACCTAAAGTAGGTTTAACTGCTCAGGAATTTATTAAGAATTTAATTTAGCTTCTTCTGATTGTTTTCTTAATACAGCCTGTTGAAATAATGCATCAAAATTTACCGGTGCGAGGTTTAGCTGCGGGAAAGTACCACGGGTAACCAGGCTTGACACTGTTTCACGTGCATAAGGGAATAAAATATTAGGACAAAATGCATTCAAACAATGCGCCATTTGCTCGCCTTCTAAATTTCCAACGGAGAAAATACCCGCTTGTTGAACTTCACATAAAAATGCAAGCTCTTCTCCAACCTTTGCAGTGGTTGTTAATGTCAAAACCACTTCAAAGACATTATCTTCTAATTTCTGGCTTTTTGTATCAATATCCATTGATACCTCAGGTGACCACTCTTTTTTAAAAATGTTTGGTGACCCTGGACATTCAAAAGAAATATCTTTTACATAGACACGTTGGATATTGAATTCTACTTGTTCTGGTTGAGCTTGTTGTTCTGCCATTATAATCCCTTAAATTTATCTTATTTTATTTTAATATTAATTATTTGAGTCTTAATTGCTCGCAGTTTAATGCTTGCCGGCTAGATTATTGGCTTAACAATTTATCCAGTTTACCACTGCGCTCTAGCGCATAAAGTTCATCACACCCGCCCTCAGGCTTATCATTGATAAGCAGTTGAGGAACTGTACTTCCGCCTGTTAGCGCAACCATTTTGGCGCGCGCATCCGAGGACGAAACATCAACTTCAGTGTAAGTAACGTTTTTATGGTCCAACAATTTTTTAGCACGAGTGCAAAATGGACACCAAGATGTTGTATAAATAACTATTGTTGCCATAATTTACTTCTTCGTTGTGGGTAAGCTAGCGCCAGACCAACCATTCATTCCTGAAAGTAAGTTGGTTACTTGTGTAAAACCAGCTTTTGTCAATTTACCTGCGGCACCCGATGAGCGATCACCAGAAGCACAGACCAATATAATGGGGGCCTCTTTATGCTTTTCAATCTCTGCAAAACTTCCTTTGTCAATTTGTGACACAGGTATGTTTTTTGCGTTGAGAATATGGCCTTTTTTGTATTCTTCAACGGAGCGAACATCAACAATAATGGCATTTTGCTTATTTATCATCATGATCGCATCCTGCGCGGTAATGCTTTTTACACCCGAAATTTTATGCTTAACAAGGCTTTGTACCAGCATCACTGCAATTGCAATCCATGCAATTGATAACACTGGCTGGTTGAAAAAAAAATCTATATATTGTTGCATAAGTTATGATCATCTTCAGTAAGGGTAATTGGCCGCGATTATACCTTGTGAAATTAATAAAATCAGCCAAAGTATTATGCATTGACTTATAAAATGAATAAATTTAGTTATTTCCCCTTCCGATAGAGACGATCAAAAGCTTTTTCAGTGACAATGACCAGCAATGTTGTAAAATCATGCGTTCTGTCATTAAGCCAGTTATTATTGCATGGCTATAATAACTGACAATGCCAAAGCAACTTGGAAAAAGAGTAAAGATTATTTCCTGGTTATTTTGGTATGGTTACCCAAACTACTTGAGGATGCAGATTTCTGCATTTTTAAGTCATTTGGGCATAGACATATTTTCAACATTAATCTCAAAGAGGCTCGACATGACTATTGCTAAAAAACCACTTGTTTTATTAATTATGGATGGTTGGGGATACCGCCCAAATATGCCAGACAATGCTGTTGCAAATGCAAATACGCCGGTACTTGATAAGCTTTGTAAAGATTACGCCAACAACCTTCTCTCTGCATCTGGAATGGATGTTGGTTTACCAGACGGTCAAATGGGTAACTCAGAAGTGGGTCATACCAATATTGGAGCGGGTCGTACCGTTTATCAAAACTTAACCAAAGTCACTAAGTCTATTTCCGACGGTGATTTTTTTGACAATAAAAACTTTGTCGATGCGGTTGATCAAGCTGTTGCAGCCGGTAAAGCAGTACATATTATGGGGCTGGCCTCTCCCGGTGGCGTACATAGCCACGATCAGCATATTGTTGCTGCCATCGAATTAGCCGCTCAGCGTGGCGCAAAAAATATTTTAGTCCATGCTTTTCTGGATGGGCGTGATACACCACCAAGAAGTGCTGCAGGCACTCTGGCACTATTTGATGAAAAATATGCACAACTGGGCGTTGGGCGCACAGCGACATTAGTAGGTCGTTATTTCGCAATGGACCGAGATAACCGCTGGGATCGTGTTGAACAAGCCTATAACTTATTAACCCAGGCAAAAGCTGATCATACTGCAGAAAGCGCACTGGCCGGTTTAGAAAATGCCTATGCGCGCGATGAAAATGATGAATTCGTTAAAGCAACCGTTATTGGTGAACCAGCCGCCATTGAAGATGGTGATGCCGTTTTATTTATGAACTTCCGTGCAGATCGTGCACGTGAATTAACTTATACATTTACGGATTCAAACTTCTCAGGTTTTGAACGTGCAAGCGTCCCTAATGTTCACTTTGTCACACTGACTGAATTTGCCGATGACATTACGGCACCCGCCGCTTTTTCAAGTGAGCGATTAACTAACACGCTAGGTGAATGGTTAGCAGATCATGGTAAAACACAGTTACGTATATCAGAAACAGAGAAATACGCACATGTTACTTTCTTCTTCAACGGTGGCGTTGAATCTGAATTTAAAGGTGAAGATCGTACTTTGATTAAATCACCTTCGGTTGCAACCTACGATATGCAGCCGGAAATGAGCTCTATCGAGCTGACCGAAAAATTAGTCAGCGCAATCAAAAGCACAAAGTATGATGTGATTATTTGTAACTATCCGAATGGTGATATGGTTGGTCATACTGGTGTCTATGATGCGGCAGTTAAAGCTTGCGAAGCAGTTGACAGCTGTGTTGGTAAAGTTGTTGCTGCACTAAAAGAAGTCGATGGTGAGTGTTTAATTACAGCTGATCACGGCAATGCTGAGCAGATGATCGACCCGGTAACAGGGGGTATTCATACTGCACATACCAACTTGCCAGTGCCGTTTATTTACGTTGGTCGGAATGCAGAGATGGCGTCGGGCGGACGTTTATGTGACATTGCACCTACTATGTTGAACTTAATGGATATGGAAATCCCAGCAGAAATGACCGGTACCCCACTTATCACATTAAAATAAACCGATAGCAATATTGCTATCGACAGCTCAGTATTTAGTTATTTTACTCAACATAAGTGATTAAAGTTGGTAAATTTTCTAAATACTGACGTATCTCAAATAAGTGTAGGAAATTGATGACCAACACCAACCTTAGCAAAAAAAAGCGCATTTCAGCAGTGTTGGTTAACTGCTTTCTTTTATGCTTTATCCTTTCAATCCAAAGCAGTTTTGCAGCTGATAAACTTGCGACAATTGAGCTCCAAATAAAAACCGCCAAAGGCGCGCAAAACAAGCAAACTAAACAACAGAAGTTATTGGAAAAGTTGGTTGCCAATGCTGAAAAAGAGACTGCCATTGCAACGCTTAAAGTACAGCAGACCAAGGAAACAATACAACTTGAAAACAGCCGCCTTAAACAATTAATCGAACAAACAGCCATACTTGAAGAAGATAAAATAAAACAACAAAAACTGCTTGAACAGCAATTAATCAGCTCCTACATGACAGGACAAACTGATTTAATAAAACTAATTTTAAATCAAGAAGATATCAGTAAAATAATTCGTGCAAAAAGTTATTACCAGTACCTTAATAAAGCACGTCTGGAAAGCATTAACGCACTGTATGAAACACAACAACAATTAGAAAATAACAAGTCTGCGCAAGCCGATTCTTTGCTGGCGTTAACCGGATTATATGAGAGACAGAAAGTAAGTGCAGAAGCGTTGCTCGAACAACGCGCGGAGCGAAGCAAAGCGTTAAAAGAGTTAAACCAAGATTTAAATTATCAGTATGCACTGCTGGCACAACTTGGTGATCAGGCACAAAATTTAAAAGAAAAACTCAGAAAACAAAGTGAAGCGCGACAAAAACGTGAATTAGCAGCAAAAGCAAAAGCAAAAGCAAAAGCACTTAAAAATAGACAATCCAAATCAGAAGAGAAAACTAATTCCAACATCGCTAAAGGAAAAGAGGAAACCTATTCCAATATTGCTAAACAATTAGGGCAATTGAATTGGCCAATTCAAGGAGAGGTTTTATCCCGGTTTGGCAGTCAGCGTAGTGGACAGGTAACGTGGAAGGGTATCACCATTGAGGCGAATGAAGGTGAAAAAGTACAGGCTGTCGCAAGCGGGCGAGTTTTATTTGCCGGCTATTTTAAAGGTTATGGCATGGTCCTCGCATTAGATCACAGTGATGGTTACATTAGCTTATATGGATACAACCAAACCCTGTTACAGGAAACAGGCGATCTTGTTCTACAGGGTGATACAATCGCCCTGGCCGGGCACAGTGGTGGACAAGATAATAACAGTCTATATTTTGAATTGAGCCACAAAGGTACAGCTAAAGATCCCCTGCTCTGGCTTAAAAAGAAACACAACTAGTGATAATAAACCCAAATCACAATCACAGGAAACAGTCTAAAAAGGGCGCTTAGCTATAAAATTAAAGCCGCTAAAAATCAAAAAATAGGGTCAATAGATCTGCAATGAAAATGTTAAGCAGTGATCTTTTAGATAAAATCTGCCCTAAAAAATGACATGCGCAATTGAATTAGGCCATAATAAAGAATATCTGAGCATGCTGTCAAAAAAATCAAAAGAGTCTTTATTATGCGCTTGTCTGTATTTTTACCCGAATATTCAACACAATTATTTATTGATCTATCAAAACTCTATCAGGATTATTTTAGCCCGGAACAACTTACAAAACCGTCTCTGCAAGCATTAATTGAAGATCGACAATCGCAATTATTTGTAACCTTGTTTAATGCTCGTCACCTTGGTGCCCTAAGAGTACATACAACAGAGCAGGAAGCGACACTCAGCTTATTATGCGTGCGTGGCCTAACTCGCCGCCGGGGCATAGCGAAGAATCTTCTTAAGGAAATTGAAAAACGCCTCAAAAATAAAAATATTGTAGTTATTAAAATGTGTTTGAATGAATTTCCTGAACAACAGAAAGAAGGAGTGACTCTGTTTATGCAGGCATGTGGTTATTCATTGACAGATAGCCTATTCAGTAAGAATCTATAAGCCTCCCATTAGCGTACTTAAAGAATTTCAGTGATCCTTTAAGTACTCCTATATTATTAAGTTTTTACCCTGTATTCTTGCGCCCTTATCCATCTACCCACTGAATATGCAGAAATAAACAAGCTAAAAGTAACTGGATCACTTTTAATATAGTGAATAAAACTAAACAACCTTTTCGTCCTACCGGAAAAGTTGAGACAAAAACCGGTAGCGCCTTATAATCCGCGACAAAGGATAATACCTTCCTATTTAGCCTCAGTGTCTGAGATTCTTGCTTAAATCTACAACATCAGCTGTTCTGGATACACTAAAACCGCACTCACATGAATTAACTGCTCAACCTTCTTCGCAGGGTTAGCGCTTATGCTTAGTCTCATTATTATAACCATCTTAAAAAAGGAAAAAATCATGCCTTGGATACAATTAAAGTTAAATGCAACTGCCAAAAATGCAGAAAACATAGGTGAACTGTTAATGGAAAATGGTGCATTATCGGTCACCTTTACCGATGCACAGGATGTCCCTATTTTTGAGCCTGCACCAGGTGAAACGCGTCTTTGGGGTAATACAGATATTACCGGTCTTTATGAAGCAGAAACGAATATGTTACCCATACTTGAGCAATTACGTAACAGTCCACTTTTAAGCAGTGATTTTTCCCACAAAATTGAAGCGCTGGAGGACAAAGACTGGGAACGTGAATGGATGGATAAATTCCACCCGATGAAATTTGGTCAACGTTTATGGATCTGCCCAAGCTGGAAGCCCGTACCCGATGAAAACGCTATCAATGTCATGCTTGATCCCGGGCTTGCATTTGGTACAGGTACACACCCCACCACCGCTTTATGTTTGACCTGGTTAGACAGCCTGGATTTACAAGATAAAGTGGTTATCGATTTTGGTTGTGGCTCCGGAATTTTAGCCATTGCAGCCTTAAAATTAGGTGCTAAAAGAGTGATTGGTATTGATCTTGATCCCCAGGCAATTACGGCTAGCCGCGATAATGCGCAACGTAACAATGTGTCAGATCAACTTGAATTATATTTACCAGCTGATTTACCCGAAGGTATTTTCGCCGATGTTTTAGTTGCGAATATTCTTGCAGGCCCGCTTCGTGAACTATCAACAAATATTGAATCCTTAGTAAAAAGCAACGGATCACTTGCATTATCAGGTATTCTAGAGCAACAAGCAGATGAATTGATTGAAGTTTACGGACAGTGGTTCACCATGGAGAAAGCAACGATTAAAGAAGAGTGGGCAAGACTTTCTGGGATCAAAAATATCGCCAGCTAATCTACGGTAAAGGTAATAAAAATAAAGACCAATCAGTAAGGCTATTTGATATCAAAATATCACCAACCTGCTGCAGAGTTAACAATAACAATCACTAAATAAAAATTGGGCGATTGTTATTGTTAACAAACAGAAATAAAAAAAGAAGAAAGGCTATTTGGTAGCAATAATATTACCTTTTAAGCGGCTTGTGAAGTTAATAATAACAATCACCATATAAAATATTGGCCTCCTTTTTTGTCCAAAAATAGACATAAAAATAAATCAACAAGGCTATTTTATCTCAAAATTCCACCAATTAACCTGTTCCTAAGATAATAATGACAATCGCCAAATAAAAAGTTCGCCTATTTTTTTTTGTCGAAAAACATAAATAGAGAAGAGTCGCAAGCCTTTATCGTAAAAAAAGCATAAATAATAATCACTGACAAGACTTTTAAAGCTAAAAAGAGACATTTAATTAATAAAACTTAAAACTGCCTATTTTGCAAGCAAAATAATTATAAAATGCTTAATTAATAACCTTTCTTCTCGTTGGAAAAATGCGTACACTACGCCGCCTTGACCAAGAGAGATTGCTTAATATATGCGCATCGGGCAGCATCAACTAGATAACAAAATCATTTTAGCACCCATGGCAGGGGTAACTGATCGTCCCTTCCGTGAGCTTTGCCGAAAACAAGGTGCAGGACTTGCAGTGTCCGAGATGCTGTCATCGAATCCGCGTGTATGGAACAGCAGGAAGTCGAAGTTAAGAATGGACTACCATAATGAATCTGGCATCAGATCAGTGCAAATTGCTGGCTCAGAGCCTTTGGCAATGGCGACAGCAGCACAGTTGAGTGTGCAACAAGGCGCTCAGATTATTGATATCAATATGGGTTGTCCCGCTAAAAAAGTGAATAAGAAAAAAGCAGGCTCAGCATTATTACCTCACCCAGAACTTGTGCGAGCAATTTTGGAAACCGTGGTTGATGCCGTTGATGTGCCTGTCACTTTAAAAATTCGCACTGGCTGGGATCCCGACAGTAGAAACGGTCTGGAAATCGCACGAATAGCAGAACAATCGGGCATCCAAGCACTTGCAGTGCACGGTCGTACTAGGCAATGTTTTTATAATGGATTTGCTGAATACGACACCATAAAAAAAATTAAACAAAATGTGACTATTCCTGTGATTGCAAATGGTGATATCACCTCAGTGGAAAAGGCAAAGTTTGTGCTTGATTACACTGGCGCTGACGCCATTATGATTGGACGAGGAGCACAAGGTGCTCCTTGGATATTCAATGAAATTAATCACTATCTAACAACCGGAGAGCAACTTTCCTCTCCGGCTAAAGCGGAAATTGCCCATATCCTTCTTGGTCATGTACAAGCTTTACATGGTTTTTACGGGGAAGTAATGGGACCTAGAATTGCCAGAAAGCATGTTGGATGGTATTTAAAAGAGCAAGATCAGTTAGGTCACTTTAAGCGACAATTCAATGCAATTGACTGCCCGTATGAGCAATTAAAAACATTAGAAACTTACTTAAATAAATAAAGAGTTAATAGCTATGTTTGAACAAAAGATTTCGTCAGAAGCACTTACAACAACAACTAGTATTCCTGCTACAGGGCAAATAACTCAGCGACCACTTCGTGATTCGGTACGCCAAGCAGTGTCGGGTTATGTAGCGCAACTTAATGGTCAAGATCCAACTGAATTATATGAACTTGTTTTATCTGAAGTTGAAGCACCATTATTGGATATTATTATGCAGTATACTCGTGGTAATCAAACGCGTGCGGCAACTATGCTAGGCATTAACCGTGGTACATTACGCAAGAAACTGAAAAAATATGGCATGGGTTGATTTCTTCGCCATTATTTAATCGAAAAAGCGACTAAAAAGTCGCTTTTTTTATGCCTCGAATAAAAAGTTATTTGCCACTAAGCTATCAGCTTGAACCTTTACAGAACAGGGAAATCTATGCTCTTACTACCTATTAATGAACAGTTAAAAAATTTGCAGTCATGGCAGCAAAGTGTTTTCTGCATGGCACTCGCGCAACACAGTATTTTACATTTCCACCTTTTTACTGAAGCAATTGGAAGTGATCATGCGCAAAGTATTGATACTTTCAACCAACTTTTTTGGGAAAAAATGACAGTAAAAGGCGCAAAAATAAACTTCGCTATCCAACAGGATCGTTTTGATGAAATCATTCCGGATGCGCGTGAATTTGATTTTTACGGCGTTTATCCGGCGCTGGATCACTGTGTTATTTTGAGTTGTGCTTTTAACAGTTTTTTAACTGAATCAAACGATGAAGCTTTCAATGCCAGCCAAACCTCATTTGCAACGATCGCAAGTTTTATGGAATTACAAAATGGCACTGAAATCGATGAGCAGTCATTAACTGAGCTTCCACTGGTTCAGTCTGAGTTAGCTTTTCAAAAAATGTTACTTAAAAAATTAGATCATCAGCGTAGCCCTGAGCTAATAAAATCCATTAGACAGTTTGTTCTGGATCTTGGCGTGACTAATTTAGGTATCGCCCTCAATGATTAAACTCGCCTTAATTGTGTGATTTTTAACACATTAAGTAAAATAAAGGGATCTTTATCCTACTTTTGCAACTAACTGGTCTTTACATCGACAATATATTGATAACATACTAAAATCACTTGGAAATATAGATTTCAGTTAGTCGATTAACAACTGAATTTTAGATAGAAAGTTAAAACATAGTGACTTTTTTATGACACATTAGCTTAATTGATATTTCCAAGTGACTCGTGAATCGCCATTAAAGCTAATTCTAACACCCTATAAAAATGGATATACTAAGATGAACAAAACTCAACTTATTACTGATATTGCAGAGAAAGCAGAACTAACAAAAGTTCAAGCTAAAGCGGCTTTAGAACAGATGATGACTAGCGTAACAGACAGTCTAAAAGATGGTGAGCCAGTACAGTTAATTGGATTTGGTACTTTTAAAGTAAACCACCGGGCAGCCCGTACAGGTCGAAATCCACAAACTGGGGCCGATATTCAAATCAAAGCGGCTAATGTACCTGCTTTTGTTGCCGGTAAATCGCTTAAAGAAGCCGTTAATAAATAATCGACCTGAAAAAAAGCCGATGTGATAAAACATCGGCTTTTTATTCAAGCTTCGAACTACGAGTTTCGAGCTTCCCGCCTTCGGGGTTTCTAGCCTTTCAACTTTTCAGCTTATTTTTTCTGCTCACGAGCAATCGCACGATGAGCAATATCATGACGATAGAACATACCATCCCAGCTAATTGTCTTAGCCAGAGCGTAAGCTTTTTGCTGTGCCTCGGTCACTGTATTGCCTAATGCTGTCGCACACAAAACACGTCCGCCATTGGTAACAATTTGGCCATCAACTTCTTTGGTACCACCATGGAAAACTTTGAGGCCTTCCATTTCCTGGTCAGGCAAACCTTCGATCACTAAGCCTTTTTTATACTCATTAGGATAACCACCAGCCGCCAAGACAATACCGATCGCTGCACGTTGGTCAAATTCAGCAGTCATATCAGCCAATTCGCCATTTACACCCGCCAGGCATAAGGTGACCAGATCAGACTTCATGCGCAACAACAGCGGTTGTGTTTCCGGATCACCAAAACGACAGTTGTATTCGATAACTTTAGGTGTTCCATCGGCCATGATCATCAGACCCGCATAAAGAAAACCGCTGTAACTATTACCTTCAGCCGCCATGCCTTTAACAGTTGGGTTAATGACTAAGTCCATTATGCGCTGATGCATTTCAGGCGTCACTACAGGCGCGGGAGAGTATGCACCCATACCGCCCGTATTTGGCCCGGTATCACCATCACCGACACGTTTATGATCTTGACTGGTGGCCATAGGAACAATATTTTCGCCATCAACCATCACAATAAATGAAGCTTCTTCACCGTCTAAGAACTCTTCAATAACAACACGGTGCCCGGCAGAGCCAAATGCATTGCCCGCTAGCATGTCATGAATAGCTTCTTCCGCATCGGCAAGTGTCATCGCTACAATAACGCCTTTACCCGCCGCAAGACCGTCAGCTTTAATGACGATCGGTGCACCCTTTTCACGAACATAAGCGATCGCAGGCTCAATTTCAGTAAAGTTTTGGTACCAGGCCGTTGGGATATTATGACGTGCTAAAAAGTCCTTAGTGAACGCTTTTGAGCCTTCTAGCTGGGCCGCGCCCTTAGTTGGACCGAAACAGGCAAGGCCGGCATCAGTAAATGCATCTACAACACCGATAACTAAGGGTGCTTCGGGGCCGACAATCGTTAATTCAACACGATTTTCTTTAGCAAATTTGACTAATCCGTCAATATCTTCAACATCAATGGCAACATTAGTTACTTTTGCTTCTAATGCCGTTCCTGCATTGCCCGGGGCAACAAAGATATTTTTAACTTGTTTATTTTGAGCGACTTTCCACGCAAGCGCATGCTCACGGCCGCCGCTGCCAATAATTAAAACATTCATAACTTAACCTTCTTAATTCAACCATAGATTTAATGGGTTTATCTCAATGTCCGGTGATTCAACTCAAAGAAAAAGTGCGCAGCTTATAACGATAAGTACTGCGCACATCCAGTGCTACGCCCTAAAGGGCCATCCTACGGATGTTATAATTCTTTCCTGAAGAATTATTGAGCACCTCTAACGCAGAGATCGCATCTACAGACGAATAAATGAGCCGATTAATGGCGGAAGTGACGCATTCCTGTAAATACCATTGCCATACCATGTTCGTCGGCTGCTGCAATAACTTCATTGTCACGCATTGAACCACCAGGTTGAATCACGCAACTAATACCGGCTTCAGCGGCGGCATCAATACCATCACGGAAAGGAAAAAAGGCATCCGATGACATGACTGAACCTGCAACGACGAGGTTTTCATCGGCGGCTTTGATACCTGCGACTTTCGCACTGTAAACTCGGCTCATTTGCCCTGCGCCAACACCCACTGTCGCATTGTTTTTAACATAAACAATCGCATTTGATTTCACAAATTTAGCCACTTTCCAGCTGAATAACAGATCCTTTAATTCAGCTTCCGTCGGTTGACGTTTAGTCACCACTTTAAGGTCCTCTAAACCGACCATACCTTGATCTCTGTCCTGTACTAATAAGCCGCCATTAACACGCTTGATATCAAACTGGGTCGTTTTGTCAGACCATTCTCCACAGGCTAACAAACGTAAGTTTTTCTTAGTCGCTACAATTTTTGCAGCTTCCGGGCTAACGCTAGGCGCAATAATCACCTCAACAAATTGGCGAGAAACAATGGCTTCTGCGGTCTTTGCATCAAGCTCACGGTTAAAGGCAATAATGCCACCAAAAGCAGATGTCGGGTCTGTTTTGTAAGCACCTTCATAGGCATCAAGAATATTGCCTGCAACAGCAACACCACAAGGGTTAGAATGTTTAACGATTACACAAGCCGGCTCCGAAAACTCTTTAACACACTCAAGAGCCGCATCAGTATCTGCAATATTATTGTAAGAAAGGGCTTTACCCTGTAGCTGAGTCGCGGTAGAAACAGAGGCTTCTTGAATATCATCTTCCACATAAAAAGCGGCACTTTGGTGGCTATTTTCACCGTAACGCATATCTTGCTTTTTCTTAAACTGCATGTTGATGGTACGAGGGAATTTAGACTCAAGATCACCTTCGCTATTCTCACCGTAGCTTGGCACCATAGTACCGAAATAATTCGCGATCATACCGTCATATTGCGCGGTATGCTCATAAGCTGCGATAGCAAGATCAAAGCGAGTTTTATAAGCCAAGCTATTGTTATTTTCCTGCATCTCTTTAAGCACACGGGGGTAATCACCTGCGTTAACAACAATTCCCACATCTTTATGATTCTTAGCAGCGGCACGCACCATAGTTGGACCACCGATATCGATGTTTTCAATGGCGTCTTCTAAAGAACAATCCGGACGGGCAACGGTTTCAGCAAAGGGATAAAGATTGACAACTACTAAATCAATAGGAGCAATATCATTTTCGGACATAATGACTTCATCAATACCGCGACGAGCAAGAATTCCACCATGAATTTTAGGGTGTAAGGTTTTAACACGCCCATCCATCATTTCAGGAAACCCCGTATAGTCAGATACTTCAGTCACTTTTATGTCATTCTCAGCAAGTAATTTACAAGTACCACCAGTAGAAAGGATTTCAACGCCTCTTGCAGATAACTCTTTGGCGAATTCAATAATTCCAGCTTTATCTGAAACGCTTAGCAGCGCACGTTTAATTGGTCGGCTATTTTCCATCGTCTGATAAATCCCTCGGTTAATTGTTCAATAAGCAAAACCAGTCATTGGTTTTTTTAACTTAAAAAGCACTAAGATGAGCATTCTACCCGAAAACGATGGCAATTTGAGCCGTTTTATTCAATAAAACAATAAAACATCTCGCTTGATATGCCTTTAAAAGATAAATTTATTTACACGGGTGAATATTGATACAAAAAACTATCAATACCGCGGCAAACGAGAGTAGATATCGGTTTAAAGTGTAAAGACTCCATAAGGGTTAATGTCAGTCGATTTTTTTTGGCAATGACCGCGTTCATTTCTGAAAGCTGAAGGCTTACCATAAGGTTTTTAATAAATTGAGAAAATAAAGCGGGGATAGTGATATTGTCGTTATATTCCGGCAACAGACGATACACAAAACTTGGTCCAATATCGTATTCCATACGACACTCCTGCAGACCGACCAAGCCAATGACTTTACTGTATTTTTTATCTTCAATGGCGTAAAGGCAATACTTGTAACGCTGTGCATGAGTCATGATATTAGTGAATAATTTTTCTGCTTGTTGGCGATTTAATGTACCCGTTGGGCAATATTTCATGCTCTTAGCATTACTTACCAGCATAGTAAAATCATTGAGATCAGATGCTATAAATTGACGAACAGTTAAGTGTTCATTTTCTGCAAATAACGTCATATTTTAATTTCTGCGGTTATTTATCATATAACCTTTATACTAAAATCGTACAAAAAATCAACAGCAAATTACTTATAGATTACTCAAAATAGTAAAAAACCATGCAAGTGCATGGTTTTTATCAAAAATAAGCGAAGTACTTAAACGTGATACGGCATACTCAACTCGTGTACTGCATCAACAAATACTTTGCCATTCTCAGGCGGTACATCTAGATGAATGCCGTGGCCTAGGTTAAAGACATGTCCGTTTCCTTTACCAAAACTCGCTAATATGGTCGCAACCTCTTGACGGATTCGCTCTGGCGTTGCATATAACATAGAAGGATCCATATTACCCTGTAACACCACACGATCTCCAACACGCGCTTTTGCGCTTGCCATATCAATCGTCCAATCGAGTCCAATCGCATCACAACCCGTATCGGCAATCGCTTCTAACCACTGTCCGCCATTTTTAGTAAACAATGTGACTGGAATTTTTTGACCTTCATAGGAGCGCTGTAATCCGGCAACAATTTTGGTCATATACTGTAATGAAAAATCTTTGTAGTCTCGAGGAGATAACACGCCACCCCAAGTATCGAAGACCATTACCGATTGCGCGCCTGCAGCTATCTGTGCATTTAAATAATCAATCACAGAATCAGCAAGTTTATCTAATAAAGTATGTAATAGTTGAGGCTCACAAAAGGCCATTTTTTTGATCTTGGTGAAAGCCTTTGAACTCCCCCCTTCAACCATATAAGTCGCTAATGTCCATGGGCTACCGGCGAACCCAATTAATGGAACGGAGCCTTTTAACTCGCGGCGTATCGTGCGTACCGCATTCATAACATATTGCAGTTCGCCTTCGGGATCCGGCATGATTAAATTATCAACGTCTTTTTTACATGTTATCGGGCGTTTAAGCTTAGGCCCTTCCCCTTCTGCAAAATAAAGACCCAGTCCCATTGCATCTGGGATAGTAAGAATATCTGAAAATAAGATAGCGGCATCAAGGTCAAATCTGCGTAAAGGTTGTAAGGTTACTTCACAGGCCAAATCTGCATTGCGGCACAAAGACATAAAATCTCCGGCTTGCGCGCGTACCTTTTTATATTCAGGTAAATATCTACCCGCTTGACGCATCATCCATACTGGTGTTTTATCAACGTCTTGCTTTAATAAAGCGCGAAGATAACGATCATTTTTTAATTCTGTCATGCTTATCTCTATCCTGTCTTTTTAAACATTTAATCATTTACATAGGTAAATATGCTACCATTTTTAAATGTTTTTTACTCTGTCATATTGCGACTTTGCATTGTTCAACCATTTTGTTAATCAACTTTCGAGCAATGGTGCCGTTATTTGGTAACACAGGCAGATTATCAATATGATACCAAGCTGCTTCAACAAGCTCATTTTTATCAATCTTGATTTCACCTGATTCATATTCAGCAAAAAAACCCATCATTAAAGAGTGCGGGAAAGGCCAAGGTTGACTACTGATATATTCGATATTTTTGACCCGGATCCTTGATTCCTCATAGACTTCACGTTCAACACACATCTCCAGTGTTTCTCCGGCTTCAACAAATCCGGCTAAAACCGTAAAAACCGGGTTGTTCTGTTTCAAATGGCGATGATGCACTGCTAATAATATTTCCTTGCCTTTACGAATACCAACAATAACACAGGGAGAAACACGCGGATAACAGCGGTGCTGGCAATGGTAGCATTTCATTGCGGTTTCCCAGTTTATGGCATGCATTTTATTACCGCACTTACCACAATACTGATGTGTTTGATAAAATAAAGCGACTTGAAAGGCACGACCCGCCAGATCAAATAAGAGATCATGGATCTGTCCCAACAAAGAGCGTAATGGGAAATATTCCCCCAGACCAACATCTAATTTCTCCTGCAATACGATTAAATAACAAGGGCTTGAATCGTAATCTCCTATTTTTTTCACATTATTAGCTAATGCTTCGGGAAATGGCAAATCATCAAGATTACCGTAGGGAATGAAATTCCCTTGCGGCTGTAATACAATTTGATCTCTCGCGATAATAAACCACCAAGCATTCTCTTGCTTGCTAACGTTATTTTTTTCCGGCTGCATTATGCTTCCTTATTTATCGGAAATTTAATTCTAGGGACTGGGATTACTTCACAGTTATACAGTAAGATTATCTACAAATTCAAATTCATGTTGACGCTAAGTGCAATTTTATCTATTTTTATTTAACAGTTCCAGTCTACTAATAACGAGGTGCACGATATGCTAACCAAATTAGAACGCGCAAAAGAAGAATGGGGTGGCAGACTTTCAGTTATTGATAATTGGCTCGAAGAACGTCAGACACTAGTGGTTGTATATTGCAAACTGGCAGGATTACCACCTTACCAAGAGACAAATCACAGCTTACCCGCACAAGAAAAAATTACTCATTTTTGCCAACTTCTGCTTGACTATGCATCCACCGGACACTTCGAAATCTACGAGCAGATAATTACACAATGCAAATTAGATGGGGAAAACAATTTAAAAATTGCTCAGGAGTTATATTCACGCATTACGACAACCACAGATGCAGCGTTGAGTTTTAACGATAAGTATGCAGAATCAGCCAATGAGCAAGCCTTAGTTGATTTTGACCGCGATCTTTCTAACTTAGGTCAGCTAATGGAAGAGCGTTTTGAACGTGAAGACCAGCTGCTTGAAGTTGTACACCTGCACCATACATTGGCATAAAAAATAATATATTTATGTGTTTTTAGTCAGAGTGTTAAAAATAGGCAGCGAAATGACACTGCCTGAGTCAAATACACCGGCATCAATAATAATAGCGCTATTAACTTAATACTCAGCGCTATTATTACTCCTATCATATCTATCTTAGATATTATTAATGCCCATCTCCTGCAGGTAAAGATCGCGTCTTTTATCAAAAGCACGCTCCTCTTTTTTAGAGACTGCTGTTGAAAGAGGTAACGACACTTTCATTGCATCTACCGGGCGATTATTTATTTGAAATTCATAATGCAGATGCGCCCCGGTTGAACGCCCGGTATTACCACTTCTAGCTATCACAGCGCCCCTTTCTACTCTCTGCCCTTTACGAACCAAAATTTTACTTAAATGCAAATAACGTGTGGTGTATTTCCGGCTATGCTGCATAACAATATAATTGCCAGCTGCGGGATGATAACCTGCCCGCAAAACAACACCATCACCAATGCTATAAACTTTTGTGCCCGTTGATACAGCAAAATCAGTACCGTTATGGGGACTTACTCTTTTGGTGATTGGATGTAAACGTTTTCGATTAAAGTTAGAACTGATGCGGAACTTTCCATTCACAGGAAAGCGTCGATAAGCTTTACTTAAGCCTTGCCTATTTTTATCATAATAACGCCCGTCTTCATGCAGAAAAGCGGTATAAGTTTTATTCCTGTTTTTAATCAAAATAGCCAATACGTCACTTTCTGAACTATATTGTCCATCAATATATTGTTTTGACACTAACACACGGAAAGTATCTCCAGCATAAAGACGGTTAAAGTTAATTTTATCCTGCAGAGTCGCTGATACTTGTTGAATCTGCGCCGCCGTAAGACCTGAAGCTTTGGCTGTCTTATAGAAGCTTCCTATGATACGACCTTGGTATAAACTTTCGCGCCATTTCCCCGCTTTAGTTTCCAAAAGTGCATCATATTGATCCTCTTTCAGAGTAAAGGTTAACGTATTGGCAAGATCCAAAAATACTTTTAAGGAGAGCAGATTGTTGTCAGGACCAATCAATAACTTAATCCTTTGCCCTGGGATTAGGTTGGCTAAGCGCAGATGTTCTTTATCGGCATCTAACAAAAGCTGTAATGCACCTGCCGACAAGCTCTCTTTTTCAAAAATATTGCTGAGAGAGTCACCATCGTTAACCTCAAATTCAACTTCTTTGTTTCCCGAAAAATCAGGAAATACTTTTGCATATTCATCTTTTATTGCAGCAAGCGGTTCGGCAGCCGCATGCTCATCTTTAACAACAACTCCCTCAGGTAGTTCTAATGAGCGGTAAATTGTTTTTTTGGTTTTCGGCTGCATGGGAACCAGGGAAATAACCAAAAGAAATACAAATAATAAAATCAAAGCGAAAAAATGTTTCCGGGGAAGATTATTCACAACGGCGATAGACGCTTTAAAAAACGCCTTTAAAGGTAACAAAAATAGCATAACTTAGTACAACTCAAGCAGGGAAAGGGAGTAATGAAAATAAAACGGAGAAGTATACCAAGTTTTTTATTTTTTTATAAAAAAAATAGATCTCATTTTAATTCGTTTTTTATTATAACAGCAGGGTCGGTAGCCGCATGCTTATCTTCGACAACAACTCTATCGGGTAGTTCTAATGAGTGGTAAATTTTTTTTGGAGTTTTTGGCGGCACAGGAACCAAGGACACAACAAGCAGAAAGATAGATAATAGAATCAAGGCGACAAAATGTTTCCGGGGAAGAATATTCACAACGGCAATGGACGCTTTAAAAAACGCCTTTAAACGTAATAACAATGGCATAACTTAATACAACTCATACAGGGAAAGTGATCAATCAAAATAAAATAATAAAGTATATCAGTTTTTTATTTTATTTATAAAAAACAACTCTTATTTTTCATTTTTTATGCGGATTGCTTAAATAATTAAGGTGTTTTCCATCACAAAAAAATGTAAGATAGACGTCTAGATGTAAAAACATCCAAAAAATTTACCTTGTAACCAGTTAGGAGCTCACATGTCACGTGACTTATTTACTTCAGAATCCGTCTCTGAAGGTCATCCCGATAAAATCGCCGATCAAATTTCCGATGCGGTACTTGATGCAATTTTAAAACAAGATAAAAAAGCACGTGTTGCTTGTGAGACTTATGTAAAAACCGGCATGGTAATGGTTGGTGGTGAAATCACCACTGATGCCTGGGTTGATATCGAAGAGATCACCCGTAATACCGTACGCAACATAGGTTACACCAGTTCAGAAATGGGCTTTGACGCTGACTCATGCGCCATTTTAAATGTAATAGGCAAACAATCGCCAGACATTAATCAGGGTGTTGACCGTAGTGATCCTCGCGAGCAGGGCGCTGGAGACCAAGGTTTAATGTTCGGTTATGCCACGAATGAAACAGACGTTTTTATGCCGGCACCTATTACTTATGCGCACCACCTGGTTAAACGACAAGCAAAAGTGCGTAAAAATAAGACGCTTCCATGGTTACGCCCCGACGCTAAAAGTCAGGTGACCTTTGCTTATGATCATGGCAAAATTGTTGGTATTGATGCGGTCGTCCTTTCCACTCAACACTCAGAAGATATCAAACAAGAAGATTTAGTTGAAGCGGTAATGGAAGAGATAATCAAACCCGTATTACCCGCCGAGTGGCTTTCTGAGCGCACCAAATACTTTATTAATCCAACGGGCCGCTTCGTCATTGGCGGACCTGTTGGTGATTGTGGCCTTACCGGGCGTAAAATTATTGTTGATACTTATGGTGGTTCAGCACGCCATGGTGGTGGTGCATTCTCCGGTAAAGATCCCTCAAAAGTTGACCGCAGCGCGGCATATGCAGCCCGTTATGTGGCAAAAAACATCGTTGCAGCGGGTCTTGCTGATCGTTGTGAAATTCAGGTTTCTTATGCCATAGGTGTTGCAGAGCCAACCTCGATCAGTGTCGAAACATTCGGCACAGAAAAAGTAAAAAAAGATTTAATCATCCAATTGATTCGTGAGCATTTTGACTTACGTCCTTATGGACTGATCGAGATGTTGAATCTTATTCAGCCCATTTACCAATCAACAGCCGCTTATGGGCACTTTGGTCGTAATGAATTCCCATGGGAAGCCTTAGATAAAGTTGAAGCGTTAAAAGCGGGCGCATTTTAGCGCTTAGTTAAATTAAACATGGTAAATGACGCAGATAAAAAAGCACTCATTAGCCGAAGTGAAAAATTTTTCATTTTGGCCGAGTGCTTTTTTGATCGTGCTTTCAAACGCCCAGCTTACCTGTTTAACCAACGGGGGAAAAGTGCCGGTAGCGCACATTTACAGCTTAATCTGATCAAATATCACCCCATCTTGTTTAAACAAAATTCAGCTGATTTTTTTGCACAGGTAGTACCTCACGAGGTTGCCCATCTGGTCGCCTATCAATATTATGGAAAAGTCCGCCCGCATGGCAAAGAGTGGCAATTTGTAATGCAAAACATCTTTAACTGCCCTGCAGATACGACGCATTCATTGAATATTAGTGATGTTATTGGCAGGCAGTTTGCTTATCAATGTGATTGCACCACCCATCAACTGACCATAAGACGCCATAACAAAATTTTAAAAGGTCTTAAATACCGGTGTCAAAAGTGTCAGGGAGAATTGAAAATTAAGGGGTTATAATACCCGCTGCCATGACCAGATTGAAGACTCTGCCCTCTGGATGTAAAAAGGGATGCAGAGCCCATTTAACGTTTAAAATTATCGACAATAATACCCGTTGCCATAGCCACATTTAATGACTCCGCACCTCCAAAACTGGGGATCGTCATTTTATGGCTGATAAATTTTTCAATCTCTGGCGAAATACCGTGTGATTCACTGCCCATCACAATAAAAGCACTTTTATTTAAATTTGCTTTATGAATATTTTCCCCTTCCAGAAAAGCCCCATAAATCGCCATTGATTGTTGACTCAGATATTCAGACAAATCTGTGTGACTCACCTGTACTCGTGCAAATGATCCCATACTGGCAGCGATCACTTTAGGATTATAAAAATCAGCACAGTCCGGGCTGCAAATAATATGTTTAATCCCGTACCAGTCGGCAACACGAATAATAGTCCCTAAGTTTCCGGGATCACCTACCTGATCCAATACCAGAATCAATTCATCTTTTTGGATTTGTGGAAGCGGCATTATTTTGCACTCGACCACAGCAAGCACGCTGTTATTTGATATTAAAGTCCCTGCTTTTTTTAACTCATCTTCTGTGGCTTCAATAGTAAGACTAACAAGGCCAAACTCGTTAAGTGCCCTGCTATTTTTATTGATATAACTGCTGGTTGCAAAAAGTTGTTTTACCGTAAAATCAGAATTAAACAATTCACCCACATTTTTTTCACCCTGCACTAAAAACAGACCATTTTTTTTACGCTGTTTTTTTTGCTCAAGTGCATGAATAAGTTTTAGCTGATTTTTTGAAATCATAATTTATTTCTCGTTCTTCAAAGTGATAGGTAGCAACACATAATAACAGCATCTTCTCTGCCATTTTTACAAGGATAATAATCTTTACGTCTATCAAGCTCAACAAAACCCAGTTTTTGATAAAGTTTTAGCGCATAAAGATTAGAAGCGCGTACCTCTAACCAGACTTCCTCTTCATCCTTTGCTTGTGAGTAGTCTTTTAGAAACTGTAATAAAATATTCCCCAATCCCTGCCCCTGCACTTCAGGCTCAATAGCAATATTCATTAAAGTTACCTCTCCAGCAACTGAACTGGCAACAAAATAACCGATTACCTGCTCGTCAGCGAGTAAAATATGACTAAAATACCTTGTGCCAAAATTACTCAAAAACAATTTTTTTGACCAGGGATGGCTATGGCAACGAGATTCAATGTTAAAGACATCCTCTATATCGGCGAGTCCCATGGGCACTATTTGTAATTTTTCTTTATTGATGATTAAAGGTGCAGGCATAATTGCTTCCATATTGATTTCGTATTCATTACTCGTTACTCGTTACTCATAGCTTTCGAACCTCGAGCATTCGAGCTTCGAGCTCGTGACTCGTAGCTCGTAGCCCGCAGCTCACTCTTATTGATTAAAAGCACAAAACTGTTTCCATAATGCCTTTTTTGCATTTGCGTCAGCAGCCAACTGTACAAGGGTTGATGATGTTAATAACTTATGACCATGGGGTTGATTAATTTCACCCAGAGTTGACCAGATAAGTTCGGGTAACTGTCCCTGCAGGTTTTCAAATTGATCCGTTGAGCAGCAGTATACTTCGCTTAATTTTAAATTAAAGGCATTGAGTATGCTGGGCATAAGAGGGTGTGCAAAGTCGGCTGTCGAGGCCACCAGCAACAATTTATAATGACTTAAATCAATAGTGCATAAATTTAGAGAAAGAGGGAACAAATCAGGTTTACGGACTTGCCAACGGGTTATCCCCATCTCCTGTAAATAAAGCGCTTGTTGATGTTTCATCGAAAATCCAATCAATTATCTGATGTTTAAAAAATAAAACAAATAATAACATTGAATGAAGGTCAGCCGAAGCAATAATCAATGGCCAATAACTCACCGGTAAAATTTTCAGAAAAAAAAGCTCACTATTGTTATATACCTCGTTATGATGCCCTCAGCATCTTGAAGTTTTTTATTTCATCTAGTAGCATCCAGAGGGCTTTAGGACTTCCTCTGCATTATCAGTTGTCCATCTAAAAGACAGTACCACTTCCTTTCAGCCTTAACCGAAAAAGCTATCTTCTCTCCGTGATGGTATCGAAAGACGCAGCCTCCAACTGCTCTCTTCTATTCTGTTCATGGATGATGTTACTCCCCTGGCTTCTGAATTTTAACAATAAATAAACAGAGTACGAGTTAAAACAATAAAGATAGAATCTCTTTTTTAGAAGAAAATTGATGGTATGCAGATATAAAAATCACTTTGAATATTCGCCAAGATAGCTTAAATCTTCAACAGCAATCCAATCAGCACCATTTACAACTGACTCAAGGTTAGCTTTAGATGCGCTGGTAGTTGATTTTCTAAGGAATTTTCTGGAGGAAAAATTCTTACACTTGAGCAAGCGTTAGCGTTTTTTATGGAAAGTGATTTGAATATGCATCTTGAAATTAAAATTCATCATGCTTATCAAGTCCAACCTCTAGTAGAAAGGTCGCAGAGTAGCTTCGTTATCGAAATTTGATCAAATCCATACTAACCAAACAGATATTCCCGAAGATTTCCCGCTTATTTCGATTAAATAAGAGCCTGTTTCTTAATTGTGTGGAAGGTAAGAATCACAGCCAATAAGCTTTCTAATAGGTCGCTCTAGCTGAAATTAAATGACTGTTATTTAGTCAGTTATGAAATAACGTCAATTTATTCATTATGTTCGCAACGAAAGATAAACGAACATTAGGGATGTAGCATTAAAACTACTTCCCTAATAAATTGATAGTTAAAGAGTAACCTTGCCTAGTTACTCTAGGTAAGGTTACTCTTTAACGTTAGTACACAAGCTGAGCAAGTGGCTATTAAATTTATACTCAATTGAAGTTGGCTGTACTGCGAAACTCGGCGACTTTTTGCTGCGCGTTTTCACCAAAAATACGTTCGCTGACAGCTTCCAGTCCTTTTGCATTATCTAAATATTCTTTACGAATAACAAGGGTTGCTTTTGAACGTCTACGCAATAGATCATCGAGGTTAACAATCATTTCATGGTCGGCTACCCAATCGATTTCAGCCCAAGTAAACTCTGTATGTTCAAGTGCTAGATTTGCCTTTTCAGGGTTCTGCTTAATAGCTTCCAATAGAATAAAAGCATCTTCACCATAACGACGCCAGAAACGACCCGATAAAGGCTCAATAGCTCCTTTTGGAGTCAATTTATCAATATTAAATTCTTCAATAGCGCTCATAAATTTTGCTTTAACTGAGTCAGCTGGCTCGCCATACCAGATTGATTCTGATTTTGGCAGTGGAATAGATAAACTTTTAACTATCTCTGCAATTTCTTCACCTACGTTAATACAATCCGTCAGCTTACCACCAAAAATACTAATGTGTTTATCGGCTTTATTAACATCTATTGCATGCTTACGTGACAAGGCAACCCAATCAGCAACACCTTCTTCGGCTTCAATCGCTAATGGTCGTACACCACACCGCTCTGCAATAATGTCAGCTTTGGTTAGCGGCTTATCTAATTCTAATAAGGCATTGGCATTATCGAGAATAAATTGACGATCTTCGTCGGTTACCGATGTTTGATGACTCTCAACTTGATTATCTGTTGTGCCAATACAGGTTTTATTTCCCATAGGTAAGACAAAGAATAAACGCCCATCACTGGCAAAAAATGCCAATACACGGTGTTCTTTTGAAATACGATCAACGGTTAAATGAACACCCTTAGAAAATAAATGATGATGTGATGTTTTCTGCTCAGACCCTTTATTAACTTGGTCAACCAAAGGACCACAGGCATTGATCAGTGTTTTCGCTTTAATAGTGAATATTTTATTATTGGTAGTATCTTTCGCTTGTATTACCCATAGTCCGTTTTCACGAACGGCATTTACCGATTCTACATAGTTAGCAACAGCCGCCGATTTTTTTGCAGCAGCCGTTATAAAATTAAAAACAAAACGTGAGTCATTATCTTTTAAGAATGCATCTGAATATTCAAAACCTGCTTGTGCGCCCTCTGTCTTAATGCTTGGCTCTAATTTCTTGATAGCATTTCGAGTAAGATACTTAGGTGCCATCGTAAATAATCGTCCAAATAACCAATAAGCCAAAGTCCCCATAAACACAAACCAGACAGGAAAACGAAAACCTTTTTGAATAGTTGTTAAGAAACGAACCTCAGTAACCGATGACGGATAATGTCTCATAAGGTTGTTACGGCTTTTACAAAGCTTATTAACTAATAAATATTCATGGCTCTCCAGGTATTTGATACCACCCCATGCAAGATTCGATGAATTAGAGCTCGTTGCTCCTGCAAAATCTCCCTTATCAATAAGGCCAACTTTAGCACCTTTAGCAGCCAAAGATGCAGCTGCAACAGCACCATTGATACCACCGCCTAAAATAAGTACATCTAGCTCATCTTCAGCCAGTTGCTTAATATTGTTTATTCGATTGAGGCTCATTTCGGAATCCTTGATTTAAATGTTCGATAGCTCACAATAATGTTCGTTTCCGCTCACATTAGAGCATATAGTCGTTCTAATTAATATGATTATTAGCAGATTACTGACAAAATATGATCGCGAGTTAATGAGTTAGTTGAGAAAATAAAGAATAACTAGCAGCAGTCAAAACAAAAAACCAACTGAGCAACCCTAGTTGGTAATAAATTTGTTAAGTTATTTTAATCTCAGACTATATCAATGCAGGGTAATAATTTTTTTCTATCCAAAAAGAACAATCTTCTCATGCCTTACTCAGAACACTTTTATATTGAATGAAATTTGTATTTGAAAGGTTAACAGTCCTTAACAATCAGCGCATTTCAAATAATTCATGGTGAAATTTACTGGCATTAAGTCATAATTGAGTAAAATCAGACTGCAATTTATTGTATAAAATAAGTCTGAGAAGATTATGAAGGAAATAAGGATATATCAAAAAGCAGATTCAACTTTGAGGGTAGAAGACCAAAAAAAATAATAAAGTCGTCAATAATTGCGAAGGGAAATGAGCACTAATACCAAATCCATTAATTTTCTGCTCATTTATACGTGTTAAAACACATACTAGCTTCGTGATTGATTTTATAATTAGAACAACTAGTTAGTGCAATCAATGCCTTGCTTTCATGCGTTTTTCCGGTGCCTAAATAGATCTCTTAATTAGTGGAATTGGTATAACAAGACGTAAGCTGCATTCGAATATTATTATCACTTCAGCAAATAATCCAGTACTATTCTGAACCACTTTAGCTGACCATAAAATGGTGACGAACAGAACATTCCAAATAAAACTCACAACCCAGTTAGGAATAATTTTAACCTGCAAGCATTATCACCTTTTTAGTGCTTTTTTTATGAGTGCTTATTAAGATGGGTTAGCTAGGAAGGCCTGTTGGGTAATGTGCATCACTTCGCGTCCGCCCTCTAACTGTTTGATAAGTAAATCTGCAGAAGTTTTGCCTACCGCGTAATAACCGGGATCGATACTGAATGTATTTGGAAAAATAAAGGCTAATAAATCTGTTGCCCCCACACCTGATACCAGTATTTCGCTGCGGCCAAGTTCCTGAAGACGTTTAGCAACCCCCATCGCTAAGGTATCACTGGCACAAACAATTGCCTCTGTTTCAGGCATCAGCACCAAATCAGTGAGTTCATAAGCACTGTGATAATTCAGTAACCCTGTTTGATAGTGCGGTTTTATATTGGCAGACTGACAATAATCCAAATAAGCATTAAGACGCATTAAGCCCGTTGTTTTATCCTTAATATCGACACCGATAAAACTAATATGCTGCTTTCCCTGTGCCTGCATATAGTTCATTGCCTGTTTAATAATGCCATCATTATCATAACCAACAGATGAAACACGCTTACTATCAACGGCAATAACCACGGCTTTATGGGCTAACTTTTCAACGCTTGATAAATCACAGCCGGTAAAACCAAATAAAATAACACCATCAACATCTTTTTTTTGTAAAACGGCTAAATGCTCATCGGTTTTTGCTGCACTAAATTGCCCTTCCATAATCAGCGCATCGTAACCCGCTGCATAGATCACTTCCAGAATAGCACTCACCACTTTATTTTCGGAGGCAGAATCCAAACGAGATAAAATAATACCGATAACGTTGGTACGCCCGCCACCCATAATTTGGGCTGATTTCGATGGCACAAAACCAGATTCCTGAATAAGTCGCTGCACTTTTTCTCGGGTACTCGCCTTTACTTTAGGGTCGTTAGTTAAGACACGGGAAACGGTCGATTTTCCAACCCCGGCTAACTTTGCGATATCAAGAATAGTTAATTTTTTTGTCATAAGTTTATTCGAGTTGAAAAAGACTTGTTTATTATCTCTGTGATGGGAGGGATTTTAATGATTTTACAGAGTGGCGTGAATATCAATAATTAAAAAAAGCCTTTATCACTTTACAAGTATAAAGGCTTTTTATTAACAGCTGACCGTTTGATTAATTAAACGGGTTAACCTGAATCATAGTTTCATTACGATCCGGGCCTGTCGAGATAATATCCATTGGGATACCTGTTATCTCTTCCAAACGTCGAACATAAGCTTGAGCATTTTTTGGCAGCGCATCAAATGAGGTTACCCCAAATGAACTTTCCGTCCAGCCAGGCACTGTTTCATAAACAGGTACCGCTTGCTCATAACCCTCTGCAGACATAGGTGGAACGTCTACCAGTTTATCACCGGGCATTTTGTAGGCAGTACAGATTTTAATTTCTTCCAAACCATCTAAAACATCAAGTTTAGTTAAGCAAAAACCGGTAATACTGTTTAATTGCACCGCACGTTTAATGGCAACTGCATCAAACCAGCCTGTCCGACGTAAACGACCTGTTGTCGCGCCAAACTCATGCCCGACAGTACCAAGATGTTTACCAGCCGGATCAAGTTTATCGACACCATCATACAATTCAGTTGGGAAAGGGCCCGATCCGACACGCGTCGTATAAGCTTTGACAATACCTAATACATAATCGATATGAGCAGGACCAAAACCACTTCCCGTCGCAACACCACCAGCGGTTGTATTTGAAGAGGTTACATACGGGTAGGTACCGTGGTCAATATCAAGCAGCGTGCCCTGAGCACCTTCAAACAGAATATTTTCACCACGTAAACGAGCTTTATCAAGTTCGTCCGTTACATCGATAACCAGACTAATAAGCAGGTCTGCAACACTTTGCACCTGTTTTAATACTTCATCAAAGTTAACCGCTTCTACTTTGTAGTAATTCACTAATTGGAAATTATGGTAATCAATTACTTCCTTTAGCTTAACTGCAAAAGTTTCCATATTAAATAAATCATCAACGCGCAATCCGCGACGAGCAACTTTATCTTCATATGCAGGACCAATACCACGGCCTGTTGTACCAATGGCTTTATCACCACGAGCAAGTTCTCGTGCAGCATCAAGAGCAATATGATACGGGAGAATTAAAGGACAGCCTTCACTAATATGCAGACGTTCTTTTGCAGGCACACCCCGATCTTCCAGCATTTTCAGCTCTTCTAATAGAGCTTCAGGTGATAACACCACGCCGTTTCCGATAACACATTTTACGTTATCGCGCAGGATTCCCGATGGGATAAGATGAAGAACTGTTTTCTCACCATCAATTACAAGTGTGTGACCAGCATTGTGTCCACCTTGATAGCGAACAACCCATTGTGCTTTGTCAGTTAGCAGGTCTACGACCTTGCCTTTACCTTCGTCACCCCATTGAGTGCCAAGTACTACTACATTATTTCCCATCAGAATTACATATCTCTAGCGAATTAAACGCAGATTTTAGCAAACATTAAACCTGCATTTCAAGCACGATGTTCAGATCTTTACGAACTAACCCATTTACGGCTTTATTGAGGACACAAAAAAGGGCGGTAAACCGCCCTTTTTCAATAAGAAAAATAAAATTAATCTTTGTTGTTCATGTACTTAAAGAAGTCCGAGTCCGGGCTTAACACCATGACATCATCTTTCCCTGTAAAACTTTTCTCATACGCTTTCATACTGCGTAAAAAAGAGAAGAATTCAGCATCTTGTGAATAAGAGTCGCCATATATTTGTGAAGACTCAGCATCACCCACCCCGCGAATCTCCAAAGATTCTTTATTAGCTTGGGCGAGCATGATAGAGACTTTCCGGTCAATATTAGCGCGAATGACTTCTGATTGCTCTTGACCTTTAGAGCGATGCTCTTTTGCTACTGCTAATCGCTCAGCACGCATCCGTTTGTAAACACTGTTGCTGACTTCGTCAGGTAGATTGATTCTTTTGATCCGAACATCAACAACCTTAATACCTAATTCACTTGAACGAGCCATACGTTTCAGTGCTGTTTCCATCACTTGACCACGTTTACCCGAGACAATATCGGTAATAGTATGCGAACCTATCTCACTGCGTAATCCATTATTAATTTTACGCTTAAGTAAGGATTCAGCCTGCATTTTATTGCCGCCTGTTGCCAAAAAGTAAACCGCTAAATCATCAATCTGCCATTTCACGTAAGAGTCGATGATTAAATCTTTTTTCTCAGAAGTCACAAAGCGATCTGCTTTATCATCCAAGGTTTGGATACGCGTGTCCATGCTGCGCACGGAATCAATAAAAGGAATTTTAAAGTGTAAGCCAGGCGGATAAGCAACAGGATCACCCGCTGCATCACGTTTAACTTTACTAAATTGCATTACTATTCCATGCTGCCCTTCCGTGATAACAAATGCGCTGCTGAAAAGCATCGCAATAATCAGTACTGGAAGTATTAATAATTTATTCATTAGTAGTCTCTCCCAGAGCTTCTGTTACTACTACGACTCGGCGAAGTAGTTCCGCCCGCTCGTTCATCTTGGTCTGCTTTTTCATCGGCACGTGAACGTGTTTCAATTTCTGAAACACTTTTATCCAGCCCTACTTTATCTGTGCTTCCGCCCATCAATTTATCCAATGGAAGAAAAGTTAAATTACCACCAGCATTATTATCAATAAGCACTTTAGAGGTGCTATCCAATACCTTTTCCATGGTTTCCAGATAGAGACGTTGACGAGTCACTTCAGGGTTGGCTTGATATTGAGGTAATAATTGATTAAAACGGGCAACTTCACCCTGCGCTTTTAAAATAAGACCTTCTTTATAAGCTAGGGCCTGCTGTTCAATACGTTTTACTTGACCACGAGCGATCGGTGCTTTTTCACGTTCATAAGCTTCAGCTTCACGTATAAAACGCTGTTCATCTTCCTGCGCGGCAATAGCATCATCAAAGGCATCTTTAACTTCTTCAGGCGGACGTGTTTGTTGTAAGTTAACATCCACAACATCGATACCTAAATCGTATGATTCGATAATATCGTCGATCATTACCCATGTTTCCTGGCGCACCACTTCACGGCCTGTTGTTAACACATCATCCATAGTCGAATGACCAACAACAAAACGCAATGAACTATCTAATGCTTGTAATAAACTGTTATCCGCATTAGTGACACTAAACAGGTATTTTTCAGGTGCAATAATACGGTACTGCACTTCCATGCCAACCTTAACAATATTTTCATCTTCCGTCAGCATGAACCCCGTTGTTGGCATAGTACGAAATGCTTCAACGTTAATCGGAATAATTTGATCAATAAACTTCGGATTCCAATGCAAACCCGCTTCAACTTGAGAATGGTAAGCACCAAAACGTAATACGACACCACGATCAGATTCTTTAATCGTATACCAACCACTGACAAACCAAACAATAGCAATTATTGCAAACACGGCAATAATGGCAATATTACCGCCACCCTTATTGCCGCTGTCGTCTGAAGAAGGCTTTTTACCAAACAAACCACCGAGTAATTTTGATAATTTCTGGAAAACGACATCAAGATCAGGCGGTCCCTGATCTTTCTTTTTATCATTGTTTTTCCACGGGTCTTTATCTTTTCCCGGTTCGTTCCAAGCCATATATAGCTCCCGATTTAATAATACAAAAAAGTGTTAAGCAATGTAGCAATGTTCTCTCGAATAATAAAGAAAACATGACATAATATGCGGTGAGTTGATTAAAAAAAGCTATTTAGCGTTAACCACATACTCCTCTATGGAGGCACCCTGCTGTTTTATCAAGCGCTGCCACTCAATAGCATTTAAACGAATGTCCAATATACAATCACCATTGTCAGAATAGGACTCATGTTCAATACAGTCCAACTGGTAAAATAAAGCGCGTAATTTCCCCTCCTCTGATGGTATAGCAAGTTGCAGCGAACGAATCTGTCCCGATAAGAGTGTGGTTAATGACTCAAATAACAGCTCTACACCTATACCCGTTTGTGCAGATAACCACACCTTCACAGGTTTTCCCAACTCATCAAAATCAACATATGGCTCGATACCATCAACGTCATCAATTTTATTCATGATCATAAGTTGCGGCACATCACCGGCATCAATCTCATCTAAGACTGTTTGTACAGCCACGATATTATCGTGGTGACTGGGATCTGCACAATCTACAATATGTAATAATAATGTAGCGTCACGGGTTTCCTGCAGCGTGGCTTTAAAGGCCGCGACCAAATCATGCGGTAAGTGACGAATAAAGCCGACGGTATCGGCTAAAATACAAGTGCCAACATCCACAACATCAACTTTACGTAGCGTAGGGTCAAGTGTTGCAAATAGTTGATCGGCGGCGTAAACGCCTGCATCGGTAAGGTGATTAAATAGTGTAGATTTGCCCGCATTGGTATAGCCAACCAGTGCAACAGTTGGCACTTCATTACGTTTACGAGCTCGACGCCCCTGCTCACGCTGTTTTTCCACTTTTGCTAAACGCGATTTAATGGTGCTGATACGTGCCCGCAATAAACGTCTATCGGTTTCTAATTGAGTTTCACCTGGCCCACGTAATCCGATGCCCCCTTTTTGTCGTTCCAAATGCGTCCAGCCACGAATAAGTCGCGTAGAAAGGTAACGTAATTGCGCTAATTCTACCTGCAGTCTGCCCTCATAAGTCCGCGCGCGTTGGGCAAAGATATCTAAAATCAACGCAGTTCTGTCTAAGACTAAGCATTCGCATAATGCTTCTAAATTACGTTGTTGAGCCGGGGTCAATGCATGATTAAAGACAACCACATTAGCACCCAATGTTTTGACAGCATCAGCAATTTCCTGTGCTTTACCCGTGCCGACAAAGTAACGAGCATGGGGGGCTTGGCGGGAACCAGTAACAGTATCAAGCGTATTTACACCGGCAGAACTCACTAAGTGTTTTAGCTCATCAAGGTCTTCTTTTTTATTCTCATCAGAAAAAGTGATATGAACTAAAACAGCCAGTTCTCCGGCTTCGTAACGATCAAACAAATAAATCTCCAATTTACAAGAAAAGTAACAATTATCATCCTAACATAAGCCACTTAAGGATAGGATAAAAATAAAGTTTATATAAGGGGAATGAATATTATAAAAAAAGGCCTGCGCAAAGCAAGCCAAAATTGAGTGATAAACTGTTTTTATGCTTAATCACTTTCAACATGTGGAATAGCCGCGATCGCCCGCGCAGGAACAACGGTTGAAATAGCATGTTTGTAGACCATTTGACTCACCGTATTTTTCAACAGAATAACAAATTGATCAAAAGACTCAATTTGTCCCTGTAACTTGATGCCATTTACTAAATAAATTGCAACTGGAATATGCTCTTTGCGTAACGCATTTAAAAATGGGTCTTGAAGTGACTGTCCTTTTGCCATTGGGTTTCCCTATTATTATTATTATTAGATAGTTTTAATGCACTGTTACTCAATAGTTATTAATACCTGCTCAGTATAAACAATGGTCAAATAAAAACCGATTTGATTGCTCAAAATTTTGATCCGTAACACTTTCTAGCATCGCCAAACAGTCAAAACTGACGCTTGATTTTGGATTTGCTTTTAAAATTTCACTTGAAATTCACAAAATAAGGCTTTAACAAGTACCTTCGGTGATAACAACACTGCTCTAATGTCGGTTTAGAACCACTTATAATATGGCTTTTATTCACTCAAAATTATTCGCATCGTTAGTTTCAAGCCAGATCACATCCTGCCAGCCGCGTAACCCCAGTCTTTTTAATAAGAAGTTTTGCCGTAGGGAAAATGGCTTAATTACGGCTTATAACATCGCCTTGATGCGTTCAAAATTATCAGCATGACCTGTTTCAAGCCAAGTTACATTTTGCCAGCCGCGTAACCAGGTCATTTGCCGTTTAGCGAGTTGTCTCGTTGCTACAATGCCACGAAAGCGCATTTCCTCATAATCCATTGTGCCTTGTAAATATTCCCACATTTGCCGGTAACCAACACAGCGCATTGAGGGTAAATCTAAATGCAAATCACCACGTTGATAAAGTTTGCGTACTTCCTGCTCAAACCCGGATTCAAGCATTAGTTCAAAACGTTGCTCGATACGCGCATGTAAGACGCTTTTTTCAAGGGGTGCGATGGCAAATTGTTTAATATTATAGGGAATAGGATCACTTTTCACTTTTGTCAGTTCAGTTAAGCTTTTGCCTGATATGCGGAAAACCTCAAGGGCACGCGCTAAACGCTGAGGATCATTCACATGGATACGTGCAGCTGAAACGGGGTCTATCTGCTCAAGCTTATCATGTAAAGCCTGCCAGCCATTTTCCAGCGCTTCTTTCTCTATTTGCGCACGTACTTTTGGATTGGCACTGGGCAGCGGAGATAATCCGTCGACTAAGGCTTTGTAATACAGCATAGTCCCCCCCACTAATAAAGGAGTATGACCACGATCGGTGATCTCCTGCATTAAACTTAATGCATCTTCACGAAAATCACCGGCAGAGTAGGACTCAAGCGGGTCAATAATATCAACCAAAGCATGCGGCACTTGTTGCAGCTCGTGATTGCTTGGTTTGGCCGTACCAATATCCATTCCTTTATAAATTAACGCGGAATCAACACTGATAATTTCACAGTCACATTGCAAGGCTAATTTTATGGCTAAATCGGTTTTTCCAGAAGCCGTAGGCCCCATTAAAAACAGGGCGGTCGGATAGTTATTCATGTGAAAAACCTTGTACTAATAATGATAAATCGGGCACTCTAAATAATTGTTTCTGCCAGTCACTAAGCTTTTCCGAGAACAACGAAAGTAATAAGTCAAAAAGCGCTTTGGCACTTTGCTCAGTCCAGTTAATATTTTCTGCTTGCTGCTGTTTTAATGTGTTGACTAAAAAGACACAAAAGAGATTAACCTGTTGTGCATCCATATTGTTATCTGTTTGACTTAAAAAGGTTAATAACTCAGGTATAATTTTCGCAACCGGTGCCTGCCTGAGTAGCGCGGGCACTTTACTAATAATCAGCTTGCTGCCCTGTATTTTAAAAACAAAACCTAAGCGCATAAATAACTCATTAAAGTCTTCGCTAGTTTTCAATAAAAGCGCATCAAGCTCCACACGCACGGGTAATAACAAAGGTTGTGCTATTACTTCTCCATCGGACCAGGCAGCAAATAATTCCATTTGCTTAATCATTAAATCAACGTTTTCCAAGGACAACACTAAAAAAGGCGAGTCAATATTGAGCAGCTGCTGCTTTGCATTGAGCTTAATTAATAAATATTGCCTGTCGATCAAACACACGACAGTCGCAAAAGTCAGATCAGATAAAGTAGATGATTGTTGTTCGTCTGCCGAGAAAGGTAAGTGAGCTTCCGCGACAAAATCGCAATAGGCCGCCATTTTAGCCTGATCCAGTTGTGGGTTTGTTTCGCGCTTAGCATAACCTGAAGATGGCGCTGCTGTTTGCTCATTAACCCGCCCGGCACTTTTATTTTTTTCTTTTGGCTCATACTGAGAATCAGTTTTTTCCTCCCCGCGGTTGGCGGGTAAATAAGCGTGTTCACTTGGTTTTGGTTGTGATTGTGGTTCTGATGCCGACAAGGGGGATTCATTTAGTGTCACCGTTAAGGTGCTGACGATAAAATCATGTACCCAACGCGCCTGATGAAAACGTACCTCATGTTTTGAGGGGTGCACATTTACATCCACTTGATCCGGATCACATTCAATATAGATAACATAAGCGGGGAATTTCCCCTGAGGTAAGGAGTAAGCATAAACCTGCTTGATCGCATGGTTAATTAATTTATCGCGGATCACTCTGCCATTAATATAGCAGTACTGCACATCGTTTGATGACCGTGCGGAGAGCTTATCTGAAACCCAACCGGATATTTTTAACGCATTATCGCTATTTTGAAAATATAAGGCGCTGCTGACAAAACTTTCACTGCAGATAGAAGCAAGACGTTTTTCCTGCTGACTTTGTGTTTGTGTGGCGCGATACTGATGAACAATTTTATGATTATGTTTCAGTACAAAAGTAATTTCAAAACGGCTTAATGCGATGCGCCGAATCAACTCGTCAATATGCTGAAATTCCGTTTTTTCTGTTTTTAAAAACCGCCGCCTGGCGGGGGTATTAAAAAACAGATCCAAAACCTCCACCGTTGTTCCCTGGGGATGTGCGGCAGGTTGAATAGTCACCTGCATATCCCGGCCTTCAGCGATCGCTTGCCAGGCCTGCTCCTGATCGGCGGGTTTAGAAGTAAATGTCAGACGCGAGACAGAGCTGACACTGGCTAAGGCTTCTCCGCGAAAACCCAAGCTGACAATCGCTTCGAGATCGTCTAAATGGCTTATTTTACTGGTTGCATGACGGCTTAATGCCAGGGTCAGCTGTTCTTGACAAACGCCTGCACCATTGTCTTTGACACGGATACATTTTGCGCCGCCCTTTTCAATATCGATCTCAATTTTTGTCGCCCCGGCATCTAAGCTGTTTTCAATCAGCTCTTTAACCACCGAAGCCGGGCGTTCAACGACCTCACCCGCAGCAATTTGGTTAGCCAGGCGAGCAGCTAAAATTTGAATAGGCATAAAAACGGGTATCCGAAATCGATTAACTAACAGGAATGGTTAAAACTTGACCAACCCTAAGCAAAGTTGAACTGAGTTTATTAAATTCTTTAATAACATCACTGGTTGTACCATAACGACTGGCGATCACTGAAAGTGATTCACCACTGCGTACTTTATGCTCTTTTATAAAATAACCAGGTGATGGTATTTTAATATTTTGACCAATAAAAACAATGCTGGAACTTAGCCTGTTATACGCCTTTAATCGTGCGCTGGTTGTATCATAACGCTGCGCTATCACCGATAGCGACTCTCCTGCTTTAACCTTATGCAGCTGCTCTTTTACAACATAATCAGGTGCTGGTATTTTAATCTGTTGGCCAATAAAAACGGTGCTGGAACTTAGTCCATTATAGGCTTTTAATCGTGCGCTAGAAGTGTCATAACCTTGCGCTATCACCGACAGCGACTCTCCCACTTTAACCTTATGCAGTTGCTCTTTTATAACATAATCAGGTAATGGTATTTTCATCTGTTGGCCAATAAAAACAGTGCTGGAACTTAGCCCGTTATACGCTTTTAATCGTATACTAGAAGTGTCATAACGCTGCGCTATCACCGATAGCGACTCCCCCGCTTCAACCTTATGTACACGCACGACTAACGGTATAGAGGCGACATAATCGCTTCTTGGAATTTGCAGAACCTGACCTATCAATAATGAACTTGAGTTCAGCTTGTTGTAGGCTTTTAAGTTATCTGAAGTGACCCCATAACGCTCGGCAATGACCGACAGAGACTCGCCGCTGCTGACCTTATGTGAACTTGGTCTAACCGGTATCACCTCATTATCTCCCGGTATCTTTATTTTTTGCCCTATCGCAAGCGTCATTGAAGATAAATTGTTAAAGCTTTTAAGGGTTTGCGTTGTTGTGCCGTATTGCTCTGCAATCACAGACAAAGCCTCGCCACCACGGACCCTGTGAACACTCGCAGCTAGCACAACCGGCACGTCAAGATCAGCGCTGGGAATTTTTACTTTTTGTCCGATCGCAAGTGTCATTGAAGGCAAATTATTAAAGCTTTTAAGGGTTTGTGTTGTTGTACCGTATTGCTCCGCAATCACAGACAACGACTCGCCACTGCGAACCCGGTGAACACGTGCCGACGGCTCGGTACGAAGAAACTGTTTAGGCGCTTCCGGGGTGACAGCCAACTTGTAGTTGGGCGGTATATTTAATACCTGATCAACGAGCAGAGAGTTTGACCCTAAATGATTATATGCTTTCAAGTGGCTCAAGCTTACGCTATAACGTTCAGACAGTATTGATAAGGATTCGCCACTGCGGACCGTATGTTTAATAACACGTTTTTTTTGCGCAAATAATGTGTTTTGCGGAGGAGATTGAATAAAATGTTTATAAATGCCGTTAAACACCGCATTGGTAATTTTGTTTTGATGCGAGGCTTGATTTAACAACTTCTCTTCAGTGCGGTTAGTAATAAAACCGGCTTCCACTAAGATAGAAGGTATATCAGGGGATTTTAACACCGCGAGGCTGGCATGAACGGGTGCCGCCTGGTGCAAAGGGGTCACTTTTTTTAATTCATTAACAACCCGGTAACCGACCTTAAAACCAACTGCCATGGAGTTACCCATGGACATATCTAAAACCATTTTTTGCAGATAAGGCCGGTTGCTAGAACCCTGCATCATTTTACCCGCCCCCCCGATCAACTCAGAATGTGCTTCATTATTTTCCATCCAGCGGCCCTGTTCTGTGGTCGCTCTTCTTTTTGATAAGACTAAAACCGATGCGCCTCGAGGGCGAGCAGAGGTAAATCCATCTGCATGAATAGACACCAAAAAATCAGCCTCACCTTTACGTGCAATGGCCGTGCGTTGATGCAAACCAACAAAATAATCACCTTCACGAATCAAAAAAGCGCTCATCCCAACTTGTTGATTAATTTTTTTCAGTAAGCGTTTAGCTATCTGTAGGGTGATTTTTTTTTCATGACTATAGCGGCCCGATGCACCGGGATCATCCCCCCCATGCCCGGCATCAATCGCAATAATAATATTGCGCCCTTGCGCTGGTTGTTTTGGTTTGGTGACGATTATCGTGCTGAGTTGATTATGCGGCAAGTCAATAACCAGACGGTGACCGTAAGGCTTAGCCTTCGGCAAAACGAACATTTTAGCCTGACTGGCTTTATTCAAATCGACTACGATCCGATAGCTGCTTTTAGATATGCTGGCACTTTCACGAAGATTATTAACCAATGGACCTTTGTGCTTAATTTTGGTTAAATTAACGTCCGTTGAGGTTGACTGAAGATCGATAACCAGTCGATCCGGGTATTTTAAATAATGCGTTTTATAGCTGGGTTTATGCAAAAATTCTAAAACAACACGAGTATTATCCGGAGAAGGCCAAGTGCGCACCTCATTTAATTGGTTTGTTGGAACTGCCGTTGCCATTGCAACAGTTAACATACCCTGTATAAGCAGCACAGACAAAAAAACCAAGCGCATAAAAAACCGTGTTGTTAATTTCATAATTTATTTAAAACCTGCTGTCCAACTTCTGTATTAGCCTGTAACTCGACGATTCTTTGCTGATCGACATAGCGTAATGTTAAGTCGATATCAGGAGAGGGTAAAATCCCCTCTCCTCGCTCAGGCCATTCAACTAAACAATGGCTTGTTGCAGTAAAATAATCACGAATCCCCATAAATTCTAACTCTTCGGGATCTCCCAAACGGTATAAATCAAAATGATACACTTGCCAGTCTGCCAATTCATAGGGTTCAACTAACGTATAAGTCGGGCTTTTTACATGCCCTATATGCCCGAGTCCTTGAATAAAACCGCGGGTTAATGTGGTTTTACCCGCCCCCAAGTCTCCGTGTAAATAGATACAGACAGGTTGTTTGCAAGCGGCGCTTAAACGCCCGCCGAAAGCAACGGTTTGTTCGGCATTAAGTAACTCTTCTTTAAAAAAATTTAACATGATGGATTAACTAATTTCCTAATATAAGAGAACAGATCACTGGCTAATAATCCACGTTCACCTTGTCGCGCAGCAAGGTCAGCTGCATCCCCGTGGATACAGACCGCAAGCCTTGCAGCATCAAGCGAATTTAAACCTTGCGCTAACAGGCCGCCTATAATACCAGAAAGCACATCACCCATGCCACCACTTGCCATACCAGGATTGCCGACATTTGCGACAAATATTTTATTTCCATCACAAATTAAGGTTCCAGCTCCCTTTAAAATCACAATTCCACCATAAATGGCTTGTAACCGGCGCACGGCACTAAAGCGATCCATTTCAATTTCAGCAATAGATACGCCTAATAATTTAGCCGCTTCACCGGGGTGGGGTGTTAAAATCCAATTATCTTTATAAGCCGCTTTCCGAGCTAATAAAGTTAATGCATCGGCGTCCACCACGCAGTTTAACTCACTGCTTATTACCCTGTCGAATAACCCCTGTGCCCAATCATCAAACCCCAGCCCAGGTCCTATGACCAGTGTACTGGGCCAATCACCAAACGGATCCTGCTGAGCGGTATTTTCAGAAAAATTTTGCAGCATCAGTTCCGGACGCCCGGCAATAACAGCGCTTTGATTATCGAACCGGGTAAGTACTTTAACTAATCCCGATCCGCTGCGCAGTGCAGATTCTGCCGCTAAACGTACCGCACCAGGCATACCAAAATTACCACCGATCACTAAGGTTTTTCCAAATTGGCCTTTATGGCTGCTGCGTCGACGTTTTTTTAATAAATGAGTCAGATCTTGATAGGACACTCGTGTGCTGTCACTGACCGCTAAATCTCCAAACTGCTTGCTAATACCTAAATCTGAAAAATACAGTTGTCCGCAATGCTCCGCCGCAGCGCCGGTCAATAAACCCGGCTTTAAACCCACAAAGGTAATAGTTGCATCGGCTTTTATCGCCACCGCGTTTACTGCACCGCTATCGGCATTAAGGCCCGATGGAATATCAACACTCAAAACGGGTTTACCAGCCTGATTGATTTTATCAATTAAGGATTTAAATTCAGGACGCATTGTGCCCGAGAGCCCCGTCCCCAATAGGGCATCAACAATAACATCTGCACCGGCAATATTTGCCTGTGCAGTATTTTCTATTTTACCTTGCCCTTGTTGCCATGTTTTTTTGGCCCGTTGCGCCTCATTAGACAAATGGGTAGGCTCCCCGATTTGGCAAAGCTGCACATCGAGTCCCGCATTTTTAGCCATACCGGCAAAAATGTAACCATCGCCGCCATTATTACCACAACCGGTAAAAACCAGTACTTTTATGGCATTCGGAAAACGCACTTTAAAAACCTGATAACAAGCCTGTCCAGCGGATTTCATCAGGTCATAAAGGGTCATTCCGGCTAATTCTGCAGCAGCGCCTTCAAATTCTTTGATCTGCTGAGCACGATATAAAGAATGTGGTAAACTGCTGGCAGTTTTTATCTGATCGTTAAGCATATCGATCATCCTCTGAGAGTTAAGTATTAAAATGATAAATCAAAAAAATTTAATTGACCCCACTGAAACACTCGATTTATTAAGTTTATCTCAAAATATCAAATTATGGGGTAAAGAGCTCGGTTTTCAGAAGGTAGGTATCTCAGATATTGATCTAAAAGACCAGGAAAGTAAATTACAGTCGTGGTTGGATAACAATTACCACGGCGAAATGGAGTATATGAGCAAGCATGGTATGAAACGTGCCCGCCCTGATGAACTGCTCCCCGGCACGTTAAGGGTAATTTCCGTGCGCATGGATTATTTACCGGATAATGCCCAATTTGCCAGTACATTAAAAAACAAAGATAACGCTTATATCAGTCGTTATGCACTTGGCCGGGATTACCACAAAGTGCTGCGCAAAAGACTTAAAAAGCTGGGGCAAAAAATTGAATTAGAAGTCGGGCAATTGGGTTACCGTCCTTTTGTTGACAGCGCGCCAATATTGGAACGTCCCCTTGCTGCAAAAGCAGGATTAGGCTGGGTTGGCAAACACTCACTTTTGCTTGATGCCAAGGCTGGCTCCTGGTTTTTTATCGGCGAACTGCTGGTCGATTTACCTTTACCCGTTGATCAACCCGTCGAAAATAAATGTGGAAAATGTGTTGCCTGTTTGACTATCTGCCCGACACAGGCGATCGTTGCACCCTATGTGGTTGATGGACGCCGCTGTATCTCCTACTTGACCATCGAACTGCAGGGGCCCATTCCGGTTGAATTTCGCAAAGCCATTGGTAACCGTATCTACGGTTGTGATGATTGCCAACTGATTTGTCCCTGGAACCGTTTTGCCGATACCACCGAGGAAAGTGATTATCAGGTTCGTCAGCAGCTGGAAAACAAATCCTTATTAGAATTATTTAATTGGACTGAAGATGAGTTTCTAACCTATAGCGAAGGCTCCCCCATTCGCCGTATTGGTTATCAGCGCTGGCTGCGTAATATAAGCGTGGCATTAGGTAATGCGCCAGCCAGTGAGGCAATAGTTGATACGTTAAAAAACAAACTCGCTTTAAATCTCTCTGAGATGTTAAATGAGCATCTGCAATGGGCACTTGACCAACACCAGGGTCAAATCCCGGTATTTAATGAGCGCCTTAAAAAACGTTTAATTAATAGCGTTGAAAAAGGTCTGCCCAGAGATGCATAATGATTAGGGTTAAATATAAAAAAATACTGTCTAAGTTAACGCGTTAGCGTGCTTCCTATTGACATAAACCTAATTTTCGAAAAAGCTTGTAGATAACTATCACAATAACATTGGAGAGATTATGATCTATGTACTTTTTCGCTGGGACCTTAAAGCTGGGACCGAGCAATCTTTTAAAGAGGGCTGGACAGAAATAATTCATCGCAATATCGAAAAACACGGTGCCCTTGGATCGCGTTTGCATAAAACCAAAGACAATCAGTGGATATCTTATAGCAAGTGGCTCAGCGAAGTACATTTTAAGCGCGCACAAACGATACATGATCAGCACGAAGAGGCACGTATTAAAATGGTCAGTGCAATCACCAAAACCTATCCACCGATAGTGATGGTGCCGGTTTTAGATAATGCAGTCGTTATAGATCCCGCGCAGCCGCAGTCGCATTTATAAAATGACCATGCCCTGCCAAATGATGAGGCTATATGACGTTGCAAATAACACCCATAAACTAAATTTTTGACCATAAGACAAAGGTTTTTAGCCATTAAACAGGACATTTAAAATGAGTAACGTGTTAGATATACAGCAGATTCAAAAAATTCAACAATATGATGCGCAGCAGCGTTACGACTATTTACTTAAAGAAGTCATTAATAATGGGCAAATTTGGTTACTGGTTGATGAGCATGGTTGCGTAATGCTAAATACCGAAGAAGAAGACTGTGTGCCGGTTTGGCCGAATAAAGAATTTGCCGAATCCTGGGCGACTGAAGAATGGTCACACTGCAAACCAGAATCTATTTCTCTGGCAAAATGGCATAGTCGTTGGACACATGGTCTGGAGGGAGATGAACTCGCCATTGTGGTTTTTCCAAATCAGAATAATGAAGGATTGATTTTCTTCCCCGACGAGTTTGATTATGAACTGCAGCAGCAGGCGAAAAAAACACGCGCTAAAAAACGTCATTAACAATCTGTTATAAAGAAACCCGATAATCTGAGCGGGTTTCTTTAATCACTTAACGCTTTAATATCCATCACCCCGTATAAGTTTGCCCCTATTATGACCAACACATACTCTCCCTGAAAGGCTAATAATACCAAACGCATTAAGAAAGTGATCCAATTTACTATTTAAAATTGATCATAAATTTAATGGCTGTCTTATTTGAACGCCAACCATGACAACAAACGCATAGCTCGTAGGGTGCATTCTATGCACCGATTGTCGCTGCCCGCGGTGCATAGAATGCACCCTACCGATAACACCATATCAAATACATTCATAAAATAATCAGATTTACTATTCAAAGTCATACCGACGGCTTTGTGAGCATAAATTTTTCCTTTAAAGCAACTGATCATAAATTTAATGCTTTGGTATAACTGAGCTTATCTGCTGATAATATATTTAATTGCACCGCCTTTCCACGCTCTATCACTTTCCACTAATTGCACGTTCTTCAAGTATAAGGATTGATTCTTATTTAATAAGCGCTAAAATCCAATCCATCTGTTCAAATTAGTTGAACAATAAACTTCTTCCCAACTACTTCTTACCCACTAAAAGGAGCCTACTATGCAGCGGTCAACCATCACCCTTGAAGCCATCACAGTATTAGATGCAATTGAAAAACGCGGCAGTTATGCCGCTGCGGCAGAGCAGCTTAATAAGGTTCCCTCGGCACTCTCCTATATAGTGCAAAAATTAGAAGATCAGCTGCAGGTCACCATCTTCCAAAAACAGGGCAGGCGTTCAGTACTCACCCCGGCGGGTAAAAACCTGCTTAACGAGGGACGCGTGATCCTTGAAGCCGTTGAGCGACTCACCGTCAAAACGCAAACCATCGCCAATGGCTGGGAGCCCAAGTTAAATATTGCGATCGATTCTATTTTACAAACTACGGTTATTTTTTCTGTGGTTAACGATTTTTTAACGGCCTGTCCAAATGTGGAAATGGACATCAGCGAAGAGATTTTAAACGGTGCCTGGGAGGCATTAGCGGAGGATAAAATAGATATGATTATCGGTGTTCCGGGGCCGGCTCCCAAACAGAAAGGCATACAAACGCTGCATCTCTGTGATTTTGAACCTGTTTTTGCCGTCAGTCCAACTCACCCCTTAGCCAAACAAGCGCAGCCCTTAAGCAATGCATTGATTGCCGAGTACCGTGCGGTGGTTGCCCACGATACGGCGCGCAACTGGATAGCGCAGACGCAATCGGTGATCAGTGAAGATAAGTATTTTTATGTGCCCAGTATGGACTATAAAATCAGGGCGCAAATAGCGGGTATCGGTTGCGGGTTTTTACCCCGTTGTCGTATTCAGGAATTTTTACAAAACGGCCAGTTGCTTGAATTGCAGATAACCCCCACCCGGCCTGCGGTTCCCTTATATTTAGCCTGGAAAGTGGTTAATCAGGGTAAAGCCTTAAAAATGCTTCGTGAGATGCTGATAGCCAATAAAGCATTGATTAAATGTTAACAAGGCCTGATCACAGGCCTTGTTAATTTACACTTAGCTGCTGGTATTATTAAGATTAGCAGCCGTTAACCCGTCGTCATATTACCCACCGCATCAATTGCAGTAGTAACAGTCTTTGAATCAGTTATCGTCGAGTTTCCCATAAACTTGTTATTGTTAGTATTCCAGGTCTGCTCCGTAGTAACCGTAGTAAAGTTAGAAAAATGAGTGGCATGGTTGTTGTGTTAAATTGTCTAAAGTACAAACCTATTCAGGTACTGCGCGCCAGTAACTATTTAATGGCTTTATTGTTTATTACTTTTATTGGGCAAAAAAAATGGCCTAACTATAACAGTCGACCATTTACCCTGAGAAATTGCACGTATTACGGTGCGTAATTACGGCTAATTAATTGAGTGTCTCCAGATAAGTGAAGACAGCATCTGAATTTTCGCAAGTGACTGGACTACCTGCACTATCGACCCCGATGCTACCGATACTAATGAGGCCCGTTGCATACAAGTGACCACAACTAACCGATGAAGTCGCCGCGGTAATGGGTCCCCCTACAAATGCGGTGCCACGGAAAGAGGTGCGAGCACCCATGGTGAGCGCAGTGCCTACATTCCAAATGATAGTAGCGGTATCGGTGTCATCCAAAGAAGTGTCAGCAACGAGATCGAGCGCAGTGCCTACATTCCAAATGATAGTAGCGGTATCGCCTTTATCCAAACCAATTATCTTGATATTAGTCGAATCACTAACCTTCAGCGCCCCACTAAGGTTAATAACCCAAACATGGTCCTCATTATCAGTAAACTTATCCGCATCAAAGGTAATGGTTGAGCTTGCAGTTATACTCAGGGCACTGTCTTCTTCCCATACACCAGGCGCTAACGTGCGTGTTCCCATAGTGGGAGGTGGTAATTGTCCATTAGAAGGGGATAGCACGAGGTCAGATAAAGCGGACTGTGTCTCCGTTATCAGCGTTATCATTTCTGTCATATTACCAGCATTATGTATATCGCCCGCTTCAACATAGTCATCTGAGTTGGCATCCTCAGCTAAAACGCCATTCGTCGAAGCGCCCGCGCTCAAGGTGATGGCTGCGCCAGCATAGACCGCCTGGACATCACCATTCGCGTATACGGTAATGGCGGCTCCGGCATGGATGTTTTGGGCAATAGCGTTAGCACCTATGGTCACATAATCGCCAGCATAGATGTTTTCAACGGTAGACGGATTAGCTGTGCTCACATAACCGCCAGCATAGATGTTGTGAACTACAGAATTATCATAGATACTAACGTACCCTTGTGCAGCGAGATCACCGTTTACTGTGGAGTTTGCGGCTATACTTATATAGCCACCGGCTATTGCAGCATAGGATTGAAACGGGGATATAAACGGGGATATATCAAGATCATCGCCGCAGTAGACCCTGTAGTCCTCAGCTTCCAAAGTCTCCACGGTACCGGGATTTTCCGGATAGTAATAATAAATAGCACAGTATGAGGCTGGTTCGCCAAGACCTTGATCGTAATGTATGTCCCCACCTCCGGAAATATCAACAACTTCTCCACGTAGCGCTCCCATAATATTTCCATTGCCATTGTAAGCAATGGTTCCCAAAGGCGCATAAAGGTTCATATAAATCTCGCCGTTACCACTAAGCGTCACCGCATCATAAGTGTTATTAGAGGAGTATACTGTTAACGGGGCTTTGCCATGAGCACTGACAGACTGATCGGAAAAAATATCAGAGCCTGTCTCAATATCCATCTTTCCTTCGATAAAGATAGTTAATGAACTATTATCTGCGAGAGTAAATATTGTGTTTTTTGTGGTCATATTATTTTTTATATAAAGGGTTACATCACCCGTTATTACCACTTCTTTTTGCGCCCCCTGCCCGGTATTAAAGTTATTAAAAACGTAAACGTTTTTACTTTGACCTAAAACATCGAGTGCTACAGGAGCAACCCCTCCAGCAGCATTCACACCGTCAAAACTAGTATATGTACTTGTAGCATAATCATTAGGAGTGATGGTCACCTGAGTTGCCATATCAGCTATTTCACCAGTAATACCAAGCGGATTACATTCACCAAGCTCTGCCCTTGATATTACGCTGTAATAATCTTCCGGTACCCCAGTTACACTACCAGAAGCCGTAACATACCCTGCAATAGATCCATTTCCGCTAAAAGTAGCATTCCCTTCGATAACAGTTACATCGCCTTCAATGGATCCATTTCCCGACACATTTACACTCTCACAAGCAATGATTGCATCTCCTTCTGGACTTTTTATTACTGCTTTTAAATGAGCAGTGGCACCGCCAAATTTTCCTGTACTTACCAAGGCAAAAAGATTATTGCCATAAGAATCGAGTGAACTAAAAGAGTAATCTTTATCTTCATCAGACGCAAAATCGTTTAAGTCGCTAAGCATCTGCTCAGTTGTACCTCCCGACTTAATATCGTCAAAACCTTTAAAAATACCTTTTTCTGCAGCCAACCGCGCATTGATTTCTTTTTGTTGATTGCCGGCCATCCGTTCTTGCAGACTATTAGTTTTGAGTTGCGAAAATGCCAGCATAGTTGTGATGGTCGTAATAATAAGCACGGATACCAGTACAAATCCTTTTTGTTTCATACTTCCCTCTTTAATTTTTTAGATTCAAATAACAGGCACATAACTTGAATAGGGATAAAAATACTTGGCTAATTATTTTTATCCGGCAATGGATACAACAATAAAAAATAGACAAATCAGATAAAAAATTGATCTGTAAATGACCATGTCATATTTAGGCTGTAAATTAAACACAATATAATCAAAAAAAATAAAATAAAATAAAATATTAATATGAGCCAATCAAGGTTCAGCAGAAATCTTTCTTATAATACAAATCAATATGATTATTATATTAAGCAAGATCAACAATCAGTAGAACAGCACAAATTAAAGTCATTAACATAAGAAAAATGATTCAAAAATCTATGCATAACACGTATAAAAAGAAAGACTTAACTATCGTACCGTAAAGATAATCAAGCAAAAAGAAAGACTTGCCCATTACACCGTAAAGATAAGCAAGCAAAAAAAGGATTTATAAAGAGACCTATAACTCGATTCCACCGTTTTTAATTTTAAAAATGGCATAAAAATTTTTCGGATTTTAATATCAATAAGATATCTTTATGGTTCAGATGGAAGATAAAAGACTATTTTTTAAAAATAAAAATTATGTCACAATTTGAATTTCAAACAAGTAAAATTGCATGTCAAAGATGCAATAAAAAAACGCCGGAATCGAAATTAAGTATTAATAAGCGCCACAAGTTATTGAAGTAGAATTTATGATGGGGAGATTGATTTGTTAGCAGCGTTTAAAGATGCACTGTTAACAATCACAGCAGAGAATGGTAACGAACTTGCCTACCATTAATAGATGATAATACCAAAAGCGTTAAGTTTATAAGCACTTGCTTCAAAGGCAAAATATACGCTCACAAAGCCGTCAGGATGAATTTGAATAGCAAATCTGATCATTTAATTATTTCTTTTAGTATTATGTTATCGGTAGAGTGCATTCTATACACCGCAAGCAGCGGTAATCGGTGCGCGGAGCACACCCTGGGGGCTTTATTAATACGTTCGGTATAACGTTAGGCATCAGGTAGAGCAGGTAAAAAATACTCTGCTAAAGGAAATGAGGAAATCTGATCATTAATTAAAGCTTTAAAAGGCCCGATAACATGCCTTTTAAATTTGCGCTAGTCTGCTTTATATTATTAGCAAAAATTTCGGAAGTCTTTAACCCTATACATTTTAACTGCTTAAAAATATAGAAAATGTCACAGCTTATTGATTTTACGGCTTAAGGTTAAAAACTGTCCGTCGTAATCAGCGTCTCCAGCGTAATTTTAGTATTACCCGGCAGCCAAGGCTGCAGCAGCATCCGCCGCTACTTGTGCTAATACCGCCGCTGCCGTCTCTACTCTCAATACTTCTGCCGCCGCTGCCGCTGCTGCTGTTTCCGCATTTTTCGCAGTTAACGCATCTGCTACCGCCGCATTATACAATACTAACGCTGCCGCTACATCAGCTACCCGATCAGCTTTAGCCACTGCATCTGTTATTCCAGCTATCTCTATTGCCGCCGCTGCCGCTGTGACTACCGCATTATGTGCCGCCAATGCCGCTACATCAACAGCCACCGCTGCTGCCGTTGCCGCTATATGGACAGCTTTCCATGGCGCTGCTGCGGCGATTGCCGCTGCCGTCACTATCGCAAGCGTCGCGATTTTCTCTGCATCCGTCGCGTTTGCTGCCTCCGCTACCGCCAAGGCAGTCGCGACTGTAACTGCTACGGTTTGCGCTGCATACGCGACTCCTGCCCATCTTGTCTCCGCTCCCGCGGCATACGCGGTGCAACGAGTCATTCTGGCTGCCTGGTAGGCTACCTCTGCTGTTGCTATCGTCGCCTCTCCCGCTGTTAGCCCCGCTATTCGTACTGCCTCCGATGCCGCTAAAGCGACAGCAGTGGATGCTGCCAATGCGGCTGTTTCAACAGCTATCCTTGCCTCCTCTGCCGCTCCTTTATATTCGCTGTATTGGTCGTCAAAGCTACGCTGAACATATCCACAGAATGGCTCGGCTGCTACCACTGCACTGACTCCGCAGTATTCACTATATCCGCTGTCTAACGCAGCAACTGCGGTATCTTGTTGCGGGTAGTAATAATAAATAGAGCAGTATGAGACCGTTTTTCCCAAGCCGCCAGGACCATCAATGGTTTTAATGACCGCTTTTAAATAAGCAGTCGCACCGCTAAATTCGCCTTTACTTACCAAGGTAATAATTGTTGCCTCAGGCGAAGCACCATTATTATCTGAAGGAAAAGAATAAGACTCCCGAGCAGACAAATCAACCTTTCCAGAGTCAATCAGTGCACTGATGATCTGATCATTTGTCTGGCCAAGGTCACTTTGAACTTTTATATCGTTAAAAGCCTTAAAAATACCTTTTTCCGCAGCAAGCCGCGCACTGATTTCTTTTTGCTGATTACCCGCAACCCGCTCCTGCAGACGATTATCACTGAGTTGAGCAAATGCCAACATAGCGCTAATAGTAGTAATTATAAGTATGGGTACCAGTACAAAACCTTTGTGCTTTATCATCTTTTTTCCTGTTCTTTTTGAACTTATTATTTGGCCAAATCCAATAATATTTTTTGCCGTAGTGCTAAAGTGAACGTCAGCCCATCAGATAACGAAGCAGGCATCCCCTCTATTTTTATTGTTACTGTTAAACCGTTAACATCTTAATCCGGCACCGTCCGAGGAATAAGTGGCAGTGATAGTGATAGTGATAGTGATAGTGCGAATAGTATACTTATAACGCCTAAAAAAGAATCTAAATAATAAGCCGCCAGCCAAATTAATCACTGAACAGGGGGTCGCCTGACGTCTTAATGGGCATCGGCTTTAGGTTAAAGCGGCGCATTAATGAAAGGTTAAAGACCCACGGCAAGATCATTATAAATCAGCTGTGAATTGAATTTTTTAGCAAAGTGAGGATCAAATCGCTATCCCGGCTATCTCTATTGCCGCCGCTGTCACTGCCGCATTATGTGCCGCCGCTGCCGCTATTGCGACCGCCTTTACCGGTAGAAAAATGGGTGGCATGGTTGTTGTGTTAAATTGTCTAAAGTACAAACCTATTCAGGTACTGCGCACCAGTAACTATTTAATGGCTTTATTGTTTATTACTTTTATTGGGCAAAAAAAATGGCCGGGCTATAACAACCGACTATTTACTCTGAGAAATTGCACCTATTACGGTGCGTAATGATGGCTAATTCATGAGTGCCCCCAGATAAGTGAAGACGGCATCATAATTTTCGCAAGTGACTGCATTACCTGCACTATCGACTCCAATGCTACCGATACTAATGGCGGCCGTTGCATACAAGTGACCACAACTAACCGATGAAGTCCCCCCGGTAACGGCGCCCTTTACAAATGCGGTGCCACGGAAAGAGGTGCCTGCACCCATGGTGAGTGCAGCGCCTACATTCCAAATGATAGTAGCAGTATCGGTGTCATCTAAACCAATTACCTCGAAATTAGTCGACGCACCCACCGTCAGCGCATCACTAAGGTTAATAACCCAAACATGGTCCTCATTATTAGTAGACACATCCGCATCAAAGGTAATGGTTGAGCTTGCAGCTATAGTCACGGCACTGCCTTCCCATACGCCAGGCGCTAAGGTGCTTGTACCTATATTGGTAAGTAATGGTCCATTTTCAGGGGATGGCTCGAGGGCAAATAAAGCAGACTGTGTGTCCATTATCAGCGCGATCATCTCTGTCATATTACCAGCATTATGTATATCGCCCGCTTCAACATAGTCATCTGAGTTGGCATCCTCGGCTAAAACGCCATTCGTCGAAGCGTTCGCGCCCAGAGTGATGTCTCCGCCAGCATAGACCGCCTGGACATCACCATCCGCGCCTACGGTAATGGCCGCTCCGGCATGGATATTTTGGGCAATAGCGTCAGCCCCGATACTCGCGGCAGCACCTGAAAAGATATTTTCAACGCTAGAAAGAGCACCTGTGCTAACGGCAGCGCCTGCATAAATGTTGTGAACTTCAGCGTTAGCCCCTATAGCAAGTGCCGCTTGTGCAGCGAGATCTCCATTTACTGTGGAGCTTGCGGCTATACTCATCGCAGCACCCGATATTGCAGCATAGGATTGAAACGGGGATATATGAACGGCTCCGCAGTATTCACTGTATCCACTTTCCAGCCCAGCAACGGTGGTATCTTGTTCCGGATAGTAATAATAAATAGAGCAGTATGAGACCACTTTTCCCAAGCCACCAGGATCATCAATGGTTTTAATGACCGCTTTTAAATAAGCAGTGGCACCGCCAAATTCACCTTTACTGACCAAGGTAATAATTGTTGCCTCAGGCGAGGCACCATTATTATCTGAAGGAAAGGAATAAGACTCCCGAGCAGACAAATCAACCTTTCCAGAGTCAATCAGTCCGCCTATAATCTCAGCATTTGTCATCCCAAGGTCACCTTGAACTTTTATATCGTTAAAAGCCTTAAAAATACCTTTTTCCGCAGCAAGCCGCGCACTGATTTCTTTTTGCTGATTACCCGCAACCCGCTCCTGCAGACGATTATCACTGAGTTGAGAAAATGCCAACATAGCGCTAATAGTAGTAATTATAAGTATGGGTATCAGTACAAAACCTTTGTGCTTTTTCATATATTTTCTGGTTCTCTTTGAACTTATTATTGAGCCAAATCCAATAATATTTTTTGCCGTAGTGCTAAAGTGAACGTCAGCCCCCCATCATCAAGTAACGAAGCGGGCATTCCTTCTATTTTCATTGTCACTGTTAAACCGTTAACATCTTAATCCGGCACCGTCCGAGGAATAAGTGGCAGTGATAGTTATAGTTATAGTGCGAATAGTATACTGATAACGCCTAAAAAAGAATCTAAATAATAAGCCGCCAGCCAAATTAATCACTGAACAGGGGGTCGCCTGACGTCTTAATGGGCATCGGCTTCAGGTTAAAGCAGCGCATTAATGAAAGGTTAAAGACCCACGGCAAGATCATTATAAATCAGCTGTGAATTGAATTTTTTAGCAAAGTGAGGATCAAATCGCTATCCCGGCTATCTCTATTGCCGCCGCTGTCACTGCCGCATTATGTGCCGCCGCTGCCGCTATTGCGACCGCCTTTACCGGTAGAAAAATGGGTGGCATGGTTGTTGTGTTAAATTGTCTAAAGTACAAACCTATTCAGGTACTGCGCACCAGTAACTATTTAATGGTTTTATTGTTTATTACTTTTATTGGGCAAAAAAATGGCCGGGCTATAACAACCGACCATTTACTCTGAGAAATTGCACCTATTACGGTGCATAATGATGGCTAATTAATTGAGTGCCCCCAGATAAGTGAAGACGGCATCATAATTTTCGCAAGTGACTGCATTACCTGCACTATCGACACCAATGCTACCGATACTAATGAGGCCCCTTGCATACAAGTTACCACAACTAACCGATGAAGTCGCCGCGGTAATGGGCCCCACTACAAATGCGGTACCACGGAAAGAGGTGCCTGCACCCATGGTGAGTGCAGCGCCTACATTCCAAATGATAGTAGCGGTATCGGTGTCATCCAAACCAATTATCTCGAAATTAGTCGACGCACCCACCGTTAGCGCATCACTAAGATTAATAACCCAAACGTGGTCCTCATTATCAGTAGACACATCCGCATCAAAGGTAATGGTTGAGCTTGCAGTTATACTCAGGGCACTGCCTTCCCACACACCAGGCGCTAACATGCGTGTTCCCATAGTGGTAGGTAATGGTCCATTTTCAGGGGATGGCTCGAGGGCAAATAAAGCGGACTGTGTGTCCACTATCAGCGCCATCATGTCTGTCATATTACCAGCATTATGTATATCGCCCGCTTCAACATAGTCATCTGAGTTGGCATCCTCGGCTAAAACGCCATTCGTCGAAGCGTTCGCGCCCAAGGTGATGGCTGCGCCAGCATAGACCGCCTGGACATCACCATCCGCGCCTACGGTAATGGCGGCTCCGGCATAGATATTTTGGGCAATAGCGTTAGCTGCGATAGTAGTGGCATCACCTGAAAAGGTGTTTTCAACGATAGACCCATCACCTGTGGTCACAGCAGCGCCAGCATAGATGTTGTGAACTACAGAATTAGCACCGATAGTAACGTACCCTTGTGCAGCGAGGTCTCCATTTACTGTGGAGTTTGCGGCTATAGTTATATAGTCACCCGATATTGCAGCATAGGATTTAAACGGGGATATCTCGCCGCAGTATTCACTGTATCCGCTGTCTAACGCAGCAACGGCAGTATCTTGTTGAGGGTAGTAATAATAAATAGAACAGTATGAGACCGTTTTTCCCAAGCCGCTAGGACCATCAATGATTTTAATGACCGCTTTTAAATAAGCAGTCGCACCGCTAAATTCGCCTTTACTTACCAAGGTAATAATTGTTGCCTCAGGCGAGGCACCATTATTATCTGAAGGAAAGGAATAAGACTCCCGAGCAGACAAATCAACCTTTCCAGAGTCAATCAGTGCACTGATGATCTGATCATTTGTCTGGCCGAGGTCACTTTGAACTTTGATATCGTTAAAAGCCTTAAAAATACCTTTTTCCGCAGCAAGCCGCGCACTGATTTCTTTTTGCTGATTACCCGCAACCCGCTCCTGCAGACGATTATCACTGAGTTGAGAAAATGCCAACATAGCGCTAATAGTAGTAATTATAAGTATGGGTATCAGTACAAAACCTTTGTGCTTTTTCATATATTTTCCGGTTCTTTTTGAACTTATTATTGAGCCAAATCCAATAATATTTTTTGCCGTAGTGCTAAAGTGAACGTCAGCCCATCAGATAACGAAGCAGGCATCCCCTCTATTTTTATTGTTACTGTTAAACCATTAACAGTGCCACTAGCATCGCTAATAGTTGTGAAATTTAAGCTTTGAATATCTAATGCAATCAACTCCGCAGCACTACCAGTACCTATGCCATCATCATCACAATATAATCCGGTACCGTCCGAGGAATAAGTATCAGTAGCAGCAGAAGCAATAGCGTTTCCCAAACAACTGTATATCTGCCCCGTCGGAGGCGGGTTATAAGTAACTGTCAGTTCGTCATTGGCTCCGTTAATGCTGACACTATCAGCCTGATAAACAGAACGTGACATTAAATAAAACGTCCCCCGTAATGACTCCTGTGCAGTTGCCAAACTCTGAGCAGTGGTCATGCTGCCTTTTAATGAGCTGTACAGTGCAGTGCAGGCAAAAATCAGGGTTAAACTAATCACCATAGCAACCAGCAGTTCAATCAGCGAAAACCCGACTTGCTGTGCTTTTTTTTTGTTGAAATTCAAATTATTAGTCTGCATCCTATGGAGCCCCGCAATTATCATCAGGGAATTTCACGTTTAGGGTTAAGGTACTATTGGAAGTAACATGATCCGCGAAGCGCGGATCTGTCCAAGAAATTTTTACTGTTGTCTCCTGTGCATATGAAGCAGGCGGGTAACCTTCATAGGTAATCATGCCCGCTGCGCTTATTTCATCTTTCCAAGGATTGATAATACCCGCATAGGTACCGGAAGATGCGCTTTGTGTATAACATCCTGCCCACACTGCATCCACAAAATTGTTAGCCCGGATTGTCGCGACCGTATAGTCAAAACTCGACTGCGATGACTTTAGAATATACAACTCCATCTTTGCAAGCCCGAGTAGCGCCACGCCGGTGATAAACATAGACACCAGCACTTCAAATAAGGTAAATCCTTTTTCAGCTATTTTCATGGACAGGCCTCGTCGGTTAATTGGCTTTGTCCGCTGGATAACACCGATAAACAACTGCTTTTTCCATCGAGTCCTTCAACCAAAAATGTTACACCACCGCCAGATAATGCCCCCATTCCCTTGACCGTCACAGCAACACCAGTGACAGTGATGCTGTCATGGGGTTTTTTGCTGACCAAAAGCACAGTGCCACTGCTGTCAGTCACCTGCCAGCCATTGACCCACCCCCCCGTTTTTGGCTTCAGGGTCATTGAACTCGAGGTTTTAATAGCTTCATTGCGCGCAAAGCGGTAGGCGTTATACAGTTCATTGCTGGCGATGGCAAAACGCTCATTGGCCATAAAAGTACGATAGCTAGGGACGGCGATTGAGGATAAAATAATAATGATCGCAAGAGTAATTAACAATTCCAGTAAGGTCATGCCCTGTGAATTTTTTGTTGAAGAAAATTTCATCTTAATTCCAACAATCCGCAGGCGTGGTAGCACCTGCCTGATCAATAGTCATCTCACCACACTCATCACCGTCGTTTACAAATCCAGTGATAGGCGTTGCGAAAAGTTTAAATGTTGATGAACTACGCTCTGATGGAACAGGCGAAGGAGTAATAGTATAAACATCGGGGCTATCAACAGCTGCGATCACAGCAGTGTCTGTGGGAACCGTTAAGGCTGTAGGGTACCCTCCCTGACGCGCACTGGTTCGCTCAAACTCTTGTGCAATTTTAGTTAAGGCAAGTTGTGCGGCAGTTCGGTTAGCGGTGCGGATATGCTCTTGGTAGGAGGGTACAACAATAGCAGTCAAGATCCCGATAATTGCGATCACAATCAATAATTCAATGAGCGTAAAACCTTTATTTTTTTTCATAAAAGAAACCATTCTGTTACATTAAAGAGGTGCTTTAAATTACCTTATTTCGGATGTTATTCTAGATGTCTTCCGAAATAAGATTATGCCGGAGTCTGCTAAGAATAGTCATATTCCATTAAAATTTACGGATTTCATTATATTCGTCTAAGTGTAATATCCAAAATCACTTAAAGTACATAACGAATTACCAAAACAAACTAACATACTGATTTTTATTATGAAAAATAAATTAATTATCTTAAGTTAGATTACTTCACAAAGCACGGAATAGTGTCTCTTGACAGTGTTTGGGTATAAGCATGCAGCCCCATTTTATTGGAGACCATATTGTAATTTAAAGGGTTAAAACGGGACTAACAGTACATAAAGAAAAAGCAAAAATAAGAAGGAAATTCCATTCAACACCTTAACAAGGGTAATTTAACTGAGATCACTTCTACATCATAACCAAGTAAATGTCAAGCAATTAGAATTAAATCATAACAGTTAAAACCCAGTTATAGAAGTTAAATGTTATAAAAACAAGGTGAATTTTATCCGTTATAGAGCGCCTTAAATTTGTTCGAAGGTCATTGTCTGCGCCACTAATATTGAAAAATAAGGGCTGTGATAGGCGTATCATTAAAATAGATTCGCTATTATTTACGCTTTAATGCATATTCGAAGCGCGTTTTGATTTACTACAAAACAATCTTTTTATGCAACAATCATTAGGAATTCCCTTATGCTTTCAATTTTTGACATCTATAAAATCGGTATTGGCCCGTCAAGCTCACACACTAATGGTCCTATGATTGCAGGTTATCAGTTTACTTTATTACTCAAAGACAGTCTGCCTTTGGTAAATGAAATTAAGGTAGATCTGTTTGGATCTTTAGCGTTGACAGGTAAAGGCCACCATACTGACAAGGCGGTATTATTAGGTTTATTAGGATTTCAGCCCGAAACGATTAAAGTAAAAAGTGCGAATCAACTTATTGAAAAAGTGAAAAAAACATTAAAAATGCCACTTTCGAATGAAAAATTAATCGACTTTGATCCTGAAGAACAAATTAAATTCCATTTTGAAAATCTTCCTCTGCACGAGAATGGTATGTCGATCAGTGCTTTTGATATTAACGGGGCCATGCTGTGCAGTGAAACCTATTATTCTATTGGTGGCGGATTTATTAAAACAGCGGCAGAATTAACCAGTGGTGACGCCCCGAATAAAATTAAACTGCCTTTTGAATTTCATTCTGCGCAGGAGTTATTAAACAAAGCAGAGCAACAAGGTTTAAGTATTGGCGGCTTAGTACAGAAAAATGAATTAGCTTTTCGCAGCCAAAAAGAGATAGATAAAAAAACCGATCAACTTTGGAAAGTAATGTGTTTGTGTTTACAACGCGGTTTGCAAACCGAAGGCATACTTGAAGGAGGATTAAACGTCACACGGCGTGCACCGGCGTTATTAAAAACACTGGAAGCGAACCAGGCAACCGATAGCGATCCGATGACTATTATTGATTGGGTTAACCTCTTTGCTTTCGCCGTCAGTGAAGAAAATGCAGCTGGCGGTCAGGTAGTTACATCGCCAACCAACGGTGCTGCGGGTGTTATTCCAGCGGTCTTAACCTACTACCATAGATTTATCCATGAATTAGATACCAAACAATTAAAAGACTTCCTCGGTGTATCAGCGGCGATCGGCGTGCTTTATAAAATGAATGCCTCAATTTCTGGTGCCGAGGTCGGCTGTCAGGGAGAAATAGGGGTTTCATCATCGATGGCGGCAGCGGGTCTAACGGCTATTCGAGGCGGCAGTAATGAGCAAATCTGCATGGCAGCTGAAATTGCCATGGAACATTCGCTGGGCATGACCTGCGATCCGGTCGGTGGTTTAGTACAGATCCCCTGCATTGAACGTAATGCAATGGGGGCAATGAAAGCCATTAATGCGTCCCGTATGGCATTAAAACGCAACAGCAAATCAATTATCTCTTTAGATAATGTTATTGAGACTATGTATCAGACAGGCAAAGATATGCACAGAAACTACCGGGAAACATCACTGGGCGGGTTAGCGATGATTCACAGGGGCCCACCCTGTGAATAGTTTTAAATAGTTTTAAATAGTTTTCTGCATTAATAAAACGGTCACCTTGATAAGTTAATGGTGGCCGTTTTAGATTGTCGAAGTTATATTTAAAATTAGTTAATCGCAATTAACTCAACATCAAAAATCAATAATGAGCCCGCTGGGATTTTCCCTGTAGCACGGTTACCATAGGCTAAACGACTGGGAATATAAAAACGGAATTTATCACCTTCCACCATCAACTGTACTCCCTCAGTCCAACCGGGAATAACTTGATTCAAACCAAATGAAATTGGCGTACCGCGCTCCACCGAACTATCAAAAACAGTGCCGTTTATTAAACTGCCGTGGTAATGCACTTTTACCTCGCTATTAGCCGTTGGATGCACTTGACCAGCGCCTTTTTCTAATACCTTATATTGCAGACCAGAGGCTGTGCTGAAAATGCCATCTTCAGCTTCGTTAGCAGCCAGAAAGGCGGAGCCTATTTGAATATTTTTTGGTGCATTATTTCCGGCATTCATACGCTGAAAAACAAAAAATGCAGCCACTAAAAATACGATAAGAAGAATGATTTTTGACACAATAAAACCCTTTTAAATAATAAAAAATTAACTTTACTAAATTTGTCGGCAAAACGAAATATTTACTGATTTTATTTGCCCTATTGGATTTTAATTAATTATTTCATCTAAATCAAAACCCTTGCCGGTTAAACAAGCGAGCTTATTAGAAGCAAATAAATAACCATCAGCTGGGGCGTGAAGAGTCTACTTGGTATCAACCCTACAACAACAATTCACCCTCAATCGGGTGAAATACAGTAGATGCGTCAATCAATGCTTTGGCGGTTAATTTAGGCACGCCATAAGCTTCTGTTTTAACGCCGTAAGCCTGTTTCACTTTATCGAATAAAATCGCAAAATCGCCATCACCTGAAAGTAAAATAATAGTATCTACCTGCGGCGCGGTTTCCATAATATCGATGGTAATACCCACATCCCAATCACCTTTGGCGGTGCCATCACTGCGCTGAATAAAAGGTTTAAGTTTCACCTCAAAACCTAAGTGCGTTAATACATCTTGAAATTTCTTCTGCTGGTTATCCCCGCGCTCAATAGCATAGGCATAAGCGCTGACAATATCTCCCTGCTGCTCGAGCTGTTGCCATAATTTGCGGTAGTTAAACTGTTTCCCATAAGCCTGGCGGGTGGTGTAGTAAATATTTTGCACATCGGCAAATACAGCAATTTTATTCACGTGTTTGTATACCTTATCGAGTTGTTGCCCGGCGGTGTAAAAAACCGGCAAAAAAAAACCTTAATTACTTAAGGTTTTTTATCAAACTAATTTTTTAGCTTAGCAGTCACTATTTGCCGCTAACAAAATTGCTGCGTGCTGAGCGATGTTTTTTGTTAGCCGCTGTGTTGGCTGCAGAGCGTTGACCATCACGATGATCAGAATGTGGTTTTTTCGGCTTTTGAGGTTTAGGGTCACGACCATCTAAGACTGAAGGCGACAACGGCTCTCCCGGTTCAAAACCTGCAAGGATTTTACGCGGAATCACTTTTTTAATTAATTTTTCAATGTCTTTAAGCAGTTTAAACTCTTCATTACACACCAATGATAGCGCCTGTCCTTCGTTACCCGCACGACCCGTACGGCCTATTCGGTGGACATAATCTTCTGATACATGGGGTAAATCAAAATTAACAACCTGTGGTAATTGATCAATATCAATACCACGCGCGGCAATATCTGTTGCGACTAAAGCACGTACCTGACCTTCTTTAAATCCGGCTAAAGCTCTAGTGCGTGCTGCCTGGCTTTTGTTACCATGAATAGCAGCAGCAGTAATACCACGTCCCTCCAGGCTTTTGACCAAGCGGTTAGCGCCATGTTTTGTTTTTACAAAAACTAATACCTGTTGCCAGTCATTTTGTTTTATCAGGGTACTCAGGACAATTGATTTTTTAGTTTTATCGACTTCATAAACAGTCTGAGTCACATTTTCTGCAGTGGTATTACGCGGACTGACTGAAATTTCAACAGGGTTATTGACTAACCCTTTTGCCAGCCGGCGAATATCGGGGGAGAAGGTTGCGGAGAACAGTAAGTTCTGACGTTGTTTCGGCAATACGGCCAAAATACGTTTGATGTCGTGAATAAATCCCATATCCAGCATACGGTCGGCTTCATCTAATATTAAGACTTCTAATTGTTTAAAGCTCACTGCATTTTGGTTGTAAAGATCGATTAAACGACCTGGAGTAGCCACTAAGACATCAACACCCTGACGCAGGATTTGCATTTGCGGATTAATTTTCACCCCGCCAAAGACGACTGCGCTGCGTAATGGCATATTTTTACCGTAAGTTGCCACGCTGGCATGAACTTGGGCAGCCAGTTCACGCGTTGGTGTTAACACTAGTGCGCGCACCTGATTCGGTTTTGGACGGTTACCTTTTTCTAACAGGGTTAATAACGGCAGCGTAAAACCGGCGGTTTTACCTGTCCCCGTTTGTGCTGCGGCCATCACATCCTTGCCTTCTAATATGGCGGGAATGGCCTGAGCTTGAATCGGCGAAGGCTCTGTATAACCTTGCTCTTTGACCGCCTTAAGCAGCGAATCGGGTAAACCTAATAAATCAAAGCTCATAATTAATCTCTTGGTTGGAAAGTTGGAAAAGGGCGTAGCTTACAGTAAGCCTAGATTAAGTGCCACAACCCAGTTGGCAAATTAATGTGTGAAATTCGTACAAATGCAACGTGATTAACCTCACGTTTTCTGTATAATGGTATCACTATAAAACTGTAGGGTTAACAGCCCTAACACAAACCATATAAACATAGCGGGGTTTACAAATAAACCTCGCCTTGAATTAGGAAAATCGCCTTGTTAAGTACGAACAACATCACCATGCAGTTTGGTGCAAAACCTTTATTCGAAAATATCTCAGTTAAATTTGGTAATGGTAACCGTTATGGCCTGATTGGTGCCAACGGTTGTGGTAAATCAACGTTCATGAAAATTTTAACTGGCGACTTAGAGCCAAGTGCCGGTAATGTTGCCAAAGATCCTAACGAACGTATTGCAAAACTGCATCAAGACCAGTTCGCTTTCGAAGAATTCTCGGTACTTGATACCGTATTAATGGGTCACAAAGAGATGTGGGCTGTGATGGCTGAACGTAATCGCATCTACAGTCTGCCTGAAATGAGCGAAGAAGACGGCATGAAAGTTGCCAATCTTGAAACTGAATTCGCCGAGATGGACGGTTATACTGCCGACGCCCGCGCCGGAGAATTATTACTGAGCGTTGGTATCCCGCTGGACTTGCACTACGGCTTAATGTCAGAAGTAGCACCGGGTTGGAAACTGCGTGTACTGCTTGCACAAGTCTTATTCTCAAATCCAGAAATTATGTTACTTGATGAGCCAACCAATAACCTGGACATTGATACTATCCGCTGGTTGGAAGACGAGTTAAAAGCACGTCAATGTACTATGGTTATCATCTCACATGACCGTCATTTCTTAAACTCAGTGTGTTCTCATATGGCCGATATTGATTATGGCGAACTGCGTTTATATCCCGGCAACTATGATGAATACATGACGGCAGCAACACAGGTTCGTGATCGTCTATTGTCCGATAATGCCAAGAAAAAAGCGCAGCTTTCTGAACTACAGGATTTTGTTAGCCGTTTTTCTGCCAATGCATCAAAAGCCAAACAAGCGACCTCTCGTGCAAAACAGATGGATAAAATCGTACTCGATGAAGTTAAACCATCAAGCCGTGTTAATCCTTATATTGTTTTCAAACAAGAGAAAAAACTGTTTCGTACTGCACTGGAAGTCACTAAGGCCTGTAAATCTTTTGATAAAGTCCTGTTTAAGGACTTTAACCTGATGGTTGAAGTGGGTGAACGTATTGCTATTATTGGCCAAAATGGTGTAGGTAAAACAACATTATTACGCACTTTAATGGACCACACTCAATTAGATTCAGGTCAGTTTAAGTGGTCTGAAAATGCGCACTTAGGTTATTACGCGCAGGATCATGCTTACGCTTTTGAAAAAGACCAAACTTTAATGGAATGGATGAGTCAATGGATGAAACCCGGCGATGACGAACAATCTATCCGCGGTACATTAGGGCGTTTACTGTTTGGCTCAAACGACATCGGTAAATCCGTGAAAATCATTTCCGGTGGTGAGCAAGGCAGAATGTTATTTGGTAAATTAATGATGGACTTGCCCAATATACTATTAATGGATGAACCCACCAATCACTTGGATATGGAATCTATTGAGTCGTTAAACTTAGCGCTTGATAATTATAAAGGAACACTCTTATTTGTCAGTCATGACCGTGAGTTTGTCTCTTCATTAGCAACGCGTATTATCGAAATCAAAGCAGATAAAATTATTGATTTCCACGGCACCTACAGTGAATACCTTAATAGCCAAGGTGTTGTATCCGCTTAATAGGGTTAATATAATCTCCCATGCAAAACATGGGCATTAAAAAAAGGGCCTAGTGCCCTTTTTTTGTTGTTATGGAATGACATGATCAGCTTACTTTTTTAATAAATAGAGATACTGCAGGTCATTACCCCATAAATGAATAAAGCGACGTTTTTTGTCCTTACTTAATACACATTTTCCAAATAAGATAAAACCTGCACTTTCTAGATCAACCGCCTCCTTAATATCAAAATGGCTTAACAGCTCATCCCGATACTTTGAAATCGGTAAAGCAGCACTGGAATTTTCCACAGGATTAAGCCAATTTAAGGTTTTATCCGCATTAGAAATAGTTCCCCAATAGATACGCGGAGCATTATTTTCCATGGGCTGCGCATCTCTAATATTGACGAACAGGTTTTTAGCACGCCATTTATGTTTCTCACTGGTATAAATCCAAAGATCAGAATCCGCCAACGAACTACCGCGCAATAAACTCATCAGCAGTTTTTTTAACCCCTGCTTACTGACTTTTGACTCTGATTTAGCAGCTTCTTGAACTTCTGCAGGCTGTGTATTAAGTACTTTATTGGGGATTTTTTTGACGCTCTTCGATGCTTTTTCTGGAATATTTTTAGCTTTAACAAGTGGAGCACTAAAATCAATCACTAAGGAATCGCTTTCAAGCAGTACTTTTTCAACTTCAAGCAGCTGCTTTTCTTCCTCTTTTTTACGCACTGAGGGGTTAAACTCGGCACAATCAATTTTATGGTAACGGGAGCCGAAACAAGCTTGTCTGCCATCAATAGAGGCTTTGCGAAAGTAAGCTTTTTGTTGACAGACAGGGCAGATTAGAAAATGGCGTAATTTATCAAGCTCACTCGCAGCTAAAATCTTAAACTCAAAAATAGAATAGGTTTTAGGATTGTCAGGATCATAATTACAAATTGCATCTAACATATTTTCCCTTGCAATGGCGGATCAATTGATAGCATAACTATATCACTATCCCGCAGCCTCATTCGCATAAAAAACTGTCCTTAAGAATCGTAAAACGGCGGTTTTTAGAATGCCCACCAGCATAAAAATAGTCGTTTAAATCTTTATTCAGATCCGCTTTTATTGGACTATTATTGACAATTATTGGCTGTTCTTCAATCACAGCTTCACCGTTACAGGTTTATTAATATTCAAAAAAACATTAAAAATTGTGAGATTTATTAATTTATATAAGGTAGCTTTACTTCGTCAGTCATTTAAACAGTATAGTATTTGAATACTGTTATTTACGACAACCAATATAATTTATTTTTAGCTTGTGATATTAACATCTATTTAAGGAATCAGTATGGAGTTTACAACGTTGGGAAGCAGTGGACTTCCAATATCAAAAGTCTGTTTAGGATCGATGACTTGGGGATTACAAAATAATCAACAGGATGCAAATCAGCAAATAGACTATGCCATTAGCCAGGGTATTAATTTTATTGATACAGCTGAAATGTATGCAGTGCCGCCCTCGCCCGATACCTATGGAAAAACAGAAAGCATTCTGGGTAACTGGCTGGCGGAAAATAAAAATAAGCGTAAAGATCTGATCATTGCCACTAAAATAGCCGGTGCCGGTGTGCCCTGGATACGTGATGGTGGACCTATTACGGGTGATGCAGTTGTGGCAGCGGTAGATGCTTCTCTGAAACGTTTACAGACTGATTATATCGATCTTTATCAGCTGCATTGGCCAAATCGAACTTCTCCCCATTTTAACAAACACTGGCCAAATCAATTAACATTCAGTGAGGTCAGCGCAGAGGATCACACTGCACAAATGTTAGATATTTTACAAGGGCTTAACCGCTGCGTTAAAGCCGGGAAAATACGTCATTGCGGATTATCTGACGACACCCCTTGGGGCATTAATACCTACCTTAAATTAAGCGAAAAACACGATCTGCCAAGAATGGTTTCAATACAAAATGAATTTAGCTTACTGCATGCTAAGGACTGGCCTTATTTAATAGAAAACTGTATCCATGAAGATATTGCTTATTTACCATGGTCCCCGCTTGCGGGTGGGATGCTAAGCGGTAAATATCTCAATGGTGCCCGTCCAGAGGGCAGTCGCTGGACATTGGAGCAGCGTAATGGTTTATTCCGCGATACACCGGCGGCACAAAAAGCAATTTCAGCCTATGCCGAGATAGCGAAACAAAACGGCTTTACGCCCGCTCAATTAGCGCTCGCCTGGTGCAATCAAGTTGATGGTGTCACCTCAACTATTATTGGCGCGACAAATATCAACCAATTACAGGACGATATTAAGGCATTTTCAATGCCCTTAAACCAACAAGCGCTCATTGATATAGAGTCTGTCTTTAAAACCTACCCTGTGCCTTTTTAAACTAAACGCATAAACCAGAAAACCACCGCTAATTAAATTGGCGGTGGTTTTCTATGTACTTCAAGCTGCATCTGCCTGCGCTATTTATTGCACAAATTCAATTTTTCCATCAATAACCTCCGCCCGTATCTCTTTACCCGTTTGCAAACGTCCAGACAGGATATCCTGCGCTAAGGAGTTTTCCAGCAATTGCTGAATGGCACGTTTTAAAGGTCTGGCGCCATAAACGGGATCATAACCCGCGTCCACTAACAATTGGATAGCTTGGTCAGTAAAGGTGACCAGATAATCTTTATCAGTAAGACGTTTTTGTAAAGATCGTAATTGAATCTCTGCAATCGATTTAATGTGCTCCCTGCCTAATGGATGGAAAACCACGGTTTCATCTATTCTATTTAAAAATTCGGGTTTAAATTGGCTCGCTAATATATCCAGCAGATAAGATTTAATTTCATCATAGCTGACTTTATCAAACTTCTCCTGAATAATATCTGAACCGATATTTGAGGTCATGATAATAACGGTATTACGGAAACTAACGGTACGCCCTTGTCCATCGGTTAAACGTCCGTCATCTAATACCTGTAATAAAATATTAAACACGTCTGGGTGGGCTTTTTCTATCTCATCTAATAAAATCACTGAATAAGGTTTACGACGCACAGCTTCCGTTAAATATCCACCCTCTTCATATCCTACATATCCGGGAGGTGCCCCCACTAAACGGGACACTGAAAATTTTTCCATAAACTCAGACATATCAATGCGCACCATATTGTCCTCACTGTCAAAGAGGAAATTAGCTAATGCTTTACAGGATTCAGTTTTACCCACCCCCGTTGGCCCTAAAAAGAGGAAAGAGCCGATCGGACGATTGGGATCGCTTAACCCCGCTCGGCTGCGGCGAATAGCATTAGCGATAGCGTCAATGGCTTCGTTTTGGCCTATCACCCGGGAATGCAGATGCGTTTCCATTTTAAGGAGTTTATCGCGTTCCCCTTCAAGCATTTTAGCCACCGGAATACCCGTCCAATGAGCAAGGATTTCAGCAATTTCATTTTCGGTTACCGCATGTTTTAATAGGGTAGTCTCCTGCATTTCAGCTTGTGCTGCTTGTACTAACTGTTTTTCCAATGCAGGGATTACACCGTACTGCAATTCAGACATTCGGGTTAAATCGACTGCCCGGCTGGCAACTTCAAGATCTAAACGTGCCTGTTCGATGGATTGTTTAATATTCTGCGTACCTGACAGAGCGGCTTTTTCGGCGCGCCATACTTTATCTAAGGCCAAAAATGCCTGTTCTTTTTCCGCTAGAGCGCTTTCTAAATCAGCTAGACGTTTAATACTGGCTTCATCAGTATCGTTTTGCAGCGCCTTTTCTTCTAACTTTAACTGGATGATTTTCCGCTCTAACTTATCTAACTCTTCTGGCTTAGAGTCCATCTGCAGACGGATGCTTGATGCCGCTTCATCAATCAGGTCAATCGCTTTATCGGGGAGCTGGCGATCGGCAATATAACGATGGGAAAGTGTCGCTGCCGCTACGATCGCAGGATCGGTAATTTCGACCTTATGATGGAGTTCATAACGCTCTTTTAAACCACGTAAAATGGCAATAGTATCTTCAACCGTTGGTTCATCGACCAGCACTTTTTGGAAACGGCGTTCAAGGGCGGCATCTTTTTCAATATATTTACGGTATTCATCCAGAGTAGTTGCCCCTACACAGTGCAGATCTCCCCGCGCCAGGGCCGGTTTTAACATATTACCCGCGTCCATCGCACCATCCGCTTTGCCCGCACCCACCATAGTATGTAATTCATCAATAAAGAGAATGATTTTTCCCTCTTCTTTAGATAACTCACTCAATACCGCTTTTAATCTTTCTTCAAATTCACCGCGGTATTTTGCGCCGGCAATTAATGCCCCCATATCCAGTGACAATACCCGTTTATTTTTTAAACCTTCCGGCACTTCGCCATTAATAATACGCTGGGCCAGACCTTCGACAATAGCGGTTTTACCCACACCCGGCTCACCGATAATAACCGGATTATTTTTAGTCCGGCGTTGCAGCACCTGAATCATACGACGTACTTCATCATCGCGACCAATGACCGGATCCAACTTGCCCTGCTCAGCCTGCTCGGTTAAATCAATCGTATATTTAACTAATGCTTTCTCTACCCCCTCAGCATCCTGATCCGTGACATTTTGGCCATTGCGAATTTTTTCAATCGATTTTTCAACTTTTTGTTTATTCAAACCGAATTTTTTTAAAATGTCACCTAAACGCCCCTTATCTTCACAAGCCGCGACTAAAAAAAGTTCTGAAGAAATAAATTTATCCTGGGATTTTTGGACATATTTGTCGCACAGATTAAACAACGTATTAAGTTGAGCGGATATCTGAATATCACCGCCGATACCGGTTACTTTTGGAAGGCGATCCAGCTCAGTGGAAAGTTCTAATCGTAAGGCACTCAGGTTCACCTCCAAATCTGCAAATATTGGCCGCAGTGAACCACCATCTTGATTTAGGAGAGTAAGCATAATATGAATGGGTTCAATATATTGGTTATCATGCCCGAGTGCTAAGGATTGAGCATCGGCAACTGCTAATTGAAACTTACTGGTTAATTTATCCATGCGCATAGGAAAACCCTCAATAATAATATAGACATAAAGAATGGTGGTTAATTGAACAATTTCAAGGAGGAAAGATAAAACAGCTGCAATTTTTGATGAAAAGGATGGTTTTTTAAGAGCCCTACTATTTTGTCTACTTATTAATCCAGATTAAGGTGGCCATTCGCCCCGTGACACCATCGCGACGATAGGAATAAAAAAGGTCGGCTCGGTTAAAGGTGCAGTATTCACTGGCTGTGATTTCAAAGACATTAAAGGGGGCTAAACGTAAACGCGCCAACTGCTGTAAATCAGCCAACCAACGATCCCCAAAAGCGCTAAAGGCTAAGCTAGCTTGTCCGTTTTCAGCAATAAACGCAGCCCGTACCTCACTACCGACCTGAAAAGCACTTTTACCAATACAGGGCCCCAACCAAACCAGTAAATCATTTGCATTGACGGCTAACTGAGCACAAATAATCTTAATTGATTTTTCAATAATACCATCACATAAACCTCGCCAACCGGCATGGATAGCACAAACAAAAGTACCCAGCTTATTGGTAATAAGCACCGGCAAACAATCTGCCGTCATAATAATACAGGGGGTGTTATTACAATGACTCCATGCCGCATCAGCGGTCAGAGGACCTGCAGTGTTTTCTTTAAGCTCGAGTAAAATAGTACTGTGAACCTGATTTAACCAGCAAATATCCCCGGTTAAGGACAAAGTATTGGCTAAAGTGCTGCGATTTTTGCCGACAATAAGGGGATCATCGCCAACATGTAAACCTAAATTCAGCTCAGAATAAAGGCCTGAGCTAACTCCACCAAGACGGGTGCTGGAAAATGCTTGAATATGTGCAGGAGCAGACCAGTTTGGTTTTAGCAACTGCACATCAGAATCCTTATTAACCACCGTGCAGAATCATATCTTGGCGTAACGCCTCTGCTAATTCGGCCATATCTGCAGGCAGTGGCGCATGCCATTCCATTATTTCACCGGTAATAGGGTGCGCTAAACGTAACATAGTTGCATGTAATGCCTGACGTCTAAAACCACGTAACGTTGCTAATAATGCCTCGGAAGCACCTTTAGGTGGACGAGGACGACCACCATAAACCGGATCACCTGTCAGTACATGACCTATATGCATCATATGGACTCGAATTTGGTGTGTACGACCGGTTTCAAGGCGTAATCGCAACCGTGTATGAGCACGATATTTCTCAGAGACACGATAATGAGTCAGAGCATGTTTACCACCCGTTGAATTAACCGCCATTTTAACACGATGTACTTTATCTCGCCCAATTGGAGCTTCGACAAATCCACCAGCAGTAAAGCCTCCCATGGCAATCGCTTCATACTCACGAGTAATTTCACGCGCTTGTAAGCTGGTCACTAAATGTGTTTGTGCCGGTACCGTTTTGGCCACAACCATCAGTCCAGTTGTGTCTTTATCTAAACGATGCACAATACCCGCTCTAGGTACTTCAATAATTTGCGGAAAATGATGCAACAGTGCATTTAGAACAGTACCATCGGGATTACCTGCACCGGGATGCACAACTAAACCGGCCGGTTTGTTAATCACTAAAATATCGTCATCTTCATAAACGATCTCTAATTTGATCTTTTGCGCTTTAAAAACGACTTCATCTTCGAGTACAGCTTGAACTCCTACCGTTTGCCCGGTATAAACTTTTTCGCGAGGACGATTAATGACTTCGCCATCAATTTTGACCATATCAGCCAAAATCCATTCTTTAATTCGCGTACGGGAATAGTCAGGGAATAGTGACGCTACTGCCTGATCTAATCGAAAGCCGAGTTGTTGATCAGTGACTTCTGCGCTAAGGTTTAACTCTTGACTCATATATTGTTCTCTTTTTCTACACTATTGTTTGATAGCAAATGGATTAATTCTTTTCCCTGGATGAGAGTAATTTAATCAAACCGTTATAAATAAAATTTATTTAGCTGTGATACAGTCACATTTTATCTTTTTTAACTTTTCTTTTATGGATTGATAGAAGATACTGTCCCTTTATCTGCATTGGCATTATAACACTTATGAAAAAGATCCTCAGACTAATAACCTCCTCTCTTATGATTGTTTTATTAAGCACCGGTTGTTCATCTAAAAAAGCTGAAAAACCTAAAGTGGATGATAAACCACCCATGGTACTTTATGAACAAGCAAAACAAGCATTAGAGTCTGCAAGTTTTGAAAAAGCATCTGATATTTTAGAGGCCTTGGATACCCGTTACCCCTTTGGCCCACATTCAGATCAGGTGCAATTGGATCTTATTTACGCTTATTACAAACGTGGTGAAACAGCCTTTACACTGGCCAACATTGACCGGTTTCTTCGCCTGAACCCAACACATCCCGACCTTGATTATATTTATTATATGCGTGGTTTAACCTATATCAGCGCAGATCAGCAATTTTTCCAGGACTTGTTTGGTATCGATCGTTATAACCGAGATCCAAACAATGCAATCCAAGCCTTCAAAGACTTATCAAGAATTATCAAATATTACCCAAGCAGCGAATATGCTGTCGATGCGCAACAAAGGATAATAGATCTAAAAGATCGTTTAGCACGCTATGAAATTGGGATTGCGCAGTGGTATCTCAAACGTGAAGCTTATATTGCCGCCATTAATCGTTGCAAAATAGTCTTAAATAATTACCCCGATATGCCGGCTGTTGAACAGGCGCTAGAGATTATGATTGCAAGTTATAATGTCTTAGGTATTGAAGAGCCTAAAATGAATGCCTTGGCCGTATTAAAATTAAACTACCCGAAAAACCTGACGCTGATAGATGTTAAACCTTAGAATTAATTTTATCCTGACACATTATCATTGGAAAAAGGTGCGTGGCTAAAAATGCCTTATAGCTGTAAAATATCAATGTAACGAATATAAAAAAAGGAGAACTAAGTTCTCCTTTTTTTATATTCGGCCTATAAGACTAAACGGCTTCGTTATCTTCTTCACCAGTACGGATTCGAATAACACGTTCAACCGGCATAACGAAAATTTTACCATCGCCTATTTTACCTGTTTGTGCAGTACCCATAATGGCTTCAATACAGCGGTCAACGTCTTCTTTTTTAACGACTAACTCTATTTTTACTTTGGGTAAAAAATCAACCATGTATTCAGCACCGCGATAAAGCTCAGTATGCCCTTTCTGACGACCAAATCCCTTCACTTCAGAAACAGTCATACCAGTGATATCGATATCAGCAAGCGCTTCACGAACATCATCCATTTTAAATGGTTTAATTATTGCTTCTATTTTTTTCATCGAAATCTCTTTATGTTGTTTTTAAACGAAAATATATCCCACCACTTTAATACTAATGACGGTAAATATACAGATAGAAAATGCAAAAAATGCTACGCCAGTTGTATTTTCAAATGTATTCCACTCTAAAAAAGAAAAGTCATTTTATAAAAATCAATCGATCTGCTTAATGCGCAGCTCGGCGGGCACTTCAAAGATAATATTTTCTTCAACACCCAAATTTTCAGTCACCACAGTACCACCTAGTTTTTTGAGCCTGGCAATCACCTCTTTCACCAGCACTTCCGGGGCAGAGGCCCCCGCAGTAACGCCAACCACTTTTACATTTTCAAGCCACTCAGTTTTAATATCTTTTTCACTGTCAATAAGATAGGCATTCACACCGACACAACTTGCTTTTTCCTGTAAACGATTGGAATTCGAAGAATTGGTCGAGCCAACCACTAAAACAAGATCACTTCTTTCAGCAAGCGCTTTAACGGCATCCTGACGATTTTGTGTTGCATAACAGATATCATCTTTACGTGGCCCATCAATCTTAGGAAATTTCTCGCGCAATGCCTTGATAATATTTGCGGTATCATCAACCGACAGAGTCGTTTGAGAACTAAAACAAAGACTGTTGGGATTTTTAACCTCTAATTTTTTGATATCTTCAGGCGATTCAATCAAATAAATCCCACCCTGTGGGTTATCATATTGCCCCATAGTACCAACGACCTCAGGATGGCCTTGATGACCTATTAAAATACATTCCTGCCCGCGACGACTGGCACGCGTCACTTCCATATGCACTTTAGTTACTAACGGACAAGTTGCATCAAAGATTTTAAGATCGCGCCGTTTGGCTTCTGCGCGCACCGATTGTGCGACACCATGTGCACTAAAAATAACAATACTGTTCTCAGGTACTTCATCTAACTCTTCGACAAATACGGCGCCACGGGCTCTTAAGTCATCAACCACATACTGGTTATGAACAACTTCATGACGCACATAAATGGGGGGTGTAAAAATATCTAAGGCACGATCAACAATTGAAATAGCACGATGGACACCCGCACAAAAACCACGCGGATTCGCTAAAATGATTTCCATAAATAACCTTTATTTAAGAAGCTCGAAGCTCAAAGCTCAAAGCTATTTAGTTTAAAACTTCTAATACATCCACTTCAAAGGTAACCGTTTGACCGGCAAGTGGATGGTTAAAATCAACAGTAACACTGTCGGCGATAATTTCACGAATAATACCAGGAAGTTCCTCACCATTTGGCTGCGTAAAGGTAATAATTGAACCGATTTCTGCAGGCACATCACTGCTGAATTTATTTAATTCAAGGTGATGAATATTATCCGGATTAGACAACCCAAAGGCAGACTCAGGCGCCAGCGTAAAGGTTTCTGATTGCCCAACCTGTAAACCAAGCAAACAATCTTCAAAACCAGCCGTTAAACTGCCATCACCCATAACAAACTTTGCAGGTTTGTTGGAAATTTTAGTACTGTCAACGGCAGATCCATCGGATAAACGAATCGAAAAATGCATCAGTACTTCACTTTTTTCTATAATAGACAGGTTCTTAACTTCAGACATTTTTATTTCCCTTTGGTTGTTTAATTGGTTTTGCCTGTTTGGCAAAAAAAGACTCAAAAATCATTATTACAGCCCCCGTAAAAATAGCACTATCTGCAATATTAAAGGTTGGCCAGCGATAAAAACCTAAATCAAAATCTAAAAAATCGATGACATAACCAAACATCATACGATCGACTACATTGCCAAGCGCACCCGATAAGATCAATGCATAAGCACAGTTAATCCAACGATCTGTCGAAGCATTTTTCTTTAATAAGTAAACTAAATAACTTGAAACGACGATTGCAATGGCCGTAAACAGATATCTTTGCCACCCTCCTGCATCACCTAAAAAGCTAAACGCTGCACCGTAATTTCTTGCGTAGGTAAAGCTAAAGAATGAAAAAATCTCATAAGATTCATATAAATCTAATGATTGTATTGTCCAATACTTAGTTACTTGGTCAAGCGCTAACATGATTGCGGCGAGCCATAACCAGCGCAAACCTGATTTTTCTATTATTTCTGCCATTCTAAATCCCAATTAAAAAACGCCTTAAAGTAGTAAGGCGTTTAGACCCAAACTGCTCGAAGATGCAGATTCAAATAGTTTGGGTCTATGTTAGATAATGCGATTACGCAAATTTACGGATTTCACCCTGCCCTTCAATATTGGTCACGCAGCGACCACATAATTCAGGATGCTGTTTATTTTGTCCAACCTCTTCCCGGTGATGCCAACAACGCTCACACTTAGGCGCCGCACTCTTAACAACAGAGACCAATAAACCAGTCACTTCAGTTTTAAGAGCCAATTGCGGGGCATCTGCTAAGGGTTTAACCTGCGCTTGCGATGTGATTAGAACAAAACGCAATTCATCTTCTAAGGTGGTTAATAAAGTCGCTATTTCATCGGACGCATAAAGGATAACTTCGGCTTCCAAACCACCCCCAATAGCATTCTCTTTACGGGCGATTTCTAAGGCCTTATTCACCTCGGCACGGACTAACGTTAACTTCGACCATGCAGCACTGCTCAAGGCTTCATTATCAGACAGGCTAAATAAACCATCATACCAAACCGTGGTGAATACAAATTCATCACGTGCGCCCGGCAGACGCGCCCAAATTTCATCGGCGGTAAAACTTAGAATGGGTGCCATCAAACGTACCAGCGCTTCTGCAATATGGAACAATGCGGTTTGACAACTGCGATGCGCGTTACTGTCCGCTTTAGCTGTGTACTGACGATCTTTAATGATATCCAGGTAGAAGCTACCTAATTCGATAGAGCAGAAATGGGTCAACTTTTGATAAACCGCATGCAGACTATAACTTTCGTAGGCTTCAATAACGTCATTTTGTAATATTAATGTTTGCGCTACAATCCAGCGATCCAGCGCAACCATTTCTTCATTAGGCACTAAATCAGTGGTTGGATCAAAACCGTTTAAGTTAGCCAGTAAGAAACGTGATGTATTACGGATACGACGGTAACTGTCTGCACTGCGATTAAGTATTTCATCAGAAACCGTCATCTCACCGGTGTAATCCGTTGAAGCAACCCATAAACGCAGAATATCGGCGCCAAGATTATTCATAACGGTTTGTGGAGACATCACATTGCCTAACGACTTGGACATTTTTTTGCCGTTGCCGTCAACCACAAAACCGTGGGTCAATACTTCTTTGTAAGGTGCTTTATTGTTAATTGCCATACTGGTCATTAACGATGACTGGAACCAGCCCCGATGTTGATCTGAACCTTCAAGATACATATCAGCTGCCGCTTGCTCACCCGATTCTAACGTATACTCTTCACGTTTTGCTACAACCGAAGCATGGGTTGTACCGGAATCAAACCACACATCTAAGGTATCTGTTACTTTGCGGTATTCTTCAGCTTCAAAACCTAACAGGGTTTCCGGCTCTAAATCCCACCATGCTTGAATGCCATCGATTTCAATTTTACGCGCAATAAGCTCCATCATTTCAACACTGTTTGGGTGCAGTTCATCGGTTTCTTTATGTACAAACAGGGTAATAGGGACACCCCATGTACGTTGACGAGAGATACACCAGTCAGGACGGTTCTCAACCATTTTTTCGATACGTTGTTGACCCCAACTTGGGATCCATTTAACAGCTTGAATCTCAGCGAGCGCATCAGCGCGTAAACTTTTTTGATCCATGGCGATAAACCACTGTGGCGTAGCGCGAAAAATAATCGGCGTTTTATGTCTCCAGCAATGCGGGTAACTGTGATTCAATTTGATAGAGCACAGTAATGCATTTCTTTCTGCTAATACTTCAAGCACCCGGTCATTAGCTTTAAACACATGTAAGCCTGCAAAAAATTCGGTATCGTCACGGAAAACACCGTTATCTGCAACGTAGTTAGCAACCTCTAAATCGTAACGTAAACCAACAGCATAATCGTCCTGACCATGCCCTGGCGCGGTATGTACACAACCAGTACCCGCATCAACGGTGACGTAATCAGCAAGAATGGCAGGTACCTGCAAGTCCAAGAAGGGATGGTTAAATAATTGCTTCTCTAAATCAATCCCTTTACAGATAGCTAAGGTGCTGAAATCTTCATTGCCGTAACGTTTCAGACAATCGGCCACCAGATCCGTCGCTATAATTAAACGCCGCTCTCCTGCTTGTACTAAGGAGTATTCTACTTTTTGTGCTAATGCAATGGCGCGGTTAGCCGGCAGTGTCCAAGGCGTGGTTGTCCAGATCACAGCAGAGACATTACCTTCCCCCAGATTATCAGTCACAGCGCTAAAACAGTTTAAAACTTGTTCGTTATCGACCGCGCTAAAAGCGACATCAATGGCCGGTGATAGTTTATCTTCATATTCAACTTCGGCTTCAGCCAATGCACTACCGCATTCTGTACACCAATGCACAGGTTTAGAGCCTTTGTGGAGGTGGTCATTTTTAATCACTTGCGCCAGCGCGCGAACAATGTTCGCTTCGGTGCCAAAATCCATCGTAAGATAGGGTTTATCCCACTCCCCCAACACACCCAGACGTTTAAAATCCTTACGTTGGCCATCAACTTGGCGCGCTGCATATTCACGACATTTTTTGCGGAATTCAGCGGCACTGATTTTTTTACCGGGTTTGCCAACTTTTTGCTCAACTTTCAACTCAATGGGCAGACCATGACAATCCCAACCGGGGATATAGGGTGCATCAAAATCAGATAATGTTTTTGATTTAATAATAATGTCTTTAAGAATTTTATTAACCGAGTGACCGATATGAATATCACCATTTGCATAGGGAGGACCATCATGCAGAATAAATGTTTTTTTACCTTTTTTAGCTGCACGGATCTTTCCGTAAAGGTCGTTGCTGTACCAATTTTTCAGCATATTAGGTTCACGATTAGCAAGATTTGCACGCATCGGGAAACCTGTTTTAGGTAGGTTTAATGTACTTTTGTAATCACTCATTGATTTTATTCCATCTGACATTACGTTGGGATTGAGACCCAAGCTACTTTAACATTAATTTTCAAAGTCATGTACGACTAACGGATTCCTGCATATTCAAGTAGTTTGTGGTTATTTATGGAGCAAGTGCCATTGTCTGGCCTGCTTGATGTCTTTATCGATCTGAATTTTTAATTCTGCGAATGAATCAAAGCGCACTTCATCGCGTATTTTTTCTTCTAATACGACTTCTAACTGTAAACCGTATAAGTTCGCATTAAAATTAAATATATGTACTTCTAACTGCTGACGGACGCCCTGCACAGTAGGTCGCTGACCAATATTAGCAACACCTTGATAAATCTGATTGCCAATGCCCAGCACCGAGACCACAAAAACACCTGAAACGGGTGATACTCGACGTTTTAACAACAGGTTCGCAGTGGGTACACCAATAGTACGGCCTAACTTTCGTCCATGTACCACTCTGCCGGTAATACTGTATTTTCGGCCAAGCATTAATGCCGCTTGTCGCATGTCGCCCGCAGCCAAAGCCGCACGAATACGGCTGCTACTAATACGATATTCTTGTTGCGTCAGACTGTGGGTATCAACCACCTCAAAGCCATACTTTTCACCGGCTTTTTTTAGCAACTCAAAGTCGCCCTTACGCTGGTAACCAAAATGAAAATCATCACCAATCACCAAAAACTTTACACCGAGTTTTTTTATCAACAACTCTTCAATAAATTCTTGCGCACTTAAATTAGCGAACTTACGGTTAAATGAAACACATAAAAGCCTGTCTAACCCCAGTTGATCAAGTTGTACAAATTTATCACGTAAGCGGCTTAATCGAGCAGGTGCATTCTCTCCGGAAAACAGCTCAGCAGGTTGCGGTTCAAATGTTAAAACAGTTGCAGGTACCTTCAGGCGCTTAGCCTCAAATAATAATCGAGAAAGCACCGCTTTATGGCCTAAATGTACCCCATCAAAATTACCAATACTCAAAACGCATCCCTGATGGGATGCTTTGATATTGTGAATGCCGCGTAATAATTCCATTTTGTTTACTTAATAAAAGGCTATAAAACACAAAAGAGTGGATTATATATTAAGCAGCGCAACTAATCAGCCCTCATTTAGCCATTCTTATCTGAAAATGCCTAAAGCGTAATCCGGTCAACCCTAAAGCAAACAAATACAAGACTGCACCTGCCACGATTAAATAAAACAGTTTTAATGCAGCTTCCAGCCACGACAGTTGACTCCACTCTGATAATGCTGGATTAAAGGCAACTAAACCTGCGGCCATCACTAAACCCGCAATGATAATTCGCAGTAGTACCGACACACTGTCTTTTTGTCTTTGGTAAATACCTTTTTGGTATAAACCAAACCATAACAAGCCTGCATTTAAAGTCGCTGAAATTGAGGTTGCAATAGCCAAACCGACGTAACCATAGGGGATAGCAAAAATAATGTTCAAAACCATATTACTGCCCATAGCAATCATCCCGTATTTTACTGGCGTTCTTGTATCCTGGCGTGCGTAGTATCCGGGTGCTAATATTTTAACCATCATAAAACTCAATAACCCACTGCCGTATGCCCATAAGCTCATTGATGCCATTGCAACATCGTGGGCAACAAATTCACCACGCATAAATAAAACACGCAGCATAGGCTCCGCCAGTATAATCAACCCTAACATCGCAGGGAAACCTAAGATACAGACCATACGCATCCCCCAATCCAGCGTTTTAGCAAAATCATCGATTGATTTAGTGACGTGAGATGAGGACAGGCTCGGTAAAATAACCGTTGCGATAGCGATACCAAATAACCCTAATGGAAATTCCAGTAAACGATCCGAGTAATATAACCAACTGATTGATCCCGTTTGCAGAAAACTGGCAATAAAAGTATCAAGCAATAAATTAATTTGGCTAACAGATACCCCAAATAATGCCGGAATCATTAAGACTCTGATTTTTACAACACCGGGATGGTGCCAATTCCAAGTAGGCTTAACCAATAGTTTTTCTTTATGTAAAAAAGGGATCTGGAAAAGAAACTGGATCGCCCCACCCAAAAATACGCCTATTGCTAACCCTATTTCTGGTTGTTGCAAATGCGGGGAGACAAAAATTGCACAACTGATAATTGCCACATTCAAAAAGACGGGCGTAAAAGCGGCGACAGCAAATTTACCCAGAGTATTTAAAATTGCCCCGGATAAAGCGGTGAAGGTAATAAACCATAAATAGGGAAAGGTTATTTTTAACATAAAAGAGGCAAGCTCAAACTTTTGTCCATCCGGGCCGCCATTCCACCATTCTAAAAACCAGCCAAAACCGAATAATGCGGTGATCACAGAAGATCCCAACACACCGAGAATAGTAATAATAGTAATAATGGTTCCCAAGGTGCCGGAGACAGCGGCAACTAATTTTTTAACTTCATCAAAAGAGTGTTGTTTTTCGTATTCCGTCAAGACCGGCACAAATGCTTGTGCAAACGCACCTTCAGCAAATAAACGCCGTAAAAAATTAGGAATTTTATTGGCAAAGAAAAACACATCGGCGGCAGCTCCCGCTCCCATCAAGTTTGCTATGACGACATCTCTTAGCAGACCTAAAATTCTAGAAATCAATGTCATAGAGCTTACGATCAAACCTGATCTCAGTAATTTTTTACTCACAATATTTTTCCTACTAAAGGGGGATGTTAATTTTGTTCAAACTATTTGAAAAAGGCACTCAACAAGTTAGCTGGAGTATGACTAGTCAGCGTTCGTTAATACCCTAAACGTCTGGAAATAGAGTCACTTCTAGACCTGTAGATTCTTGCATTATTAAGCAACTTGGGTATATAATGCGCGCAGTTTAACCATCTACTTGGTTTCTTACCAGTTTTTTAAGTGGTTAAAAAGAAATCATTTGACAATATACGTATGAAAGGGCATATTCCACGACCTTTGATTATCCCTGTATACAGAATTTAGGAGTTAAAGTCTTGGCTAATATCAAGTCTGCTAAAAAACGTGCTTTACAATCTGAAAAGAGCCGTAAACATAATGCCAGCCGTCGTACAATGATGCGTACTTTCATCAAGAAAGTTGTTGTTGCTATCGAAGCTGCGAATAAAGAAGTTGCTACCGCTGAGTTTGTAAAACTGCAATCAGTTTTAGATAGCTACGCAACTAAAGGCTTAATTAACAAAAATACTGCTGCTCGTAAGAAAAGCCGTCTTTCTGCAAAAATCAAAGCACTATAATTCTTATTTAAGAAAATAGTCTTTAATTTTAAGCTTTAAAAAACCGACTTAATGTCGTAACTTCCCTCGTGTAACTCAATTAGGGGATGTTATATATGGAAAGGTTAGTAGGCCTAGTGTTTACTAACCTTTTTTCATGTCTGCAATAAATAAGAGCAGCTGTGAGTGTGTTGATTGGTTAAGCTTTCAAACTGTCATTGAAAATAGAATTCAACTATCTACAAGTCAACTATCGTCCAATATTTACAGCCTAATTCGTAAAGTTCATCTTTAGCTTTGAAAAATGTTGTCCAGCGTAAGTATTTTGGTTTTGGTGCATCTTCCGTCTTGGCAAAATCAGCCCCACCACACCCTATTTCTATTTTAAATATAAGCCCTGTCATTTGCTTATTTTCTTGAGAATATAAATCTTTGATAATAATTTTGAAGCTACTAAACCACCCGATTATGGCAACATACTTTCAATCTCTCTTTATAACTCGGTATTACCCGTCCGACCTCTTTCCATAATGTTGATGAGTGAAGATGGTAGGACTCATGGACAAGGATCTAATCGACAATGCGCATACCACGACCCATTTGAAATCCACCCAGCGGCTTTTAAAGGACTTAATGCGATGGTTCTTGGTTTAACAGCGACGATCTTGGCATAACCTATTACTTTTTATCAAGCTTGTGCTTGTACCAATGTATTAAAGCACCACGAGTGAAATGATTTTTAAATCGCTGACTTACCTAAGGTGAGTTGTAAACGAATATTGACTAATTTAAGAGCTTGGTAAATGACACTTATTTTCAAAAAATGAACTTTAGCATCGAGCAAGGAAAAGTTTTAAAAATCCTTATTGAGGGTTGTATCATCTAAGCACTCTTCTAGACTAAACTTTTTTTGTTCCGATGCTAATTTTTCTTGACGTGAGTCATGCTCAAGTACAGCCATTGCCCGATCTTTTAGGCTTGCTGAAGAATTCGACTTAGATTTAATTCTTAACATTGCCTTACATTTATGAATTACATTCATGGTTTAGAATTCCACTCTATTTAATAAGATCTGATTCGTTATATTCATTTTTGGTTAATGTATTATAAACATATCAAATAATAATGGTTTGTGAAATGGGTTTTAATCTAAGGTCTGATATAACATGCGCTAACGGGTTTTAACTGACTTGATCAGCGCTCTTGATTTAACAGGGCATCACGGGTGAAATAATTTTGAATGCCTGACTCACCCAGGGTTAGCTGCAATCTGACACTTACTGCTTTTGTAGTTTAACCAAATAAAATGAAAAAACCGACTGGATGTCGGTTTTTTATGTCTATATTTCAGGAAAAATACAAACCTACTCGCTTTAATTCAGCGGGTTTATATTCCCATGCTGGAAAGGGCTAAAATGAGGTCTTTAATCACCTTACCAACAACCGGATTAGTTTCTTCAAAAACAATCAGTTGCTGGGCAATTTTTTTATCCCGGATCAATTTTGCCGGATCACCAGATTTTATAGCCTCTTGAAGCTGATCATGTACCTGCCGTAAGTCTCCGGCAGTGCATTTATCAGCAATAAGATCCTCGTCCAAAATGGCCGATAACTTTTCAACTTCTGATTTAACTTTTTTAATCGCCATAAACACCTCTGTACAGTGAATGAATTAAAACCAAACCAATTGAATCTTCCCCTTAAGTGGTTTGGCTAAAAAATTATTAATATTAGGATTAATAACCCATTATAGTCTTAAAATAAACAATTCAGTTAGCCTGGTTTAAAAAAGTGATCCAGACAACGTCCTAATAATAAAGAGATAATAACAAAAAAGACACTTAATAACATCAGGCCAATTTTAAACCAATCATGATATGAATAATGTTGTAAATATAAAGAGGAAAGATAAATAGCAAATAACCAGTATAAGATACGAAATATATACGCCCATAACGGATAAGCACGATCGGTTAACCATAATTTAGCCAACTCAGGCTCCTTTAATTGTAAAACTGATAACATCATCAATATGTTTTTTCTCGCAGGCAAGCATTACCAAGCGATCGACTCCTAAGGCAACACCGGCACAATCGGGTAACGTCGCTAGCGACGAGATAAAGTTCCCATCAATCGGCATTTGCGCAAGCCCCTTTCGTGAGCGTAAACGATTATCTGCCTGAAAACGTCTTAACTGCTCTTGCCCGTCACTTAATTCATGAAAACCATTAGCCAGCTCAATGCCTTGAAAATAAACCTCAAAACGTTCTGCGACACGCTTATCAGTGGGACTTATTCTTGCCAATGCTGCTTGTGAAGCCGGAAAATTATAAATAAAACAGGGCTTGTGTTGCGCAATAACAGGTTCAATAGCAATACAAAATAATAGCTGCAGTACAGTATCCCGATCGGGTTCTTCACTTAAGACCTCCCCCAGATTAAGCTTTTCTCCTGAAGTCTTCAATTGTTCAAGACTCGCAGTGAGAGGATCAACCGCTAATACTTCTAAAAAAGCATTCTGATAGGTACAACGACGCGCAGTTTCAGATTTAAGAATAAATTGTAATAACTGATCCATTTCATCCATTAAACGAAAATGGTCAAATCCAACCCGGTACCATTCCAGTAAGGTAAATTCAGGATTATGGAATCGTCCCGATTCTTCATTGCGAAAGACTTTACTTATTTGAAAAATACACCCACTACCGGCAGACAAAAGACGCTTCATATGAAATTCAGGCGACGTTTGCAGATAGAGCGGGGTACCCTGTGCTTCCGGCTTTGATGAGGATATTTGTGGCCCCATAAAATGGGTTTGAAAACAAAACAAGTGGATATCCGTCACACCCGCCTGGCTTAAGATCGGCGTCTCCACTTCTAATAATCCGCGTGTTATAAAAAAATGCCGAATAGCCTGTAATATTTTTGCCCGTTGTTTTAATTCTTTTATCGATGCACTTGGTTTCCAGCTCATTTTAATTCCTTTATATTCAGAATAATTGACCTTTTCTAGATAATCAAAGATTATCGCATAGGAAGATCAATACCCCCCCCTAGTTTACCGAAGAATAAAAAATTCGGAAATAAAAAATTTTTTTGTAATATCCCCTCATTATATTGACATAAACTGCTAGTCTTTATAGCTCATTTCCAAATAACCTTGTTTATTTCGCGGTTTTTTACCAACTCACTGTTAGAATCAAAGAATAATCTTAATAATGTGAATAAGATGAATAACATAAACAACTAAGGGAGTAGAAATGTGCAGATAATTCAAACAGATGTTGCCATTATTGGTGCCGGCGGCTCAGGCCTTCGAGCCGCTATTGAAATTGCAAAAAACCATCCAGAGCTCGATATCGCATTAATATCCAAGGTTTATCCGATGCGCAGCCATACCGTTGCAGCTGAAGGTGGCGCGGCAGGCGTTGTTCAAGGTCATGATTCATTGGATAACCACTTCAATGATACTGTCTCCGGCGGAGATTGGTTATGCGAACAGGATGTTGTTGAGTATTTTGTAGAGAATGCCGCCAAACAACTTACCCAACTTGAACATTGGGGCTGTCCGTGGAGCCGTAAAGAGGATGGCTCGATTAATGTCCGTGCATTCGGGGGGATGAAAATAGAACGTACTTGGTTCGCTGCCGATAAAAGTGGCTTCCATATTCTGCACACTCTTTTTCAAACCTCACTTCAGCACCCCAAAATCAGACGCTTTGATGAGCATTTCTGCCTGGATTTGATTGTTGAAGACAACAAAATCCAAGGTATTGTGATCCTTGATATTGCCGAAGGTGAAGTAAAACTGATCCAGGCTAAATCGGTAATTATGGCAACCGGCGGCGCAGGTCGCGTATACAGCTATAATACCAATGGCGGCATTGTCACCGGTGATGGCATGTCCCTCGCTTATCGGCACGGTGTTGCGCTCCGTGACATGGAGTTTGTGCAGTATCATCCGACGGGTTTACCGGGCAGTGGTATTTTAATGACCGAAGGTTGTCGTGGTGAAGGGGGTATCTTAGTCAATAAAAATGGTTACCGTTATCTGCAAGATTATGGATTGGGGCCTGAAGTACCCGTCGGACAGACTAAAAACAAACACATGGAACTTGGACCACGTGACAAACTCAGTCAATGTTTCTGGCAGGAGCAGCAAAAAGGTAATGTCTTTGAAGGAGAACGCGGAGACTATATTCATATGGATCTTCGCCACTTGGGTGAAGATAAAATTAATGAACGCCTGCCACTTATCCGTGAACTGGCAAAAGCCTATGCCGGAGTCGATCCTGTTTATGACCCCATCCCTGTGCGCCCTACCGTACATTATACAATGGGGGGTATCGAAACGAACGCGAAAACGGCAACCAGTCTGGCTGGGTTATATGCAATAGGCGAATGTGCTTCTATTGGTTTGCATGGTGCCAACCGTTTGGGCTCGAATTCGTTAACTGAGCTTGCCGTATTTGGCCAGTTAGGCGGGCAGGAAGCTGCAAATTATGCACTTAATACAGAACACCAGGAAATAGCGCCTTTAAAAAAACAGGCCGATGCTATTTTGGCCCGCACAGAAGCCTTATTGCACAGTGAAGGCACTGAAAAGATGGCAGACATCCGCTTAGAAATGGGCGACTGCATGGAAGAGGGGGTTGGCATTTATCGCACCAAAGAACTAATGCAAAAAACCATCGATAAACTTGCCGAACTTAAAGAGCGCTATAAAAACATTAAGATTGTTGATAAATCCAGTGTGTTTAATACTGAGTTTTTATATGCCATTGAATTGGGATATTTACTCGACAGCGCAGAAGCAATGGCACACAGTGCAATAAATCGGGAAGAGTCGCGCGGGTCACATCAGCGCATTGACGATTTTGATAAACGTGATGACCAAAACTTCTTAAAACATTCACTGGCATATTATCAAGCGGATAAAGCACCCAAAATAAAGTATTCCGCCGTGACAATTACCAAAAGCCAGCCCGCTGAACGTGTTTATGGTGAAGCATCGGACAAAGCAAACGCTGCTGCTGAGAAAGCACAAGCTGCGTCTGCACAGGAGGAAGTTTAATGAACGCATCAACTATTACAATAGATGTACTGAGATACCGCCCCGAAATGGATGAAAAACCATTTACTCAATCTTTTGAAGTCCCCTACAGCCCAGACTTATCTGTTTTGGAATCCCTGCAATATATTAAAGATCATCTGGATAGCACGGTTAGTTTCCGCTGGTCTTGCCGTATGGCGATTTGTGGCAGCTGCGGAATGATGGTAAATGGCGTTCCTAAATTAGGCTGTAAAGTATTCCTGCGTGATTATTTTCCAAAGAAAGTCAGTTTAGCACCCTTGGCTAACTTCCCTATTGAACGCGATTTGGTGGTCGTCATGGATGACTTTATCGATAAATTAGAGTCCGTTAAACCCTATCTTATACCTGAAAAAGAAAAAGATTTAGCCGAAGGCCCTCATCGGCAAACACCTTTACAGATGGAAAAATTTAAACAGTTTTCAATGTGCATAAATTGCGGCTTATGTTACGCCGCCTGCCCGCAATATGCCTTAGACAAGAAGTTTACCGGCCCTGCGGCTCTTGCATTGCTAGCGCGATACAACCGCGACAGTCGAGATAATGGTGAAGCTGAGCGGATGAAAATAGTCAATCAGGAAGAAGGTGTTTGGGGTTGCACTTTTGTTGGATATTGCTCGGTAGTTTGCCCTAAAGATGTTGATCCGGCTGCAGCCATTCAACTGCTTAAAGTGGACAGCAGTAAAGATTATTTAATTGGTATGTTTAAACCAGATTAAGGGGATAACTATGCCTAAAGGAAAATCTTACCAACTTGAATTTTCAATTAAATTGATGACAGCTTTAAATTACAGAGGTTAATAAAATGAGTAAACGTAAACCTTATGTGCGTGAACTGCCAATGGAATTAATGACAGCTTTAAATTATGGAGGTTAATAAAATGAGTAAACGTAAACCTTATGTGCGTGAATTACCAATAAATTGGTGGATGAAAAACGCTTTTTATACAAAATATATGATTCGCGAAGGCAGTAGTATTTTTATTACCTTATACAGCCTGATATTAACCTGGGGTGTCTTTCGTTTAAGTCAGGGTGAAGCCGCTTTTAATGCCTGGATGGCCGCATTACACAATCCACTTTCAATTATGCTGCACCTTATCGCGTTAGCATTAGCCCTGTATCATACTGTTACCTGGTTTTCTCTGGCGCCTAAAGCGATCGCTTTATGGATCAGAGGGAAAAGATTACCAGACAAATTTATTATTGCGGGTCATTACGGCGCATTCGTTGCAGTGACTATTTTCTGCCTGATAATTATCACCCTGTAAGGAGAATGAAAATGTCTAATACAACAGAGAAAATCTATACACGTTCACATGAACCCATTTTCTGGGGGTTATTTGGTGCGGGAGGAATGCTCACCGCGTTCCTGACACCCGTCATGATTTTGATTACCGGTATTCTAATTCCGCTTGGTTTAATAGATAGTAAGAACCTTAGTTATGAAAAAGTGCATCACTTTGCCACAAGCTGGTACGGTGCAGCTATTGTATTAGTGCTGGTTGCTTTACCTTTATGGCATACCCTGCATCGTATTTACCATGGGTTACACGATATAGGCATAAAACGAGGACGAGATTTGCAACAGGTTTTCTGTTACGGGTTTGCTTTTGCGGTCAGTGTCTTTGTCTTTACTCTGCTGCTGCAGATGTTCTAGTGGTTTCCCGTTCATAGAGATAAAAAAACCAGCTAATTAGCTGATTTTTTTATCTTGATACTCACATCACTAAAGATATCAGAAAAGTTTATTTTTTAACCCGGCTGACATATTCACCGCTGCGCGTATCAACTTTGACCATATCACCAATCTGAATAAATAAAGGCACTCGAATAAGCGCACCTGTTGCCAAGGTAGCAGGTTTACCACCCGTACCGGCAGTATCTCCTTTAAGTCCCGGATCCGTATCTGTCACTTCCAGTTCAACAAAATTAGGGGGTGTTACCACTATTGGATTATCGTTCCAGGTAGTGATAGTACAGATATCCTGCTCAACCAACCATTTAGCCATATCACCGACCGCTTTTACATCTGCCGCAATTTGTTCAAAAGTCTCGTTATTCATAAAATGGTAAAACTGATCATCGCTGTAGAGATATGAAAGCTCAATATCCATGACATCAGCAGATTCAACTGTTTCGCCAGATTTAAAGGTTTTTTCAATCACCTTACCCGATAAAAGTTTGCGCAGTTTAACACGGCTAAACGCCTGACCTTTACCTGGTTTAACAAATTCATTCTCGATAATTGCACAAGGCTCGTTATCAAGCATAAATTTTAGCCCGCCTTTGAATTCACTGGTATTATACGTTCCCATCATTACCTCACTATAAATTGATTTATAAAATATGCTGCAAATAATTACCACGGATAATACCGATGTGTTGCCGAGTTGGCAAAAAGAACTCGCGAATACGGTCAAAAATCCACAACAACTGTTACAATTATTGGATATATCCCCAGAAAATGTACCGTTAAGCTTAAAAGCCCGTAAAAGCTTCTCTATGCTGGTACCGATGCCGTTTGTTAAAAAAATGAAAAAAGGGGATATTAATGACCCTTTATTACAACAGGTTTTACCTATAGAAGATGAAGAATTAGTCTCTGAAGGTTACAGTACAGATCCTTTAGAAGAGCATAACAGTGCCCTTCCCGGTTTATTACACAAATACCAAAGCCGCGTATTACTGATCTTAAAATCGGGTTGTGCGATTAATTGCCGTTACTGTTTTAGGCGACATTTCCCTTATCAGGATAATAATATTAACAAAAAACAGTTACAGGAAATTATCACTTACATCAAATCCCATCCTGAAGTAAATGAAGTTATATTAAGCGGTGGTGATCCATTAATGAGTAAAGATGATTTTTTGCAACACGTGATCAATGAATTGGAGTTATTACCACAATTGAGACGATTAAGACTGCATAGTCGTCTACCGGTTGTGATTCCATCTCGAATCACTGACCAACTATGTCATATGTTTAATAAAAGTCGTTTAAATGTGGTCTTTGTATTACATATCAACCATGCTAATGAGATCGATCAAATATTTAAAGATGCAATGAATAAACTCCATCAGGCTGGCGTGCAGTTATTAAATCAAAGTGTATTACTAAAAGGCATAAACGATAACAGTCAGGCACTGGTTGACCTTAGCGAAGCGCTTTTTGAGGCGCATATACTGCCTTATTACCTGTTTTTATTAGATAAGGTGCAGGGCGCACAACATTTTGATTTACCCGAGCAGCGTGCGATACAATTAACCCAAGAAATGAGCGCTGCATTACCAGGTTATTTAGTGCCAAGATTAAGTCGGGAAATTGCGGGTGAAAAGAACAAAACACTGATAGCGACATAAAATCAAACCAGATGCAGAGTCTGATTCAACCTTAGGTTAAGCATAGAGTACTGCTTAACCTCTGAGGGCTGTAACGATGATAGAATAAGTACGAACAAAGATCTGCAAATATTTAAGTGATCTGTTCAATATTAGTTCGCTATAATCGCTTTAAAAAAAGGAGTAAACAATGAATAAAGAAAATGTGATTAAACAATTACAAGACAATATAAAAATTATTTATCATCGTGCCATTGACGCAGATAAACAGCTAGAACTGCTACGAGAGCAAAAAAAAGCGGGATTTGCACAAATATTTACGAATGATAGTGCGTTTAAAAATCATTCCACGACCTTCTTGCCTTATGTTGAAGAGTTAGCTGCGGATCTGCAAGCAATTCAAACTGATAATGACGAGCATTACAAAACCTTAATTCCGTCGATCGTCGTTAAAATTGAACTTCTGTTTAAGACGCTTAAAGCTTTTAAAGACAATTTAAAGGGTGAACAACCAGGATCAGAAAGTACCTGATACCAATGCCACTCATTAGGTGAGCTATTTATACCCCATGTTCGAGTTGGTCATCGTCCAAGCGCTTAAACGAAAAAATCCCTGCTGACGTTAGTCACAGGGATTTTTCTGGATTTAATTGCTTAGCTTGTGCAATACACTGGCGATGGAACAGGACTCACAGAGCTCACCCGCTCATGACATTTGCCTAACGGCAAATTCGCCCTGCTCTACATGATCGGAAATACAGGAAGCGCAGAACTTGTCCGCTCGTGAACCATCGCTGCCGCGATACTCGCCCTCCGGCATACTCTTAACCTTTCCCATGTTCGAGTTGGTCATCGCGTCAAAGCCCTAATAACGAAAAAACCCCTGCTGACGTTAGTCAACAGGGATTTATCTGGATTTAATTGCCAAGCTTGTGCGGAATACTGGCGATGGAAAAGGACTCGCAGAGCTTAGCCCGCTCATGACACATTGCTCACGCAATACTCGCCCCTACTATCACATGGCTTGAATGCCACTCCGTGGCTGCTCTTTATGTCCCATGCTCGAGTAGTCATCGTCTCAAGCACTCAAACGAAAAAATCCCTGCTGACGTTAGTCAACAGGGATTTATCGTTTATTAGGCGCTTGGCGATGACCTACTCTCACATGGGGAGACCCCACACTACCATCGGCGCAATTGCGTTTCACTGCTGAGTTCGGAATGGGATCAGGTGGTACCACAATGCTATGGTCGCCAAGCAAAAACTTTTTAAAGCTTAGGCTTTTTTTAGCTTTAAATTGTTTTGGCCGGTAGGAGATTAACGTCTTTTTGTTAATCTTCCGTAAGGCAACAATCTAAAGTCTTTATAAAAAATTAATTAAAAAAGCTGGTTTTATTGTTGTTTTTATCAAGCAATCGTAAATATTTGTAAAATATATTTCGCAAGCATATTTTTTCTTGGTTACTGTTGTTTCAACTCTTAGCTCAATCAGAGGGAATGTTAATAACATTCACTGACCCACTCGTCTACTGCAACTCAACACGTCTTAGGTGTTGTATGGTTAAGCCTCACGGGTAATTAGTACAAGTTAGCTCAATACATTACTGCACTTACACACCTTGCCTATCAACGTTGTAGTCTCCAACGGCCCTTTAGGGAGCTTAAAGCTCCAGTGAGAACTCATCTCGAGGCTCGCTTCCCGCTTAGATGCTTTCAGCGGTTATCGATTCCGAACGTAGCTACCGGGCAATGCATCTGGCGATACAACCCGAACACCAGCGGTTCGTCCACTCCGGTCCTCTCGTACTAGGAGCAGCTCCTCTCAATTCTCAAACGCCCACGGCAGATAGGGACCGAACTGTCTCACGACGTTCTAAACCCAGCTCGCGTACCACTTTAAATGGCGAACAGCCATACCCTTGGGACCGACTTCAGCCCCAGGATGTGATGAGCCGACATCGAGGTGCCAAACACCGCCGTCGATATGAACTCTTGGGCGGTATCAGCCTGTTATCCCCGGAGTACCTTTTATCCGTTGAGCGATGGCCCTTCCATTCAGAACCACCGGATCACTATGACCTACTTTCGTACCTGCTCGACGTGTCTGTCTCGCAGTTAAGCTGGCTTATACCATTGTACTAACCTCACGATGTCCGACCGTGATTAGCCAACCTTCGTACTCCTCCGTTACTCTTTAGGAGGAGACCGCCCCAGTCAAACTACCCACCAAACAGTGTCCCAAACCCCGATTCAGGGGCCATGGTTAGAACTCAAAACATACAAGGGTGGTATTTCAAGGTTGGCTCCACGTCATCTAGCGACAACGCTTCAAAGCCTCCCACCTATCCTACACATGTAGGCTCTAAGTTCACTGCTAAGCTGTAGTAAAGGTTCACGGGGTCTTTCCGTCTAGCCGCGGGGACGCAGCATCTTCACTGCGATTTCAACTTCACTGAGTCTCGGGTGGAGACAGCATGGCCATCATTACGCCATTCGTGCAGGTCGGAACTTACCCGACAAGGAATTTCGCTACCTTAGGACCGTTATAGTTACGGCCGCCGTTTACCGGGGCTTCGATCAAAAGCTTCGACCTGAGTCTAACCTCATCAATTAACCTTCCGGCACCGGGCAGGCGTCACACCCTATACGTCATCTTACGATTTAGCAGAGTGCTGTGTTTTTAATAAACAGTTGCAGCCATCTGGTATCTTCGGCCTCCAACAGCTCAGAGAGCAAGTCTCGTCACCGTCGGAGGCGTACCTTCTCCCGAAGTTACGGTACCATTTTGCCTAGTTCCTTCACCCGAGTTCTCTCAAGCGCCTTAGTATTCTCTACCTGACCACCTGTGTCGGTTTGGGGTACGATCCTCTATTATCTGAAGCTTAGAGACTTTTCCTGGAAGCATGGCATCAATGACTTCATCACCTTGGTGACTCGACATCGTGTCTCAGCGTTAAAAGAAACCCGGATTTACCTAAGTCTCCCGCCTACGCACTTGAACCTGGACAACCATCGCCAGGCCCACCTAGCCTTCTCCGTCCTCCCATCGCAATAATAAAGGGTACGGGAATATTAACCCGTTTCCCATCGACTACGCCTTTCGGCCTCGCCTTAGGGGTCGACTCACCCTGCCCCGATTAACGTTGGACAGGAACCCTTGGTCTTCCGGCGGGGAGGTTTTTCACCTCCCTTATCGTTACTCATGTCAACATTCGCACTTCTGATACCTCCAGGATGGTTTACACCTTTCCCTTCGACGGCTTACAGAACGCTCCTCTACCATGCCTATAAATAAGCATCCGCAGCTTCGGTGATATGTTTAGCCCCGTTAAATCTTCCGCGCAGACCGACTCGACTAGTGAGCTATTACGCTTTCTTTAAAAGATGGCTGCTTCTAAGCCAACTTCCTAGCTGTCTGAGCCTTTCCACATCGTTTCCCACTTAACATATACTTAGGGACCTTAGCTGGCGGTCTGGGTTGTTTCCCTTTCCACGACGGACGTTAGCACCCGCCGTGTGTCTCCCGTGATTGCACTTGTTGGTATTCGGAGTTTGCATGGGGTTGGTAAGTCGGGATGACCCCCTAGCCCAAACAGTGCTCTACCCCCAACAGTGATACACGAGGCGCTACCTAAATAGCTTTCGAGGAGAACCAGCTATCTCTTGGTTTGATTGGCCTTTCACCCCCAGCCACAAGTCATCCCCTAATTTTTCAACATTAGTGGGTTCGGTCCTCCAGTTGATGTTACTCAACCTTCAACCTGCTCATGGCTAGATCACCAAGTTTCGGGTCTAATCCCAGCAACTATTCGCCCAGTTAAGACTCGGTTTCCCTACGGCTCCCCTATTTGGTTAACCTTGCTACTGAAATTAAGTCGTTGACCCATTATACAAAAGGTACGCAGTCACGGAACACAATGTCCGCTCCTACTGCTTGTACGTACACGGTTTCAGGTTCTATTTCACTCCCCTCACAGGGGTTCTTTTCGCCTTTCCCTCACGGTACTGGTTCACTATCGGTCAATTAGGAGTATTTAGCCTTGGAGGATGGTCCCCCCATATTCAGTCAGGATTTCTCGTGTCCCGACCTACTCGCTTTCACTGTAAAGAAGTTTTTGTGTACGGGGCTATCACCCTGTATCGCGGCACTTTCCAGAGCCTTCCACTAACTTTTAAACAGCTTAAGGGCTGTTCCAATTTCGCTCGCCGCTACTATCGGAATCTCGGTTGATTTCTTTTCCTAAGGGTACTTAGATGTTTCAGTTCCCCTCGTTCGCTTCGTTAAGCTATGTATTCACTTAACGATGACACTAAGTGCCGGGTTGCCCCATTCGGAAATTCCAGGATATAACGCTTGTTATCAACTCCCCTGGACTTATCGCAGATTACCACGTCCTTCATCGCCTCTAATTGCCTAGGCATCCACCGTGCACGCTTATTCACTTAACCATACAACACCTAAAAGGTGTCACTTTAATCGTTTTTATGAATGTTAATAACATTCAAAAAACGCATAAGATAACAAAATCTAGATTTTGTATTTATTTGAGTTTCCAAGACGCTTGCGATTTCTCATATTTTACAATACAAAAAACAACATTCGTTTTTCGTGCACCTAAGAATCATTGAATTAACAATGATTCAATAGATACGTACGTTATCCAAAGTATCAGTTTGAACAACATTTATTTTTGCTTGATTACAATTATTAAAATAAATCTTAATAATTGAGAACAATTTCGTTTAATTTATCACACCAATCAACACCTGAGTGCCATTGTTTTTGTGTGATAAAAAGAACTTTTATCAGCTTTCCTAATTGTTAAAGAGCAGTGTTAAAAAAACACTTATTAATTATTCTTTATAAAGAACAGTTAATAAGTGTATTTGCTATTACGCTTTATCATTCTAATCAAACAATCTGTGTGGACACTCATCAAGTATTTGCGAAGCAAAAACTTGAGCCGGAAGGTGAATTTGCAGAGCAAAATCGCCGAAAGGCTTGTACTGTGAAGCACTTGCAAGCAAGTCTTCGATGTATTAATCCGCAAGCGAATTAACTGATGTGTCTCTTTACGTAAGGAGGTGATCCAGCCCCAGGTTCCCCTAGGGCTACCTTGTTACGACTTCACCCCAGTCATGAACCACACCGTGGTCATCGCCATCCCCGAAGGGTTAAGCTAATGACTTCTGGTGCAGCCCACTCCCATGGTGTGACGGGCGGTGTGTACAAGGCCCGGGAACGTATTCACCGTGGCATTCTGATCCACGATTACTAGCGATTCCAACTTCACGGAGTCGAGTTGCAGACTCCGATCCGGACTACGACAAACTTTATGAGATTCGCATACCTTCGCAGGCTAGCAACCCTTTGTATTTGCCATTGTAGCACGTGTGTAGCCCATCCCGTAAGGGCCATGATGACTTGACGTCGTCCCCACCTTCCTCCGGTTTATCACCGGCAGTCTCCCTAGAGTTCCCACCATTACGTGCTGGCAACTAAGGATAAGGGTTGCGCTCGTTGCGGGACTTAACCCAACATTTCACAACACGAGCTGACGACAGCCATGCAGCACCTGTCTCAGAGTTCCCGAAGGCACTCTACTATCTCTAACAGATTCTCTGGATGTCAAGGGATGGTAAGGTTCTTCGCGTTGCATCGAATTAAACCACATGCTCCACCGCTTGTGCGGGCCCCCGTCAATTCATTTGAGTTTTAACCTTGCGGCCGTACTCCCCAGGCGGTCTATTTAATGCGTTAGCTTTGAAACCCACGGCATATAGCCACAAACTTCTAATAGACATCGTTTACTGCGTGGACTACCGGGGTATCTAATCCCGTTTGCTCCCCACGCCTTCGCGCCTCAGCGTCAGTCTTTGTCCAGGTGGCCGCCTTCGCCACTGGTATTCCTTCAGATCTCTACGCATTTCACCGCTACACCTGAAATTCTACCACCCTCTACAAAACTCTAGTTAACCAGTTTCAAATGCAGTTCCAAGGTTGAGCCCTGGGCTTTCACATCTGACTTAATTAACCGCCTACGCGCGCTTTACGCCCAGTAATTCCGATTAACGCTCGCACCCTCCGTATTACCGCGGCTGCTGGCACGGAGTTAGCCGGTGCTTCTTCTGCGAGTAACGTCACAGATATTGGATATTAACCAATACCCTTTCCTCCTCGCTGAAAGTGCTTTACAACCCGAAAGCCTTCTTCACACACGCGGCATGGCTGCATCAGAGTTTCCTCCATTGTGCAATATTCCCCACTGCTGCCTCCCGTAGGAGTCTGGACCGTGTCTCAGTTCCAGTGTGGCTGGTCATCCTCTAAGACCAGCTAGGGATCGACGCCTTGGTAAGCCATTACCTTACCAACTAGCTAATCCCACTTGGGCTCATCTTGTCGCGATAGCATATAAATAGAGGCCACCTTTGGTCCGTAGACATTATGCGGTATTAGCAGTCGTTTCCAACTGTTGTCCCCCGCAACAAGGCAAATTCCCAAGCATTACTCACCCGTCCGCCACTCGTCAGCAAAATAGCAAGCTATTCTCTGTTACCGTTCGACTTGCATGTGTTAAGCCTGCCGCCAGCGTTCAATCTGAGCCATGATCAAACTCTTCAATTTAAAGTTTAATTTGCAGCTTGCGCTGCGACTCAATATAACTGACTAAAACTAATTACTATTATCTCAACACCTAAGTATAAAAACTTCAGTATAAAATAATGAATAACTTATTATTCTGAATAAATAAATTTATTCGTGTGTCACTTTTATTGATGAGTAAGCTATTTACGAAGTAAAAAGTTACTGCCTTTACAAGAAAGGACTTTGATTTTTTTGAAATCACATCAACAATAAGTGTCCACACAGATTGTTTGATTAAATTGTTAAAGAGCGTGCCTTTCGGCGAGGTGCGTATACTACGCTACCTGCAAACGATGTCAATGGTTATTTTTTTAATCTTTTATCAAGATTATTAATCTTGCTAAAACATAAAATTATAATGTTTTCAATCAACGTGATACGTTATTAAAAACTTAACCTCTTTCGTTCTGAGTAACCGGATTGACTTGCGTCTTTCCCGTTTCCGTGGGGCGCATTATAGGGATTTTGTTAACGTTGGCAAGGGTTTATTTGCATAAAAACAGCCTATTTTTGCAATTAGTTTTTATACCCTATTTGCAAACAAGTTACCCACAGATTAACTATAATTATCCACAGATTTTCCCTTAACGACTCAATTACAGCAGCTTAACTATACTGTTCAAATCATCAAATACGGCTGTTGCGATTTTTTCACCCTCTGCTGTGATCGTTTTTCCTGTTCGGACTAAATAGTTGGTGTTTATTCCGGCAGCTAAACCGGCTTGTATATCAGAAACTTTATCCCCGACTAATATTGACTGACTTGCATCTATATCCAGGTCTTCAATGGCACTGATCAGCATGCCAGGTTTTGGCTTGCGGCAATCGCAATCAATTTTATATTCGCCAATACCCTTTTCGGCATGATGCGGGCAATAATAGAAACCATCTAAGTCAACCCCCCTATCTGCTAATGACCAATCCATCCACTCTGTTAAGGTATGGAATTGCTCTTCACTGAAATATCCCCGTGCAATACCGGACTGATTGGTTATAACAACTAATAGGTAGCCTTTTTCTTTAAGTGCTTTGCAGGCATCAATGACGCCGTCGATAAATTCAAAATCATCACGCTGTGATACATAACCATTGTCGACATTTATTACCCCATCTCTATCAAGAAAAACGGCACGTTTTCCATTGGCTACTGTCATATTATTTCCTTCTCTGTTTCAGGTTTATTAAAAAATGTTATTATGCCATTCATCGCGAGTCCCTTCTATTGATAAAGAGCATCTTATGTTACGTTTTATTATTATCTCTTTTACCGTCCTTTTAACCACAGCTTGTAGTAACCTTGACTTTTCGTCTAATCTCGACAAGAAAAATTTTGATGATTATTTCAAACCCTCACGCGTCACTGTTTACGAAAAACCGCAATTGCAGGGGCTCGATTATCAATTTATTGCAGCAGTTGACGGCAGTAGCTGCCAGCAAGAGGAAATAGATCGCCCTGCAGATATTAAAGAAGCACGTACTAATGCCCGCATTAAAGCCGCTGAGATGAACGCTAACGGTATCGTTTTTCAAAACTGCTTGATTTTTGAACAAGACGCATCCTGCATCAGCAACATTATTTGTTATGCTCGTGCTATTAGTGTGAAACTTTCTGATGGGGAATAACATAGTGTTTGATTCAATAGCGATAATCCATTCCCCCTATAAAGAGAAGTTTGCTGTGCCTCGCCAGCCTGGGTTAGTTCCCAGTGCCATCGCTGAGCTGGAAATATTATTTCCTTATGATGATATTAACGCTTTTTTGGGTTTACAGGAATTCAGTCATTTATGGTTAGTGTTTATTTTCCATAAAAATCGCAACCCAGATAAATGGAGTCCCACCGTACGACCGCCTCGACTCGGTGGTAACAAACGCTTAGGTGTTTTTGCAACACGTTCACCCTGCCGTCCAAACCCCATTGGTTTATCACTGGTTGAATTTCACGGCATTAAACAAGTTAATGGTAAGATTTTTTTAATGTTGAGTAATATCGATTTAGTCGATGGCACTCCAATTATTGATATCAAACCTTATATTCCCTATGCAGATTCAAAACCACAGGCGCTAGCCGGTTTTGCTCAGCTGCAGCCTGAATCCTTAATGCAGGTCGAATTTTCAACTGAGGCTCAAAAAGCAATTAACTTGCTTGAAGATGGCTACCCTGAACTGCAGCAATTGATTATTGAAGTACTGCAACAAGACCCGCGCCCTGCTTATAAAAAGACAAAAGAAGATCCAAAAAAATATGCAGTGCATCTTCTCGACTTTAATATCTCTTGGATTAATGCAGGGTCAACCACTACAGTGCTCGATGTTGAGCCACTGGTTTAGCAAAATAATAGCCACTGGCAGCGCCGACTAATGCGCCTAACAGGTGACTCTCAAATGACACGCCAAATTTTGTTGGAAAGACGCCAAAAACTAATCCTCCGTAAAAAATAAGCATCAGCAGCGAGATCACAAGGTGCAGGATTTTTCCCCGAACAAAACCATAAACGATTAAATAGCCCCAGAAGGCATAAATTACCCCGCTCATTCCGATGTGTACGCTGTTACCTCGTGCGAATAACCACACTAACATTCCCGTAGAGCTGATATGCAGGAGAAATAACAGCCAGAATCGTTTGCTACCCTGCGCACCAATTAAGGTTCCAAAGACTATAAAGGGTAAAAAATTACTGAGCAGGTGCAACCAGCTTCCATGTAGAAAAGGCGCCATAAAAATACCACTGAGATGATCAAAGGAACGGGGGACAATACCGAACTGATTTAAATCCATCGGTAATACAGCATTAACCATTAAAACCATGCTGCAAAACAGCATGATGCCTGCACTATATTTTCCAGCTAATAGATAACGATTCATTGTCTTCCTTATAATTTGCTATTTATTAAGACAAAATAGCTGAAAGCCCGGTTAAAATTCAATTATATTTTCTAAATAGATGAAGAAACCTTTAGTCATTACGTTTCCACTGCTAAAATCAGTGCTGTTTAATTTATCAATTAGGGATAACTATGCGCACGACCAACTACTTACTTTCAACTCAAAAAGAAGCACCCAGCGATGCGGTAATTGTAAGCCATCAGCTTATGTTACGTGCAGGCATGATCCGTAAATTAGCATCGGGTTTATATACCTGGTTACCGACGGGGTTACGGGTTTTACGTAAAGTTGAAACTATCGTGCGTGAAGAGATGGAACGAGCCGGAGGTGTTGAAGTCTTAATGCCAATTGTGCAACCTGCAGATCTTTGGCTAGAAACAGGTCGCTGGGATCAATACGGCGGTGAGCTGTTACGTATTAAAGATCGCCATACACGTGATTTTGTATTGGGCCCAACACACGAGGAAGTGATCACTGAGCTTGTGCGCAAAGAAGTAAACAGTTACAAACAGCTACCACTCAATCTTTTCCAAATTCAGACAAAATTCCGCGATGAAACTCGTCCGCGTTTTGGTGTTATGCGTGCGCGCGAATTTACCATGAAAGATGCGTACTCTTTTCATATGGATCAAGCTTGTCTGGAAAAAACATATCAGAAAATGTTTGACGCTTATTGTCGTATCTTTGACCGCTTAGGTCTTGAATACCGCCCTGTTATTGCCGATACTGGAAGTATTGGCGGCAGTGCATCTCATGAATTCCACGTACTTGCGCAAAGCGGTGAAGATGCCATTGTTTTCTCAACTGAAAGTGATTACGCGGCAAATATTGAAAAAGCAGAAGCATTGGCACCGAGCACTGTTCTTGCAGCACCCACTGCTGAAATGGGACTGCTTGATACCCCAAATGCAAAAACTATCGCTGAACTCGTTTCGAAACATGGCATTGCTATTGAAAAGACGGTCAAAACTTTATTTGTTAAAGCGTCTGATCAAATTGAAACGGAGCTGATCGCGCTTATCATCCGTGGTGATCACGAACTTAATGAGATTAAAGCTGAAAATTTAGCCTCTGTCGCTGCTCCACTTGAATTCGCCAGCGAAAGTGAAATCAGAGCATTGGTTAATGCAGGCCCGGGCTCACTGGGTCCAGTTTCTCTACCAGTGCCCTTTATTGTTGACCGTTCAGTGGCTGTTATGAGCGACTTTAGTGCCGGTGCAAACATTGATAATAAACATTACTGCAACATTAACTGGGGCCGCGACGTTGAACTTGCTCAAGTTGAAGATCTGCGTAATGTCGTTGAAGGTGATCCAAGCCCCTGCGGTAGTGGAACACTTTCAATGGCACGGGGTATCGAAGTGGGACATATTTTCCAACTGGGTGATACTTATACTAAAGCGATGAATGCCGGCGTACTTAACCAGCAAGGTAAAAACCAGATATTAACCATGGGTTGTTACGGCATTGGTATCTCACGTATTGTTGCTGCTGCTATTGAGCAAAACAATGATAAAAATGGCATTATTTGGAACAATACACTGGCGCCTTTTTCGGTAGTTATTGTCCCAATGAATATGCATAAATCACATCGTGTCGCAGAACTTGCTGAAAAATACTATGCAGAATTACAAGCAGCAGGTATCGAGGTGTTATTTGACGATCGTAAAGAACGCCCTGGTATTATGTTTGCGGATGCAGAGCTTATGGGTATTCCACATACCCTGGTGATTGGAGATCGTAGTTTGGATAATGGCGTGATTGAATATAAAGATCGCCTATCGGGTGTAAAACAGGAAGTTGCTATTGATGAGGTTATTAACTTTATCAAAGCCCAACTCGCTTAATCATTCGCGTATCCTACCATTAACAAAGTTAGTATTTTTTATTCCGGCGTGATCTTTGAAGAAAATATAAAGGATCTTGCCGTCCCCAGTCTTAGCTAAGATTGGGGACTATCTAATCAAATGCTTTACGTATAATAATAGCGTCCTATTAACAACTATATAACGTACGGATAAAAGATGAAAAAAGCTTCTCAACTAAGATTACTGCTACCTTTTTTATTTTTACTTTCTAGCGCACTGACCTCCGCGGAAAATGACATGGAAAATAATCCCTACGGTTTAACAACTGAAGCCGAACTGAGTGATACTTTTAACAGTAAGATAAATGCATTTTGGAAAAAAAATGCAATCTCAGTTTCCTTACAAGGCGTTGACAATAAAAGACTGCATACTATTAGTATTAAAACCGGTAATGCTAACGCGATAGTGATTAGCCAGGGTCGAAACGAGAGTGTCTTAAAATACAAGGAACTTGCCTTTGATCTTAACCGTCAAGGTTATGATCTTTATTTAATTGATCACCGAGGTCAAGGATTTTCAGAACGCTTAGGCGGAGATCAAGATCACGGGCATGTTGTTCATTTCCAAGATTATGTCGATGACCTTAACCGTTATATTTTATCCTTAGACTTAGCCAACAATTACCAGCATAATTACCTGCTAGCACACTCAATGGGCGGCACGATAAGCGCGCTATACCTCGAACAATATAACCACCCATTTCAGGCAGCCATATTATTAAGCCCCATGATGTCAATCAATTTAGGCAGCATACCCAGTTTTATTGCCAAGCTATTAACCTTCAGTGGTGCCGAAGTGTGCAGCTGGTTTAGCGATCAATCCTGTTATGTGTTCGGTGGCAAAGAATATAAGCCCAGAGCATTTATCGGTAATGATTTAACCTCCAGCGAAGTGCGTTTTAATGCATCACAAAATACCTACATAGAGTTTCCTGAAACACAACTTGGTGATGCGAGTATGCGCTGGGTTGCCCAAAGCCTTAGCGCCACTGGGCAGGTGGTGGATAACGCCAATAAAATAAATATTCCAATTCTATTACTGCAAGCAGGAGCCGATCAGGTTGTGACAGCGGCAGGGCAAAATCAATTTTTTAAAAATATTACCCAGTGTAAAGCGAAACAATTTCTCACTATACCCAATGCAAAACATGAGATATATTTAGAAAAAGATCAATCCCGATTAGTGGCTTTAAATGCAGCACTTGAATTTTTGGAAGCATCACAACAAGGCACACTGCGATGTACAAAATAGCTATTTCAGATCTCGACGGTACCCTGCTAGGCCCGGATCATCGCATCTCAGTAAAAACAGAAGAAACAATTCAACGCTGGGTACAAAGTGGCCGAAAATTTGTGATCGCAACGGGCAGGCACTATATCGAAGCAAAACATTTACAAGAATCCTTAAATATCCCCATTTATTTAATCACTTCAAATGGAGCACGCATTCACAATAAAGAAGGAAAAATTATTCATCAACAGAATTTGCCCAGTAATATAGCACAAGAGATTTGCGATACTGTATTTTCTGATGCAGTGCAAATAAACCTCTTCACAGACCAAAACTGGTATGCCAACTATCCTCTGGCAGAACTTGATGGAATGGGATTAGACGCAGGCTTTAACTGCATCAAAGCCGATCTCAGCAAACTTGATAAAAGTAATACGATTAAGATATTTTTCTATGCGGAAGCTGAATTATTACAACCCGTTTATGACTTATTAGCGGCGCGTTACGGTGATAAAATCAACCTCACTTTTTCTTTGACAAAGTGTCTGGAGGTGATGTGTGCCAATACCAATAAAGGTGAAGCCGTTAAAGTCGTGTTAAAAAGAAAAAGCCTGGAAATTTCCGATGCCATTGCATTTGGAGATGGTATGAATGATCTTGAAATGTTACTCGCAGTGGCGAAACCTATCGTAATGGCAAATGCCCAGTATGCGCTAAAAGAGGCGCTGCCTAATGTAGAAAAAACGCTTTCATCTAAAGAGCACGGTGTGGCGGTAATAATGGAACGATATTTAACCTAGTAGCCCAGAATATAAAGTAAATGTTTTAATCTTTAATCGCTACAATCTTAAGAGCCGAACGATGATTAAGTATTTAAATAAAAAAGGCCACATATTGTTATGTTTGTGTAGATTTATGCACGCTTAGCCATCAATGATGACTGAACTGAGATTTTTTATGCGTTTGTTGAGTTTCTTATTGTTAAGTATTTCCCTGCTTTTTAATGCAGCTTGTGTGTCAAAGACTTCCACTGTCTCAACTACGCCGGAGAAAATGCCCGTCATCAAGGAAAAATTTTCAAAAATCTTGGATAGCAATTTTCGAGGCTATTTTAGTTTTGGTGATGGTAAAGGTTATTTCACGGCTTGTGATTCCGAACAAGATTTTCCAGTGATAGTTAATCCTGTATTAAGTCATATCTATGAACAAATCAGTTCGGCAAAATCCACCCCTGTGTATATCGAATTTATTGGTGAAATAACCTTTCCAGCCATAAATACACCACCATCGAATGCACTAATGCGGATAGATAGAGTTCAGCATATGGCGCTGCCTAAAGCATCATTGCAATGTGCTAAAGCAACTCATAATTTCTTATTTAAAGCTAAAGGTGAAAATCCCTATTGGCGCTTAAATCTTGATCAAGATCGGCTGCATTTTGCCACTCAAGCCGGTAATAGGGCTTATCAGATTCAAAATTCAAACTTTAACAGCACACAAACAAGCTATATTAAAACTAACAATGAACAGGGAGAGCGGCTGAGTTTAAAAATTCAACCCGATCATTGTTATAATTTAAAAATGAAAGAATATTGGGGCCTTACCGCCAATGTTGACAGTGTCTGGGGGGATTTCAGCGGCTGTGGAGAAACTGGATGGCCAATAGATTATCGCGACTTTGCCGGTGATTACTTAAATATAACTCCCTTTAAAAAAATAAATTTAACGCTCAATTCAGATTACAGCGTTGAATATCAAGAAAATATTGGAGAAAAAAGCATTACTAAAACAGGCTTCTGGAAAAGTAATTCTCCAGATCGGGTTGTAGTGATGCTAATGCAACAAGGTCTGCAAAAGATACAGGAAGAACTGATTTTCAACCGTTCAGGTGTCACACTCAGCAGTACTAAACTTAACAAAAATAATATTATCTCCAGGCTCCCTCCGTCTGAGAGGGTGTTCAATAAAATGACCAGTAAAAAAATCAGCTTAAAAAACAGCACAACCCAAATTGAAAGAGAATTCACAGTGCAGCATATTGACCCAAATGCAGAAATTGATAAAGCACTACAAAAAACGCTAAATCAATACTTTAAAATTCATGGCACCAATCCAAAAAACACTCAATTTAGTGCGGTGAATTATGACCTCAACGGAGACGGTCTGAATGATGCGATCGTTCTACTTGATTGGTGTGCAAAGAGTGGCTGTGAAATGCTTATTTTTGAGCGCCAAGAAGATGGTTATCGTTTTGCAAGCCGCATATCTCAGGTACAAGTACCAGTCATAGTATCTAGTAGTCAGCATTATTTATGGCAAAGTTTACTGGTTGAAAGAGATAGAAAATGGTTCATACTCGATTTTGACGGCATTAGTTACCCACCTGATACGCGCAATCTGCCACCGGTTAATAAACTTGATCTTGCCACTGATATTATTTTATTTAGCCAAGGTAGACCTAAAAAATGGTTCCCGATTAAAATACAATAAATTCATATTTATCCAAAAGAAGCATAAACCTCTTTTTGATTTATTTATTTGCGGGAAGACTTTATTATTGTTTCAAAAAAAGCATGTTCAAAAATAACAACAGGTGATTTTGTGGCTTTAGTTAAATCGGTCTCAGGCCAATTATAGCCGTTTATAATTAAAGCAAAAAGACGCTCCCCACGCGCCGTTTTAACAATACCCAATAAGTTTGCCACACCTTTCATCGACCCCGTTTTTGCAACAATATTACCTTTTAACAAAGGTCCTGCGACCCCTTTATGGTAATGCAGTGTGCCGTCTACTCCAGCAATTGAAAAACTGTCTAACAAGTTTAATTTAGCATCATTTTGGTAAACATATTTAAGGACAGTCATAAACAATTTAGCACTCATTAAATTATGACGAGATAACCCGGAACCATCGGCCAGATAAGCATTTTCTAAATCAACACCGTTCTCCTGCAGAATTAATTTAAGCGCCTTAGCACCATTGAGAAAATTGCCGTCCTGTTGAAAATAGGCAGCACCCAGTGTTTTGAAAAGACTATCCGCAATTAAATTATCTGAGTCTTTGAGCATAATTTCCAATAATTTCCCTAGCTCAGGGGATTGATACTTAACTAATACTTGCGAGACTTTCTTAGCTGTTTTTATCTGCTCAATTTTCACCTTACCAGTCAACTTAATACCGACATTTTTTAGTTCTGATTCAATAATTTGACTCGCATATGCAAAGGGATCGTTGACCGAAAAAGCCAAACCAAAAGGACGATTCCTCGGCACCATACAACCCCATAAATGGTAACGGTTATCACTATTACGGGTCATTTTTAAGGCGCAAAATTGCTCATCTCGCTGCGCAGATGTGACCACATCGACGTTACTGCTTATCTCAACGGGTTCATAACTTGGAATAAATAAACGCGCTTTTTTGGCATCTGCACTCACTACGCTGAGGTTACCTAATACGCAATTTCTGTTAACAATAATGGCATTTGACGGAGAGGTATAACAGACACCCAAATCATTCCAGGCCTGACCATCACTCCATTGATAGCCGCTAAAATGAGCCGCGTTAATTAAAAGATCACCCCTTATCTGCTTGACACCCAATGCTTTAAAAGATGTTAGCATCTCTTTGATATCTGCACGCGACAGGGTGGGATCCCCAACAAAACGTAAGCGAATATCACCCTGATAATGATTATTTTTAATGTGACTTTTGTTGCCCTCAAGGGTTGTTTGATAGCGAAAATTTTCACCTAGATATAACTTGGCAGCCGTCGCTGTTAATAACTTCTGTAAGCTTGCCGGAGTACGCAGGATCTCGGCATTGGACTCAGCAAGCAATTGATTATTGGCAGGATCCAATACCAAATAAGAAAGCTGTGTCCCTTTAGGTAATAAAGCATGCAGTGCTGACCATTGATCAGCCAGTAAATTTACCGGCAGTAGAAATAAAGCAAAACACAGAATACGCTTAAACATAAAAACTCCAATTATTTGTCAAGTCTCATCATAACCCCTAACAATAACAAAGCGTTCAAAAAAACATTTCACTTTGATTAAAGCATTTAAAAAAGGCAGAATTCATGGGGGCGCGGTGCTATAATTTCCCTATCGTCACTCGTTACCCATGAGTCAGAAAATATGAATAATCCATTATATCAAAAAAATATTATCTCCATCTCCGACCTTTCTCGTGCAGAGCTTGAACTTATTCTAACAACAGCTCAATCATTAAAACACAACCCGCAACCCGAGCTGTTAAAAAATAAAGTTATTGCCAGTTGTTTCTTTGAAGCGTCAACACGAACCCGCCTTTCATTTGCAACAGCAGTGCAGAGGTTGGGAGGAACTGTGATTGGTTTTGATAATGCAGGAAATACCTCATTAGCACAAAAAGGGGAAACACTGGCAGATTCAGTTAAAATAATCGCTTCTTATGCTGACGCTTTTTTTATACGCCACCCGCAGGAAGGTGCGGCTCGTTTAGCGGCGGAATTTACCAACATCCCTGTTATCAATGGTGGAGACGGATCGAATCAACATCCTACGCAAACATTATTAGATCTGTTTACCATTTATGAAACGCAAAACAGACTCGATAACCTGAATATTGCCTTTGTAGGCGATCTAAAATATGGCCGAACAGTGCACTCATTGGCACAAGCTTTGTCTTTATTTAACTGTAATTTCTATTTTATCGCTCCAGAAGCTTTGGCAATGCCCGACTACATACTGGAAGAACTTAATGAGAAAGGGATCAATTATTCTGTGCATAGCAGTATTGAAGAGGTTGTTGATTCACTCGATGTGTTGTATATGACAAGGGTGCAAAAAGAACGTTTTGATGAAACGGAATATCAACATATTAAATCCGCATTTTTGTTAAATGCAGATATGTTAGAAAACGTGCGGGAAAACTTAAAAGTACTGCACCCGTTACCTCGTGTGGATGAAATTAATATCAATGTCGATAAGACACCCTATGCTTATTATTTTCAACAAGCTCAAAATGGCATTTATGCACGACAGGCTTTATTGGCTTTATTGTTAACAAACCATTTCCAAGATCAAGCGTAAGGGCTAATTATGCAAAAGAAATTACAAGTAGAAGCAATTGAGCACGGCTCCGTCATTGATCACATCCCGGTTCAACAGGGCGTCAAAATCATCCGATTTTTTAACTTAACACAAACCAATGAAAAAATTACCATCGGCCTGAACCTGGCAACCCACACCGGGCAAAAAAAAGATCTGATAAAAGTCGAAAATACTTTTATCAGCGATAAACAAGCCAATCAGCTGGCCTTATTTGCACCCCATGCCACTATTAATCAGATAAAAGATTTTAAGGTGGTCAATAAATTTCAGGTGCAGCTACCAGACTCTTTTATTGATGTGTTAGCTTGCCCGAACAGTAACTGCATCAGTCATCATGAGCCAGTAGATACACGTTTTTATGTCAAGAAAAAATCCACTCTCAAACTAAAGTGTCATTATTGTGAAAAAACCTTTGATCATTTATTTTTCAGTGAATTAGACTAAAGGATTGTCGCCCGACTTTTGTCCCAGGCCGATAATCAGGATCGACACTGTGATTTGGCCTTCGAGTTATTTGATTTTTATCACGCAAACTCAAAACTGTTTTTTTCAATGTAAAAACAAGATTGTAAATGAATAAGTTAAGTTTATACTCAGTAATATCATACTAACCATAGGCGAGCCTGATAATGCATTACAATACTTCCCTCCTTTGCGATATTTACGCTGATACTGTTGATGTTGTTGAACCCCTGTTAACCAATTTTGGTGGGCGAAACTCTTTTGCCGGAGAAGTTGTCACCATCAAGTGTTTTGAGTCAGTTGGTCTGATTTATAAAGCACTTGAAGAAAATGGGTTAGGAAAGGTCTTACTGGTCGATGGTGGTGGTTCATTACGCCGTGCTTTAGTTAATGCACACATTGCTGAACTTGCTGTTGAAAATGGCTGGGAAGGTATTGTCGTAAACGGCTGTGTACGTGAAGTGGATCTTCTTGAAGATTTAGATATAGGTATACAGGCAATCACTGCAATTCCTGTCGGGGCTGAAGATACACAAATAGGAGAGGTCAACTCGCCAGTTAACTTTGCCGGTGTGACTTTCCTACCTGAAGATATTTTATATGCCGATAGTACCGGTATTATTATTTCGCCGGAGCCGCTCAATGCAGAGGCATTGACAGAATCAGATGAAATAGCTTAGCCGATAAATTGTAAAAAAGCCCAATTAATAATAAATCGGGCTTTTAGTTGCTGACATTAACTTAACGTTAAGCACTCTTAAATAAATTTTCCTGAATTTTTGAGCCCTTTACTCAATAAAGGCGCTCTTTAAGATCAGAATACTTTAGGGTGAGTACTTAGCTTTCAGTTTCTTCTATTTTACCCACTAAGGCACTTAAACGAGATTGCCATTTCTGGTGCTCTTCTGTTAATCGGATATTTTCTGCCTGTAACTGCTCACCTTTTTCAGTTAAAACCTGCTTATCTTCTTTGAGCTCTTCAACTTCCATTTGCAGCAACGCAATGGTATCTACCGTGTTTTGAATTTTACTTTCTAACTGTTCTAAAAGATCCAATGTCATCAACTCTCTCCTTAAAATAATGTATGCTGTCAATTCATTGAGAGTAAGCATTCCCGTTTACTTATTCAACCATTGTTTTATGTTTGCTAACTATATTATGACAATATCAGGAAAATTATTGCTAACTATTACGCCTATCGCGTTAATTAAGTGAGAAATCATGAAAAAAGAGATTAAGCTCGGTCAATACCGTCATTATAAAGGCGGTCTGTATAGGGTTGAGAATATCGCCACACACAGTGAAAACGAAGAGAAAATGGTGGTTTACCGTCCGCAGTATGGTGAGCAAGCCCTGTGGGTAAGACCACTTGATATGTTTGTAGAAGAGATCGAGATTGAGGGGAAAAAACAACCACGATTTCTTTTTATTGGCGAGACCTGAGTTAAGGCCCGACAAAAGAGGTGCGAATTTAGGGTAGAAAGAAACCACGATTATTTTTATCGGCGAGACCTGTTTATTAGCAAAACCAGAGTAAGGGCCTATGAAAGAGGTGAATGCAGTTTACAAACACCTCAATGAACTCCGTTTATGAAAGATATTGATCCATTGATAAAGACGGCATCTCACAGGAAGGAACACCTACAACTTTGGCTGGAACCCCTGCGACTGTGGTATGAGCAGGTACTGCGTATAATACAACACTGCCGGCACCAATTTTCGCACCCTTGCCAATTTCAATATTACCAAGCACTGTTGCGCCGGCCCCGATCATCACCCCCTGACGAATTTTAGGGTGGCGATCACCACAAGTTTTACCCGTTCCACCTAATGTCACACCTTGTAATAAAGAGACATCATCTTCAATAACGGCTGTTTCACCAATAACAACACCTGTCGCGTGGTCAAACATAATACCTTTACCGATAGTTGCTGCTGGATGAACATCTACAGAAAACAGCTCAGAACTACGATTTTGTAAATATAACGCTAATGTTATGCGATTTTTTTTCCACAGCCAATGAGCAACACGGTGAACTTGAATTGCTTGAAAACCTTTAAGGTAAAGCAAAGGTGTTGAATAATCATTAACCGCAGGATCTCTGTCCTGAACGGCAATAATGTCAGCCATAACGGCAGTCATAATTTCTGGTGATTCAGTAAATGCTTCTTCAATAACTTCACGCAACAGAATGCCCGGCATAGTCGGGTGATCCAAACGATTAGCCAGCTGATAACTTAATGCCGACTTTAAACTATGATGATTTAATATTGTTGAATAAAAAAAGCTCGCCAAAATGGGTTCACTAGCAGAATAATGCAGCGCTTCTTCCCTAATTTTTTTCCATAATTTTTTCTGAGTCGCGTCCATTAAATATTGTCCTTATCCGAGGTAACTGGCGATGTTTCAAATTGTAATTTGTCGTTCAATTTTTCTTCCTCAACTATCGACAAAGGATCCAGATGGATGAGTATATCTGCGCGAGGGAAATCAGACTCTAACGCCTCTTCTAACTGATCCGCTTTGTTATGCGCTTCTAATAAGCTTTGATTATCATCAAGTTCCAAGTGTAGCTGAATGAATTTTGTATTACCCGATAATCTGGTTCGTAAATCATGAACACCACGCACCCCCTTGATATGATAGGCAGTTTTTACAATTTTCTCTTCATCAGATTTAGGCAGTTGTTTATCCATCAGAGCATCAATTGACAAACGGCCAATCTGCCATGCGCCATGTAAAATATAAAAACTAACCGCAATCGCAAATACACCATCAGCCCAATACCAGCCGTACCCGGCCAATATAAGCGCCAATAATACCGCGCCATTCATGGCAATATCGGTCCGGTAATGCAGTGAATCGGCTCTAATTGCCATGCTATCTGTTTTTTTCACAATATAGCTTTGAAATGCAACCAATAAAATAGTGACGATAACAGAGAAAATCATTACCCCAATGCCAACATTTGTTGCACTTATTTGATGTCCGTTAACCAAAGCAGAAATACCATTAAACATCAAGTACATAGACGTACCAGAAATGAAGGCGGCTTGTGCTAGCCCGGCAAGACTCTCTGCTTTACCATGACCAAAACGGTGTTCATCATCGGCAGGTTGAAGGGCTATCTTAATCGCTAACAGATTGATAATAGAAGTAGTGACATCCATTAACGAATCGGTCAGGGTGGCTAAAATACTGGCAGAGCCGGTCATCACCCAGGCAATTAATTTAACGAGAATCAGCAAAGAGGCGGCGAAAATAGCAGCCCGTCCGGCAAGGTTAACCAATCGGTTATACTCTTCTTTTTTGAGATTTTTGGACAAAAAGAACACCTATCATATAACAAAAAAATCAGGCAGTGATTATACCCTACCCATTTATAAATGCGAGTTTCAGTTCCTCGTCAAAGCGTTAAAATATCCTCTTCAACCGAGCATACCCACCCGCATTAATGATGACAAAATATTCTAATATTATCAATTTTTAATTGTCTCGGTCTGCATGTGCAAAAAAATCAGGTAGAATAAGAGCATGCACGACTTTAAACATAAATCACCTGTTCGAGTTGCAAGGATTTATTTTTAATTAAGATACTTGAAAATAAGCAACAGAATCGCTTAAGCTAAGCAAGAGATCCCCGCACAGGCGAGAAAGGGGCTGAAGTATTACTGGAAATGCGATGCTTAAACATGGCGAAAATAATGATAAACAGGTAGATATGCACTTACAATTCCCTCGATTTGACTAAACAGTCAACTTGCAACGATAATAAAAACGGTTTCTATAACGAGACTAAACAAAGAAGATGGCTACCGACTATGATTGAAATAGCACTATTTGAACCTGAAATCCCGCAAAATACTGGCGCCATTATCCGTTTATGTGCCAATACAGGCTGTGTTTTGCACTTAATCGAACCTTTAGGTTTTGATTTAGATGAGAAAAAAGTCCGCAGAGCAGGACTCGACTACCATGAACTGACCCATGTTTATCGCCATAAAAATTACAACGATTTTTTACAGGCGGTATCAGGTAAAAGAATTTTTGCTTGTACAACAAAAACAACTACCTTTCATAGTCAGGCAAATTTTCAAGCGGACGATGTATTACTTTTTGGCCCTGAAACACGAGGATTACCCGGTGAAATCCTCGATGCTTTACCCCTCGAGCAAAAACTGCGTATTCCAATGAGAGCGGAAAGTCGCTCAATGAACTTATCTAATGCAGTCTCAGTATTCGTCTACGAAGCTTGGCGCCAACTCGATTTTGAAGGCGCAGTTTAAACAAACGGCTAACGGCTGTCAGCTGACAGCTTCTTATTTCGTTCTTATTCCGCTCGTAACACTTCCACCAGCATCTGCACTGTCCTATTACCTCTAAATTCATTGATATCTAAACGGTAAACACAATATACCGTTTTTACCATCGGATTTGGCCAAAACTCGACATCAATATTAAAGGCGATCGCCTCAATCGTTTTACCCTCAAACTCTAAGGTCATTTTTAAATGGTGGCTGCCCACCAAGCGCTGCTGCAGCAGTTTAAATTCGCCATCAAAGAGAGGGGCAGGAAAGCCCTGACCCCATGGTCCCGCATCTCTTAACTCTTGAGCTTGTTCAAGGCTAAACTGCTGGCTATTTAATTGTCCATCACAAAGGATTATATTGTTTAGCAGATCATTATCGACCTGTTCTTGAAGTACCCTATTAATGGTTTTACTAAATAATTCAAAGTCAGTCTCTTTTACAGAGAGTCCGGCAGCCATTGCATGCCCGCCGAATTTTAAGATAACACCAGGTATTTTTTTATCCACTAAATCGAGCATATCACGAATATGTACGCCTGGAATGGAACGTGCGGATGCTTTAATTTCGCCATTGTTAGCCTTAGCAAATGCAAAGGTAGGACGGTAATATTTTTCTTTAATACGCGATGCCACTAACCCTATCACACCTTGATGCCATTCCTGTTCAAATAAGCAAATAGCATGGGGGATGTTATTTTCATCAAGTGACAAATTGGCTAAGGTTTTTAGCGCCTCTTCCTGCATCCCTTGTTCTATCTCGCGACGCGACTGATTTAAAGCATCTAATTCATTGGCTATTATATTTGCCTGCTCAACATTTTCGCATAATAACAACTCAACACCAAAGCTCATTTCATCGAGGCGCCCGGCGGCATTTAACCTGGGTCCTAATGAAAAGCCTAAATCACTTGCGACTAGCTGGCCTTGGTTTCTTTTAGCAACACTGATTAAGGCGCTGATCCCGACCCGGCAAACGCCTGCGCGAATACGTGCCAATCCCTGATGGACTAATGTGCGGTTATTAGCATCAAGCACCACCACATCAGCAACCGTCCCTAAAGCTACTATATCTAACAATGTTGCTAAATTAGGCGCTTTAAAATGGGTAAAATAGCCTTTGTTCTGCATGAAAGCACGTAACGCTAACATCACATAAAAAGCGACACCGACACCCGCCAGGTTTTTACTCGGAAAACTACAGCCAACCTGATTCGGATTAACTATTGCGTCCGCTTGCGGCGTTTCGGCTCCAGGCAGATGGTGATCTGTAATTAATAACTTCAGACCGTTATCTTTCGCATGTTTAGCACCAGAGATACTGGAAATGCCATTATCGACCGTCATCAATAATTGTGCACCCTTGCTAATGGCTAAATCGACGATCTCCGGACTTAACCCATAACCATAATCAAAACGATTGGGGATAAGATAATCAATATTGGTAAAACCTAAACCGCGTAACGCCAAAATACTCAATGCAGTACTGGTCGCGCCATCTGCGTCAAAATCGCCCACTACTATTATTTTTTGTGAAGATAATAAGGCCTGATATAAAAGTTCACAGGCCGTTGTGATGCCTTTTAATTGTTGCGCATGAAGTAAACTTTGTGTGCTGTTATCTAATTCACTTGCACTGCTAATACCGCGATTGATATAAAGCTGTGTTAATAAAGGGGAGCAGGTTAAGTTGATCGGAACAGGATCTAAAACGGTTCTATTTTTGACTTGAACTGTAGGCATAATGGCTACCAAATGCTTTGTAATAAGAATATAGCCAGATCATTTGCGAATGCAGGCATCAGCAAATGATCTGGCTATAAGGGCACTATATTAAAAAATCGCCGATTTATTTTTCCTCTAACAACTGCAGCAAACGCTGAGGAGGAAGATAACCCGGGGTGAGGGTACCATTTTCTAAAATCAAAGCCGGTGTGCCATTAACCCCAAGTAAACGCCCAAGCTGATATTGCTCCTTGACGGTGTTTTCACAGGTTTCAGAGGGGATCTCACGGCGTTTTTTAGCCATATTCATCGCATTTTTAGGATCGTTTGAGCACCATATTGAGACCATAGTATGGTAGGTTGAAGAATCAATACCCGCTCGCGGAAATGCTAAATAGCGAATAGTAATACCCAATTTATTATAGTCAGCCATTTGTGAATGTAATTTCTGACAGTAACTGCAGGTAGGATCGGTAAAAACAGTGACAACGTGTTTCTCATCCTGCGCTTTAAACACAATCATGTCTTTTTCAAAGGCGGTTATTTTGTCTATATTTTTAGCGACTTTTTGGCGACTTAATTGTGCTTTTTTCTGCTCAGTAATATTGACCATCTGATTGTCTAAAGCGTAAATACTTCCATACAACAAATGGGTTGCATCTTCACTAATATAATAAATATCACCATTGGAGATCACTTCATATAATCCCTCTACTGCTGACTTATTAATCTCATTAACGGGGATCTTAAGGCTTTCCATTTTAGTCGTTATTTCCTCAACCACCAGCGAGGAGGGAGATTCAGACGTCGCTGAGACGGCTGCAAAACTGCTTAATAAAAAGACACAAATAACCCCTGTTTTTGAAAAAATAGTCGCCATAAAAACCTCATATTGTTAGTGGAATAAAGAGAGTATTTCTAAAATACTCAGGAGTTGATTATGCCTAGTAAGTACTGATTTGTGAATTTTTTAATTTGCCATCAATAAATACTAGACCGTGTTTTTGCGTGTTATCAGAAATAGCTGCGTTATGCCCTTGGATGATGCTCCTGATGCAGCTCTTTCAATCTGTCTTGTGCAATATGCGTGTAAATCTGCGTTGTAGAAAGATTACTATGCCCCAATAGCATCTGCACCACACGCAGATCTGCCCCATAATTTAATAAGTGTGTTGCAAAGGCATGACGCAATACATGCGGGGATAACGCTTCTTTATCTATGCCGCATAATTGGGCATAAAATTTAATGCGATGCCAAAATGTTTGTCTCACCATCACCGTTGCGCGACGGCTTGGAAATAACACGTCGCTGCTTTGACCCTTTAACAGATCTGGCCGCGCTTCCTCTATATAACGCTCAACCCAGTAGATGGCCTCTTCTCCTAATGGTACCAAACGCGTTTTATCACCCTTCCCGGTAACGCGCACAACACCTTGTTTTAAATTGATCTCCTCCATCGACAATCCAACTAACTCGGAAACGCGCAAACCCGTCGCGTAGAGAAGCTCAAGCATGGCTTTATCTCGAAATTGAACACTGTCGGTTAAATCTGGTGAGGATAATAATCCGTCAACTTCGGATTCTGAAAGTGACTTAGGTAAGGGTTTGATTATTTTAGGGCTTTCCAGCTTAGCACTGGGATCATCCTCGCGTATTTTTTCGCGGCATAAATATTGATAATAACGGCGTAAGGCACTCATTAAACGCGCAGTTGATGCATTTTTATATTCTTTCTCTCCGCTCAGACGACAACTAAAATAATCAATTAAATCTAACGACGAGGCAGAGCATAAACTAACCAATCTTGTGGCAAGAAAAATTTCAACCAAACGTAAATCGTGGCGATATGATTCTAAGGTATTTTGTGACAATCCCCTCTCTAACCATAATGAATCTAAAAATTGATCGATGCTTAATGCTTCCATTAAGACTCCCTTATCTGTAAATTAACACCGTTTTTAGTCTATCGGGCGTTATATATGAAAATCGGATTATTTTATGGTTCTAGTACTTGTTATACAGAAATTGCAGCTGAAAAGATTCAGGCTTGTATAGGTGAATCACTTGTTGAGCTATTTAACATAAAAACAACCCCCATTAGCAAGATAAATGATTATGATATTCTTATTTTAGGGATTTCTACCTGGGATTATGGCGAGCTTCAGGAAGACTGGGGAGCACTTTGGGATGAACTTGAAGGGCTTAATCTCAAAAACAAAATTATTGCTTTATATGGATTGGGGGATCAAGAGGGTTATAGCGAATGGTTTCTTGATGCTGTTGGAATGCTGCATGACGAACTGCTACCGCAGGAACCTCTTTTTGTCGGTTACTGGCCAACCACAGGTTATGAATTTATCGCTTCAAAAGCCCTTTTACCTGATCAACAGCACTTTATGGGATTGGCGCTTGATGAAGATTCTCAATACGAATTAAGCGATCAACGTATCGACGAATGGTGTTTGCAAATTTTACAAGAAATAGAATCATTACTATAGTAAACATAATAAGCCTTTATCACTGTTTGCTTGTCATCCCATCATTTGGGAAAGACAACGACAGTCTAAAGGTTAATAACAATTCAGCATAAATAGACTGCCTGTCATTATCGTTATTATTATTATTATATTGGATTAGCTCATTTAAAAAAATAACCTCGAACCACACCTACCTCGTGAAAGTGACAAAAACCACCGAAAATGTAATAAAATTACAACCAATCCCTGGCAATTGATTTAAATCAAATTTATTACATAATCCATTTGTTAAACTTCTTGTACTCTCAATAAACAGGAACGGACGAGATGCTTGCAGAAAATAAACGAGAAGAACTACTGCCTCATCAACTAACCGAAAAAGCCGCTGACGTTGCATATAATAAAGCAACTAAAGCTCCCCTATCCGCTTTTTACCTCGCGATTACTGCAGGTCTTTTTATCGGCCTCGCTTTTGTTTTTTATGTCACCGTCACCACAGGCACTGAAAATGTCGCTTGGGGTCTTAGTAAATTTGCAGGTGGAGCAGCATTTAGTCTTGGTCTACTATTAATCGTTGTCGTGGGCGGTGAACTATTCACCAGCAGCACGCTGACCCTGATAGCGAAAGCGAGCAAACGTATCACGACAGCACAACTGCTTAAAAACTGGATCATTGTTTATTTTGGTAATTTTATTGGCGCAACCTTCCTTGTTTTCCTGATCTTTTTTGCGGGAATGTACAATACAGATCACGGGCAATGGGGATTAACAGTCTTACATATTGCCCAGCATAAACTCCATCATTCATCTATAGAGGCCGTTTCACTGGGTATTTTATGTAATATGATGGTTTGTCTGGCAGTGTGGATGGCATTTGCCGCACGCACTATTACCGATAAAATGTTTGCCGTATTTCTACCTGTCACCATGTTTGTCGCCTCCGGTTTTGAGCATAGTATTGCCAATATGTTTATGGTGCCCAGCGGCATTTTAATCCAGCAATTTGCTCCCGCAGAATTTTGGCTCGCTATCGGAGAGCACACCAGCCAATATTCTGATTTAACAATTTACAACTTTATTTTCGATAACCTAATTCCGGTGACCATCGGTAACATTATTGGCGGCGGCGTAATAGTAGGTTTAATGCACTGGATGATCTATTTACGTCCAATGCAGAAAAGCAAACAAGAACAATAGAGTCTATTTAAACACGAACGATAGAGTCTATTTACAGTTCAACTCATACTTATTTTAACTACAAGGTAAATCGTTATGACTAAGATTAATGAAGAATTGGCATCAGCATGGCAAGGTTTTGCTGGTGAAGTTTGGAAAACTGACGTTAACGTACGTGACTTCATCCAAAAAAACTATACCCCCTTTGAAGGTGATGAAAGTTTCCTGGCGGGTGCAACCCAAGCCACTGATGCGCTTTGGGCTAAGGTGATGGAAGGCATCAAACTGGAAAACAGCACCCATGCGCCAGTTGATTTCGATACTGATATTGTTTCTACCATTACCGCTCATGACGCAGGTTATATCAACCAAGATTTAGAAACCATTGTTGGTCTGCAAACCGATGCGCCTTTAAAACGTGCGATTATCCCTAACGGCGGTATTCGTATGATCGATGGTTCTTGTAAAGTTTATGGTAAAGAGCTCGATCCAACTATTAATAAAATTTACTCTGAATTCCGTAAAACACATAATCAGGGTGTTTTTGATGTTTACACAGGTGACATCCTAAAATGTCGTAAATCAGGTATCTTAACCGGTTTGCCCGATGCTTATGGTCGTGGTCGTATTATCGGTGATTACCGTCGTGTTGCCCTGTACGGAATTGACTTCCTAATGACCGATAAAGCGGAGCAGCATAAAAGCTTAGAAAAAGATTTACTTGCCGGAGCAACACTTGAAGATACCCTGAAATTACGTGAAGAGATCTTTGAGCAATACCGTGCACTAGCACAAATTAAAGAGATGGCGGCTAAATACGGCTCGGATATCTCTCGTCCTGCACAAAATGCGAAAGAAGCCATTCAATGGACTTACTTTGGTTATCTGGCGGCAATCAAATCACAAAATGGCGCAGCAATGTCATTTGGTCGTACTATGAGTTTCCTTGATATCTATATTGAAAAAGATATGCAGGCAGGTGTACTTACCGAGACTGAAGCACAAGAGCTTATCGATCACTTGGTCATGAAATTACGTATGGTACGTTTCCTACGTACACCTGAATACGATGATCTGTTCTCCGGCGACCCTATCTGGGCAACGGAGTCTATTGGCGGCATGGGCGTTGACGGGCGTACGCTAGTGACTAAAAGCAGCTTCCGTATTCTGCATACACAATACACTATGGGCCCTTCTCCAGAGCCGAACATTACTGTTTTATGGTCTGAAGCATTACCTGTTAACTTTAAAAAATACTGTGCAAAAGTATCGATTGATACTTCCTCTATTCAGTATGAAAATGATGACTTGATGCGCAGCAATTTTGATAACGATGATTACGCTATCGCCTGTTGTGTATCCCCTATGATTGTCGGTAAGCAGATGCAGTTCTTTGGTGCGCGTGCCAACCTTGCTAAAACCTTGCTTTACGCCATTAACGGCGGCGTAGATGAAAAATCTAAAGTGCAGGTTGGTCCTAGTACATTGCCTGCAATTACCTCTGAAGTCTTAGATTATGATGAAGTATTTGCGAACCTTGACCACTTTATGGAATGGTTAGCTGAAACCTACGTCACTGCACTTAACTGTATTCATTATATGCATGACAAATACAGTTATGAAGCATCGCTAATGGCACTGCACGATCGTGATGTTGAACGTACTATGGCTTGTGGTATTGCCGGTCTTTCAATTGCAGCTGATTCACTTTCTGCCATAAAATACGCAACCGTTAAACCTGTCCGTGATGAAGACGGTATTGCAACTGATTTTGAGATCGAAGGTGATTACCCTAAATTTGGTAACAATGACCCGCGTGTAGATGACATGGCTTGTGATCTTGTTGAACGTTTTATGAAAAAAATTCAATCGCACAAAATGTACCGCAATGCACGTGCGACTCAATCTATCCTTACTATTACTTCTAACGTGGTATACGGTAAAAAAACCGGTAACACACCTGATGGACGTCGTTCTGGCATGCCCTTTGCGCCTGGTGCTAACCCCATGCATGGTCGTGATGAAAAGGGTGCGGTTGCATCATTAACCTCTGTTTCTAAACTGCCATTTTCCTACGCACAGGATGGTATTTCATATACTTTCTCGATTGTACCAAATGCATTAGGTAAAACTGACGATTCACAAAAAACAAACTTAGCGGGTCTGATGGACGGTTACTTTAAGCACACCCCTGAGATTGAAGGTGGTCAGCACTTAAACGTAAACGTGATGAACCGTGAAATGCTGGTTGATGCAATGGATAATCCTGAAAAATACCCGCAGTTGACTATCCGTGTTTCTGGTTATGCAGTACGTTTTAACTCGTTAACTAAAGAACAGCAAAGCGATGTGATTTCACGTACCTTTACTGCCAGGTTGTAACAAAAATATTCAGGCAACTCTTTTAGTTTGCCTGCTATAATTGCAAAGATTGCAAAGGTTTCATCTGTACGGATGAAACCTTTCTTTTTATCTATTCTAAAATGTTTATTTGCTTTGTTTTTTGCCTAAGATGCAAATCAAATAGTCTATTTTAAGGGGTTTCTAATGTCAGTAACAGGACGAGTTCATTCCGTTGAAAGTTGTGGTACCGTTGATGGTCCTGGGATCCGCTTTATTATTTTTTTACAGGGCTGTTTAATGCGCTGTCAATATTGTCATAACCGCGACACTTGGGATACCGAGGCCGGTAAAGAGATGAGCGTTGAAGAATTAATGGCCGAACTGCTGCAATATCGCCATTACATGGAAGCATCGGGGGGCGGCATTACCGTTTCCGGGGGCGAAGCAATGCTCCAGCCTGAATTTATTAAAGCGATCTTTGAAGCCTGCCATCTGGAGGGAATTCATACCTGTTTAGATACTAATGGTTTTGTGCGCCGAATCGATGACACGGTTAAAAGCGTGCTCGATCACACTGATCTAGTATTATTAGATATCAAACAGATGGACAATGATAAACATATCGACTTAACCCACGTCAGTAATAAATACACGCTGGAATTTGCTCACTATTTAGCAGAGCGTCACCAAGCGGTCTATTTACGTTATGTGGTTTTACCCGGTTATACCGATGCTATCGATGATATACATGCCTTAGGTAAATTTATAAAGCCTATGAAAAACATCGAAAAAATAGAGCTATTACCCTACCATGAATTAGGTAAGCATAAATGGACCGCAATGGGGGAAATCTACCCGCTAGATGGCGTTAGCCCACCAACTCGTGAGAGTATGGACAAAATAAAAGAGATTCTTTTACAATACCATGACTGCGTTATCTACTGAATAATAAACACAGCAGGTAAATTTTTCACCTGCTTGAACAATCGACACACCAATTCATGAGAGTATAGACAAAATAAAAGAGATTCTTTTACAATACCATCACTGCGTTATCTACTGAATAATAAACAGAGCAGGTAAATATTTCACCTGCTTGAACAATCAGCACACCAATTCATGAGAGTATAGACAAAATAAAAGAGATTCTTTTACAATACCATCACTGCGTTATCTACTGAATAATAAACAGAGCAGGTAAATTTTTCACCTGCTCAAATAGGCCCCATTATGACTCCTTTTATTTGTCCGCTTTGCCAAACTAAACTGCAACGCACTAATAACACCCAAATCTGCGCTAATAATCATCATTTTGATATTGCCAAGGAAGGTTATCTAAACCTGCTGCCGGTGAATGCTAAAAATTCAAAAAATCCGGGTGATAATAAAGAGATGATCAGCGCACGCCGTGCTTTTTTAAACAGCGACGGCTATTTGCCATTAGCAGAAAAAGTCAGTGAGTTAGTGTCTGCCTGCTTAGCAGAAAAAAAGCAGGCTCAAATTCTTGATTTAGGTTGCGGCGAAGGTTATTACACTGCACGTATAGCAGCAAAGCTCCCGGAGCAGTTTATGATTAACGGCTTAGACATTTCCAAAGTAGCAATTCGTTATGCAGCTAAGCGCTATAAAAATATTAACTTCTGTGTTGCCAGCGCATACGATGTACCACTGGCGGATAATAGTTTAGATGCCTTAATCCGAATCTATGCACCGTCACTCGAAAGTGAATTACAACGATTAATCAAACCACAGGGTTATATAATAACCGTCACGCCTGCCCCGCGCCATCTGTTTCAGTTACGTGAAAAAATATATGAACAGGTAAATCAACATGCCGAAGAAAATAAACCCGTGTCTGGTTTTAGCAAAATCAAGCAGATCAATCTAAATTACAGACTAACGATTAATAATCCTCAGACAGTGCAGGATTTAATTAATATGACACCCTTTGCATGGAAATTTAACCCGCAAAAAATGCTCGCTTTATTAGCAGAAAAAACCTGGGAGATTGAATGTGACTTTAATATCGAGGTTTATCAAAAAGAATGACAGCTGCGAGGGAGCAAGATCCGAGCCACGAGCTTCTAGCTGCGAACTTCGCTCGTAACTCGTGGCTCTCGACTCGAAGCTCGAAGCTCGAAGCTCATAATGCTTAAATCAGCTCATTATGCTGTAAAAAATCATCACCACCCAGTTTAAAGGCTTGCTGCAGCAATGTTGCAAGCTCCAAATAGGAAGGATGGTGAATAGCCCCCTTTTCTGCTGCATTTTTTGCGCTCAATTTTTTTTTGATAGCCATAAACCAGGGTAATAATTGCTGTGGCAAAAGCTGCTGCGAACGTTTACCTAACCAGTAAAAACCTTGAATTGGTAAGCCTAATAAAAATAATGCAAATGTTACGCTGACAATAGGATCAAATGAAATTGGAAAGGTAAGGGCTAACCCTAAGCTTAGTGCAATAAAAGCGGGTGTTATTTTAATTGACAGACGCGTATAGAATGAAACTTTACTGTCAATAAACAAGCCATTTAGCGCACGTTGTTTTGGCCACACTTTGAGGTAACGACTCCCCTCGCGGATAACATCAAAAAATGAATGCAAAAAAAACCTCAAATCAGTTAATAAATAAAATGATGGATAAACACTAGCAATATTCAACACCAGCATCAATATAATAACAGTTAATACCATAACAACGAAAAAAGCACTACAATAACAACATAAAAGATAGTCGGACTGCACTGCAAGCAGAGTATAAATACAACAAAACTCCCTTCCTACAGTTTGATTTAAATCATTTACCAGCCCGATTTTTTATTGTCATTTAATTACATAAGTGTAGACTTTACACACAATTATGCGATCTGAGTCACTAATTGGCATGGCTTTTTTGACCATCAAGCACATAACATTGATCGACTATTTCAAACTTTACTTACTGGGTTTTTCATGAATAACAAACTGGTACTTGTCCTTAACTGTGGCAGCTCATCTCTTAAATTCGCGGTTATCAATGCTGATAACGGTGGTGAGATAATGAGTGGTCTTGCTGAATGTTTTAATCTTCCCGAGGCACGTATCAAATGGAAAATGGCAGGAACAAAAAAGTCCACCAGTCTTCCCCCTTATAGCGCACACTCTGCAGCAATATCTTTTATTGTAGAAGAGATTATTAAAAAAGAAGCAGGCTTAACTGAGCAGTTTGTAGCCGTCGGTCACCGCATTGTTCATGGTGGCGAAAGATTTACAGAATCAGTTATTATTGATGACCATGTACTTGAAGGTATTGAACAGTGCTCATCCCTTGCTCCACTGCATAATCCGGCCCATGCGCTAGGTATTCGAGCAGCGCAGGTCGCTTTCCCGGCGCTTCCACAGGTTGCCGTATTTGATACTGCATTCCATCAAACTATGCCTGCTAAAGCGTTTATGTATGCACTGCCCTATCATTTATACAAAGAGTACAGCATCCGCCGTTACGGTATGCACGGAACAAGTAATCTGTTCGTTACCCATGAAGCCGCAAAAATATTAAACAAACCCGTCGATGATCTCAACGTTATCTGCGCGCATTTAGGTAATGGTGCATCGGTGACTGCCATTAAAAAGGGTCAAAGTGTCGATACCAGTATGGGGCTAACACCGCTGGATGGTTTAGTAATGGGAACACGTTGTGGTGATCTTGACCCGAGTATTATTGAATACTTAATAACTCGTCTGGGTTACAGCATCGAAGGCGTCATGGAAATATTACAAAAACAAAGTGGTTTGCTTGGCATTTCCGGTATTTCCAGCGATTTCCGTGAAATTATTGCAGGCTATGAGCAAGGTAGCAAAAGAGCGACACTCGCAATAGACATGTTTATCTACCGCCTTGCCAAATATATTGCTTCTTACGCTGTACCATTAGGCCATATTGATGCCATTATTTTCACTGGCGGGATCGGTGAAAATTCCCCCCTTGTCCGCAGCAAGGTATTGGAATTATTAACCATTTTTGGTTACCAAGTCGACGGCGAAAAAAATAAAGCCGCGATATTGGGCAATCAAGGTATAATTACGATAGCCGGCTCCCCGATTGCGATGGTTATCCCTACCAATGAAGAGTGGGTCATTGCACAAGATTCTGCAAAACTAGTTTCAAATCAATCATTATCACTATAAATAGGGGAAAAACACTCCCCACTTTTTCCTCTAATTTCTTTATTTACAAGGAATAGTCATGCCCCGCACAATTATGCTCATTCCCATCGGTTCCGGTGTTGGTGTTACCTCTGTCAGTCTCGGTATGGTCCGCGCACTGGAACGTCAGGGTGTCGCAGTTAACTTCTTCAAACCTATTGCGCAACCACGTTCTGGAGATGTAGGTCCAGAGCGCTCTACGGCAACACTGCGTAATGCTTCAGCTTTGAATCCGCCTGAACCCTTTGCAATGAAATACGCAGAAAACCTGATTTCCTCCAGCAGAACGTCAGAGTTATTAGAAAATATTGTTGAACGTTTTCGTCAAGGCACCAAAGAAAGTGATGTGATTATTGTTGAAGGGCTTGTGCCAACGGATAAGCATCAGTTTGCCAACGAAATCAACTACAGTATTGCCAAAGCATTAGGTGCTGAGATGGTCTTTGTTACTCATCCGAATAATGACACTTCACAGCAATTAAAAGAGCGCATTGAAATTGCTGTCTCTTCTTTTGGTGGTAAAAACAATCAACGTATTGCCGGTTGCATTATCAATAAAGTTGGCGCACCAAGCGATGAAAGTGAACAGTACCGTCCAGATTTAACGGAAATGTTTGAGGGTGCTCACGACTCGTTAAACAGTAATCTTGAAGTATTGCAAATGTTCAGTAAAAGTCCATTGCCCATTTTAGGCTGTATTCCTTGGAGCTCAGAACTGATTGCACCACGCGTTGTCGATCTTGCTACCCATTTACATGCGAAAATATTAAACAAAGGTGACCTAAACACCCGGCGTTTACAACGGGTCACATTCTGTGCTCGCTCGATCCCAAATATGCTTGAACATTTCAAAGCCGGATCCATGCTGGTCACATCTGGTGACCGCAGTGATGTGATTATCGCCGCCTGTCTTGCGGTAATGAATGGGATGAAAATTGGTTGTTTATTACTGACCGGTGATTACACACCCGAAGCCGAGGTTATGAAGTTATGTGCACGGGCAATGGAATCCGGTTTACCGATTCTCCTAATCAATAGCAACACATGGCAAACGGCTCAGCGCCTGCAAAACTTCAATATGGAAATTCCAGTTGACGATATAGAGCGCATAGAAAAGGTACAAGAATACATTGCCGGCCATGTTGATAAGCACTGGTTAAAAACATTAACCGGGGATTCATCTTTATCTCGCCGTTTATCACCACCGGCATTCCGTTATCATTTAACGGAACTTGCACGTAAAAACAGCCAGCGTATTGTGCTGCCTGAAGGTGAAGAGCCGCGTACTATTCAAGCTGCCCTTATCTGTGCACAACGTGGTATTGCAAAACCTGTTCTATTAGGTAACCCGGAAGAGATTCACCGTGTCGCAACACAGCAGGGCATTGTTTTAACCGATGATGTTGAAATCATCAATCCAGACGATGTTATTGAAGATTATGTTGCCCCTATGGTGGAGCTGCGCAAATCAAAAGGCCTGACGGAAGTTGTTGCCCGTGAACAATTACGAGATACAGTTGTTTTAGGGACAATGATGCTGGCTGAGGGTGAGGTATCCGGGCTTGTCTCAGGTGCGCTTAACACCACCGCAAATACCATTCGACCCGCACTGCAACTGATTAAAACAGCGCCCGGCGCAAACTTAGTTTCTTCTATCTTCTTTATGCTTCTACCCGATCAAGTATTAGTCTATGGTGACTGTGCAATCAATCCGGATCCAAGCGCAGAACAACTTGCTGATATCGCAATTCAATCAGCGGATTCAGCTATCGCATTCGGTATTGACCCTAAAGTTGCCATGATCAGTTATTCAACGGGTACGTCCGGTGTCGGCTCTGATGTTGATAAAGTGCGTGAAGCAACTAAAATTGCGCAACAACGTCGTCCAGATTTGCTGATTGATGGTCCGCTTCAATATGATGCGGCGGTAATGGAAAATGTAGCAAAAAGTAAAGCGCCGGACAGTCCGGTTGCCGGTAAAGCGACTGTCTTTATCTTCCCGGATTTGAATACCGGTAATACTACTTATAAAGCAGTACAACGTAGTGCAAATTTAATCAGTATTGGTCCAATGCTGCAGGGTATGCGTAAACCTGTCAATGATTTATCACGTGGCGCATTAGTTGATGATATTGTTTACACTATCGCGTTAACGGCCATTCAGGCAACGCAAGCCATGGATAAAGCAATCGCTAACGTTTAACGCTTTATCGCTTTATCGCTTTATCAATAGCTGCAAAAAAGCCCCGATTTGCAAACCAAATCGGGGCTTTTTTATAAACAAATTTTCAATAAAAACTAAGCCACCAGACCCTAATAACAATCCCACTCATTAGGCTCTCTATTCAGGCGTAATAACAAACATTTTAAGCCACGCCCGGGTTCAATATTAAGGAACAGTTCAGGAGGCGAGATTTGCGCAATAATGACCGCTTGAGGGCATTCTTCAGCAATAACTTCCCTTAAAAATATTAAATCTAAATCAGGGGAATTCAAACATAACAGCGCGACGCCGTCGGCAGTTAATAAATCAGGTAAACGGCGAATAATTTTAGGATAATCGCGTTTAATATTAACGCTGCCTTTTTGTAATGACGGCGGATCTGCAATCACAATATCATAGGGTCCAAAGCGTTTAACTTTACCCCAAGACTTAAAAAGATCATGGGCGAAGTACTTCACCCGGCTTAGATCATGATCATTTAATCTATGATTATCACGCCCTACCGCAAGGGCTGCTTTACTCATGTCTAAATTGATAACACGCTCAGCTCCCCCGGCAATAGCCGCGTTAGAAAAAGCACAAGTATAAGAAAAAAGATTCAAAACAGATTTATTTTCACTGTTATTTTGTAACCATTGACGGCCATTTTTCATGTCTAAAAAAATGCCATAATTTTGTTTGCTGCCTAAATTTATTTTATATTTAAGGGTATTTTCACGGGCAATTAAATCCGTAATAGGCTCCCCGTATAAAATCTCAGTCGGTGCAAAATCCCGACAGCGGAACTGCACCTGAATGCTCTCAACAGTAAAACCTATTTTAGTCATTTTGTGCAGTAACTGCGTGCTTAGTCTTTGTAAGTCTTTTACCTTCATTTCTTTATATAAAATGATTAAGATTACCGGTGAGAACCAATCGATATTGATGTGTTCGGACTCGGGAAAGTGGAAACCCCGACCGTGTAATAAACGCTGCATCTCATTTTCTGGTTGGCTTTCAACATGCTGCCAATTAATATGTTCCATTATTTTCATTATTTATTATCTTGTTGTTTGGTTGCTTGAAAATCTTCGAGTTCTTCATCGGAGCTTAATAAAATAGCAAACCAACGTCCCTCTTCACTATTTTCTAATGCTATTTTAAAAATCATGGTCAAAGGCACAGATAGTAGCATCCCTACCATGCCTAATAACCACCCCCAAAAAATTAATGACAGAAAGACCACCAGAGTTGAAAGCCCGAGGCTGCGGCCCATAAACCTAGGCTCAATGACATTCCCCATCAGCGTATTAACGCCAACAAACAAAGCGATCACCGCTGCTGCATAACCCATACCAAGTTGTAAAAAAGTTAAAATAACCGCTGGCACCGCCGCAATAATTGAGCCTATATTGGGTATATAGTTTAATAAAAAAGCCAGTAAAGCCCATAACACATAAAAATCGACGCCCATCAGCCATAAAGCAAAACCAATCATTAAACCGGTCATTAAGCTCATTATCGTTTTGATGGCCATATATTTATTCACTGACTTTAAAAAATGATCTAAGCGCTTTTCCGTTTTGACCGAGTCATCAAAAGCGATATGCAGTTTTTTGGCAAAACCACCACCTTCCGAGAGCATAAATACCACGGTTAATAACAACAGGAATACATTGCCCAACACGCTGCTGAAACTGCTTAACGTGCTTGTTACTAGGGTCATTATTTTTGCGGGATCAAAGTATTCTCGTACCGCGGTCATCGAAATAACAATATTATATTCACTCATTTTAGCAATGAACCATTGCAGTTCGACCGCAAATTGAGCTTCATAGGTAGGAATTGCCTCTCTAAAGCCATTAACTGCTGCACCAATAACGCCCCCAAAACCAAAAAAAATGGCAAAAATAAAGAAAATGACGCAGGCAATAGCAATACCCCGAGGAATTCTGCGTGCCGATAAAAAGTCAACGGCAGGATTACAAATAATAGCAACAAAGAGTGCCAGTAAAAAAGGCACAACAATAGGCGCCGCAACTTTTACACCGGCAAGTGAGATCACAATTGCAGAAAAAAATATTGCACTGCGCGCAAAGGAGGAGGCATTGGACATAGGATCTCTTTATGTTGACTTAAGCTAAAGTGATAGCTTATTACCGCTTGCTATAACAAGTAAAGACTTTCCCGCATTAAACATTTTTATCGCCAAAATAAGCGAATAAAATTTTCATGCTCCTTTTATTCGCGTGAAAACAACATTATTCAGGGCCGGTTGATCACTACAACGTGAATACCCTCACATTTTTAATATTTTAATAAATCGTTTTTTTCTGATCTTGATCAAGTCCCTTCATGCATAGGTTTCTATAATCAGCCATAGATTAGTTAAAAAGAGTTTTTTACTAAGACAGTATTTGCCATCGCGAGCGCCGTTTTATTAAAAAATTTTTAAACTTATAAATCTTTAGGAGAAATATTATGACAGTTAGCACTGTTGCTGATCTGGAAGCGCTGATTGCACGCGTCAAAGTAGCACAAGCAGAGTATGCAACCTTCTCACAGGAAAAGGTTGATGAAATATTCCGTGTCGCAGCCCTTAAAGTTTCAACACACCGTATTGAACTTGCAAAAATGGCCGTTAAAGAAACAGGCATGGGGATCATGGAAGATAAAGTCATTAAAAACCACTTTGCCTCTGAGTTTATTTATAACAGCTACGCACACACAAAAACCGTAGGTGAATTATCACGCAATGAATCTCTCAATACGGTGACACTTGCCGAACCGATGGGCATTATCTGTGCGATCATTCCAACAACTAACCCGACATCAACGGCTATTTTTAAAACGTTAATGGCGCTTAAAACAGGTAATGGTTGTATTGTCGCGCCGCATCCACGTGCTAAAGAATGTACAAACTACGCCGCTAAAATCGTTTTAGACGCTGCTGTTTCTGCCGGCGCGCCAAAAGATATTATCGGTTGGATTGATATTCCATCTATTGAACTGACTAATGCGATTATGAAACACAAAGATACTGCCATTATCCTTGCGACCGGTGGCCCGGGCATGGTTAAAGCCGCATACTCTTCAGGTAATCCTGCAATTGGTGTTGGCGCGGGTAATACGCCCGTCATTATTGATGAATCAGCTGATATCAAACGCGCGGTCTCTTCAATCTTAATGTCAAAAACATTCGATAACGGTATGATCTGTGCGTCCGAGCAGGCTGTGATTGTTGTTGAATCAAAATATAACGAATTTAGAGTGCGCCTTCAAGAATACGGCGCTTTTATACTGAATGCAGTTGATGCCGAAAAAGTAGCTAAAACGATGTTTATCGACGGCGCGCTTAACGCTAAAATTGTAGGTCAATCAGCCTATACTATTGCTAAACTTGCAGGCGTTAAAGTCCCCACTTCAACTAAAATTCTTGTGGGTGAAGGCCCTCAAGTCGTCGTTGAAAACATGTTTGCACATGAAAAACTATCTCCAACGCTAGGTCTATTTAAAGCTACAAATTATGAAGATGCGGTCCGTCAAGCTAAAATCGTTCTAGAGATAGGTGGTGTTGGTCACACAGCCGCACTATACACAGACCAGGATGCAAACTCGGATTGTATTGATAAATTTGGCCTTACCATGAAAGCCTGTCGTATTGTGATTAACTCACCAACATCGCACGGTGGTATCGGTGATATTTATAACTTTGGTTTTGCACCTTCAATGACCTTAGGTTGTGGTACGCACAGTGGTAATGCAGTGTCAGAAAATGTAGGTCCGCAACATCTAATCAATACTAAAAAAATTGCGAAGAGAGCTGAAAATATGTTGTGGCATAAACTACCAAAATCTATCTACTTCCGTCGTGGTTGTTTACCTATCGCACTGACTGATTTAGAAGATAAAAAACGTGCAATGATAGTAACGGATGGTTTTCTATTTGCTAACGGTTACGTGGATGAGTTACGTTCAATCCTTGAAAGTAAAGGGATGTTAGTTGAAATCTTCCACGAAGTTGAAGCAGATCCAACCCTTGCCATTATCAAAAAAGGGGCGGCTGCTTGTAATGTCTTTAATCCAGACGTTATTCTTGCTGTCGGTGGTGGTTCACCCATGGATGCAGCGAAAATCATGTGGGTTCTATATGAGCACCCGTCAACTGATTTTGAAGACTTATCAATGCGCTTTATGGATATACGTAAACGTATCTACAAATTCCCTAAAATGGGTGTTAAAGCGGATCTCGTCTGTATTACAACGACTTCTGGTACCGGTGCTGAAGTCACCCCTTTTGCCGTTATAACCGATGAAAAAACCGGTAAAAAATACCCATTAGCCGATTATGAACTAACCCCCAGTATGGCAATTGTTGATGCAAATCTAGTAATGGACATGCCGAAATCTCTCTGTGCATTCGGTGGTTACGATGCAGTAACACATGCGATGGAAGCTTATGTTTCAATACTTGCTAACGAGTACTCAGATGGTCAAGCACTACAAGCGCTTAAACTATTAAAAGAGTACCTGCCAAGCTCTTACCATAACGGTAAAAATGATGCAGTGGCGCGTGAAAAAGTACATAACGCAGCCACTATCGCGGGCATGGCGTTTGCTCAATCATTCCTGGGAGTGTGTCACTCTATGGCGCATCAAATTGGTAATGAATTCCATATTCCACACGGTTTAGCAAATGCATTGTTAATGACCAATACTATTCGTTTTAATGCAACGAATAACCCAACTAAACAAGGCACGTTCTCACAATACGACCGTCCTAAAGCACGTGCTCGTTACGCAGAAATTGCTGACCATTTAGGTTTCCGTGAAGGTAACACTGAAGCTAAGATTAAGGCACTGCTAACTTGGTTAGATGAGTTAAAAGTTGAGTTAAATATTCCCCTTTCAATCCAAGACGCGGGGGTTAAAGAAGATGACTTCCTGGCGGCAGTTGATGCGCTAGCAGAACAAGCCTTTGATGACCAATGTACTCCGGCTAACCCGCGTTACCCTCTTGTATCTGAGCTTAAAGCGGTACTGCTTGCTTCTTACTACGGCACAGATTACGTTGATGTAATGGATGCACCTGAAGTTGAAATAGTTGAAATGCCTAAATTAGTAAAAGAAGAAAAAGTAAAAAAAGAAGCTTAATTCTTTTTCGTTACTAAGTGAATATAGAGAGCCGGCTTAATTGCTGGCTTTTTTATGCGCTGAGCTTCGGATGTAGGCTATCGGCGGTAAGCTGTCGGTTGTCGGTTGTCGATTGTCGGTTGTCGGCTGCGAGTCTTCGAGCTTCGACTGACGGCTGACGGCTTTCAAGCCTTCGAGCTATAAAAGCGGACTAAACAGGTACATAACACTTTCTAATAGGCGCTTGTGATAACTTCGCTTCTGCCAATCTTCCAGTATTAAAGGATCTGATAACAATAAATAACGCATTTGCAGCTGCAATAATTCGTCGGCAAAAAAATCATTATCAACCAACATCGTCATTTCAAAATTTAACCAAAAACTACGGCGGTCTAGATTAACCGTTCCTAATAAAGCAATTTTTTCATCAATAACAATACTTTTACTGTGCAGTAAACCGCCATGGAATTTATATATTTTCACCCCCGCAACCAACAACTCCTCAAAAAAGGCCCGTGATGCGTAATCAACCATAAAGGAATCATTTTTAGCCGGCAAAATCACTTTGACATCAACACCACGCAGCGCGGCCACTTTTAATGCTTCATGCAAACTCTCATCGGGAACAAAATAGGGAGTGGTGAGCACCAAACTATATTTAGCCTCATAAATAGCGATTAATAAAACTTGATAGATACTCGCTTCACCAAACTCAGGCCCCGATGGAATAAGCTGCACATTTTGATCCCCGGCGATGGCAAAACTATCGGCATAAAGTTTTTGAAAAGGTAATTTAACGTTAGTTTCCAAATACCAATCCCAGACAAACAAACTTTTCATCAACTGCACGATAGGCCCCTCGCAGCGCACCATCATATCAACCCATTGACCGATATTTTTCTCTTTTTTAAAGAAAGCGGGATCAACTAAGTTCATACTGCCGGTATAAGCGACATGATCATCAATACAAACTAATTTGCGGTGTAAACGTAAGTCTTGACGCTGAAAGAGTAATCTAAAAGTACCCACAGGTAAGGCTTCACAGACTTCAACACCTGCCCCTCTAAGCCTCTGCGATTCTGTAGAGTTAAAGAAATCATGGCTGCCAACAGAATCAAATAATAACTTACAGCTCACCCCCCTGCGCGCGGCGCGCATTAATGCATCTAAAATATTATTTGCCAACCCTCCCCCCGAGCAGATATAAAACATTAAATAACAGCTGTGCCGGGCTTGCTCAATACAATCCGCCAGCTCCGTTAAAATAACGTCAGTAGAGGATAATAAGGTGAGTTTATTGCCAGCCATCATCGGCATTTGGCTACCAAATTCAACAAAATGTTTAATCGACGTCACAGCGCTGGAAATTTGTTGATCAGATAAGCGATGTTCTGTCACTTCATCTGCGAGCCAGGTTTTAAATAACCCCGCCATCTCAAGGCGGCGCTTTTTTCTCTTTTTACCTAAATTGAGCTGGCCAAAAATATAATAACTTATCATGCCCACCATAGGTAAAGCGTAAATAAGCAGCAACCATGCGAGAGAAACGCCAATGGGTTTGCGTTTAATAAGAACACTTAATGAGGTCAGTATCACCAGCGTTATATATATAAAAGCGGTCAGTCCAACATACAAGGAGTTATCTGACCAGTTCGTTGTAAATAAAGAAGTGTCCATATGGCAAGTTCTTAATGGAAAAAATAACGTTAGCTTAAATGACAGCGTACGACAACTTTTATTGCGAGAGAGTCGATTTAAAATACTATGATTATTTGTGTTTATTGCAACGCAGGTAAAAGGTCGCTTCCGAGGCGCTCATCTCTTTTTCCTGAAAAACGTTTTCTTGTCCTGCATCGGCTGGAAATTTTTTCTGTTCGGCATTATAAGCATAATACGACCATCTTTAGAGGTCAGATCAGTAATAGCAATCAGCATAGTTAAATCTGACATAGTTGAATCCGACATAGTTGAATCTGTTATCGCATTTAAAACAACAAATAAGTCTAACCTTCACTACCCCCTAGCAGACAAACCACCGCAAGCAATCAAACTGGAAAGTGAATTTTAAAAGCAATGATTATTTGCGTTTATTACAACGCAGGTAAAAGGTGGCTTCAGGGGTACTCATCACTTTTTCCTGAACAAAGCTTGCTTGTTCGGCATTATCGAGACCATCACTAACGACATTAAGACTTAAACTGCGGGCAAAAAATTTAAAGCATTGTAATTGTAGCTCACTCGCCAAAATTCCTGATCCACTGTTAATCTGCGAGTCTGATATTTTTAAGTTTTGAACACCCAGGCGATGAATTAAATCAATAACATTAGCGTCTATGCCTAAATTTGTTATGGTTAATGTAATGCCCATTTTATTAAGATTATCCAAATTCGACAGAATATCTGTTGAGGCGTGCTGCAGAACAGTCTTATCCACTAAAAATTCAAGCTGCCCGGTTGAACAGCCGGTTTCTTTTAAAATTGTTTGCAGCTCGGCAATAAAACTAATTTGTGATAATTGTATAGTGAATAGATTAACCGCAATCCGGCCAAATTTAATCTCCGATTTTTCCCAGATAACCGCTTGTAAAGCAGCTTTATGAATTATTTCCCAACCTATGGGAACTAATAAATGACTCCCTTCAGCCACACTCAAAAAGCGCTCCAGCGTTAATATTCCACGCTTGGGGTGGTGCCAATGCAGTAAACCTTCCAGCGCAACAATTTGACGGTTATTAAAATCATATTGCGGCTGATAATACATAACAAACTGCTCTGACAATAATGCCTGCTGTAACTCTTGTTCTAATGCAAACTCTTTATTCAAACCAACCGTCAAGCTGGCGGTATAAAAATTGAATGCTGCGCTTCTGTCGCTTTTTCCACGCTGCATCGCATCTTCAGCATTTAGAAACAGGGTACTAGCCTCCATCCCATCATCAGGGGAAAGACTGATACCAATACTTGCGCTAAGATTTGTATAACTGTTTTCTATAAGAAACGCGCGGCTAAACTGCTCGGCTATTTTATTCGCAACCATAGCAGCATCGAATTCATTGACTAATTCGTCGATAATAATAATAAATTGGTCATTACCATAACGACCCAAGGTATCTTTTCCGGAAACACAGCTTGTTAGACGCTCAGCAACCTCCTTTAAAACCTTATCACCGGCATTATGACCATAGTTATCATTAATCGCCTTAAAATCATCAATATCAATTAACATCACCGCCACTGCGCTGTGCAGATAATTGGCGCATGTTATTATATCTTCCAGCCGGCTAAACAGTGAAATTCGATTACGTAATCCAGTTAACGGATCCTGTTTTGATAAAAAGCTAATTTTTTTATCTGTTACTTGAAAGTGCGTTAAATCCGTATAAGAATAGACTCGGTCAACGCTGTTTTCCTCTACGTGTTCGACCGCATAGACCTCTAACCAGGCATAATAAACACTACCATTCTTAGTGCGATAGGTAATATCTCCCTGCCAGAAACTCTCTGTCTCTAAAATCTGCTCAATATTTTTATAATACTCATCATTATAGTTATCAGAAGCCAATAAATTAATCTCTTCCGCTAACAGCTGGTCTTTACTATAGCCAAAAAGAAAACAGGCATGATCATTGGCTGAAATGATGTGACCATCGCCGTCGGTCACGATCAGCGCTTCTCTACTGTGTTCGAATACAACATCGGTAATTTGAAGACGCTTCTGCATTCTTAGCTGCTCGGTCAGATTCCGTCCAACCGTTGCGACCCCTTGTACATTTCCATCTTTATCCTGAATAGGTGATTTTTTTATTTCAAAAAAATAACATTCATTATTGTGCGCTGTAAAAAAACCCTTCCATGTATAAGGCTTATTATTTTTTATAATATATTTGTCTCGTTGTGCCGCTAATATTGCTTCATCTAATGGAAGAAAGGCAAACACAGTTTTGCCCACAAGATCCTTTTCCAAACCACCAGTAAATTTTTCATACTGCTTATTACAACTTAACAATAGCCCCTCTAAGTCTCTAAAAAAGATAATGTCCCGAGAAGTATCAGCAGTCGTACGCAGCATGACACGCTCTTTTTCTAATAAAGATTGTGACTTATTAAGCTCGGTGATATCAAAAACAAGTCCACTTTGAATGTCGCTGCTAGCGGCGCACTCTTTATGAAAGAGAAGATCACACTGTTCACCCACCGGATTAGTCCAAGTGTATTCATGTAAACAAACTTGATGCTCAATAAACATTTTTTGATCTATTTTGCCGATAGCATCCGTTAAGGGGGAATCCAATAGATCAGCTAATTTTTTTCCAATAACTTGATTCGGTGTTAGGCCAAGCAGCTCCGAAAAATGGCGATTACAGGCTAAATATTGCGCTTGTTTATTTTTAAAATAGATAGGAATACTAAGAGACTCTAAGACGACTTGAACCTCATCAGTAAAAATATTTTCAAGGTCAACGGATAATCCGGTCTCTTTGGGTTGGTCATCTGGATTCAGGTAGGTTGTCTTTAATAGAGGAAAATCTGCTTTGATTTTATCTTTTATTTCTAAATTAATGGGGATTTCTGAAATAAGGTGGCTAACGCTATTTTCCGATAAGGTCAGGAAGAGTTTCTCTCCACTCACTAAATGAAAAACTTGATAGTTATCTGTTTTTTTATCTGCAGCAAATGAGTTAAAAAATGCCTCAGCAAGGGGAAGATTTTGCCCCAGATATAATACATTTCCAATAGAATTAGACAAAAAAAACCTTACTAAAAAAAACAATCACCATTAAATCAATAAGTAAAGTCTAATGCAAGTGCAAAAGAGAGAACTTAAGTTCTCCCTTTTGTTTTCTGTGCAGTTAGGTTGGTTTTTGTTTAAGCTAACTGCTTACGCGCATTTCTAAAAATCCGCATCCATGGGCTATCTTCCTGCCACTCGTCGGGGTGCCAGGAATTTGCAACCGTTCTAAAGACTCGCTCAGGGTGAGGCATCATAAGCGTAACACGACCATCCTTAGAGGTCAGACCCGTAATACCATTGGGCGATCCATTCGGGTTAGCAGGATATTGCTCGGTATGCTCACCATAGTTATTAATAAAGCGCAGGGCGACTGAGCCACTTGCTTCAATGGCCTTTAAATGCGCTTGATCTCTGACTTCAACACGGCCTTCCCCATGTGAAACAGCAATCGGCATCGTTGAACCCGCCATCTCATTTAAAAATAATGAATTACTTTTTTGCACTTCAACAAGGCTGAATCGTGCTTCAAAACGTTCTGAGTTATTACGCACAAAACGCGGCCATAAATCAGAACCTGGAATTAATTCATTGAGGTTTGATAACATCTGGCAACCATTGCATACACCTAAGGAAAAGGAGCTCTGACGCTCAAAGAATGTCTGAAATTGATCCCGTGCTCGAGCATTAAACAAAATTGATTTAGCCCAACCTTCTCCCGCCCCTAATACATCACCGTAAGAGAAACCACCACAAGCAACTAAACCTGCAAAGTCAGCAAGCTGCACATCACCCGATAAAATATCGGTCATATGAACATCTATCGCCGAGAAACCAGCACGATTAAAAGCAGCCCCCATCTCCTGCTGTGAATTGACTCCCTGCTCCCGCAAAATAGCCATGCGCGGTAACACACCCGTTGCTATATAGGGAGCTGCAACATCTTCATTAATATCAAAGGTTAAGTTCGCACTTAAACCGGGGTCATTATCATCTAATTTTTGCTCAAACTCCTGTAAGGCACATTCAGGGTTATCACGTAACGCCTGCATTTTATGAGTGGTTTCTGCCCAAATTCCGCGGAATTCGGTACGTGAACCGACCAGCACGTCATTTCCATCACGGGTAAATTCGATTTGATCGCTATTATTAAGCTTACCAATGACCATTGAATTTGACGCCAAACCATGGCCTGCTAGAGTATTTAATACCGCTTCTTTATCTTCAGCGCGCACCTGAATAACAGCTCCCAATTCTTCACTATAAAGCGCACCAAAATCATCACTGCCAAGCTGATCCAATCTAACCGTCACACCGCAATGCCCGGCAAAGGCCATTTCTGTAATGGTCGAGAATAAACCACCATCACTGCGGTCGTGGTAAGCAAGCAACTTACGCTCTGCCACTAAGGTTTGCAGTGCATTAAAGAACCCTTTTAGCTGTCCGGGACTCTCAACATCGGGGGTCGTATCACCCAGTTGTTTATAAACCTGTGCCAGTGATGAACCACCCAGGCGGTTTAGACCGTTACCTAAATCAATCAGGATAAGGCTGCTATCCTCATGTTCAGTACACAACTGCGGAGTGACCGTATTACGAATATCTTTGACTGCACCAAATGCGGTAATAATTAAGGACAGAGGAGAGATAACTTCTTTATCGATATCCCCTTCCTGCCAGCGTGTTTTCATCGACATTGAATCTTTACCCACTGGAATAGCCAATTCCAGCTCAGGACAAAGCTCTTCACCAATCGCTTTAACAGCAGCATATAAACCCGCATCCTCGCCGGGGTGACCCGTTGCCGACATCCAGTTAGCAGAGAGTTTAATACGTTTAAAATCGCCAATATCAGAACAAGCGATATTAGTGATTGATTCTGCCACGGCTAAACGTGCTGAAGCTGCAAAGTTAAGCAGAGCAACAGGTGCACGCTCCCCAATGGCCATTGACTCGCCAAAGTAAGTATCGTAACTCGCGGCTGTTACCGCACAGTCAGCCACCGGCACCTGCCAGGGCCCAACCATTTGGTCACGAGCAACAAGACCTGTCACACTGCGGTCGCCAATAGTGATTAAAAATGTTTTTTCGGCAATCGACGGCAAGCGCAGCAGACGCTCAGCCGCATCCTTAAGACTTGCACCCGATAAATCCAGGGCTTCACCCCGTGCGGTTTGGGTGGTCGCTTCACGATGCATTTTAGGCGCTTTACCTAATAACACTTCAAGCGGCATATCGATTGGATAGTTATCAAATTCTGAATCATGCAGAGTTAGCTGCATTTCTTTTGTGGCATCACCAATAACCGCATATTCAGCACGCTCACGTCGACAGATAGCTTCAAAGACGGCGAGGTTTGCAGGTTTAACGGCCAACACATAACGTTCTTGAGATTCATTACACCAGATTTCGTGAGGCGCCATGCTTTTTTCATCGTTAGCAATAGCACGTAAATTAAATTTACCACCACGACCGGCATCATTAACCAGTTCAGGCATCGCATTAGAAAGACCGCCCGCCCCAACGTCGTGAATAAATTGGATTGGATTATCTTCACCCATCTGCCAGCAACGGTCGATAACTTCCTGACAACGGCGTTCCATCTCCGGATTTTCGCGCTGCACAGAAGCAAAATCTAAGGCTTCTGAAGAAGAACCTGAATCCATTGAGGAAGCAGCACCACCGCCTAAACCAATGTTCATTGCAGGGCCACCTAAGACGATTAATTTTGCACCGACCGGCACCTCTTTTTTCTCCACATGGCTGCGGCGGATATTACCCAGACCGCCCGCTAACATAATAGGTTTGTGGTAACCTCGAATCTCTAAACCGTTATGGCTTTCGACCTGCTCTTCATAGGTACGGAAATAACCGAGGATATTAGGGCGACCAAATTCGTTATTAAATGCAGCGCCTCCTAGCGGTGCCTCGAGCATAATATCTAATGCCGAAACAATACGCGCCGGTTTACCAAAATCCGTTTCCCAAGGTTGTTCGAATTCAGGAATACGCAAGTTGGAAACAGAGAAACCCACTAAACCTGCTTTTGGTTTCGATCCGATCCCCGTTGCGCCCTCATCACGAATCTCACCACCGGAGCCTGTTGCAGCGCCGGGGAAGGGAGAGATAGCCGTTGGATGGTTATGGGTTTCAACTTTCATCAGAATATCGATATATTCATGGTGATAGCCATATTCGCGCTCATCAACACTGGGAAAGAAACGACCCGCTTTTTCTCCGGCCATTACCGCTGCATTATCTTTGTAGGCAGATAATACAAAATCAGGCATTTTTTCGTGCGTATTACGGATCATTTTGAACAGAGATTTAGGCTGTTTTATGCCATCAATAGTCCAATCTGCATTAAATATTTTATGACGGCAATGCTCGGAGTTTGCCTGTGCAAACATCATTAATTCAATATCATTGGGATTACGACCCAATTTAATAAAATTTTCTACCAGATAGTCAATCTCATCATTGGCCAATGCAAGGCCCAAGCTTTTATTGGCAACTTCAAGGGCACCGCGCCCACCGCCTAATACATCAACACTGTTCATTTTAGCGGGAGACCCTTTTACAAACAAGGTGTTGGCATCGTCAAATGAACTCAGCACAACTTCCATCATACGATCGTGCAATAAAGCAGATAATGTTTTAACTTGATCATTGGTGAGTGCCGACGTCGTTTCAACGTAATAAGCAATACCACGCTCTAACCGTGCCACTTTTGCAAGTCCACAGTTATGGGCGATATTAGTCGCTTTTGAGGACCAGGGTGAAATGGTGCCCGGACGAGGTGTAACAAACAGTAACTTACCTAGCGGCTCATGCTCTGCAATTTTAGGCCCGTAAGTTAATAGTTTTTGCAGTACCACTAACTCTTGGTCATTTAAAGTCTCAGTTAAATCAGCTGCATGCATATATTCCGCATATATATCTTTTACAGGTAGATTTAATGCCTCACAGTTTTTTAATAACTGATTAACACGAAATGTCGATAAGGCGGGAGCCCCACGCAAAATTTCCATAGGTAATTTCTCTCATAAGATAGATAAATGAACTTGGGTTACGCCAATTACAACGAAAAAGTGTTACAGTTAGGCTCTTCCTATAATAGAATTGCCTTCACATCCAGACCTATTTGACATAATTGGTATTAATAGCCGTATTATATGCATAAAGCATTTTATATTAAATAGAAACCCTCTATAGTCGAACTTAATTTATTTTTGATAATGTTATCTTCGCAACATTCACCTGGAAATCCAGACGACTCCACTCAAAAATCATTATATGGATCTAAAGATGCCTTTTATAAAATTCAAGCAATCAATAGCATGGCTCTCTTTTAGTTTTTTATTGTTCTTACTAACTGCCTGCAACCCTTTTTTACAGACCACTCACTTAGAAAATATTCAAAAGCGGGGTGATATTATGATGGGCACGATCAATGGATCCCTGACTTATAGTTTTGACGGCAGTGTTTACAGCGGTTTTGACTATGAACTGGGCAAACAGCTCGCTGATGAGCTGAACGTTAAATTAACCATCAAAGAATACGCGACATTCGAAGCGTTATTTAAGGCTTTAGATAATAATAAAGTGGATTTTCTCGCTGCGGGACTGACATTAACCCCTAAAAGAGCGCAAAAATATCGCAGCTCCCCTCCTTATTATTTTGCATCTCAAAAATTAGTTTATCGCAAGGGCAGTTATCGTCCTCGGGAAGCAACAGACATTAATGCCCCTGTCTTTGTTCTTAAAGATAGCAGCCATGAGGAAACACTGGACAAATTGTTAAGCGCAATGCCTGAACTTGAAGTGAACATCTTAGAAAATGCAGATCAGGAGACTTTACTGCGAAAAGTCGCCGAAGAAGAGATTACCTTTGCCATTGTCGACAGCTCGACACTGGCGCAAAAACAACTTTATTATCCGGTTTTAACAGAAGCCTTTACGATCTCGAAAAAGCAACCCGTCGCCTGGTTATTGAAGCGTCACCAGGATGATACGCTGTACTCTGCGATCATTGAATTTATGGGTAACAGATACAATGACCAGACCATCGCCAAGCTTGAAGAAAAATATTTTGGTCACGTCAGGCAGTTTGATTTTGTTGATACAAAAGTATTTTTACGACGCAACCAAAGCATCCTGCCTGAATTTGAAAGTTTATTTAAAAAACATGCCACATCTGAAGTGGATTGGTTATTACTCGCCGCGGTCAGTTATCAGGAATCGCATTGGGATCCAAAAGCCGAATCACCCACAGGTGTTCGCGGCATGATGATGTTAACCCTTGATACGGCAGATTATATAGGTATAAAAAACAGATTAGATCCCGCTCAAAGTATCAAGGGAGGTGCTGACTATCTAACAAAGCTCATTAAACGTCTGCCCAATAGTATTCCTGATGATGAAAAAATCTGGTTTGCATTAGCCAGTTATAACCTTGGTTACGGGCATGTAATGGATGCCCGGCGGATCACTCTGAAGAAAAAACAAAATCCTGATGCATGGTCAGATGTTAAAGCAAACTTGCCACTGCTTCATGAAAAAAAATGGTATAGCCAATCTAGATACGGTTATGCGCGTGGGCGGGAAGCCCAACATTATGTCAACAATATCCGTCAATATTTAAAAACATTAACCTGGTTTATTGCCGAGAGAACAAAACAGGAGGCTGAACAAAAAATCGAACTGGCAGTACAAGCCAAGCTTGCAGCTGAACAAAAACGGGCAGCAAAAGCCAAGCTCGAAGCTGAACAAAAAAGTAGTCCAGCAGAAAAAGCCAAGCTGGAAGCGCAGCAAAAAATCGAACTGGCAGAAAAAGCCGAGCAGGAGGCGCAGCAAAAAAGCAGACTGGCAGAAAAAGCCAAGCAGGAGGCGCAGCAAAAAAGTAGACTGGCAGAAAAAGCCGAGCAGGAGTCTGAACAAAAAATTGAACTGGCAGAAAAAGCCAAGCTAGAAGCTGAACAACAAATCGAACTGGCCGCAAAAGTTAAGCTGGAAGTTGAACAACAAATCGAACTGGCCGCAAAAGCCAAATTGGAAGCTGAACAACAAATCGAACTGGCCGCAAAAGCCAAGCAGGAGGCTGAACAAAAAATCGAACTGGCCGCAAAAGCTAAGCAGGAGGCTGAACAAAAAATCGAACTGGCCGCAAAAGCCAAGCAGGAGGCTGAACAAAAAATCGAACTGGCCGCAAAAGCCAAGCAGGAGGCTGAACAAGAACTAGTGGCTAAAGCCAAACTGGAGGATGAGCAGGAACTGGGGGCTAAAGCCCTACTTGCAGCTGAACAGGAACCGACAGCGGAACAGGAACCAGCAACTGAACAGGAGCCGGCAGCTGAACAGGAGCCGGCAGCTCAAGAAAAGAAACAGGCAGAGACCAAAGAAGTGCAGGAGACGGAAGTCGCGACAGCAGATATAACCGCGGTCAGCAAATAACAGGCAAGTAAAAACAGAGAAGCTGAATAATGTCAGCGCTGCGGCGGGCCCTTCAGACCTAAACTACTTGAAGATTCAGATTCAGGTAGTTTGGGCCTAAATAAAAGAGCTGTTAATCTTTTTCTCCAGAGTTACTGTTAGGGTCACTGACTGTTTTTGCTGTTACCGGTAAACCTCTTCTGCACATATACCCATGTTACTTCAGATGCTTTGTCAGGCGCAAGCTCGGAGACCAGAGTAAGACGCAACATGAGGTAATGGTTATTCCCTTTCCGATTGGTGCAACGCAGCGCTGGTTTTCGAGCTAGCGCCCCGTAGGGCAAGGAAAATTGTGCCAATCTGCGTTGTTATAAAGTCGCTATGTAGAATAACTATACTTCAATTTTATGCCTAGCATCTCAGCACAATTTTTCTTGCTGACTTTGCATCTTGAAGTATCATGGGTATAAGCAACCGCCAGCTAATCCTAAAATGCTCCCGCTAGCGAGCGTAAAATCCTATTTCTCCTTTAAATAGATATGCCATAACGCCAAGACTTTAGCTTTATGGGTATATAGTCAAAGGTAAAAGACAATATGCGGATCCATTAACGCATGGATCTCTGATAAAGAGGCTTTCCTTGACTGATTTATAGGTTTAACAGCCTTTTAGAAAATCAACAGCCTAAAATTACAAATGATTTACGATTAAATACTGTATCCCGGATGACTGGCAAAGGCATTATCAATGACTAAGTTACCACGTTGACGTGCTCTTTGGCGCATAGCCGATGTTGTTCTCGCACCCGCCGCAAAAAACCACCACAAATAAAGAGCGCCGTACATCCATGCACCATTATAACCCCAGCTTGAGTCTGCCCCGCTACCAGAACCAAACACTGAACCCGATGGAAAATTTGCATTATGCGACTTCCCACCTTGATGGCGAGACTCATGTAACAGCGTTTCTGCACGCCCGGGTACATCTTTTGAATAGAAAAAACCAAGATAGAGTTCCACTCTATCGTTAACAAAAAATCCTGAAAAAGAAGCCGCTATCGCGGAGCCGTCACCACACTTAGCGCGAAGATCATCAATATTATTTCGCACATATCGGCGTCCCCAATTGAGGATCGGTGAACTCCAGCTGTCGTTGGTATAATCATTGGCTGAATAGGTTAACAACCAGCAAGCGTTAAAGGCACGCGCCAACGGTTTAGTACTATTGCAAGGGTCATGCCAGCCAAAGCCGTCGTCCCAATAATTCTTATTGCCACTAAACCCGTAGACGTTCCAGGCGTAATCAATAAAAGGCTGGTAACAAATATGCGGACCATAAAGATTATCACCAGAAGTATTCATATTTGGTACAGAGTAGGTACAGGAAGCCATGGTATTACTCCTTAGTTAGTTTTAATGTTAACCGTTTTTCAAAAAACAGATCAGTCGCGACAATGTTTAGCTGACGAGTCACTTTTTGGTGCAGGGATATCGCTATCATCCTGATTCCTAATAAATAATCCCCCTTCTGCCTGCTCTGCATTACGAACATCAGTGCGCTTAATCTTTAACAGATCATGATGCCGCTTGGGTAACTCGCTCTTGAGTTTCTCCAGCATATTTTCACCACCAACAGCTAACAATGCTTGAGTGGCGGCGCGACGGACTGAAAAAACTTCATGACTAATATTACCGAACAAAACTTTAATCGCATCATCATTGCCATTAGCCGCCAACCGTTCCAGTCCTTCTATCGCGGTAGTACGTATCATCACTTCCTCTCCAACCGAGGTAAAACTATGAGGGTCTTTACTTTTTTCTTCTGGAATCTCTTCGGCCAAAATCTTATCAAAAAATGCCAATCCATTTTGATCCTGAAGCTCAACAGCAAGCATAGTCAATCCCCATCGATCAAGATAAGCATCTTCTGCCAAATCAAAGTATTCTTCCTGGATAATTTGGGAGGTGAGCTTCGATTTTCGGCATAACTTGTCAACACATAAGCGATATTTTTCTTCAGCCAATTCACCCGAACCGCCCATTCGATTTACCGCCTCAACAATCAATTCTGTGAGTTCATTTTCTTTGCTGTACTTTTCAAATCTAAAAGGGTGAGCAATCTCTTTCACCTTCAGCTGATCATTGATATCCAGGGATGGTGTATCGCCGCGTTGATCTCGTTTTTTCATAATTTATCCTCCAGTAGTGTAAAGAGTATAGGAAGCATACAAGCCATTTACAAAAAAAATGCGGATTTGAATAGGACGTTTTTTCTTATTATGTTGTGATTGTGACGATACTTTATAGAATTCATAATTTGTTATTCTCCTTCGAAAATATCCGTATTTTATGGCTGTCCCGCAGTGTCAGAATAGTTGCAAGGAAGACTTAATTAAGTTTTCATCATTATCTAAGGGGGATGTATGGCGGCGATGTATAGACGCCCCCTAAAATAAATTTAGAAACCATAAGCTGATCTACTTAGCCACCACAGTAAAATAAATGCGAGTCCCCTTGAGCTTGGCCTTTATCAGCTATCAATAAAATAGATATATTCATTAACAACGGACTGACAAACCTTGAATACTAGAATTTATTTATGAACACTTATACAATGCAGTGAAATGTTAAATAAAGGGTGAATTAGTTATGTCTGAGAAAGTAATTCAATTCGAATTTGAAAAGCACAATAAAAACAGCATTCGCTATAAAGAAGTACCTGAAGACGGGTTGCCACCTGTTTTAGGATCTATCTACGTTCAAAAATGGTTTGCGGGCGAGAGTAAAAATATTGAAGTAACGATTAAGAGAAAAGACTAAAGCGAAATGAATCAAACTAAAAACAAGTCATATCCCATTGCTCAATTGGGCCATCCAGTATTAAGACAAAGAGCGACTGAGGTTGAAAATGTGCTTGCCGATGAATGTCAGCAATTAATTAATCAAATGATGTTCGCTGTATCAGAAGCCGGTGGTGTCGGTATTGCAGCACCACAAATTCATCATAGTGTGCGCATGTTTATTATGTGTTCTAAACCCAATGCTCGTTACCCGGACGCGCCATTAATGGCACCAACAGCGATCATTAACCCTGAAATATTGCATTATTCCAGTGACAAAGTGAAAGGCTGGGAAGGCTGTTTAAGTGTACCTAGTATGCGCGGTTTAGTACCAAGGCATAGCCAAATCACTGTCCGTTATGTTGATCAACAAGGTAATAAACAGCAGCAGGAATTAACGGGGTTTATTGCCCGTATTTTTCAGCACGAATTAGATCATTTGAACGGCTTAACCTTTATTGACCAGTTAGAATCGACGCAAGATTTAATCAGTGAAGTTGAATGGTATCAACAGTTCGCTTCTATACAAAGTTAACTGTTTTCAGGCTCCACTCACTCGATAATTCATTTTTAAGCGGGCAGAGTAGAATCAATTAATTGCTTCTTCAACTGTTTTTTTTCTAAACGGCGGCGCTTAAAAAAAGCACTTATTTTTGTGGCACTTTCTTCTGCAAAAACACCGGCAGTTACCTCCAGCTGATGATTTAACTGTTCACTCTGCACAAGGTTAAATACCGAACCCGCAGCACCGGTTTTATAATCACCGGCACCATAAACAAGACGCTTAATGCGCGCATGCACTAATGCACCCGCACACATCGCGCAGGGCTCTAGGGTGACATATAACGTACAGTCAATTAAACGGTAATTTTGAATTTTTTGACCCGCACTTTGTATTGCCATAATCTCCGCATGAGCACAGGCATTATGATTAATAATGGATAAATTCCAACCTTCCGCCACTATTTTATTGTCTTTAACAATCACCGCGCCAACCGGGATCTCACCGAACGATTCGGCTTTATCTGCTAAAGAGAGCGCGTAGGCCATCCATTTTTGATCATTGTGTTGCTGCGCCGTCAATGTCTTGTCATTTGACATTATAAAACCAGTGAATAATAGATTTCAGTTAACCTATCCCCGTAAACCAGAAATAACCACCCCGCAACGGCAAGATAGGGACCAAAGGGCATTGGCCGACTCTGTTTATCCTTGGAGGCTAACATAATGGCAATACCGATAATTGCCCCGGAAAAAGAAGAAAGTAAAATAATAAGCGGTAATGCCTGCCAGCCGAACCACGCCCCTAAAGCCGCCAATAATTTAAAATCACCATATCCCATTCCCTCTTTGCCGGTGACAATTTTAAATCCCCAATAGATAGACCAAAGTGTTAAATAACCAAAGATGGCGCCTAATACCGCACTGCTTATATCGGTAAAAGTGCCGGAAATATTGATTAATAGACCTAACCACAATAACGGCAGCGTCAGGTTATCGGGTAATAACATCGTATCAAAATCAATAAAAGTCAGGCTGATTAATACCCAGGTAAAGACTAAAGCAAATAATAATGGCCAGCCAAACGGTACCAGATAAGCAACAGCCAAGGACAGCATAGCGGTTAATAATTCAATACTTGGATAACGTTTGCTGATTTTACAGCTACAATGCTTACAGCGTCCCTTTTGTAACAACCAGCTGATCACCGGGATATTTTCCGTTGGACCTATCAAATGATGACAGCTTGGACAACGCGAATGAGGTAAGACAAGATTAAAGGTATCTGGCTCAATATTGATATTGACATCGGGAAAAGAGTCCGCACATTCCGCTTTCCATTCCCGCTCCATCATCACAGGCAAACGATAGATAACAACATTTAAAAATGAACCTATCAACAAGCCCAGAATAGTGACTATCCCGTAAAGGTATGGAGGGGAATACTCTAACAAGATGACAATATCATTCATAAAATTACCCAGCTTTCACTCATTTTAATCTGCTGCTGGTGGGCATATTTCATCATCGCTAAAAAAGAAGGCGATTTCTTTTGCCGCAGAAGCGGGGCTATCGGATCCATGCACTGCATTACAGCGGGTAGATTCAGCAAAATCAGCACGAATAGTACCGGCAGCCGCTTGCGTAGGATCGGTTTTTCCGATCATTTCACGATACAGATTGATTGCATTTTCAGCTTGTAAAACCTGCACGACCATCGGCCCGGAAGTCATAAAATCAATTAATGGTTGGTAAAACTCTCGGCCTTTATGCTCTGCATAAAAAGCCTCAGCTTGCTCACTGGTTAGGCGAACCATTTTTATAGCAACAGGCTGTAAGCCAGCACGTTCAAAACGCGCTAAAATTCTACCAGTAAGGTGTTTACCTACGGCGTCGGGTTTAATGATTGAAAGTGTTCTTTCTAATGGCATAATGATGACTTAAATATTAATGAACAGAATGCCTAATATAACCGTATAATCCCTCGCCATCAATAAGAAGATGAATAGATGAAACGCAATCTCACACTTCTCTCTACAAAAGTGATACTGACAGTCTATTTACCCATTGTGATTATCCTGATCGGAGTATTAGCGACTTTCCCCAAATCACCGCAGTATTTAACCGTATCGGATAATAATGAACAGCTTTATTTACAAAGCTGCCCTGAACTTACGGCAGTCAAACCGGCTTCCGGTTTAACACAAAAACTCGGACTTCCCTTTACCCTGTTGAATTGGAATATCTTCAAACAACAAAATATAAACTGGCAAAAAACGCTGCAAAAATGGAGTCAAAAATCTGATCTGCTTACTCTGCAGGAGATAAAATATTCGCCCGCATTTATAAATTTCAGCAGGATTAACAGCTTTTTTTATTTTCAAAATAACGCATTCCAGTATCAGAATGTTGTCTATGGGGTGAATACACTCAGTAAAGTTAGACCAAGTTATGTTTGCGGCACACGCTTTGGTGAGCCTTGGACAATTATCCCAAAAACAGGATTAGCAACCATCTATCCCTTAGATAACCTCCCGGATTCATTATTACTTATCAATATTCATGGTGTGAATTTCACTTTTACCGCCGCCCCCCTTGTTGATCAGATACAACCTTACTTAACACTGATCAAATCTCATGCCGGTCCGGTAATATTCAGTGGCGATTTTAATACTTGGTCTGCTCCTCGCTTAGAGCAGGTTGCTAAAATATTACAACAAGCGGATTTTCAAGAGGTATTATTTGAAAATGATCGACGTACTACTGTTTTTGGAAAGCCCCTGGATCATATTTATTATCGCGGGTTACGGGTGGTAGATAGCGAAAACTGGGCAACTAAAACATCGGATCATAATCCTCAATTTGTTACTTTTACACTCAAGAAGTAGGCAATGAAAATAAAGTGATTGACCGGATTCAGGTTGGATCAAGAATGAGTGCGTTATACAGAAACGAAAAAATAATCGAAACTATAACACCTTTGCCTATTTCACTTCGAGGAAGGTATTGCTGAGCCTAGTCAGCTGCTTCTTTCTATTCGTTTCTGCAATATCAAATCTTTGGCGAGCCTTTATGGCTGCGCAACAAAGCTTCCATATCCGATGCAATCAGCGGTCTGCTAAAATAATAGCCCTGCATTTCTTCGCAATGATGCTGACGTAAAAATTCCAGTTGAGATGCCTCTTCCACACCTTCCGCTATCACCGTTAACCCCAAATTATGTGCCATTGAAATAATCGCCTGAGTGACCGCGGCATCGCTAGGTTCAGTGGTCACATAGGTAATAAAGGAGCGGTCAATTTTAAGCTTATCGATCGGGAAACGTTTCAGATAACTCAGGCTTGAATAGCCGGTGCCAAAGTCATCTATCGCCAGATTGATACCTAAATCTTTCAGTTTATGTAAGGTCTCAACAGCACCTTCGACATCGTCCATCAACATATTCTCAGTGATCTCAAGCTCCAGACAATGAACTGGCAGACCCGTCTCTAACAACACTTTTGATACCAATTTATCAAGACTCTGTTTAGCGAACTGCTGCACTGATATATTCACTGCAATCTGAATCTCAGGCAAGCCATCATCTCGCCATTCTTTAACCTGACGACACGCTTCTCTGAGCACCCACTCGCCAATTGGTGAAATTAATCCGGTCTCCTCCGCGATCGGAATAAATTCAACCGGAGAAACCATTCCAAGTTCAGCACTATTCCAACGGAGCAGGGCTTCGGCACCAATAATACGCCCAGTCGGAATATCAATTTGCGGCTGGTAGTTGACCGAAAGTTCTTTATTATCAATAGCATGCCGTAAAAAACTTTCCAGTTCCAGGCGACGTTTCGCCACAACATTCATGGAGTTAACAAACAGTTCATAGTCATTCTTGCCCGCACGCTTAACGTAATACATAGCAGCATCAGCATTTTTAAGCAGGCTATCAACATTTTCACCATGATGCGGGAAGATCGCTATACCAATGCTCGGGGTGACAACAATGTCATGACCAGAAAGATTAATAATGTCCCCGATCGAATTAAGCACTCTTCTGGCAGCATGTTCCGCATCTTTTATTTTTCCGATCTCAGGCAATAATACTGTAAATTCATCACCACCAAGACGGGAAATCAGATTATCATCTATTGCATGGTTAAAATTCGTACCGCAGATACTATCACTACCGCGAACAATGTCGGTTAAACGTCTGGCCACTTCTTGTAAAAGTTGATCACCGATGCTGTGTCCAAGGGTATCGTTAATTCTTTTAAAGTTATCCAGATCCAGAAATAAAACCGCCCCAAGGTGACCATACTGTTTTGCCCGTTCCATCGCTAGCTCGACCCGTTTCCGAAAGGCATTGCGGTTAGCCAATCCGGTAAGGCTATCAAAGTGAGCCAGCTGAAGAATTTGGTCTTGTGCTTGTGTCAATTCAGTCACGTCAACCACGGTACCCGATACCACCTTGGCAGCACCGTTTTCGTCATAGAACACTTCAGCCTGATGCTGCACATTCAGGCGACTGCCGTCAGCTTGATTAAGACTATGATTCCAGCCGCCTCGTTGTTCTTCCTTGGCACCATGCCGCAGACCCTGAATCCAGCCCATGAAATCTTTTCGTTCGCCATGAGGCAGTCTGCTGATAAAACCGCGAAAGCTTGGTTTAGCAACGCCGCGACGTAACCACAGCATATGATAAAGCTGTTCTGACCAGTAAATTTCATTACTCTTAAGGTCCCACTCCCAATTACCCAGGCGAGCGATACGCTGAGCATTACCTAAGCGTGATTCACTTTTCTGCAATTCCTCTAACTGTTCGGTAATATCACTGGCCCTTACCATGTAGCGTAATCGGTGTGCCAGAATCTTCCAATTAAACGGTTTAGTGACAAAATCGGTGGCACCCGCTTCATAAGCCTGACGTACCGAATCCAGATCATCCTGTCCGGTTGCCATCAGTATCGGTACTAATTTACCGCAGGGAAAACGGCGCAGTTGTCTGCAGACTTCAAAACCATTCATGCCCGGCATTTCGACATCCAGCAGCACAATATCCGGCTGTACCGCCTCAAATAACGCTAATGCAGCAAAGCCATCTTCAGCTTCTATAACAGCAAAGTTTTCTTTGCCCAACGCCTGACGGGCCATAAGCCGGGCGGTGATATCATCATCAACCACTAATACTCTGGTCAATTTAATGGCTCCACTGTTCATCTGAATTTTCTGCATTATTATTCTCTTTAATTTTAATTAATGCCATCCTGACCCGTTGATATTCTCCATCAATACTTACGCACAGCGATGCAGCCTCCTCAAGATCTTTATCCCGCACCCTTTTTTCCAGCGTTTTACACAATTCAGCCAGCTTATGAGCACCCAGATTATAGCTACTGGATTTGAAACTATGGGCCGCCTTGCGCAGTGCTTCAGGATCGGAGCGCGCGAGCCCCTGATTTAACTGTTCGATATCGGCAGGGGATTTTTCCAGATAAGCATCAACAATACGATTAAAGAAACCGTCGTTATCATCCATCTCCTGAAGCTGCGCAATAATTGCAGGCAACAGCGGTTCATTTGACACAGCTATTTCAGGCTCAATAACCTTCGTCGCCGTTGCTTTCTCAACAGCCATTTCAGGCTCAACAACCGCCATCAAGCCTGAATCAGCAGAAAGCCAGCGCTGCAGCAGGACTACAATTTGCGCTTTATTAAATGGCTTGGACAGATAATCATCCATACCGGCACTGATGCAGCGCTGCCGGTCCTCGATCATTGCGTTTGCGGTAAGGGCAATAATTGGTAGGCGCGGCGATCCGTTTTCCTGCTCTTTCTGACGGATTAACTCCGTTGCCCGATAACCATCCATCACCGGCATCTGGCAATCCATCAACACCAGATCATAGTTTTGTTCCTTTAATTGCTTCAGTGCTTCGACACCATTCCCGGCTAAATGCAGATCAACACCTAAACCACTCAAAATCTGCATGGCGAATTCCTGATTAACCGGATGATCTTCCACCAACAGTATCTTACCCTGCAGTGTTATCTGTTGTTGCTCAAGGGTGCTTACGGGCAAAGTTTCATCACTCAAAATCTGCTCAGTAGGCTTTAACTTAAGGTCAAACCAGAAGGTCGTTCCCTGACCTAACTCACTACTAAAGCCTATACTTCCACCCATCATTTCTATCAGCTGTTTGGATATAGCCAAACCTAATCCGGTACCACCATAATTACGGGTGGTTGAACTGTCAGCCTGAGAGAATGACTCAAAAATTTTATCCTGATTCTCAGGCGCAATACCTATGCCACTATCCCGCACCCTGATCTGCAATGATAACGCCGTCGCCGACTGTTCAAAAATGACCGCAGACACCAAAACTTCACCACGCTGGGTAAACTTAATAGCATTACTAATCAGATTAGTTAAGACCTGCCGCAAGCGAATCCTATCGCCAAGCACCCAGGTATCCATTTCCTGGGGCAAATTATAATTTAGTTGTAATCCTTTTTTCTTAGCCAGAGGGCTAAGCGAAGTAACCAAATGCTTAATCAGCTCCTGTAATTGCATAGGATGGTTGTCCAGCTGCAGTTTACCCGCCTCAATTTTAGAAAAATCCAGAATATCATTAATAATATCCAGCAATCCGAAGCCGGAGGATTTGATCATTTCCATAAAACGACGCTGTTCGCTACTTAGTTCGGTTTCCAGTACCAGCTCAGTCATACCCAGTACGCCGTTCATTGGGGTGCGAATCTCATGACTCATGGTCGCCAAAAATTCACTTTTAGCCTGGCTGGCCTTCACTGCGATCTCTTTTTCATGCAGTGCCTGCTGGATATTCTTGCGAATAGAGGCTTCCATAAAGACAAAAGACTCCGCCAGACGCCCCACTTCATCACTATATTTCATCGCCAAACGTTTGATTTTTATGGTGTCAGGGTTTTGCTGACTGAAATCCTGGGTTGGTAATGCCTTAGCATAAGATGCCAGGGTGTTCAGCGGACGGGAGATTCGAAACACTAAAAGCAGTGCGGCAGCTAAACCTACCAGAGAAATCAGGGCAATAATAATACTCTGCCGCTTGATAAGGTTTTTACCCGGCGCTTTGATTTCGGCCATCGGAACGACCACCCCCAGATACCAGTCGAATGCTTTAAAGTAGCTGGTGAAAACTTCTACCTCACGATCACCGGAAAAGGGATCGTTATAACTGATGGCGCTCTTATTTTTGCCATTTACGGCAATAATTTTATCCAGTACGCTGCTGTATCGGGGCAGCCACCCGGAGGTATCTTTAAACTTATCTAAGTTATCTAAGTTATCTAAGTTATCTTCCGGAGGGGCAATAAGAATTTTTTTATCACCATCAAAGAGAAAAGCATAGCCAGTTTTTGCTATCTGAATCTTAGTAAAGGTTTGGGTCAGGGTGGCAATAATACTGTCCATCTTACGCTGGCTTTCCTGCTCAACATTATCAAAATTGACAACCACAGCCAAGGTCCAGGACCAACCATTAACGGGCAGAAACTGTCCCATAAATTGACTCGGTTTTGTCTGCCAAGGTTTCTGCCAGGAAAATATCGCCGTATCGCCGCGCGGTTCTAACTGATCGTCCCGCATCGCGTCATAAATCAAACGCCCTTTAACGTCCCGAATATCAGTAATAGCCACCCCATTGAGCTTAGATTGACTAGAGGAAAGGATAGTACCCTTGTGATCAAACAGAAAAATGTCACCGCTAGGGTAATCAACTTTAGACAACCAGCGCTTTGCTCTTTGCTGCGCTTCCTCTTTTGACAAACGGCCACCTTGACTCAGCAGCATAAATTCGTGCAGCACAGAATTGCTTACTTTTGCAGTCTGTACCATCTCTTTTTTTAACTGTGTTAACAGCTCAATTTTGTCACTGATTAGCTGATCGTAACTACTGCGAATATTCAGTTCAGCCAGTTGCAGCACATTTTCAGCCGATGACTGCTCCGCCCGAAGCATAGCGCTGCCGACATCACGTTGAGTAAAGTACAAAGTAGCCGCAGAAGTGATCACCAGCACCAGCAGAATCAGCGCCACCACCTTAAATTTCAGCGAAGTAAAGATCATTGTGGAATCTCAATCTGCCAGTATAATTTATCCGCTGCAGCAAGCAGGTCGGCATTGACATACAGACCTATTTTTTCCGCGGTTTTCATATTCATGACCACACTGAAGGACCCTTCAAAGCGCTGTTTCAAATTGTGCGGTATAGCGCCGTTAATGATTTTCCCAACATTATCAGCCACAAACAGCCCTTCAGGTCCGATTCCCGAGCGCGGGATCAGACTTAACAGTAAGCCATAACGCACTTCCTGTTCTCCATTCTGTGCGAATGTTGGAATACCGTAGCGATTAGCAATCTTTACAAGCTTGGGAATGCTTTTAGCGTTTACTCCCCCTTGAGCAGAAACAAAAATAGCATCAACTTTCTGTGCCAGTTTATTGAAGCACTCTAGAACACTCTGATCCGCCCGCTGTTGATCGGCAATATCACTTTGGGTATAACAAGGCACTATTTCAAATTCCAGTTCAGCCGAGACCTGTTCAATCAAATCCATACCCGCATAGCTTCTGCCACTGAGGGTATTTTCATAAAGCACGCCCAATTTTTTAAATTCGATCAGCTCATGAAAAACCTGTATCTGTTGTGATAGAAGACTAGGATCGTAACTGGCAAAGACATGATCATAACCAGAATCATCAGATGTATGAATAATGCCTGAACGCAGGGGATCAGAAGTAGAAATTACAACAGTAGGTACATGATGAAGATTATTGGCCAGATCCTGCCCTGCCCAAGTCCCAACAGCAAACACCATATCAATATCCTTGCTATGATTGAACCTTGCGATCAGGCTGTTACGCACTTTTTTCCGAACAATCTCGTCCCAGCCGGCTGAAAAGTAACCATCAGCAACAAACTCCAAATACTCGCTGTTAATATTATTCGACAACCACTGCCACAATTTGCGGGTATCTTTATTGGGAAAGTCAGGTAGATAAAATGGTTCAATCCAACCTAACTGGCTCAGACCTTTGGCCGTTGCATACAAATAATCATAATAAGATACGTACTCACCGCCCTGATAGTATGCGATACGCCAAGGTTTATCTGGCTTAGCTTGCGGACGAGTGCTGAAATTCTCAGCACTGACACTCGCTGTCAGAACACTGCAGCACAGTACTAACCAGATAAAAATGCCTTGTTTTTTTTTCCTCATTTTTCTGTACTCCTGCCTGCCACTAGTATTAATCGCAGATTATTTATATTATTGGCTGCTCTGGATTTCGTGGTAGATCTCATCAGCTGCCCCAAGCAGAAGAAGCGGAGGATTAAAACCGATGATTTTTGCTGTTTTTAGATTCACTGCCACTTTTGGAGGTTCCTCAAAAAGTTGAATCAATTGCCCAGGTTTCGCACCATTGAAGACTTTAGCAATTGTGAGAGCATGAAAATCACCCAGATAACGAAATGCTGCGCGCGACAGGCTCAATAAAAATCCATATTTAACTTCCTCGGCACCAGACTGAGAGAATGTTGGTATCCGGTGCTTATTGGCAATCTCTACTAGTTTTGGAATACTATTATAAGTCACTCCTCCTTGATTGGTAACATATATTGCTTCAGCACTCTTAGCAAGAAGCTCAAAGCAAGAGATCACGCTGGCTTCAGCTATCGCCTTTTCGCTGATATCACTCTGCGTATAACAGGGAATAATGTCAAAGCCACGTTCCTTAGACAGTATTTCAATCGAATCAATCGCAGCATAACTACGGCCGCTAGCGCTGTTTTCGAAAGCGACCCCCAAATTTTTAAATCCTACTAACTCATGGAAGAGTTTTACCTGACGAGCAAACCGATCTAAATCAACAGCCGCATGTAAGTGGCTATAGCCTGAATCTTCGACACTTTTTATAATCCCAGCAGCTAGCGGATCACTGGCAGACAAAACCAACGTGGGGGTTGTATGACGATCATTTGCCAAATCTTTACCCGCCCAAGTTCCCATGGCTATCATCAGATCAATATCCGGCTTATTCTTGAGTCGATCAATCACTGCTGCAGCACTTTGCTTACGGAGCTCTTCATCCCAACCAGCTGAATAGTATGCATCCGGAACAAACTCGATATAATCACTCTTAATCTGTGTTGACAACCATTTCCAGAGAAGGTCTGTACGTTCTCCTGGTTGCTCTGGAATAGTTTGCAGCTCAATCCAGCCTAGTTTCATTAACCCCTTTATAGTGGCGGTAAACTCCTTCTGGTAATCGGTATACTCCCCCCCCTCGTAATAGCCAACACGCCAATGCTTCCCATCATTTAATACAGGGGTGGTGCTAAAAGAAGACTTATCTTCTGCCTCCGCTATGCTGGTGAAACTTATAAGAGCACAAATAAAAATGTAGAGAACGTTTCGAATACAATACATGGTAATTCCGCCTATGGTTATGATCTATTAATACTTTGTTATACGAGTAGAGCCTTTCTAATTATCTAAGTACTCAACCTTAGATCAGACAGTTACTACGTTGCCAGCAAAATAACTTCCTAGTTGATCTGCCAACCGGGCATACCAATCCTCAGACATTACTTGATCTGGAGCTGCATCAGCGACAGTTTCTACCAAAGATGCTTTATGTGCGTCATGTACGGTCATCTCAACAATGTTACTGATATGGTCATTAAGCGACATCTCTGACGCTATCATTTCTAATGGGCCAGCTGGATGTAAGGCACCATGCTCCCATCTGCGCATAACTGTCTGCATACCTGACAAATATTTATCCGTAGGTATTCCCTGAATATATGGGATCAACGACATATGACTGCCATGCTCTTCGATAGACTTTACGAGCCCCTGCTGAATAACTGGCAGATAATCGGCTTGATAATAACCACCCGCGCAAGTTACACCTCGAGCAAAAGCCAATACTAAGAAACAAGTAAAGGTAGACGGTATCAACCTTTTAGTCTCCAAGCTATCTATCAGGTTGTTTGCTGTCAACTCTACCTTGTGCTCCACTCCTGACTCGCTGATCCCTATTAAACATAGTAGATCAGAGCTTTTATCCAAAACAAGCGGGACTCTTCGCCCTGCATCATCTATCCACCAAAAGAGAAAACTCCCTGTAGATTTAGTAGGATTAATCCGTAAAGAATCCGCAGACAAGATACGGCTTTCAAGCCCTTCGGATTGCCAACAACCTCGCGCATCATCTAGGTTAGCAAGCAGTATTTTTAGAAAGTCCACATCTAGCATTAACAGCGATGCCATAGAGGTCTCCGATTTAAGATCACGCACCAATAAGATACGAACAATCTCTTCTTGCTCCAGATATAATAACTGCGATGTATCACTATTGTGAAACAGCCGCTTCCAGAGCAGGCTGTTGATCACAACGGCTTGCTCTGAGTAGGAAGAAAGGCCCAATACTCTCGGGCTGGAATATTCATCTTCCAACACCGACATTAACGCCTTGCCAGTCGCAGCTGAGATTAAATGATCACCCACCATTTTACGAGTGGACTTTTCCGCTCGTTCAACAGCTCCTTTCTCAAAAGGTCCTGTCAACGAGACAGTCTCGTTTTGTCGACGTTTTGGAAATAGGGGCAAGCGGATAGGGATTCCAGCCCGCTTAAACTCAGTTATATCATAACACAACATCCCACGCGGATAAGTCATATTGTTCAATGGAATAGCGCCACAGGCCAGTACTGGCACTGTCTTAGCTTTCTGGCCATTGGGCAGTTTGCGCTGGCTGAACAGCAGCGTTCCCTGCACCGATTGGGCAAAGTAGTCAACACCATGGTGGTTAGCCGTCAATACCACTGGGCTCTGTTTCAGCTCCTCCCGCGCCATTGCGGCGACTTTTTCACCTAGCAGCGGTGCGGCATATTCATAAACAACATCAGCCAGATCATCGGCTGACTGGTAGCGCTCGCTTGCGGTTTCAGTCACCACATCAAGATATTCGCTCAGCAGCAGTTCTCCGTACAATTCTAATGTTTTGTCTACAACCGGCAGGCGCTTTCTAATCTCAGCCATATAGTGATCGATCAAAGAGTCCTTTTCCGTGGAACAGTCATCTGTCTTAAGTGTATTCATACTACGAAGTTCCTTCCTGTATTTTTTTTAGTTGATCGGCATCACTACGTGTCAACCAGATAAAAATAAGGGACATAACAATGTATGCCAGCCCTAGATAAGTGATGCCAATACTCACATCCTCAAATAGAAACAGCCAGGCGAAAATGATCGGCCCAAGCATTTGGCCGATACGGCTGGAGGCACGAAATATACCCATTGCCTTGCCTTCACCGAGCTCTTGAGTGATATCGAGTTTCAGCAGAAATACGCTCTGCGCTGAGAGTACCAGACAGTTGGACAACCCCAACAAAAAAATGGCAATGGTTGTCGCCAGCAGCCCGTCCCAGATACTAAAAGTAAGGAATGCGCTAGCCCCCAGCAAGCTACCAATCAGCACCAGCTGTTGTTTATTTTCGGTCGCATCTATTAGCCGCCCAACCCTTGGCGCAAGCACAGCGATGCAGATACCAAACAGCATCAGCACCTGACCTATAGTGGATTCCGAGATACCTTGCCGATTAAGATAGACCGGACTGAAATAGTTAAGAAAACCAACCACGGCAATAGACGCTGGCATGCTGCTGAAAAAGATGGCAGCCAGCACCCGCTTGTCGAGCAAGAAACGGCGCAAGACTGACTTACCCACATGTTGCAGCGGCACGCTTTTAGTTTTGCTTGGCGTTTTGGCGGGATACCCCAAAATCAGCAGACTATATACGACTACTGAGGTAATAATCACCGCACCGCTGAGGAATACCACCTCGTAGCCGAACTGCTCAGCCATCACCGCACCAGTGGCAGCACCACAAAGACTGCCAGCATAGAGACCGGCAGCCAAATGAGACATTCCCTGAGCCTTAGTGGATTTATCCGTATTACGAATAACGAAGCCGTGAGAAGATAGTTGTACCAAGCCGTAACCAAGACCAACCAGCCCTCGGGAAAGGATGAAATGCAGGGCATCGGGAGCCATCCAGGAATACAGCGCACCGAGCGTTGCCAGTGCCAGTCCCGCATAGAAAGGCTCCTGCCAGCCGCGCCGGTCAAACCAGACACCCGCCAGCAGAATCGCCACACCAACACAAAAAAATTCAACAGAAATGGGCAGCCCCATCATTATATTTTGTGATAGCCCAAAGAAATCTTGTTCCATTTTACCCATATACAGCGGAATAAAAGCCATCGACAGATCGATTCCGAACAGAAAGACAAAGATCGCCGGCCGCATCAGCCGGTAGTCTACAGCTTCTTTTTTCAGCTCAGTCGTCTTGGCCCGGGCAGTGAGTCTGGAGAGCAATACAAAGGAGACTTCGATACAAATCAGTGCAGCAATCAAGATTGCCGTAACCCCAGCAGCCAGCAACTCTGGTAAAGCACCAGGTGTGGCGTTGGTATTGTAAATCGGGTCTATATATAACCAAAGGAAAGTCAGTAGCGCGGTGCCCAGCACCATACTTATGCCCGCAGCAGGCATTCGTTCCAGCCAAAACCGAGCTGCCGGGTGATACAGATTAAACATGGTCAGAACCAGACCACCTGCCAACAGCGACCATAACACCGCCTGCAGTTCTGCCGTCTTAGCCATACTCTGTTTAAGATAAATCAGCTCTTCTGAGAAAGCAGATCCCATACTGAGCAATAAATAGGCAATCATCAGACTTAGAGGTAACATTACCAATGCAGTAGTAGTGACCGGACGTATTGAGATGGAACGATTAATAACCATTTAAACCGCTAGTTTCCGGTCTTCAGTAACTATCTCATCATGGTCCTTATTTAATAATTCTGGCAAGCTGTTCTTTTTTCGTGGAAAACGGTACACAGCATCGAATAACATAACCGGATCAGAGCTGATCTGCCACCCGTCAGAATTCTGTTTAATACAAATTTTAGCTTTCTTATCATGCCAACAACACCGATGGGGTAATACATCAACTTCTGAGATATTCAGCTTGTGCATTTGACTATAGATATAGGCTACCGCTAATGCACCGGTCCCACAAGCCAGGGTTTCTCTATTGATGCCCCGTTCAAAACAACGGTTTTCTATCACCCCGGAGGCAAGACGACGGGCAAAATTAACATTGATACCCGCGGGGAAGATATGCCGCATATGATTGTTCATATAATTGCCGATATGCTCTACCAGCCAGGATCCGAAGCTTTCGCGACGCTCCACGCCCTGGTTGGAACCTGCAAAAATATAGTCCGCCTGCTCCGGTGCTGAAAAGTCACTATCGGGGAATATCACCAGATGGGGTTCACCGGTAAACACCAGCAATGCTCTGATACGTAACTCGTTATCGGTTGTGTAAGCCTTCAGATCATCAGCGCGAAACTTAACGACCAGTTCCTGCATCTCATGAATGGCCGGATCAACCAACGCTGCATACTCCCCGTTCACCAATTCCGGTGGCGTTAAACGCGGATGCCCGAGATTAACCCAACTGCCAACTCGATTCTGATCTGTACCGATTTTGATAACCTTAGGTGTTGCCAGAGGGATCTCGGTCATTATGGAAGCGCTGCTTATACCATGTTTGTCCAATAAATAACTGGCGATACACATCAGACCGTTACCGCAGCACAGCGCTTCTTCCCCCGACGGTTCAAACATTCGAAACACAAATTCAGCCTGTTCTTCCTGTGGAGGTTGTATCCAGTAGTCCCGGCTACGATTAATCGATTGCAGTGACAATTCATTACAACGCTGAATAATCAGCAAATTATCACAACCTACACCGAAACTGATGTTGGTCGCCTGGAATGCGAAACGGGACATATCATCCTCGCTGAGCAAACTCTGCTCGGTCTCATCGACAATAACAAAACTATTGCCACAGGATGTATATTTAACGAAAGGAATAAATTGCATATATAGTTGGTATCCAGTTTCTTATTCTGCAGTTTGAGTACAATTTTAAAATTGCTTTTATTTTGCTTCCGGCAGCAGTATTTTAGGAAAAATATCTCATCCCCCCATTTTCAGATCGGCCTGCATCAAATTCTTTCACCTATAGGTACAACTGAGAAGCAATGCACAATTTTCTAATAAATTACTAAAAGTAATGAAGAGTCCAAATAATCAATTAAAACATAACATTAAGATTGTTCTTTTTTTAACCTAAACAGATAGCGCTAATTTAACACAATCACGAAGAATTATCTCTTATAAAAGAAGACACACCCCATCAAAATTACATAAAAAAGCCAGCAATAACAAAGCATTATAAATTATAAGTAAATAAAAAGTCTTAATTAATGATCGGGTGTTTATAAAGAGAGTGATAAAAAATAAATGTTTATTACGGCAGAGCTACGATAAGTGTTTTTTGCCGGGTTTAAAATAATCCACTCACTTAGCTAATCGCTAATCAGTGAAATATATTGTTAATAACCAGTGTCAATTGAGTGGCCGCGATAATTTATTTCCCTGATTCTCGGTTGCATAATAATATTATGCCTGCCATGTCATCTCCGTTTAAACCTGTAATTAGCAAGTGATTAAGGTTGATTTATATACATCGGATTACTATAAAAAAAAGCTCATGGGGCCAGTTTATATAATCAAGGTTATGCGCTTGCAATTGAACTGAAAAAATAGATATAAATGACAAACACAGAAATATTACTGATTGAAGTTTTATTTTTTGGGGGAGTGGAACAGGAAAGTAATTTGGAGCGCTACATGAGACTAAAAAATATTTCATGACCCCGGCGATTATTGGTAAAGGTAGTACTCTACCAACTGAACTAAAAACAGCTATAAATAACAAATATTACTGAGTGAATTTTTAAATTTGGTAAGTTTAAAACAGGCAAAAGAAGTGAATTTGGAGCGCTACACGAAACTAAAAAACACATCATGACCCTGGCTATTAGTGGTCAAGGTCGTGCTCTAGCAACTGAACTATAAATAGCTACTTACAGAAAATATAGAAATATTACGGGCTGAATTTTTACGTTTTGGGGGATTGGAACGATAAAGGTAAGTGGATTTGGAGCGGTACACGAGACTAAAAAACAGCTCATGACCCCGGCTCTTATTGGTCAAGGTTGCGCTCTACCAACTGAGTTATAACTAGCTATAAATATAGAAATATTACTAACTGGAATTTTATTTTTGGGGAGCTTAAAACAAGAAAGGCAGTGAATTTGGAGCGGTACACGAGACTAAAAGAATCTCATGACCCCGGCTATTCTTGGTCAAGGTCGTGCTATGGCAATTGAACTAAAAAACATAAAGGTTAAACGCAGGAAATTTTGGAAGTTCGAAACCGGAAAAGTAATTTGGAGCGGTACACGAGACTCGAACTCGTGACCCCGACCTTGGCAAGGTCGTGCTCTACCAACTGAGCTAGTACCGCATCAAATATTACTTTTACTTCTTAAAAAGAAGTTGGAGCGGTACACGAGACTCGAACTCGTGACCCCGACCTTGGCAAGGTCGTGCTCTACCAACTGAGCTAGTACCGCATCACATTTTAATAAGCATTAATTTTTCTTATTAAAGAAAAATTGGAGCGGTACACGAGACTCGAACTCGTGACCCCGACCTTGGCAAGGTCGTGCTCTACCAACTGAGCTAGTACCGCATCACATCTTATTTCCATAACAAATTATTAGGCATGTTGGAAGATACCTGTTTGTTATGAGGTGCGCATTATAATTAGGGAGTAGATGAATGCAAGCTTTTTCTGCTGATTTTTCATTGACTAGTGCTTGTCTGCTGAGTTTTTGAGCAGACATTATCCATCTGCTCCAAAAAACAGATTTAAAACTTAAAGAAATGTTTTTGGTAATGCTGTAATTCAGAAATTGATTCTTTAATATCTTGAAGCGCAGTGTGAGCGCCGGTTTTTTTATGCTGATTAACCATTTCCGGTGCCCAACGGTTGCCCAGTTCCTTAATAGTACTGACATCAATATTACGGTAATGAAAATAAGCCTCTAACGCTGGCATCTGACGTACTAAAAAACGGCGATCTTGGCCGATACTATTACCGCATAACGGTGCGGCGCCTGCGGGTACCCACTCTTTCAAAAAATCGAGGGTTGCTTGTTCGGCATTCGCGCAACTAATCTGACTGGCCTTCACACGATCTGTTAAACCTGACTTACCGTGCTGCGTTGTGCACCATTCATCCATCGCATCAAGTGCTTGATTACTTTGATGAATAACAAATTCAGGTCCTTGTGCAAGGATATTTAAATCACTGTCCGTCACGATAGTGGCGATTTCGATTATTTTATCCGTATCTGGATTTAAACCGGTCATCTCCAAATCAATCCATACCAGGTTATTTTTATTCATCGTTATTCTGATCCTTTTCGCTACAAGAGAGCCGCATTTCTAAATTAATATAGTATGATACGGTATTAACACAATGAGTGATAGCTAAGGAAACCTGTGACCAAGAAGAAACGACTCAGTAAAAATCAAGCACGCCGCGTTCAAACTAATCAGAAAAAACGTTTAACTAAAGATAATATCGAACAGTGGAACGAGTCTGAACTTGGCCCGCAACTCGAAGGCATAGTGATCAGTCGTTTTGGACAGCATGCAGATGTTGAAGACGAGCATGGCAAAATCGAACGTTGTAATTTGCGCCGCGGCGTAAAATCGCTGGTAACGGGAGATCGGGTTGTATGGCGTGCAGGTAATCAGGCTTATCATGGTATCAGTGGCGTGATTGAAGCGGTACATCCGCGTACAACAGTACTGACACGTCCTGATTATTATGATGGTATAAAACCTATCGCGGCCAATATTGACCATATTATTATCGTCAGCTCCATTGCCCCTGAGTTTTCTCGTAATATTATTGATCGCTACCTGATTGCCTGTGAAGATATCGGCATTACGCCCATTATCGTTTTAAATAAAAGTGATTTATTGAATGAGCAATCAGCAAAGTCAATCGATCAGGAATTACAAAGTTACCGGGATATCGGTTATCAGGTTTTATATAGTTCGATGCACGGCGACGGCTTAGTAGGGCTAAAAAGTGCAATGAAAGATAAAATTAATATTTTTGTCGGTCAGTCAGGTGTGGGTAAAACATCCTTAGTCAATCTGTTATTACCTGAAATTGAAGCCGCGACAGCTGAAATTTCGGAAAACTCTGGATTAGGTAAACATACCACGACCACGGCACGTCTTTATCATTTCCCCGATGGAGGTGATCTTATTGACAGCCCGGGCATTCGTGAGTTTTCATTATGGCATCTGGAGCCTGAACGCATTGCGACTGGATTCATCGAATTTCGTCCTTTTTTAGGACAATGCCGTTTCCGGGATTGTAAACATCAGATAGATCCCGGTTGTGCACTGGTTAAGGCCGTTGCCGAGGGGCAAATAGATAATGCTCGCTACCGTAGCTTTTTACGCATTTTAGAGACCATGGATGATGCAAAAAATGCGCGCCATCGTCCACCCAACACCTATGATTAACAACGCCTTTACGGTGTACAAAATTTAGGTACAATTTTCGGCATAAATTAACAAAATGAGAAGAACATGATTGACCAACTTAAAATTATTGGGCAATACCTGCTGCCAAAAAAGCTATTATCGCGTCTATTAGGTAAATTAGCCGCCGCTGAAGCAGGTAAATTAACCACTTTTTTAATCAAAAAATTCATTAACAAATTTAATGTTGATATGAGTGAAGCAAAATATTCAGACCCTGAGTATTTTAAAACTTTTAACGACTTTTTCACCCGTGAATTAAAACCGGAGGCGCGGCAAATTATCGCAGGTGAAGATAACCTTGCTCATCCTGTGGATGGTGCTGTTAGCCAAATGGGCGATATTAAAGAAGGTCGACTTTTTCAAGCTAAGGGTCATGATTTTAGCCTGCGAGAACTGTTAGGCGGGCGAGATGATGTTGCTGCGCCCTTTGATAAGGGTTTGTTTTCTACGATTTACTTAGCGCCTAAAGATTATCACCGTATTCATATGCCGATCACAGGTAAACTTGAACAGATGATTTTTATTCCCGGCGACCTCTTCTCAGTCAATCCATTAACCGCACAAAATGTCCCGAATTTATTTGCCCGCAATGAGCGTGCTGTGGCCATTTTTTCAACAGCAGTAGGCCCTGTGGCAATGGTCTTAGTGGGTGCCACGATAGTGGCCAGCATCGAAACCGTTTGGGCCGGAACACTAACGGCTAATGCTGACAAAGAAATCCAATATTGGGATTACAAAAATCAAGATATTACCCTTGAAAAAGGCGCTGAAATGGGCCGCTTTAAATTGGGCAGTACCGTGGTGGCTTTATTCCCTAAAGAGAGCATTCATTTTGCAGAAAATCTTCAAGCGGGCTCAGTAACACGCTTAGGTGAGCTATTTGCAAGTAAAGTTGAACATAAATAAAGGGTTGATAGCGCAATGACAGAATTATCCGCAGCACAATACTTAAAAAAAATCTTACTTGCTCCTGTTTATGAAGCAGCCATAGAAACACCCTTACAACCGTTAACTAAGTTATCAGAGCGCTTTAATAATCAAATTTTATTAAAGCGTGAAGATCAGCAACCCGTGCATTCCTTTAAATTACGCGGTGCCTATAATAGATTATCGAATTTAACTGACGAGCAAAAAAGCTGCGGTGTGATTGCTGCCTCGGCAGGTAACCATGCCCAAGGTGTTGCGCTCTCAGCACAACGCATGGGGATGAAAGCAACGATAGTTATGCCCTGCACCACACCCGAGATAAAAGTCAGTGCAGTGCGGGCATTCGGTGCCGAGGTGGTGTTATTTGGTGATGCTTTTGATGCTGCCAGCAAGCACTCTAAAGAACTGGCTGAATTACATAATTACACCTCAATTCCTCCTTTTGATGATCCCGATGTTATTGCCGGACAAGGTACTGTTGGCAAAGAGTTATTACAGCAAAATGCCCACCTCGATAAAATTTTTGTCCCCGTCGGTGGCGGTGGATTGATTGCTGGTATTGCCGTTTATGTTAAACAGCTTTTACCCAATATTAAGGTGATTGGCGTTGAGCCTGACAATGCAGCTTGTTTAAAAGCCGCGTTGGAGCATGGTAGCCCGATAACCTTAGATAAAGTTGGATTATTTGCCGACGGTGTTGCCGTTAAGACCATTGGCAGTGAAACATTTCGTTTGTGTCAGCAATATGTTGATGAAGTGATCACCGTTAGCAGTGATGAAATCTGCACCGCAGTAAAAGATATCTTTGAAGAGACGCGCGCAATTTCGGAGCCTTCCGGGGCATTATCATTGGCAGGTTTAAAAAAATATTGTCAAGTACACGAAATTAAAAATCAAAACCTTGCCGCCATTTTAAGTGGAGCCAACCTCAACTTCCATTCCCTGCGTTATATCTCCGAGCGTTGCGAATTAGGTGAGCAGAAAGAGAGCGTGCTGGCTGTCACTATCCCTGAAAAACAGGGCGCTTTTTTAGCCTTTTGTAATCAGCTCGACGGGCGTGCTATTACCGAGTTTAATTATCGTTTAAATTCGCGTAAAAACGCAAATATTTTTGTTGGCGTACGCACCCCGCAAGGTGTTGATGAACTTTTAGCGTTGACCGAAAAACTGCACAAATCAGGTTATTCTGTTGCCGATTTAAGCAATGATGAAATGGCCAAACTGCATGTCCGTTATATGGTTGGTGGCGCACCCGTCAGTGCTATAAAAGAGCGTTTATACAGTTTTGAATTTCCTGAACAGCCTAATGCGCTGATTAAGTTTTTAAATATGCTTGGCACTCACGCTAATATAACGCTATTTCATTACCGCAATCACGGCGCGGCTTATGGACAGGTTCTTGCCGGTTTTGAACTCGACGAAGGGGTTGATGCATTCAGTGAACATTTAGATGCACTGGGTTACAACTATAAAGATGAAACAGAGAACCAGGCTTATCGTTTCTTTTTATCCCATGCGAATGATCACTAAGAGTTAGTTGATAATGCTTCCCCTCAGGCGGATTAAAAAGCTGTTTCGTGTTCTGGCACATCGATTAACTTGGCCTACCATGTTTCTGCTTGTGCTGGCGCAGACAATGACTGTTTATCTGTTATTTATATTTGCCGGGGAAAGTGCATTAACCCGGCATCCTATGGACTTTATTTATTATAATATGGTGGTGGTTTCCACGGTGGGTTTTGGCGATTTCAGCCCGACGAGCGAAATGGGAAAAGCCATTGTTGCCTTTGTGCAAATTCCATCGGGACTGATCGTTTTCGCCTCTTTTATCGGAAAAACCACGCAATTATTTATAAATTTAGCGAGAAAAAACATGAACGGTACGAGTAATTTTTATCATTATAATAATCATATTTTATTATTAGGTTGGGACACTTCTTCAACAGAGCAGATAGTGCAGTTGATTCTTGGTGATAAAAAACGCCAAAAACGCCAAATATTATTATGCGTTACCGAGCAGATAAACAATCCGTTTCCAGATAATGATGAGGTTTCTTTTGTGCGTTTACGTAGTTTTTCCGATAACGAAGAACTTAATCGTATCGCGTTAAGTAATGCAGAACGTATTATCATTGATGGTAAATCCGATGATGAAACCTTATCTATTGCACTTTGTATCTCCACCTATACCAACTCCGATGCCAACATATCTGCGCATTTTTTTGATAAGACTAAAGCCGACTTATTAAAGGTTCACTGCCCGCAAATTGAATGCAGTATTGATAGCAGCGCACAAATGATGGTGCGCAGTATGCAGGATCCGGGATCAAGCCAAGTCACCAAGCACTTACTTTCAACCTTAACAGGTGCGACACTGTATTGTGTGCAGACACCTGAACTGAAAAAACCGATTCAGTTCGAGCTGCTCTTTAGCCGATTTAAAAGTAACCATGCGATGATGGTCATTGCCTTCAGCCATTTTAAAAATGGTGATGCAATGATCTTAAATCCATCTCCACAGACCCTTATCAATAGTGGCGATTTTTTACACTACATCGCTAATGAACGTATTCTTGTTGACGAAATAAACTGGAATGACTTCTCTTAAATTCATTTAACAGCAATTTATCAATTTTTATCCTTATCCTTATCAGGATTTTAACTGATTGATTTTATAAAAATTCAATGTACTCCTCCCGTTTAGAGACGGGTGGTTTATTGACAGTCGTTTATATTTACCTATAATCGCCTGTCTTTATGTTTATCGCTTTATTAATACGATAATTAAATGGGAAGCATGTTTTAGCAGCTTTAAAAATTGCTAAAAATGAGCATGCACTGCCCCCGCAACTGTGCCCGTTTTTAAATCTAAAAATGGTAGTCAGATACCAGCATAAAGAGCGTCACTGTCCATTAAGCGGGTCGGCTATTGGAACGTAAAAAGCCCCAAAAAACTGAAAATAATTTTCCAGTTGGCTGAAGGTTTTCGTAATGGTGGCGAGCCAAAGAAAGTCTTTGATGCTCAGCGTATTATATAAAAGGCCACCACCTTACTGTAAAACCCCGAACAACAGACTTTCTTCTTATTTAATATAAAAATAACAAGGAAGAAACATGCCACGCTTATATTACACCCCGATTGCCTTTGCCTTAACGACACTGTTCAGCGCAACAAGTATTGCAGCAGCCCCCCCCATTTCAGAACAAGATACACGGGATGATATTGTCATTTCTGCCAGTCGCGTAGAAACTAAACGTATTGAAAGCGGCAGCTCAGTAACAGTGCTTGATGAACAATATATAAAAGAAAATCAAGCGCGCACTGTGGCTGAACTTTTACAGGATGTGCCTGGCGTGAGTGTTGCCAGTAACGGTGGTTTAGGGCAAGCGACCTCGGTATTTATCCGCGGAGCTAATTCCAATCAAACCTTAGTGATTATTGACGGTATTGAAGTCAATAACTTAGGGAACTTTGAAGGGGGTTATGATTTTGCATACCTGATGGCAGATAATATTGAACGTATAGAAGTCTTAAAAGGCTCGCAAAGCGCACTTTGGGGCAGCGATGCTATGGGTGGCGTGATTAATATCATCACTAAAAAAGGCAAAGCAGGATTCCATCCAACGGCTAGTATCGAGGTTGGGGGAAATAACTATCATAAAGAAAATGTCACTCTTAGCGCCGCACAGGGTAACAGCCATTATTCGCTATCAGCCAGTAACATGAAAACCGACGGTATTAGTGCAACTGATACCGATCCAGATGACGATGGTTACAAAAATCAGAGTGTCAGCCTAAAAGCCGGCCATCAATTTACCGATATTTTCTCAATGGATACAGTGCTACGTTACAACGATGCAGAAACAGAATATGATTCAGGCTATACCACAAATAGTCAACGTCAGGCAAAATTAAGCAGCCATCTTAACCTGTTAAATAATCAATGGAAAAATCGTCTTTCAGTCGCTTTTTCTGATTCAAACACCGAAGATTTTTCCAGCTGGGGCGACAGTAAATATGAAGGGAAAAAAATAAAAACTGATCTGCAGAGTGATTATTATATTAGTGCTATTAATGGATACACACAGCGCATCTCATTCCTTGCCGAGCACGAAAGTGATAAATATCAAAGTTTGTCAATGACTCAAGACGAGCGTATCGAAGCATCGGGAGTTGTTTTAGGCTATGGCGTTGACTGGGCAAAAACAATTTTTGTTAACGTAGCTGTTCGTAGTGACTTTAATAATAAATTTGATGATACCACCACCTACCATATTGATACCTCAGTCTGGGTAAATGATGGTACACGTTTACATGCCAGCCATGGTACCGGTCTCAAAAACCCCAATTTAGGACAGTTATATGGTGAGAATGCTAGCTGGGGTTATGTTGGAAATGCTGATCTAAAACCAGAGAAAAGCCGCAGTTGGGATGCGGGTGTAGAGTATAACTTTGTGGGTACAGATGCTTATATCGATCTTACCTATTTTGACTCACTTTATACCGATATGCATACATGGTCTGGTAGTTTCCCTAATTCCACGTATATCAATCTTAATAATAAAGCCACTGCACGCGGTATTGAATTTACGGGTAAAGTAAAAGTGAGCAATAAATTACGTGTCAATACAGGATATACCTATATGGAGACGAATGACGGTAACGGCAATGAACTGGCTCGTCGACCAAAACATGCAGCCAGTATCAATGCCAATTACAAATACACGCCTGAATTAAGTGCCAATATTGGTGCTCGTTATGTTGGTAAACGCCTGGACAGTGATGATTCAACACTCTCTAGCTATACGGTTGTCAATATCAGCACTGCATACCAGATTCAGGAACATATCACCCTTTCTGCCCGTATTGAAAATGCGCTTGATAAAGACTATCAAGAAGTTTCAGGTTTTAACACTGATCCGCTTACAGCTTATATCGGCTTTAGCTTTAAGTAAAAAAAAGCACTAACGGGAGGGTAAATGAATAATCTAAAACTGATCGTTTTCACCCTTCTTTTAGTGTTTTTTATTACTCTGATCCACTTTCAAAAAGGGCAAATATTTGCCCTTTTTGACCAAGGTTTGGGTAACTTTACCACCCAAATAGAAGGACAGGATTTCCCCAAAACATTAATAGATACCACGGGCATTAAATTTATTTTAAAAAAAACACCCGTGCGCATTATCTCAGCCACCTTGGCGACCGATCATATGCTCTCAGGTTTAATTAATCCGCAACGTTTAGTGGCAGTGAGCAGTTATGTTGATACTCCCAGTATGTCCAATATTGTGGGTTTTTTTGATAAAAGTATTTACCGTACACAAGGAGAGATTGAATCTATGCTCGTGCTACAGCCTGATTTAGTGTTTGTCGCTTCCTACAGCAACCCCGAAACAGTGCGTTACCTCCTGCGCAGCGGCATTGCCATTGTGCGTCTCAGTGAATTTAATTCTTTTGCCGATATTTTTAATAATATTCGCATTATCGCCAATGTCACCGATACAAAGGCAGCGGGTGAAACCATGATTGTCGATCTTCAAAAACGCATCGCATTTATTAAAATGCAGGTGAAAGATAAAAAACCACCGCGCGTATTATATTACGATCTAAACGGTTACAGCGTCGGCGGCAACTCTTTAATGGATGAGGCCATTCAACTTTCTGGCGGCATTAATGTAACCAACGACGTCCTTGCTGACGGTGAAAATAAAATCAGCGAAGAGCTGGCTATTTCATTACAACCCGATGTGATTGTCATGAACCAATGGATTTTTAATCAGGCAGAGGGGCAAGTCTCCCCACGCACTATTTTAAAAAATAAAAAAGCCTGGGCAGATGTACCCGCCGTGAAAAACAATCACATTTATGCCGTTCCCGGTACCTGGCTCAGAAGTGTTTCCCAGCACCGGATCAAAGGTGTTGAAGCAATAGCTCAACTGCTGCATCCAGCAATAGAAAGTTACCCTGAGAAAATCAATGTTCACTAATTTAACCACCATCCGCTTAGTATTATTACTGTTAATGCTGCTGGTTATCGCTCTGACTGTCTTAGGGGTGTTACAAGGCCCTGCTGATATTTCATTAAGTCATATTGGTACTATCTTCAAACAGGCTCTGTTTACTGCGCCAGGCAGTGATATTGCCAACTGGCAGCACAGCGTTATTATGGATATTCGTTTACCGCGCGTTATTATTGCCCTGTTTGCCGGTGCAAGTTTAGCGTTATGCGGACTGGTCATGCAGGGAATGTTCCGTAATCCTCTGGCCTCCCCTTCCGTATTAGGTGTTTCATCGGGTGCCTCATTAGGCGCTGTGATCGCTATTTATCTTGGTTTTTCCCTTATTTCCGCCTGGGCCATTCCACTGTTTGCTTTTATTGGTGCCGGAGTCTCGTTAAGCATTGTTTACCGCGTGGCCTCCAGCAGAGGACAAACGAATATCGCTACCCTGCTGCTTTCAGGCGTTGCCATCAGCGCACTTAATGTCGCCGCCACCTCATTATTACTGGCTTTATCCCTGAGTAATTGGGATGTCGCACGAATGATTATTTATTGGACCATGGGCGGACTTGATGGGCGCACCTGGGATCATGTGCTTATTATTCTGCCGATTGTCCTGAGCGGATTTGTATTACTGCTATTTTATAGCAAACAATTAGATCTATTATTGTTAGGTGAGCAGCATGCTCTCTCGGTCGGTGTTGATGTACGCAAAACGCGCCTCAATCTTTTAATTATCAGCAGCGCGATGGTGGGAGCATCGGTTTCAGTGGTCGGCGGAATCGGCTTTATCGGCTTGGTTGTACCGCATATTTTACGTTTATTATTAGGCCCCGCACACCGTTATCTGTTACCCGCCTGTTTATTTGGCGGAGCAATTACGCTGCTTGGCGCAGATCTGTTTTTAAACAGTTTTTTTAGTGAGCAGGCTATTCCACTGGGTGTGGTGACGGCTGCGTTAGGAGCACCTTTCTTTCTATTTCTTTTAATCAAACAACGTTTTGTTTTAAGTTAGTGGAGCCTTATTTATGTCGCCTTTAAGTTGTACCAAGCTCGCTTTCTCCTATGATAAAAAACCGTTATTAACGGATATTAATTTAGACTTTAAAACCGGCCAATTTGTTGGCCTGATCGGTGCCAATGGCTCGGGTAAAAGTACCCTGTTGCAACTGCTGTTAGGCTTGATAAAACAACAATCGGGTAGCGTCAACCTTAATGGTGTGAATATTCATGCGCAAAAGCGTCGCGATATCGCCAAACAATTAGCCTTTGTGCCACAATCTATTGAACTGCCCTATGCTTTTACTGTACAGGCTCTGGTTGCGATGGGACGAAACCCCTACCTTGGGCCCTTTGAGTTAGAAACGGCGGAAGATACCAGAATTATTCAGGAGGCGATGCTGAAAACCGATATAATCCACCTTAAAACGCGCTCGGTAACCACCTTATCGGGTGGCGAAAAGCAGCGGGTTATTATCGCCCGCGCACTGGCTCAGCAGGCCGCGACTATTTTGCTTGATGAGCCGATCGCAAGCTTAGATATTTGCCACCAAATAGAAACCCTGCAGTTAATACAATCGCTAACGCAATCGGGAAAGTTAGCCATCACGGCACTTCATGACCTTAACCTTGCAGCAAGTTATTGTGATCGTTTAATATTGCTCGGGGAGACTGAGTTCAATCATGGCGCAGGAAAGGCTAATTCAGGGCGAACTATTATTGCAGATGGCACCCCGGAACAGGTGCTTAACCAGAAAAATCTAAGCACATACTTTTCCATTAATGCTGATATAATTAAAATCAACAATAAAATCAGTTTGGCAAATATTAGTCCGGTTAAAAAAGACTAGGATAACGATTCAAAAAAATTAACTAACGTCCGACGACAATTCGGATTCGCTCGTCTTTCAGTCGAGTTTAAAATAGGACCTGTGTGAACGTTTTTTCTGTAACGCATTAGCTTTAATAATAGAAATAGGAATAAATAAAGTATGGCAATAGACAACATAACCATGATCACTGCCAATTTCTCTGTTGTGGTGCAGCAAATCAATGAAGCGATGCCGTTATGGTTTCAACAGGGTGGCCTAATAATGTGGTTGTTACTGTTAACTTCATTTTTAACCACTGTTGTCACTCTGGAGCGTTGTTTTGTTTGGCTCCATTACTACTTTAAGAAAGAACACTTGCCACTGCTCGATTGTTTTGCCTATTTAAATAAAAAAGAAAAAACCAAGGCACTGCTCGCATGCCAGCGTTTAGATACACCCGCTTTAAATATGTTGGCATTTGGTATCAACGCCCTGCCATTTTCGCCCAATGAAAAAATGGAATCCTACGCAGAACGGAAAATCCACAATATGTCCCGCGGGCAAACTTTACTCGATACCGTGATAACCCTTGCCCCAATGCTTGGCATCTTAGGCACAGTATTGGGTATTATTCACTCTTTTAATATTCTCGGTGTACAGGGAGTCAACAACCCCACTGAGGTCGTTGCAGGTATCGCACAGGCTTTAGTGTCAACTGCGATGGGTTTATCGGTTGCGCTATTGGCATTATTACCCTTTAATCTATTTCGCGCACTACTGCAAAGACTGACACTGCATTTGGAAGGTGTGGGCAGTGAATTTTATCATATTTGCCATCAGCAGCGCCTTATCTCCAATGAGCTCAGTGAAATTATGAAAACGCAAGAGTTGAGTCGTACTAACAAGGATAACGAAGAAGTGTTTAAGTACACAGTGCAGAAAGACAGTGAAATGCCTTATCATTACGAGTTTAAAGAGGGGTCAGATGAAGTGAAGGTTAATCTTCATGAGGAAATGAAAGAGCTGCATAAAACCTCGCAGGAATCACTGGCCGAGATGTACACCAGCCCCATTAGTAAAAAGAAAGAGTATTTCAGCATTGATGAGCTTAAATTACAAAAGCAGAAAGAGACTGCTCGGCAGGTACAAAAAGAGTCTTTCAGGAATAAAACGCGATGAAATTAAGCAAGAAAAATTTTCAACAGCCTGCCCGATTTGAGTTGTTACCCCTGCTTGATGTGATTTTTTTATTACTGATTTTTTTTGTTTTTGTTATGCTTAAAATGACTATGCAAAGTAGTATTAATATTGAATTACCGCAGTTAGTTGATAGCCAGCAACAAACTGAGGAGCTGTTAGTTATTAGTATAAACAGCAAAAATCAACTTTTTATTAATGAGGAAGTAACCACTGAAGAGCTTATGTTGGCGCAAGTTATTAACTTGCAAAAAGACAATAAATTACCCATATTAATACGTGGTGACAAAAAATCCGATTTAGGTGTCGCCTTATCAATTTTGGATAAACTACGCTTGTCCGGATTCCATCATGTTGCTTTTGCAACCGACAAAGACCAATGAAAGTGACGGTGGTGCATGAAAATAATTAGCTCTTATTTCCCTTTTCTTATTATCAGCCTTGTTTTCTATGGTTTTATTTTTCTTTATCTTGATCAACCCAAGCGCATTACAACACTGCCGCTAAATTCCGGCGAGCAATCGGTTCAAGTCCAGTTTATTTCCCAACCTAACAAAGGACAGAATCCAGCAGAAGATAAACTAGCAGCACCAACCGAGCAGAAAATAGTAGAGGCGAAATCCTACGTTACAGAAGAAGAAGTCGTAGAAAGAGCAAAAGTTAAGTCAAAAAAAGTAATAAAATACAGTGCAAAAAGCTTAATACTTTCTGAATCAGAAATTAAATTAAGAAAGCAGGCATTGCTGGAAAGCTTTGCAACAGCCGGTACCGATAATGTGGCGAAGTTAAAAGCAGAGATTTTTCTCGAGCAACTTGCAACGGAGAAAATATTAACCAACGAAACAGAGCAACTGAGCAAAACAAAAGACCAAGCCTCTTCACCACAAACGAGCAACGGTCCAGCAAAGAAGGCGGTTATAAAAAAATCCCCCTCAGAAAACAGCTCATCACTGGCCAGTAGCACAAAAAATCAAGGCGTATTGCAGGAAGCCATTGTCGTTTCCGGTCGCAAACCTGTCTACCCGCAACGCGCCATTTTGCGTAACCAGCAAGGCCGAGTAGTCATAAAATTAACCATCACCAAAAAAGGTCTGCCCAAAAACCCTAAAATACTAACTTCTAGCGGATTCCCCCTTTTGGATGATGCGGTGCTGGCTTTTGTTGACCAGGAATTATTTATGCCCGCGCTGCAAGGCGAAGATCAAGTGATGTCAGAGCAACTTTTCGCTTTTCGTTTTGAGCTTAATTAGTCCATAACAATCACAGTCGGGTTATTGAGACTTCGAAGTAAGGTCAAAATATTTTCAATATCCGCAACAACGATCAAATATCAATCAATCCTCCCCATTAACCATGATCATTTACCAGCTATATGGCATCTAATTTTAAATATTTTTTATATGTTGTCATTCTATTTACCCCGTTAAGTTCATTAACTCTTAACTGGGGCGTATGAACCATGTCAGCTGACTCTGTAGCTGTTTATTCAATTGCTTCTAGTTCTTTTACTTCTTCACTGGCATTTTCTTCTTGTTTAGGAAGACGCTCTAACACTTTATTAAAGTTGCGCATTGAGTGTAAATGCAGATAAATCAATTCAAGACCATCATTTTTCATCAATGTTGACAATGCTTCTTGAGAAAGAGCTTTCAATTTTTCACGGTTAATCACTTTGAACCCGGTTAAGGAGCGTTCTTCACCCGACGACAAAGTAAACTTAGCACCCATATCTTCAAATAAATCAAGTTCATTTAATGCCTGACAAAATAATTGTGTGCGTTTATAGTGAGTTTGATAGTCTTGTAAAAAATCGAGCACCTTACCCAAGTATTCAGTCTGTTCTCCATCAGCGTCAAATAAACGCTCACCAAGCCCTTCTTGATTACAACCGTCATAATTTTCATCAAGACATAAGGTCAATGTTTTTCCATCGTCAGTACTGGCAAATACAAACGGATAGCGACGAATAAACGCAGGTACGTAATTAGCTTTCCACGATCCCTCTTGATCGACATAAAGATTTTCATCTTCACGTACACCCATAATAACCACAGGTAATAACTCATCACCGCTACCTGCAAACACAATTGAGTATTCTTCAAACGCCTTGGAAAATTCCACTGCCATTAAAGGCACAGAATTCACTTTTTTGGCATAATTATAATTATTACCCGCTTTAATAGACCAATCGATATGACGTTTGTTATTTAATGCCTCTACTTGCCCATAAATCAATAATTGTGTTGCCATTGACATTTCTCCTTGTTTAATTTTATTACGAATTAAGTATTCGCAACACTACTTATAAATATTCACTCTGTTATCAAGCCGCTGCTATCCATGCCGTTCTGGTCTGACCGCTATTTATGAAAGACCAAAAGGTATTTAGCATCCTGTCATTGAGCAATATCCCATAAGTCCATCTGACTGTCCGCAGGTTAAATCAAAGACCAGACAGTGATGAGCCCGCTAACGATCAGCAAATGTCCCTGTCTGGCAATTTTATTGTTTATTGTTGAGGTTACTGAATTTAAATCCATAGGCTACAACTTCCTTGTATAACGACCACACAAAAAAACGTTCTTATGCGTTGAAGTACAGTCCCTGTTTTGTAAGTCATATTATTCGACTGACTTAACTGCTAACACCTGCTGAAAAAGACTCTCCATCTTGTCGCTTGTTTATTAATAATGATTAATCATTATTTGTTAAGTATTAAGTAAACCCTGTACTCACAAAAAAGCATGAATTTAACAATAGAGCAATATAAAAAAGTTTAATTATCACTAATCAGTCAACAGGCAGGACAGTTTAAGAAAAAACAATAGAGATTACATGGCCTGGCATTGCGAAAATAAGCCACTATAAAGGGGAAAAATCGGTAGGTTTTATTGTATTCAATAAATATTATATTGGATTTTATAAAGAATGAAGTATTACAATATACTGATTAAACTAATATTTTTATATGAAAAGGCAAAATATAGCTCCTTGCCAACACATTTAAAGAAGCCATTAATATGCAGTATTGACGGCATAGGACAAAGATAAACCACTTAAAGAGAGATTTTTTAATCTCAGGGAGCTTTAGTGGATCAATAAAAAAACCGCTTAGCAGTAACTTAAGCGGTTTTTTTATTTATGGTATTTAATTTACAATATAAATTAAATTATCGTTTACTGTAAATTATCAGGTCCAACACGCACGATAAGCTTACCAAAGTTTTCACCCTGCAGCAGCCCGATAAAAGCAGATGGTGCATTTTCTAAACCATCGACAATCTGCTCTTTATATTTAATTTTTCCGTCACTTAACCATTCCCCCATCGCTTCACTAAACTCATTATAGCGATCACCATAATCATCAAAAACAATAAATCCCTGGGCTTTAATGCGTTTAACTAACAAAGTACCCATCAGCATAGAAAGTCTATCGGGGCCCTCAGGAAGCTCTGTGGCGTTATATTGTGAGATTAAACCACAGACAGGAATACGTGCTTTAGTGTTTAATAATGGAAAAACGGCATCAAAAACCTTACCGCCAACACTTTCAAAGTAGACATCGATACCGTTATCGCAGGCCTTGCTTAATTGCTCTGCTAAATTTTCCGATTTATGATCCAGACAAAAATCAAACCCCAACTGCTCAACTGCGTACCTGCATTTTTCTGCACCGCCCGCAATCCCGACCACTTTACAGCCTTTTAATTTAGCTATTTGTCCAACTAAACTACCGACTGCGCCGGTTGCTGCGGCAACCACTACGGTTTCACCGGCCTGTGGTTGACCAATATCGAGTAAGCCCATATAAGCGGTTAAACCAGGCATTCCTAACACACCCAGCGCATAGGAGTGGTGTGCCAGGCTGGCATCGATTTTAAGCAGACTCTGACCGTCAGAGACCGCATAATCTTGCCATCCGGCAAAGGCGACAACCCAATCCCCCACTACAAAATCAGGATTATGTGACTGTTCAATACGGCATACTGCTCCACCAACCAGAGGCTCTCCCAATTCCACCGCCGGCGCATAGGATTTAGCATCACTCATACGACCACGCATATAAGGATCTAAAGAAAGATAGACGCTGCGTAATAAAACCTCACCTTCTTTAATTGCCGGGACAGCTGTTTCAACCAGATTAAAATCAGCGCGGACGGGCGCGCCAACCGGACGCGATGCTAATAAAAATTGGCGATTGACTTGTTTAGTTTGACTCATAAATAATTCCAATCTGTGCTAGGAGGGCTTTCCACTTTGACTGGGGAAGCTTTCAGCCATCACTGCGCTGAAAGCTTCCCCAGCTAAAGTATCAAGAAAGGGAAAGTGGTTATTAACTTGCTTGTTCTAATATTTGGCGACTGATTGCAAGGGTAATTTCTTTCGTTTCACCTAGCTCCACCATGCCATGACCTTCCAGATTAGCCATTAGAATATCAATATCTGCGGCGCCTAATTCAATATCTGACAAGCGGATAGGCATCGCCATTTTCTGGAAAAAATCTTCCGTCAAGGCGATAGCTTGATCAATTCTCTGATCTTCACTGCCCTGGGTAATATGCCAAACACGCTCTGCATATTGCAGCAGTTTTTCATGTTTCGCTGTCCGGCGCACTTTCATTACTGCAGGTAAAACAATCGACAGAGTACGCGCATGATCAATTTCGTAAGCGCCCGTCAGCTCATGACCTATCATATGGGTAGCCCAATCCTGCGGTACACCGGCACCAATCAGACCATTTAATGCCATAGTGGCAGACCACATAATATTAGCGCGGACGTCAAGATTATCTTTGGTTTCCGGCTGCAGCGCTTTAGGCCCTTCTTCAATTAAGGTTTGTAATAGACCTTCAGCAAAACGGTCTTGTACTTTTCCACTAACACTATAGGTAAGGTACTGCTCCATAGTATGGATAAAAGCATCCACCACACCGTTACTGATTTGTCGATCCGATAACGACAGAGTAACCGCAGGATCTAACACTGCAAATTGTGGCCGCACCGCAGCACTTGAGAAGGGTAATTTATTGCCGTCACGTGTTACCACAGCATTAGTATTTGTCTCAGAACCGGTTGCCGGTAAGGTCAGCACAACACCAATCGGTAAGGCACTTTCTATCGGCTGTTGTTTAGCCAGAATATCCCAAGGATCATCACCCGCATAAAGCGCTGCTGCCGCAATAAATTTACAACCGTCAGCCACAGAACCGCCACCAACAGCCATTATATAATCGATATCATGCTCTTTAATGACGGCCTGCGCTTTCATTAAAGTATCGTACTTTGGATTAGGCTCAATGCCTGAAAATTCAAACCAAGTATGATCTTTTAACGCATTGACCACCTGATCATAAACGCCATTATTTTTTATGGAACCACCGCCATAAACAACTAATACTTTGGCATCCTTTGGGATCTCGGTAGAGAGTTTATCGATTTGACCTTCACCAAAATGAATACGTGTCTGATTTTGAAAACTGAAATTTAACATATGACTTCCTACTGTTTATTGGCAATATGAGCCACTTAATTAAGGGGCTCATATTTAAATTGCTCTAATTTAAGCGGCTATTATTTAAGCTACTTTTGTGTCGTCAGGTGCTTCATTAATTTTTCTGCAACCAACGCTGAACTGGCTGGGTTTTGCCCTGAAATAATCAGTCCATCCTGTACCGCAAAGGCTGACCAATCGGCACCTTTTTGATATTCTGCGCCACGTTTAATGAGTTCATCTTCCAGTAAAAAAGGTACGATATCGGTTAACTGTACGCCTTCTTCTTCGCTATTGGTAAAACCTGAAACGACTTTACCTTTAACTGCAAACTCTCCGTCAGGGTTTTTAACATTAAGCAACGCGGCAGTCGCATGACACACGGCAGCAACAGGTTTGTTAGCTGTTAAAAATGATTCAATCAAGCTAATTGAATCAGCATTTTCCGTCAAGTCCCATAATGGGCCATGACCACCAGGGTAGAAAACAGTGTCATAGTCCGCTGCATTAATATCTGCTAACACTTTAGTGTTCTTTAATTGCAACTGCCCATCGCTATCTTCGGCAAAACGTCGAGTTGAGTCACTTTGAAAATCTTCGGTATCACTGTTTGGATCGATAGGTGGCTGTCCACCAGCTGGTGAAGCCAGAGTGATTTCAACGCCTGCATCTTTAAAAATATAATAAGGTGCAGCAAACTCTTCTATCCAAAATCCGGTTTTATTACCTGTATTGCCCAGTTCAGAGTGCGAAGTTAATACCATTAATATTTTTTTAGCATTCATATTTTTTATATCCTTTATGTAGTGTTAAATAGATTGTGTGTGATTAATTTATGTGATTAGTGTATGCCGGTATAGGAATTTTAACAATGCAGACATAACTGACATCATTGTTACAATAATTGATACAATAGATAAATATTTAGCTATAGAGAGAAATAATGGATATTTCATTTGAGCAACTCAAAAGTATGATTGTCTTTGCCCGGGTAGTAGAGCAGGGCAGTTTAAGCGCCGCGGCCAAACATATTGGTTTATCACGTGCCGTGGTGAGTTATCACATTAAAAAGCTCGAAACCCATTTAGCCATTAAACTGCTTAATCGCTCCACGCGATCTATTACCTTAACGGAGGCGGGTTCACAATATTACCAACGCTGCAGGGTTATTGCCGAACAGGCTTCAGCTGCCCACCAGCAGATTGAAAATTTAAAAAATGAACCTGAAGGTCTGTTAAAAATAACCTGTCCGGTCAATCTGGGTCTGCAAATCATCGTCCCGGCATTAAATGCTTTTCGAAAGCTTTACCCTAAAATCGATCTGGATCTGAAACTCACCGATGAAGTGGTTAATGTTATTAAGGAGGGAATCGATCTTGCCGTTCGTGGCGCACCCTTACCAGATTCCGGTTTGCAGGCCAGTAAACTCTTCAGTCTAAGCACCTGTTTATGCGGCGCCCCCGCGTATTTTAAAAAGCATGGTTATCCAACCTCCCCTGCTCAGTTAACTGCCCATGAGTGGGTTATTTACAAACTCACATCCAGTACGATCGAGTTAAGCAAAGGTAATAGATCCTTTAGTATTAAAGTCAAAGGGGGGATCAGTACTAATAATGCAGCAGCGCGCACCGCTTTTGTTGAAGGTGGCCATGGGTTAGGCCGTATTCCAACTTATGATGCCTGGCCAAAAATACAGGCAGGCACCTTGGAATCAATTCTTGGTGAATACCAGCTTAATGATATTGATCTTTATGGGGTATTTCCATCCGGTGGAGCAGAATCTAAAAAACTGCGCTTATTAATTGATTATTTGAAAACTTTTTTCGGTCAGTACAAGGATCTGGCTCAGGGTCTTAAATTGTAAAGGGTGACTTATAATAAATCCGATGCTCTTATCATTTATTATTTATTATTTGAAAAACAGTTTCAGCTATCTTTGCTTTTATCATCTATAACATTGTTACTATTTTTAGGCCTAATGACAAAAAAACAGCGCTTAATCCTGCGCTGTTTTTTTAAGCACGATAACAGTCGAAAATATCTTTGCTAATAGAGACAGATAACTCAATCGAGTGGAAATTCAGTCTTTTTGACCACTTCCCTTAATACAAAACTTGAATGTACACCAGTAACCCCTTCGAGCTTAGTTAATTGCCCTAGTAAAAATTTCTCATAATGCTGCATATCGCGTACTACTACTTTTAATAAAAAATCAGCACTCTGCCCTGTCACAATTAAACATTCCAGTACCTCAGGTAACGTTGCAACCGCACGTTCAAATTTATCAAAACGATCCGGGGTATGGCGATCCATTGAGATACCAATCATGGCGGTCAAATTTAAGCCAAGTACCGAGGGTTTCAATAAAGTAACATGTTTATCAATGATTCCCGACTCCTCCAGACGTTTCACACGACGTGAACAAGGCGTGGGTGATAAGCCAACACGGTCGGCTAATTCCAGATTACTAATGCGTGCATTTCCCTGCATCAGCCTAAGAATATTCTTGTCAATACGGTCTAATTTAATGACTTCCTGCATAACATTTCACCTGTGTAGAGTTTTTATCTAACAATAATATATTATATAGTTATTTATTGCACAAAAAGTTAAAAATAAGAGTTACTTTGCAACCACTCGCTACACTATTCACTCTATAGTGAGTACATGGACAGCGAGCAAAGTTTCTTACCGGAAACAGGCGGTTATACCCTTACCAAGGTGCACCAACTCGCTATAAAATTAGTACATGGATAGCGAGCGAAGTTTCTTACCGGAAACGGGCGGTTAACCCCTTACCAAGGTGCACCAACTCGCAAATTCATCTCTCCACTGCCAATGATTTACAAGGAAATGACTCGTGTCGAATATCAACTCTAGCTTTAACCATAAAAAATATCGCGCCTATCCATCCATTCCAAAAACCGATAGACGCTGGCCAGATCAAAGTATCAAAGCAGCACCTCTGTGGTGTAGTGTAGATTTACGCGATGGTAATCAAGCTCTGATTGAACCTATGAGCCCAAGCCAAAAGCTTGATATGTTTAAACTGTTAGTTGATGTCGGCTTTAAAGAGATTGAAGTTGGTTTTCCCGCAGCATCGGCACCTGATTTTGATTTTGTGCGTCAATTAATTGAACAGGATTTAATTCCAGACGACGTCACTATTCAAGTATTAACCCAGGCACGCGAGCCTTTAATAGCACGCAGCTTTGCCGCTTTAAAAGGCGCAAAAAAAGCCATAGTGCACTTATATAACTCAACCTCAACGGTGCAGCGAGAACAGGTATTTAAAAAATCGCGCGATGAAATTAAAACCCTTGCCATACAAGGTGCGCGATGGATGCAGGAATTTGCCGCCGCTCAATCCGAGACAAAGTGGTCGTTTCAATACTCGCCCGAGAGTTTTACCGGCACCGAAAGGGAGTATGCCTTAGAGGTGTGTAATGCTGTCATTAACGTTTGGCAGCCGACACCTGACAACAAGGTAATTATTAATTTACCCTCGACGGTTGAGACATCAACGCCTAACGTCTACGCAGATCAAATTGAATGGATCTGCGACAATATCAGCCACCGCCAATCGGTCAGCATCAGCTTACATACTCACAATGACCGCGGCTGTGGCGTCGCTGCCTCTGAGCTCGGTGTACTGGCCGGTGCTGATCGTATCGAAGGGACATTACTTGGCAACGGTGAACGCACGGGTAATATGGATATAGTGACGATGGCGATGAATATATATAGTCAGGGCATTGATCCAAAACTCGATTTTTCCGATATGGATCGTATTATTGCAACCATTGAGCGCTGCACACAATTAGCCGTACACCCTCGTCATCCCTACGCCGGTGAATTAGTTTTTGCAGCATTTTCTGGCAGCCATCAGGATGCGATTAACAAATGTATGGCGATTGATGCGGCGCAGCGAATAGAGAAACCAGAAACACAATGGCAAGTGGCTTATCTGCCGATTGATCCGCGCGATTTAGGGCGAACTTATCAGCAGGTTATTCGCATTAATAGCCAGTCAGGAAAAGGCGGAGTCGCCTATATACTGGAGCAGGACTACGGTATACAAATGCCGCGCTGGATGCAGGTTGACTTTAGTCCCCATGTACAACAGCATGCCGAACGCTCAGAAAGTGAAGTTTCAGCGACTATTATTCACGATATTTTTTCCAGTACTTATTTAGCAGCACAGAAAACCGCCAGTATCGACAACTACCAGCTTAACCGTCAAAGTAACGCAGATAGTTTAGAGGCGCAGATACTCGATACTAATAACGGTGCAGTGACTATTAATGGTCAGGGTAAAGGGGTTCTGGACGCTTTTGTCAAAGGGTTAAGTGCGTCAATCGGAAGTGATATTGTCTTAATCGATTATAGCGAGCATGCCCTGCCGAGCAAAAAAGGGGCTGAAAATGAACAGGCCGAAGCGATCGCCTATGTGCAACTTAGCGTTCAAGGCGCGCGTTACTGCGCGGCAGCCAAGTGCCACGATATAGTCACCGCTTCTTTGCAGGCAGTCCTTAATGCCGTTACCCGCAGTGGAGCTACCTGCCAGCGCAGCAAGGCAGAATTAGCCGCAGTGTAGCCCTACTCTCTATGAGTTAAAATTCTCAAAAAAAATGAATTATTCACCCTGCAACAGGGTTGGATAATTCATTTAAAGCTCAAATATGGTGCTCATCAACCACTTATCTACCAAGATAAGCAGGTGATAAGCACGCTCTTTTTATAGTATTAATGTGCAATGAGCGCGGGTAATTAATCAACCGATGCCATATCACCTTTATCTTCAAGCCAGACTTTACGATCTCCTGCGCGTTTTTTCGCCAGTAACATATCCATCATTTCTAACATTTCCTCAGCGCCTTCGGTCGTCAGCTGAACTAAACGGCGAGTATTAGGATCCATAGTCGTTTCACGTAACTGCAACGGGTTCATTTCACCCAAACCTTTAAAGCGCTGAACATTGACTTTACCGCGTTTTTTCTCCGCTTCGATACGGTCTAACACCCCGTCTTTTTCTGCTTCATCCAAGGCATAATAAACCTCTTTACCTATGTCGATTCGGTATAATGGCGGCATCGCGACAAACAGGTGTCCGGCATCAACCACGGCTCTAAAATGACGAACGAACAAGGCGCAGATAAGCGTCGCGATATGCAGACCATCGGAATCGGCATCGGCAAGGATACAGATTTTTCCATAACGTAAACCGGATAAGTCCGAGGAAGCAGGATCGATTCCTATCGCCACGGATATATTATGTATTTCTTCGGAATTTAAAATAATATCAGAGTCGTCTTCCCAGGTATTTTTGATTTTTCCCCGTAACGGCATAATAGCCTGAAACTCGCGATCCCGCGCCTGTTTTGCAGAGCCACCAGCCGAATCACCTTCAACTAAAAAAATCTCCCCACGCATGGTTTCCTGAGTCGAACAATCAGTTAATTTACCTGGAAGAGCGGGGCCTTGAGTTATTTTTTTACGGGCAATTTTTTTAGTTTTACGCGTCCGGGTCTGGGCATTATTAATGCAGAAGTCAGCCAGTAACTCAGCCTCATTAACATGCGCATTGAGCCATAAACTAAAGGCATCTTTTACTATACCGGAAACAAAAGCGACGCACTGCCTTGATGAGAGTCGTTCTTTAGTTTGTCCGGCAAACTGCGGCTCTTTGATTTTAACCGAAAGGATATAGGCACATCTATCCCAAATATCTTCCGGGCTTAATTTTAGACCGCGCGGTAGAAGGTTACGAATATCACAGAACTCACGCATTGCATCCAGCAGTCCCTGCCTAAAACCATTAACGTGTGTGCCGCCCTGCACTGTCGGTATTAAATTTACGTAACTTTCTGATAGTGAAGGCCCGCCATCGGGTAACCACACTACCGACCACTCTGCTGTTTCACTTTTTGCTGAAAACTTGCCAGTAAAGGGCTGCGGTGGTAATAACTCGTTGTCTGCAACAGCTTCCAGCAGGTAATCATTTAAACCATCTTGATAGCACCACTGATAGTCATTTTTATTTACTTTGTCTTTAAATTTGATGGTAAGACCCGCACATAAGACGGCTTTGGCTTTTAACAGATGCAGTAAACGGGACACTGAAAAGCGGGCGCTGTCAAAGTAAGCGGGATCGGGATGAAAATGTACTGTCGTACCTGTATTGCGTTTTCCACAGACTCCCGTTACGTGTAACTCCTCAACCTTTTCACCATTTTCAAAGGCAATTTCATACACTTGACCATCACGACGAATACTCACATCAACACGTTTTGATAATGCATTAACGACGGAGATCCCAACACCGTGAAGACCACCAGATATTTCGTAATTTTTACCTGAAAATTTACCCCCTGCATGTAATTTACAGAAAATAAGCTCAACACCTGAAATACGCTCTTCAGGGTGAATATCAACCGGCATACCACGTCCATCATCAATAACTTCTAATGATTGATCCTCGTGTAAAATCACTTGGATAGTCGCCGCATGCCCCGCTAGCGCTTCATCCACACTATTGTCGATAACTTCCTGACCAAGATGATTCGGACGTGATGTGTCGGTGTACATTCCCGGACGGTGGCGAACGGGATCAAGACCGTTTAATACCTCGATCGAGTCTGAATTGTATTGGTCGCTCATGCTTGTACCTATATTGAAAAAACGGGGGGATTCATTTTACCCAATTATCACTTAAAATTCATCAGCAAAATAAAGTCTGAATTGTATTGGTCGCTCATGCTTGTACTTATATTGAAAAAATGGGGGGATTCATTTTACCCAATTATCACTTAAAATTCATCAGCAAAATAAAGTCTGAATTGTATTGGTCGCTCATGCTTGTACTTATATTGAAAAAACGGGGGGGTCATTTTACCCAATTATCACTTAAAATTCATCAGCAAAATAAAATCTGAATTGTACTACTCGCTCATGCTTGTACTTATATTGAAAAAACGGGGGGGTCATTTTACCCAATTATCATCTGAAATTAATCACTAAAATAAAATCTGAATTGTACTACTCGCTCATGCTTGTACTCATATTGTAATACGCGGGGAGTTATTTTAACCAGTAATCACCTAAAATGAAGACCCAAACGGTTAATGGCGCGATTGCTCACTTTAAAGGTTGGGTTAATGGAAAAATGCGAGGAGTTGCGACAAAGTATTTGCCACATTATCTAGCTTAGTTTAGGGAAAGTCACTCAAAGCTTAATTCTCAGAAAATTTTACAATTTGCATATGGAGGACAACAATAAAATGGAACAGAGCCGAATTAAAATGGTTTAACGCTAGTGAAAACCTGTTCATGAACACCGGCCGTTTATTTCACTGCATTACCCTTAGGGTTACGAAACAGAGTATTTTAATGATTTATTTAATTCAATTATTTGACAGATGTGGAGCCTCCATATATATCCAGCTATGGCTTTTTAGATGTTTCTTGAATTGATAAGTTTGGCGATTATTATAAAACGGGTAATACCAAACGTATTAATAAAGTGATCAGATTTACTATTAAAAATTATCCCAGCGGCTTTGTAATCGTAAATTCTTCCTTTGAAGAACTTGATCATAAATTTAATGCTTTTGGCATAGCTGAGTGGGTTAGGAATAAATTCAGACCAATACCTTTATACCAGACCGATATAGAAGATCTTGAAATCTCGATGATTTGATTGATGGAATGCGATAACAATCGGCATTCGTTCACTAATAGTCATTTTTGAATGACGGTTTCTTTTGTTAGTCCCATCAGAAATTAATTGGTCCTCCCTGTGAGGGAAAATTGCACCAATCGGAAAGGGAATAACCATTTACATCTACCGCTAGAGGATTAACGCAGTTAATCGCTCGAAAGGTCATCTTGCGTCTTGCTCTGATCGAAGAGCTTGCGCCTGACAAAGCATCTTGAAGTAACATGGGTATATATAACCTCAGTTTTGATTAATACTCCAGAGTAATTAAAATAATTAGGTTACGTTTCTTATTATTCGATCATTATTTTATATAGTTCAATAAAAATAATCGCAGTAATAGCTGCTATTACTACGATTATTTAAGGTAGAAAAATTAGCACTATATCTTATAGACTTTATTTCACTGTTTTATAAATTGCAGCTATGTCTTCATCTGAAAAACCAGCTTTACGTGCTTGTTTGAAAGATTCATTTGTAATAGCGGCAGTCGGTAACGTTAAATTTAATTTATCACCTAAATCTACAGCTAATCTCATGTCTTTTTGCATATGTTTAAGAGGAAAGCTTGTAGTGTAATTTTCATCTAATAGCATTGGCCCTTTAACTTTAAACATAGGGTTTGCCATTGCACCTGCATCAATAATATCTAGTAACTGTTTACCATCAAGGTTTGCTTTAAGGCCGAGTGATATTCCTTCACTGAAAATACTTAACATTCCACCCATAATCATATTGACTACAAGTTTCATTTTAGCGCCCTGACCAACCTCACCCAAGTATGGAGACATTTTCCCCATTATTTCAAAGGCGGGTAAGGCATCATCATAAAGGGACTTATCTCCTGCTGCTAAAATAATTAAAGTGCCATCTTCCGCTGGTTTTTTTGTCCCAGAAACAGGAGCTTCTAAAAAGCGCCCGCCTGCTTTTATTATTGCTGCTGAAATAGTTTGTGAAGTCGCATCATCAACAGTAGACATATCAATATAACTACGACCTTCACCAATGCCTGCCACTACGCCATCAGGCCCTTCAGAAATAGCTAAAGCAGCTGCAGGATCAGAAACAATAGTAAAAGTGATATCGCATGTTTCTGCTACTTCTCTTGGTGTTTTTCCTTGATGAGCGCCCAGTGCAACCAGTTCAGTACATTTATCAACATTTCGATTCCAAACTGTTACATCTAGCCCTGCTTTAACCAAGTTTAATGCCATTGCATTACCCATAATTCCTAAGCCTATAAACCCAAATTTTTTCATAAATATCATTACCTTATTTTTTAACTAGTTTCTTTATTCACAGCAGACGAAAGATCTTATTGATTAATCAGCTATCTTTCGAATAAGTAGAGAGACTGCGACAAATCAACACAGAGTGATTAGCAAATGGATAATATTTGCTGTGAAATAGTGCTACTTACACTTATGTTCAGAATTTTTCATCGCTAAGTCAGTAATACTTCAAAGTTGAATCTGCCTGGCGATTTCTATCCGCGTCAGTTGTAAAAGGTTATATTGTAATACGCGGGGAGTTGTTTTGGAAAAATGGGGAAAGTTATTTTAACCGGTGACCACCTAAAATAATCACCTAAAATAATCGCTAAAATAAAAATTTAATAATATCAGGTAAGAAACGTTCAAAACCAATAAAACTATGATCGCCCCCCTCTTCACAGGTTATTTTACATCCCTGGAATTTATCAAAGGCTTCCTGATAATTTAAAACTTCATCCTTTTTTTGTAATAAAACCCAATATTTTTGCCGATCACTCAACTCTTTTACCGCTAATTTTCTTAACTGCTGCAGATAGTTTTCATCTATCCGATAAGACTCTTGTGTATAAGGGTGAGTTTGCATTCCCGTGTATTGCTGCAGTAAACAATAGGGAAGAACAGCAGGATTTATTAACACTACTTTCACCCCATATTGCTCACTCGCATTTGCTGCTAAATACCCCCCCAAGGAGCTCCCCATAACAGCGATTTCCGCACCCTTATATTGCTCAAAAACAGACTCAATCAGCGTCCACATTTTCTCAGGCTGGCAGGGGAGTTGTGGACAGAGAAAGCTTATTTCAGGGAAGTGCTCAGCTAAATAAGAAGACATTAATCGCGCTTTTAAGGATCCGGGAGAACTATGATAACCGTGTAGGGATAATAAAATTTTCTGCATTAATAACCTGTTGCGTTTTTATTGGGGGAAAATTCTCCATGCGCTACGCGCTCAACTTTGGTCGTAATAGTACCATTTTTATGCAACGCTAAATAGCGGTAACCGGGCGCACTATCATCAACATCAAAATCCTCAGAATTGGGCTTAAACTGTAAGCAGGTAGATGGGCTGGTTAAAAATCGCACCTGATTAAATTCGATATCACCCGCCTGATGAACATGCCCGGACAGCACCACACGTACATTTTTATGCAACTTGATGAGTTCTAAAAATTGCTGATTATTTTTTAGAATATGCTGATCTAACCAGGCTGATTTAACCGGTAAAACATGATGGTGCACACAAATCAGAGTATGTTTATCGGGATATTCAGTCAAAGCTTGCTGTAAAAAATTCAGTTGCTGCTCCGTTAAAAACCCATGGGGCGCACCTTCAACTTGTGAATCCAGTAAAATAATTTGCCAAAAATCGCTAACAATTTGTTTGCTCTGCGCGAGGCCCTCCTGCAAAAGACTGGGCAACATCACCGATTGCGTATCATGATTGCCGGGCAACCAGTAACAGGGTAAATTCAAGGTTTTTATCTGCTTGGTAAAATCAAGGTAAGATTGCTGGGTATGATCTTGAGATAGATCTCCCGTTGATAAAACTGCCTGACACTTGGATGAGTAACGAGAGGCGTGTTTAATCACAGCTTCATAACTTTCAGCTGGTTTAATACCAAGCAAGTCTTTATTCCGATCGGAAAAAAGATGGGTATCGGTGATTTGCAGAAGTTGTAAACAACCCTGCTGGTCTGATCTTAATTTTGTGGCTTGTGTGCTCATAACTTTCATTCGTAGATTAATGGATATTGCAATATTGGTTAATGTTCATAATTTGACCTAGAGTTAATGATTGCAATATTTGTTAACGCACATGATCTGACCTTAATATAATTGCCGTTATAACTTAAGTGAATAACTTTACCATTGGCTTAGTTAGCTTTTTTAAAAAAATGCTGAAAAAATGAGATCATGCGCCATTTACTTGTAAATTTGCGATCTAACTAACGGGATTATTACTGATAAGTAATCCAAACCTTTTTATTTTTAGATTCTCACGCCTTAAATTGTTAAATTGTCTCTATTTAGTTCGAGCCATTGTAAGGCAATAATAGTCGCCGCATTATATATTTTCCCTTCTTTTACCCACTGATAAGCTGTTTCTCTTGGTACAACGTGGGCACGTATATCTTCTCCTTCATGCGCGAGTCCATATAGTCCCCCCACCTCACTGCTATCTACGTTGGCGATAAAAAGATCGATCTGTTCCGTTGTACCACCCGGACTCACTAAATAATTAAGCATAAATTGGCATGATTTAACGGTTAAACCCGCTTCTTCAAAGGCTTCACGTTTAGCGACTTGTTCAGCCACTTCATCCTGCTCAATAATCCCTGCCACTAACTCTAATAACCAAGGGGATTTATCACCTGCCATGGCCCCCAAACGGAACTGCTCTATTAATACCACGGTATCGTTTTTTACATCATAGGGTAATAATACGGCCGCATGACCACGTTCAAAAAACTCACGTTTTATTTCGGGGCTCCAACCACCTGCAAATAATTTATGTTTTAATGTATATAAATTACATTCAAAAAAGCCTTTATATAAAGATTCTTTCGATAATACTTGTACATCATCTTGATTATAAAATACACTTCCACCTGAATGAACGTTCATTTTTTTATTCCTTAGCAAAACACCTAACCTGGATGTTTTATATTACACTTAATCTGTCACTAAATTTGAAGCAGCTCGCACACTCATAGGATTTATTAACATGGCCATAAAAAAATTTACTCTCGCGGCATTGTTTGCCGTGACTAGCTACAGTTACTCTGTTCAAGCTGATACGTTATTACAAGTTTACCAAACCGCCAAAATCAAAGATCCTATTATCCTCAAAAGCAAAGCGCAGTATGATGCCTATTTAGAAAAAGTAACACAAGCAAATGCCGCATTATTACCACAAATAGGCTTTGGACTGGAAACAAATTATACCAATTACAATAATGATAATTTAAGTAATTCAAACGTTGGGGCCAATATTGGATTAAGCCAATCACTTTATAATGGTTCACATTGGCAACAATTAAGCATTGCTGAAAAACAAGCAACACAATATGCCAGCATTTATGGTTTAGCTGCGCAGGATTTATTATTTAGAGCCTCAACGGCTTACTTTAATGTCTTACGTGCAGATGAAGCGGTAAAATCAATTAAAGCAAATAAACGCGCGGTTGAACGCCAACTTGAACAGACTAAACAGCGTTTTGAAGTGGGTTTAATTGCGATCACCGATGTACATGAAGCACAAGCTGCCTACGACAGAACAACAGCCGATGAAATTATTGCAGAAAATAATCTAGCTAATACTTATTATGCATTGCGCGAATTAACCGGGGAAGATGTCCTCAAGGTGTCGTATTTAAATACGAACACTTTTAGCGCACAGAAAATTGAAGGTGGTGTGTCTCTCTGGCGCAGCAAAGCATTAGAGTACAACTTAGCCTTGCATAGCAAACGCATTGTTAAAGAATTGGCTAAAATGCAAATCGATTTAGCCAAAACTGGCCATAAACCCACCTTAGATTTAACCGCTGGAGTAGGTTACAAAAACACATCCTATGATAATAGTAGCGTTAGTGATACAGACATTAGTAACGGCACTATCGGACTAAGCTTAAATGTGCCGATTTACACCGGGGGCAGTATTAACTCACAGGTCAAACAAGCACAATATAATTATGTTTATGCCAGTGAAGATTTAGTACAAACATTCCGTAGCACAGAAGCACAGATCAATAGAGGTTATAACAATGTTGGCGCATCAATCAGCTCTCTTCGTGCTTATGAACAAACAGTGCTCTCTTCACGCAGTGCCCTGGATGCAACAAAAGCGGGTTTTGAAGTGGGTACACGTACTATCGTTGATGTATTAGATGCGACACGCGCGTTATACGAATCTGAAAATCTATTAGCTAATGCACGTTATGACTATATTATCAATATGTTACAGCTTAAACTTTCTGCAGGTACTCTGGCCGAACAAGATATTATCGATATTTCTAACAATTTAATTGAAGTCGATCCAACAGTGTTGGAAAAATATTAAAGGCCGCTCATTTATCTCTAAAATTTGCTTAATGCCATAAACTGAATTTTAAAAATCAAATTTCAAAAAAAATCTAGTCAAAAAGGGAGACAATCTGCCTCCCTTTTTATTCACTTTAACGCTATTAATGGCTGCTGTTAAAACTAAATATAGTTAAAATTAAACATAGTTAATATTAGGCATGGTTAATACTAACTATTGTTACGAATCGTTTTAATAATTTCAGAGGTTGAACAGCCCTCTTCAAACTGCAAAACACGTACTTCACCACCGTTAGCAATCACTTCTTTTCCACCGGCAATATCTTCTGGCAAATAATCTCCACCTTTAACAAGCAGATCCGGCAAGATCTCAGCGATCAGGCGCTGTGGTGTTTCTTCAGTAAATTCAATGACCCAATCAACTGCCCCTAACCCGGCCAATACAGCCATACGACGATCAACAGGATTCACAGGACGCCCTTGCCCTTTTAAGTTGCGCACCGATTGATCGCTGTTTACCGCAACAATTAAACGATTACCCTGCTCGCGTGCTGTATTTAAATAGGAAACATGACCCGCATGAAGGATATCAAAGCAGCCATTGGTCATCACCACTTTCTCTCCACGATGCTGAGCAAGTTTGACCGCCAGTTTTAGTTGTTCTTCTGAAAGCACACCAAAACCTATCTCCTGCTGACTATAAACCGCATTCGCCAATTCAATAGTATTAACCGTTGAGGTGCCTATTTTACCGACCACCACGCCTGCAGCTGCATTGGCTAAGGTACAGGCCTGTTCAAATGAACTGCCCGCGGCCAATGACGAAGCTAAAACAGAAATAACAGTATCACCCGCACCGGTAACATCATAAACCTCCTGCGCCTGCGTTGGCAGATGCAACGGCTCTTGTCCCTCTCTTAATAACGTCATACCATGCTCACTGCGGGTCACAAGTAAAGCGTCAAGATCCAATTCCTTGATCAATGCCAGTCCACGTTCAACCAACTCTTTCTCAGAATGACACTTACCCACAACCGCTTCAAATTCGGCAAGGTTTGGAGTCAATAGGGTTGCACCACGATATTTTTCAAACTCAGATCCTTTTGGATCCACTAACACCACTGAATTGAATTTTTTGGCCAACTGAATCATTTTCTGTACATCAGCCAACGAGCCTTTATTATAATCCGATAGGATAACCACACTTGGCTGGCGCGTTAGACTAGCATGCATTTTTTCTAAAATATCTGTGCTGTCTATGCCCTCAAATCCCTCTTCAAAATCCAAACGTAATAATTGCTGATGACGACTTAAGACTCTTAGTTTGGTAATAGTCGGGAAATTAGGCACGCTCACAAAATCGGTATTTACATGCACTGATTTAAGATTTTTCACCAGTACATTGGCAGCTTCATCATCGCCGACCAGACCAATCAAATTGACTTTACCACCGAGTGCTGCGACATTTAATGCCACATTGGCAGCGCCGCCCGGACGCTCTTCAATCTGCTCAACTTTAACCACCGGCACTGGCGCTTCTGGGGATATTCTAGCCGTTGGCCCATGCCAGTATCGATCTAACATGACATCGCCAACTACTAATACTTGCGCCTTGTCATACTCAGGTAATGTTATTTTCATGTGATCTCTTTATTGTTGGACAATGTGTTTAAATAAAATCATTAAGTTTATCATAATCCTTCCAAAAGCATATTTACAAAAAACTTCATTTTTATAACAGTCTAAAATAAGCGCTGAGAAGCTTATTTCATACCTAACTCGTTATATACTTAGTAATATATTAATTATGGAGACTGTGCCTATGTTAACTATGTTGTGTATAGATAGTGATCCGCAGCGCCTTGCTCAAATTATCGAAGATCTTCACCCCTTAAACATACGTTTAACATTACTGCAGGCGACAAGCTTATTTCAAGCAGAGCAGTTGATCTTACAAAACAAGCAAAATATAGTGTTGATACTTTGTGCGCAAACATTGGCAGACGGCAATGCAATGTCCATTTTCAAGAGATCGCAATCCAGCACAATGGGGAAAATTGTTTATGCTGCCACCCCTTGCGCCACAGAGCTCATTGATTATATCAACCAGGGACATATTGATTACTTTATAACTTTACCTTATCAAGCGCAGGAACTGATCTCTATTATTCAACAGCAGGTAAGCCATTATAAAATAAACCATCAGCAGCACCCGTCATCCTCCAAAAATAGTATTGTTGATACAACCCGTTTATTAGATAAACCAGAACTGTCTAACCCCTCCAATTTCAAAGAAAAGTTTCTTGATTATTCACTTTATTCAGACTCTGAACTATCCCATTTGGTGATCAAATCCTTATATAAAGTATTAGAAACAGGTGATCAATATAAAATTCGCCGTCACTATAGCGCAAACCATATACTGACTCGTGAAGGTGAAAAAAATTGTTTTCTTTGGTTTATTACCAAGGGTGAGGTATTACTTAAGAAACGTAATGCCCATGGAGAGATCCAGGATATTACTATTATGCAGGAGGGTACTATGGTGGGTGGTATGTCCTTTTTAACCGGGGAACCTGCTTTTAGCACAGGTATTACCCTGGTTGAAACTGAAGTATTAAAAGTTGATAACACTATTTTTTCACAAATTATGCAATCAAACACAGCACTTTTAGCCCCTTTCACTAATTTATTGCTGCGTAATTTCAACCGCCGTTTACAACATAGCATCTCAACGGAACTTGCCCTGCAAGAAACTCTGGAATCTTTAGACGTTGCTTACAATCAACTTATCGAAAGTGAAAAAATGGTGGTATTAGGGCAATTAGTCACTGGTGTTGCCCATGAACTTAATAATCCCGTCGCCGCCATTTTACGTGGCTCCGATTCATTAAAAGAGCTTATCTTCACCCTGCTCTGTTGTAATGATAATTCACCATTTTTTCAACTTGCACGGCGAACCCTGCAGCAGGGTTTGAGCTTAGTCCCTTTGTCCACCTCTGAAATCCGCCAAAGAACGAAGCAACTACTGCCTAAAATAAAGGATAAAAAGCTCGCCAAATATTTAATCAATATGGACTTAGACGATAAGCAAATCCCGCTGGAAAATAACCGGAATTTACGAGAAAGTATTTTATTATTAGATAAATTCTATCAAGTGGGTAGTATTTTACGCAGTAGTAATGCCTGTGCCTCACGCATTGCGGACTTGGTAAAAAGTTTAAAGCATTATGCAGCCCAAGATAGTCCAGTATCAGAGCTGGCTGATATTCATGAGGGTTTGGAAGAGACGTTAATTATCTTTGAAAATAAATTGAAGCATCACAGCGTCATTAAAGAGTACCAACAATTACCTAAAATTGAGTGCCACCCTATCGAGTTAGAACAGGTATGGACAAATATAATATCGAATGCGATAGATGCAACGGGTGACACCGGGATTATAAAGATATCAACTGTCTACTTGCCTTATGATGAAGCACCCAGCATTCAAGTTATTATTGAAGATAATGGGCCTGGGGTGCCTGCACATAATCTGGATAAAATATTTGAACTGAATTACACCACAAAAAGAGAAGGGCACTTTGGTCTGGGAATTGGCTTAACTATTTGTTCACAAATTATTAAGCAGCACCATGGCAATATAGAAATTGAATCTCAACTGGGTTTATTTACGCGTTTTATCATTACCTTACCGGTATTTAACCCCAATATTGAAAGTGAACGTTTGCCTTTATTGCGTAGTTAAAACATGGTTAAAGCATGGTGAGAACATAGTTTATCCTATTGCTCAGGGATTATTTTTCATCAATGCGGTGAATAAAAAACAGTAAAAAAGACAGTATTAAAAGCAGTAATAATTGTAATAAAAAAGACTCTCTTAATATTAATATAGAGAGCAGAAAACTACTTAGCACTACTAAATAGATCTGTAATTTACGCTTTTTATCAATTTTTTTATGTTTTTCCCAATCTTGCAAAGTTGCACCTAAGTAGGGAGTCTTTAATAACTTTTGATGGAAATAAGGGGAACTACGAGCGAAACAGCTGAGTGCCAAAATAAAAAAAGGTGTCGTCGGCAGGAGTGGCAAAATAATACCCAACAAGCCCAGTAAAATACTCAGGCCACCGATAAAAATAACCAGATAACGATAAAGTTGTTTATGCATTTTGATGTTTTAGATTAATTAAGAACAAAAAAAAGCTCGCAATCAGCGAGCTTTTAAAGCTAAAGCCAATCTAAACAGGCCTTGCTGTATGACAATTTGACAAGAAATTACTTCTTCTTGCCAAGCTTCTCTTTAATACGCGCTTTCTTACCAGTAAGTTCACGTAAGTAGTACAGTTTAGCTTGGCGAACCACACCGCGACGTTTAACTTCAACGCTTCCTACAATTGGGCTGTGAGTTTGGAATACACGCTCAACACCTTCACCATTCGACGACATTTTACGAACGGTAAATGCAGAGTGTAAACCACGGTTACGCTTAGCAATAACAACACCTTCAAATGCTTGAAGACGCTCTTTTTCACCTTCTTTTACGCGAACACGTACAATAACAGTATCACCTGGTGCAAATTTAGGCATATCGCTACGCATTTGTTCTTTTTCAATTGCTTGTATAATATTGCTCATTTTAATACCTTTATTACCTAGTTAGCCAATAACATCGCTGGTCAGTCGGAGTCACTTTCCAGTGCAGCAAGCAATTTAGCTTGCTCGTCAGTCAGAGCTAGGTTATTTAATAAATCGGGCCTTCTTTGTTTCGTGCGTTGCAGTGCTTGTTTTGATCGCCAAAGACGAATCTTTTCATGATCACCGCTTAATAATACACTTGGCACTTGCTTTCCATCTAGCACCTCAGGTCGCGTATAGTGGGGGCAATCAAGCAATCCATCCGCGAAGGAGTCCTGCTCGGCTGATAACACATGACCTAACACACCGGGTACAAAACGCACCACAGCATCAATTAAAATCATGGCTGGCAACTCACCACCACTTAAAACATAATCACCAACTGACCATTCTTCGTCAACCAGGCTTTCTATTAAACGCTCATCTACACCCTCATAACGCCCAGCCACTAATATCAAAGCATCAGAGCCTGATAATAACTGCGCGCCACAATGATCTAAACGCTTACCTTGAGGAGAAAGATAAATCACCTTTGCCTCGTGCCCTGCTTCCCTTGCAGCCTTTTTGGCAGCTAAAATGGCATCCCTTAAAGGTTTCACCATCATTAACATGCCAGGCCCACCACCATAGGGACGATCATCAACCGTTCTATGTTTATCCAAGGTGAAATCACGAGGATTCCAACATTGAATAGAAAGCAGCTTATTTTTTACCGCTCGACCTGTTACCCCATTGTCGCTAATGGCCCGGAACATATCCGGGAAGAGGCTTACAACCCCTATCCACATCACTTTTCTCCTAGGGTATTCAGAAATCAGGTTCCCAATTAACTTGAATTAATTTGCTTGTAATATCCACGTTGGAAATTACTTGCTTGTCGATGAACGGGATTAATCGCTCTTTCTGTCCGAAAGCATCGTTCGAGTTGGCTTTTACAACAAGCACATCATTTGAGCCTGTTTCCATGATCTCGGTGACAACACCCAGATCGTAACCATTGTCAGTTTTAACCTGACACCCGATTAAATCACGCCAATAGAAATCCTCTTCCAAATTAGGAAGCTTATCTGAGTCAACGAGCAGCTCTAAACCGACTAAGGCTTGTGCTTCTTCTCTAACATCAAATCCTACTATTTTTGCAACAAAACCATTACTGTGACGTTTCCAATCAGCTATATTAACTTCTTGAAACTGCCCTTTTGACTTCATTAACAAAGGCTTATATTCAAAAATGCTTTCAGGATCATCGGTGTAGGAGTGAACTTTCAACCAGCCTTTGATACCATGAACCGCACCAAACTTACCGATTACAATTGGTTCTGCTTTTTTGCTCACCGATCTCCCCTCACCTAACTGCAATTTAAGCAGCTACTGCGTTATCTTTTACAAGTTTAGCAACACGATCACTTAGCTGTGCGCCAAGACCAACCCAATGGTTGATGCGATCTGTATCTAAACGTAATCTTTCTGCTTGGCCTTGTGCTGTAGGGTTAAAGAAGCCTACTTTTTCAAGGAAACAACCGTCACGCGGGCTACGGCTATCAGTTACTACCACTTGGTAGAATGGGCGTTTTTTAACGCCACCACGAGTTAAACGAATAGTTACCATATCGTCCTCTATTTATTATTAAACGTCGTAAGCCAGAATATTCTGACCACCTGCTTTTGTAGAAAGCTGCAAAATTATACTCTTATCAGGCAAAAGAACAATATAAATCACACTTTCACCGCAGTTAAGCGACTAGAATCACAGTTCAGTGGATCAAAAAAGCCCAAGAAGACGGTGAAAACAATCAACTTGAGCTTATTGAGTAGACTATAAAAAAATATTAATGCGCTGATTTGTTTCTAAAATCATCTCCGCCCGGGAGGGGCACCTGCGCCAGACATCATACCCTGCATACTGCCCATCATTTTACGCATACCACCTTTACCCGACATCTTTTTCATCATTTTCTGCATTTGCATAAATTGTTTTAATAATCTATTCACATCTTGGATTTGTGTACCAGAGCCTGCTGCGATCCGGCGTTTACGACCACCTTTAATTATTTCTGGTTTGCCACGCTCTTTTTTGGTCATCGAATTAATGATCACTTCCATCTGATCTGTACTTTTATCATTAACCTGATTTTTAACACCGCTAGGCACTTTCCCCATGCCCGGCAATTTATCCATCATGCCCGTCATGCCACCCATACTTTTCATCTGTATTAACTGCTCACGAAAGTCTTCTAAATCAAACCCCTTACCGGCTTTAACTTTACGCGCTAATTTTTCCGCTTTTTCTTTGTCGACCTTAGTTTCAAGTTCTTCGATTAATGAAAGAACATCACCCATACCTAAAATTCGTGAGGCAATTCGGTCTGGATGAAAAGCCTCTAACGCATCTACTTTTTCGCCCATACCAATAAATTTAATCGGTTTACCCGTAATATGACGGATAGAAAGTGCTGCACCACCGCGTGCATCACCATCGGCTTTAGTTAATATAATCCCCGTCAAGGGTAATGTTTCATTGAAAGATTTAGCGGTATTGGCTGCATCTTGACCGGTCATCGCATCAACAACAAAGAGTGTTTCAATCGGTTTAATGGCACGATGAAGATCTTTAATCTCATCCATCATTTCGCCGTCGACATGCAAACGACCGGCGGTATCGACAATCACAACATCAATAAATTTCTTTTTAGCGTAAGCTATCGCCGCATTAGCAATATCAATGGGTTTTTGCGTAATATCACTTGGAAAGAATTCGACACCCACTTCAGCAGCAAGTGTTTCAAGTTGTTTGATCGCAGCAGGACGATAAATATCGGCACTGACCACTAACACACTTTTTTTATCGCGGGTTTTTAATAATCGGCCAAGTTTAGCAACCGAGGTTGTTTTACCCGCTCCCTGCAAGCCTGCCATCAATAAAATAGCGGGGGGTTGAGTGGCAAGATCTAATGATTCGTTAACTTCCCCCATTGCCAATTCAAGCTCATTTTGAACAATTTTAATAAAGGCTTGACCGGGGCTTAAACTTTTAGCAACATCTTGACCAACAGAACGTGTCTTTATCGCTTCTATAAAATCACGAACAACAGGTAACGCAACATCGGCTTCGAGTAAAGCCATGCGCACTTCACGCAGGGTATCTTTAATATTATCTTCGGTTAAGCGTCCTTTGCCACTGACATTTTTCAGGGTTTTCGACAGTCGTTCGGTTAAATTCTCAAACATACTCAGCTCTCGTTGCTAAAAATAAAATTTATTATACGCACTTATTAATACCCATACTACCTGAATATGCAGATTCACCGTGACTGGGGCGGGCAATAACAAGCAATTAGAATCGACAAAGCGTTCCTGAAGACGGCTTAATAATAGAATTAAATCGGCAGCATCTAATTTCAATAGCCCATCACAAATCACCTGCGGCAAAATAGATGAGGTAATTTGTAAATAACAGCGGATTTAATCTTAATTGTTCGCCAGGTTAGGGCTATCCTGTGTCATAATATTTACAGTGACTGCCACCCCCTCAAGTAATTAATAAAGAAGAGATTTTCACTATTTTAAGCCCAAAGCTGAGGGTACAATAGGGGAAGAATCAAACAGAGTGAAATTCGATCGCCTTAAAACGTCAAAAGGTCAGGTGTAATATGTTGATATTTAAACGCTTTATGACAAAATGCCAAGATCAAACGCTAGGCCGAATTGTTACCCTAGAAGATAACGAATTGATGGGTTATTATAATAACTGCAATATAAATAACAAGAGTGAGTTGATATGGATTACTGGGCATTAATTGTCGCGACTTTTTATTTGATCGGTGGTGGCTTAGCGGTCAATATATTATTTAATCGAACAAAACCTTTTTACAAGTGTTTTATTGGATCAACAATCATCGCGCTCTCTACCCACGTAGTCTGGTTATATCAAAATATTTTCTTACTTAACGGGCAAAACCTGCCGATGTTAAATGTTGTGTCTTTAATTGGATTTTTAATCGCATTACTGACAGCAATAATGGGTAAGCGCCTTAATACGGGCGTTTTGTTACCGGTGATATATGGATTTAATATTATTAACTTTATTGCTGTTGCGTATTTTCCAAGCCATTTTATTACCCATTTAGAAATACATCCGGCCATCGGATCGCATATTATTTTGGCCCTGTTAGCCTATGCAATCCTTAGTATTGCCAGCCTTTTTGCATTACAACTTGCCTACATTAATTATCGATTAAAAAATCATAAACGGCCCTTAGCAATGACTAATATGCCACCTTTGATGACTCTGGAAAAAAGCTTATTTCAGTTTATTTTTATTGGCTTTATTTTATTAAGTTGTACCCTGATAACCGGATTTATTTTCTTGGAAGATATGTTTGCACAGGGAAAGGCACATAAAGCTATCCTGTCGATAATCGCATGGATAATTTATGCGATTTTATTATGGGGACATTATACAAAAGGTTGGCGGGGACAATTGATTGTTTATATCACTATTGTTGCCTCCTCTTTCTTAACTCTCGCCTATTTTGGCAGTCGATTTGTCCGTGAAATTATACTTAGCTAAACAACATTTAACTGTTCTCAGTGAGAAATAACCTGATCGCGCACCGCTTTTATTGAAAATAATATTTGCAGTGCCTGTCAGGCTGGCAATAACTGATACCCAGCAGGCGGGTATTGATTAACGAAACATTTAATTGTCTGTCTGTGGCATAATACATGTACCTCTGAACGACTCAGGCAGCACTTTTTGTTCGACATTAAATAAAATTAATAAAAGTATGTTTAACGAAGTTTGCTTAAATGTACGGGCGATCTATTATCATCTGTTAATAGAAATAATGAAAAATTAACTTATAGATTGATAAATGGGACAAAAAAGCCGTTCAATGACTATTTTTAACCGATTAAAATAATCGTTTTTGTTTTATGCTCATTTTTTCGCTACTATCGCAGACCTAAAACCCGTTAATTTTTATTGAATACAAAGAGAGGACATTTGGACGTCATACCCACTAGTGGATTACTGATCACCCTTGGAATTTTAATTATTATTTCAGCTTATTTTTCTAGCTCAGAAACCAGCATGATGTCATTAAATCGCTATCGCTTACGGCACCTTGCAAAGGGTAAAAACAAAGTAGCAATACGCGTTGAAAATTTACTTAAAGAACCGGACAAACTTATTGGCCTGATCTTAATAGGTAATAACTTAGTTAATATTTTAGCGTCGGCGATTGCAACCATCATAGGTCAACGTTTATTTGGTGATGCCGGCATTGCTATAGCGACCGGTATACTGACTTTAATTATTTTGATTTTTGCCGAAGTGACCCCAAAAACCTTAGCCGTGCTCTACCCCGAAAAAATCGCCTTTCCAAGTTCATTTATTTTGCGCCCGTTACAAAAATTGCTCAGCCCACTGGTATGGTTAATCAATGGTATATCCAATACCCTGTTACGAATTTTTGGTGTCAATGTTAACCATACGGATGATCAAGCGCTATCAAGCGATGAATTACGCTCAGTGGTGCATGAGGCAGGCTCAATGATTCCAGCGCATCACCAGCAGATGTTGCTGAGTATTCTGGAGCTTGAAAAAGTCACCGTTGACGAAATAATGATCCCACGTAATGAGATTGCCGCAATCAATATTAACGATGATTGGGAGACTATTCTCAAACAATTACAACATCGTACTCATACAATGACACTTTTATACCGGGATACCATTGATGATGCGATAGGTTTTGTGCATGCGCGCGATTCTCTCCTGATTCTCCTTAAAGGGGATTTCACAAAAACAAGCCTGTTACGTAGTGTGAGAGGATTATATTTTATTCCCGAAGGCACTGCTTTAAATACCCAACTGATTAAATTTCAGCATAATAAGGAGCGTATCGGTTTAGTGGTAGATGAATATGGGGATATTCAGGGGTTAGTAACACTTGCCGACATTTTAGAAGAAATAGTTGGTGACTTTACGACCACACAGGAGCCCCACAGCTCGCAGGAAATTTACAAGCAAAAAGATAATTCTTATATTATTGAAGGTAGTCTGGGTATTCGCGATATCAATAAAGAAATGGGTTGGAAGCTGCCAACAGATGGACCTCGTACTTTGAATGGTCTGATTTTAGAATATCTTGAAGAAATACCTAAAGGACATATCAGTGCGCGTATCTGCGGTTATCCTATGGAAATCTTAGAAGTGGAAAACAATAAGGTTAAACTGGTCAGGGTGATGCCCCAGCTTTACAAAAAACAATAGATAGTCTGTCCTGATAATCCATAATAACAGCGCTACTACTTTTTATACGAATATAACAATCTAGATTGCTATATTCGTATTCTTCAATTAACGGCAGCGCTTAAAGCTGCTTTAATTGTTCATCCGATAAGGTGATATCTGCATTTTTATTAGTGCCGACGCCGGCATCAATAACCGCTTGAGCAATGGTTTTTGCCTCAGCAAGCGAGTGCATCGCATAAGTCCCGCATTGGTACTTATTAAGCTCAGGAATCTCTTCCTGATGCTCTACAGCTAACACATCACGCATCGCGGCCAACCAGGCATTGGCAACCTCAGTCTCACTTGGGCTCCCAATCAAACTCATATAAAATCCAGTTCGACAACCCATGGGTGAAATATCAATAATTTCAACATCAGGGCTATTTAAATGATTGCGCATAAATCCCGCATAAAGATGCTCTAGGGTATGGATCCCTTTTTCCGACAAGAGATCTTCATTGGGCACCGTAAAACGCAAATCAAAGACGGTGATCGTATCTTTGCTCGGGGTTTGCATGGTCTTCGCTATGCGAACCGCAGGGGCATTCATAATCGTATGATCAACGGTAAAACTATCTAATAATGGCATTGGAACTCCTTTTTAAAAATATATTTAATCAACGGTTAAGTAAAAAATAACCGCCATAACCAACTGGAATCTAAATTGTCCTGACAGGTTTTTAATTGTCCGGCATATTGTTTGGCACGGTTATCCACTTTCTTAGCGACCTGTGTTAACCAAGGTTTTTTTCTATAACTGGCATGTTTATACCCACTCCAGCCCTCATGATAATTGAGGTACTGCCCGTAAGCATCCCATTTAGACACGCCATTTATTTTCTGAGTTTTATAGGTGAACCAGCCCATAAAATCGATGGCATCGTCAAAATCATCACGATCTGCCCAGCCATTGCCGGTTTCGCGCTGATAGTCATCCCAAGTCATCTTTTTAGCCTGGGCATAACCATAGGCATCACTTGCTCTGCCAATGGGAATAAACCAGAAGTATTGCATCGGTGGCGCAGCATTGTGCTTAAAACTACTCTCTTGATACATCATTGCAATAGGAACATGAATCGGGGTGCCCCATTTTTCATTCATATTTTTAGATGCATTATACCAATCTCTGTTTTCAGTAAAAATATCACAAAGATTATCTGGATTACGAGGGGGTGGGCTGGCACATGACGTTAACATCAGAACGCTAATAATATATATTATTGTCTGTTTAATTTTCATTAAATATCCTTCCAAAAATACGCTTCACCAACCTATAAAAATCTATTATGCTAAGTAACAGCAATCGCTTAATCTTAGAGTCTATTTGTAAGGATGCAACGTCAATTATGCCAGCAGCATAGTACTGTTAACAGTGCACTTTAAAACAGATCCATCAGCTTTATAAATCGCTACACCCAAATGACTTGAAGAGCCAGATTCCTGCATATTCAGTCATTTGGGCATATAACTTAAGTTTTTATAATCCCATCGTTACTATTTTTTTTGCGCATTTAAAAAATAGTTCTGCAGGTATCCATCAAAATCCAGATTGTCACTTTCTTCTATTTCTTTCTGTTTTTTCTCAGAAATTATTTTTTCATTTTCAAAGAAAGCATCAGACCAAACCTGATAGTTCTGCTTTATTAACTTTTCTTTATAAGTTTTCGATAAATTCAATGCTAACCGGCCGTTATCTAAATCCCCCTCTTTAAGGGTTTCTAAAATTCGCGCAGAACTGGTTAATTCTGGCGAAGCAAAGCGAGGCGCAATGTGGGCAATGGCATTCTGATAACGATCTGAAGCACTTTCTTTATCCATGACAACAGCAAGTTCTTTTAACTGCCCCGTTAACCAATCCCCCCAAGCCGCTACATTTTGCTCTTTTCCATCGATTTCCAGCATTAAATTAGGCCGGCGGCCTTCTGTCACCACTTTATTTAAGTTTTCTGAAAAGTGCTGCGATTGTAATTTAGAGATACTCTCAGAGGGAGTCATCGCACACCAGGTAAGAAACAGATCCAAGAAATTTACCTGCTCTTCTGTGATACCTACTTCAGAAAATGGATTTACATCTAAAGAACGGATTTCAACATACTCAATACCGCGCGCATCTAATGCCTGCAAAGGTGTTTCACCCTCTTTCTGCACCCGTTTTGCACGAATCGAAGCATAAAGCTCGTTTTCAATTTGTAGTACATTGTCATTTAGTTGAATATATTCATCATTTTCTTTAATACCTAAATGAACAAAGTCTGAATTTTTTTGCGTTAAAGCTTTGCGCACTGAGCCGATATAATTATCAAGACTGTTATAACAAATATCAAGTGAAGATTGAGCACTGCTTGTATAACCTAAATCACTCATACGCAACGACGTTGCATAAGGTAAATAAATTGTTCCTGAGCCCGTTTCTTTAAATTTGAAGTGTGTTTTTTTACCCTGTAAAAAGGATTTACAAAGTGCCGGAGATGCCCCAAACAGATAAGGAATAACCCAGCCAAAACGCAAGTAATTCCTGATTAACCCCATATAACCTGCAGACTGAGCCTCTTTTCCCGTTAAAGGTGATTGATTGGCTTTAGCCCAGGCGTCCCAAAAACCATCCGGAAATGAAAAGTTATAATGCACACCAGCGATGACCTGCATCATACTGCCATAACGATTTTTTAACCCTTGACGATAGGCGGTTTTCATTTTTCCAACATTAGATGAACCGAACTGGGCAAGTTCAACTGAGTCTTCATTATTAATAAAACAGGGCATACTGATAGGCCATAATGTTTCATTATTTTCTAAATTTTTAGCCGCGTAATGGTGAACATCGTTTAAATAGGCAAATAGCTGATCGACATCTTTAGCGACGGGGGTGATAAACTCTAATAGGCCTTCAGCATAATCAGTGGTGATCGTACTGTGACATAAAGCGCTGCCAAAAGCATAGGGATGGCTATTTTGCGATAAGCCCCCATCGGGCGTCACGCGTAAAGCTTCGCGTTCAATACCACGGCCAAAACCTTCAAGAGATTGTGATTGTTGTTCAAAAACAGCTAAACGCTGATTAAAATTGAGAGACAAGAGCTTACCCTTTGAAATAACGAAAAGTCTCAGCAGAGTACCTTAATAAAGATACCATTTACAAGTTCAAAAAAATAATAAGCGCCGAACAACATATAAATAACTGTTGTTCCGGGGGAAAATATAAAGAAATGCTTAGATTAATGACAGTGTAGCGAATGTGATAACAGCATAACGCAACGCTTTGCCTAATGTTATCAATAAAATAGAGCGAAAGATGGGCAGTTTTAACCAGCCTGCCGCCAAAGGAATAAAATCGCCAACAACGGGCAACCAGCTTAATAATAAGGCCCATAGGCCATATTTTTTGCAAAATATCCACGTTTTCAAGTATTTAGACTTCGCTTTTTCCATTCCACCACAAACATAGAAACCCAAAAAATAGCTGCTAAGTGCACCCAAACTGTTGCCCAGCGTCACAGCACTAAAATACCACCAAAGGTCACTTGGATTATTTTTTATATAATAAATCAGTAAAAATTCAGATCCTCCGGGAAATAAAGTGGCAGAAACAAAACTACTGACCAACAAAACAATTAATTCAGACCACAAATGAAACTCCTTTACCCATAAAAAAGACCACTTAATAAAGTGGCCTTTATAAAAAACTTAATAGAAGCAGTAAGTTACCCTACGATTGCTAAAAGCACACCCGCGGCAACGGCACTACCAAGTACGCCCGCAACATTGGGGCCCATCGCATGCATTAACAGGAAGTTATGAGGGTTTGCCTCTAAACCAACCTTATTTGCAACTCGTGCAGCCATTGGAACAGCTGAAACCCCTGCCGCACCGATTAATGGGTTTATTTTATCTTTGGAAAATTTGCCCATCAGTTTTGCCATTAGCACACCCGATGCGGTGCCGATAGAAAAGGCAATCGCGCCCAATCCTAAAATACCTAAGGTTTCCAGATTTAAGAACTTATCTGCCGATAACTTTGAACCTACGCCCAAGCCTAAAAAGATAGTCACTATATTAATAAGCTCATTTTGTGCGGTGTTGCTTAAACGCTCAACAACGCCTGACTCACGCATCAGGTTACCTAAGCAGAACATCCCAACAAGCGGTGTTGCCGCCGGTAAAAATAAGATAGTCATTAACAATACTGCCAGAGGGAAAATAATTTTTTCTCTTTTACTGACAGGACGTAACTGTTCCATCTTAATTTCACGCTCAGCTTGAGTCGTTAAAGCGCGCATAATGGGTGGCTGGATCAAGGGTACCAGTGCCATATATGAATAAGCCGCAACAGCAATAGGTCCAAGCAAGTCAGGCGCAAGCTTAGATGCTAAGAAAATCGCAGTCGGACCATCGGCGCCACCAATAATGGCAATAGCAGAAGCATCCTGCAGGCTAAATTCAAAACCAGGCACTAAATTAAGTAAAATAGCACCAAATAATGTAGTAAAAATACCAAACTGAGCAGCAGCTCCTAAAAACAATGTTTTAGGATTCGCAATTAAAGCACCAAAATCCGTCAGTGCCCCAACCCCCATAAAGATAATTAACGGGAAAACCCCCGTTTCAATACCCACATGGTAGATGTAATAAAGTATGCCGCCCGGTTCGGTAAAACCAGCATTAGGTATGTTTGCTAAAATTGCGCCAAAACCAATTGGTAATAGCAACAACGGCTCAAATTTACGTACTATTGCGAGGTATAATAATAAGAGACCTACAGCAATCATGACCAGATCAGGAAAGGTAAAATGTGCTATACCCGTATCTGCCCAAAGTGTTATTAATCCATCCACGTTATCTTCCTTAAGCTATTTTAAACAGGGTTTCACCCACGGCAACAGAAGAACCTTCTTTGACAAAAACGCCTTGGATAACCCCCGATTTTGGTGCTCGAATCTCAGTTTCCATCTTCATCGCTTCCATTATCAAAAGCACATCGCCTTCCTCAACCTTCTCACCTTCACTAACCAACACTTTAAAGATATTACCCGCCAATGGTGCTGGTAATTCCTCGCTCATCACTGTCGCTTCGGTTGAAGCTGAGGCTGAGGCTGACAAAGTTGCGCTCGGCGGTCCTGCTTTTATGCCTTCCACACTGCCTTCAGGGCCAACTTGGACAGTATATAATTGCCCATCAACGGCCACTGAATAAGTTTCTGCACCACCTTGTTGCGCCTTAGTTGCCGTTTTAGCCGCTGGTTTAACATCGTCAGCGCTGGGGACGGGCTCAAATGCATCGGGGTTATTACGGTTTTCTAAAAATTTAAGACCAATTTCAGGAAATAAAGCATAAATCAATGCATCATCAGTCTCATGTTGCGCAATTTTAATGCCTTTTTCAGTGGCAAGTTTCTTAAATTCGGCCTGGATATTTTTCATTTCAGGCGCAATGTTATCAGCAGGACGACAAGTAATTGCAGTTCCGCCCTCTAATACTTTCGCCTGCAGCTCAGCATTAACAGGAGCTGGTGTTGCGCCATACTCTCCTTTTAACACGCCGGCAGTTTCTTTGGTTATATTTTTATAACGCTCGCCCATCAATACATTAATAACAGCTTGCGTACCGACAATTTGAGAGGTCGGGGTAACCAGCGGAATATAACCAAGATCTTTACGCACTGCGGTGATTTCGGCCAACACTTGATCCATCTTGTCTGCAGCGCCCTGCTCTTTAAGCTGGCTTTCCATGTTAGTTAACATGCCGCCGGGCACTTGGGCAATCAGGATGCGCGGATCAACACCTTTTAATTCACCTTCAAATTTCACATATTTTTTACGGACATCACGAAAGTAAGCGGATATCTCTGCAAGTTTAGGCAGTTCTAGACCCGTATCTCGCGCTTCACCTTCAACAATTGAAACAAGTGTTTCAGTTGGAGTATGTCCATAGGTCATCGACATAGAAGAGATGGCAGAATCAATAATATCAATACCGGAATCAATCGCTTTTTGGTGCGTTGCGATGCTAAGGCCAGTCGTTGCATGACAATGTAACGCTAACGGAATATTGGTACTTGCCTTGATTTTTGTAATCAACTCTTCTGCAACATAGGGCTTTAATAAACCCGCCATATCTTTAATACATAAAGAATGACATCCCATATCCTCAAGGCGTTTTGCCATATCGACCCAGTTATCAACAGTGTGCACAGGGCTAGTGGTATAAGAAATAGCACCCTGGGCGTGCGCACCAATTTTAACCGCCGATTTAACCGCGGTTTCAAAATTGCGCACATCATTCATTGCATCAAATATACGGAAGACATCCACACCATTGGTATGGGCACGCTCTACAAATTTTTCAACAACATCATCGGCATAATGGCGGTAACCTAATAAATTTTGACCGCGTAATAACATTTGCTGAGGCGTATTAGGCATGGCTGCTTTTAAAGCACGCAGGCGTTCCCATGGATCTTCTCCTAAAAAGCGGATACAGGAATCAAATGTAGCCCCACCCCATGTCTCTAATGACCAGAAGCCAATTTTATCCAACTTCTCCGCAATAGGTAACATATCCTCAGTGCGCATCCGTGTTGCAAATAATGATTGATGCGCATCGCGTAGGACAACTTCAGTGATGCCGAGAGGCTTAGACATATTTACTTGCTCCTTCATTTTTCATTTCCTATTGTGCGGTTTTAGTTTTATGATATTGATGCACAGCCGTGGTAATAGCGGCTATAATTGCGGGATTAATTGCAGATTCTGTGGCGCTTTGCTGAGCCCTTTTTTTATCAGCAACGGGCTGTTCTTGGGGAATGTATTTTGCCATCAAATTGACAATAACCATTAATAAACCTAAAAACAGAAAGACGAAACCCATCCCTAGACCTAACAATTGCAACGCGGTAAACAGTAACTGAGTGATATCCATAATTCTTCTATCCTTTTCTACACTGATCTAGTCGATACATTTCAATAAACGCCTTATAATGAATAAATATTCAAAAATATTTTTTTTTATCTATCAACCCCTTGATATAACGCTAACGTAATATACATGAGTGCATTAAACCGCACCTTAACAGCATATTAAGTGTACTTTTTTTTACCTCAAATGTGAATAGTGCATAACGGTTAGTTTAAACATTCAGTATTTCCATAAAAGCATATATGAGTATGCTCTATAAAATCATATATCCGTAGCGCTATAGAAGCATAGACTTTATAAAAAGAGAGGTGCAACACAAAAAAAGAAAAGTAATGTGAAAAAGAGATTGGGATATATTTTTTTGATTGTTTTATGACCAGTATAAAATTTATTTTAGTAATAACTTAATGAATTATATAAATATTATAGGGAATTGAAGATTACAGATATTGAGCAGAGAGAGTTCTTGAAATTGGTGCGGGTGAAGGGATTCGAACCCCTGACCACCTGGTTCGTAGCCAGGTACTCTATCCAGCTGAGCTACACCCGCATAGTGTATAACATTAATGGATTTAATATTATAAAGCCCTTAAAAACAAAAAAACTTACATAAGTAAGTTTATAAAGAATGGTGCGGGTGAAGGGATTCGAACCCCTGACCACCTGGTTCGTAGCCAGGTACTCTATCCAGCTGAGCTACACCCGCCACGATATTCTTTTGTTTTTAATATTTGATTCTTAGTGCTCACCACTTCCTGCAAAAAAAGATGGTGCGGGTGAAGGGATTCGAACCCCTGACCACCTGGTTCGTAGCCAGGTACTCTATCCAGCTGAGCTACACCCGCTTTAAGAATCTACAAGAATGGCGGTGGAGGAGAGATTCGAACTCTCGAACGGGCTACAAACCCGTTACTCCCTTAGCAGGGGAGCGCCTTCGGCCACTCGGCCACCCCACCGTCGTCTTGTGGTGCACATAGTACGGCCTTCTAAAAACAAGTCAAACACTTTTTGACAACTCACTTCTGTTTGCTTATTTATTATACCAAATTGATTAATTAGCTTCTCAATCCGAGCTTTTATACCCTGCAAGGGTTAAAGCATAATATTAGAAAAGGGTAACCCTCTTTGAAATTAACCCAGCAATATAATGAAATTGGTCAGCGCTTCCCCACGAGCGGGTTAAAAATAATTTAAAATCAAAAAAAAGGGCCCGAAGGCCCTTTAAAGAGAATAAAATTATAATTGCTTATTATTATTGATTATTCACCGCTTTTTTCGGCTTGAATCCGCATATAAATTTCTTCACGGTGAACCGATACTTCTTTCGGTGCGTTTACACCAATTCTTACTTGATTACCTTTTACACCTAAAACGGTCACGGTAACATTATCGCCTATCATCAGTGTTTCACCAACTCGGCGTGTTAATATAAGCATGCCCCAGCTCCTGTTAGGATTAATCTATCCATTGAAATCAAGTATGGACCAGTACAGGCTATCTTGCCTGTGTTTTTACTGCACCATATCCCAAAATTTATTTTTCTTCTGTCGGGTCATCTGCAAGTTTAAATGCTTTATGCAGTGCCCGCACAGCAAGTTCCAGATACTTACTATCAACCAAAACTGAGATTTTTATTTCTGACGTTGCAATTTGGTGCATATTAATACCTTCTTGCCCCAGTGTTTCAAACATGGTTTTAGCAACACCCGGATGGTTCCACATTCCAACGCCCACAACTGAAACTTTTGCTATTTCCTTATTACCCTGAACATTATCAGCGTGTAATAAGACACATACCTTCTCTAATAGTTCCTTGGTTTGCTCATAGTCATCACGATGCACAGTAAAAGTAAAATCTGTTTTCCCGTTACCCAGCGTATTTTGTACTATCATATCCACATCGATATTAGCATCACCAATAGGCGATAAAATTTGTGCAGCAACGGTCGGTTTATCTGGTACACCCGATAAGGTTAAACGAGCTTCATCACGATTAAACGCAATACCGGAGATGACAGGAGATTCCATTTTATTTTCCTCATAACAGATTAGCGTGCCGCCACCATCTTTAAAACTTGATAGGACACGAAGTGGTACATTATATTTTCCAGCAAACTCGACTGAGCGAATTTGTAAAACCTTAGCGCCTAAGCTCGCCATTTCAAGCATCTCTTCAAAGGTAATCCTATCTAAACGGCGAGCATTGGGTTCAACACGCGGATCCGTTGTATAAACACCGTCAACATCAGTATAAATTTGGCATTCGTCCGCTTTTAAAGCCGCAGCAATAGCTACCGCAGATGTATCCGAGCCTCCCCGACCCAACGTAGTAATCTCATTAGTTTCCGAGCGGCCTTGAAAACCTGCCACTACCACCACCCGTCCAAGTTTTAAATGCTCCTTAATATTTTTTGTTTCAACATCTAAAATACGCGCCTTACTATGACAGGAGTCTGTCTTTAAACGGATTTGGTCACCTGTCATAGAGACGGCATCAAGGCCTAAACTATGTAATGCCATTGATAAAAGTGCAATGGTCGTTTGCTCGCCAGTTGTTAACAACACATCCATTTCACGAGGACTTGGGTTTGCTGTTATCTCTTTTGCGAGCGCTATCATACGATTTGTCTCACCCGACATGGCGGATAATACAACCACAACATCGTGACCGTCTGCTTTTGTTGCTTTAATTTTTTCAGCCACGCTTTTTATGCGCTCAATGTTACCTACAGAGGTCCCACCGTATTTTTGAACTAATAATGCCATCGTCATTTCCCATATCTTCAAGCTATTTACATAGCAAATCTACCTATTACAAACGCTCACTTAACCAGGGTGCTACTAATGCAAGTGCATCAGCTAACGCAGCAGGATTGTTACCTCCTGCCATGGCCATATCTGGACGACCACCCCCTTTTCCACCAACAGGACCGGCAACGAGATTAACTAACTCGCCAGCTTTCACTTTTTTGATTAAATCTTTGCTCACGCCAGCGATTAAACTGACCTTATCATCGGCTGCTACGGTCGCTAAAACAACAATACCGGATTGCATTTTATTTTTCATTTGATCAACACTATCACGCAATAATTTAGGATCTATTCCTTCGATATTTGCAATAACAACCTTTACACCGTTTATTTCAATGGCATTATCAATCAGATTAGCGCCCGCTGCACTCGCAATTTTTGCTTTAAGCTCGGCGACCTCTTTTTCTAATAATTTACTGCGATCCACAAGCTGTTCTATTTTTTCGCCTAAATTAACATGATCTCCCCGAACCAGACCACAGGCTTTATCAACTTCATAGAGTAACTCTGAAATTACCTGATCCGCAGCCGATCCAACGGTTGCTTCTATACGACGAACGCCGGCAGCAATACCCGACTCAGAGCGAATCAAAAACAATCCCAGATCACCTGTCCGCTTGGCATGAGTACCACCACACAACTCGGTTGAGAAGTCGCCCATCTGTACAACACGTACCATTTCATCGTATTTCTCACCAAATAGGGCCATAGCGTTAGAAGACTTCGCTTCTTCTATGTCCATTAATTTAGTCACAACTTCATAGTTATTACGAATTGCCTCATTCACCAGGAAGGTTACTTCAGACAAACTGTCCGCAGACAGCGCTTCAAAATGGGAGAAATCAAATCGTAATTTATCCGCGTCGACCAAGGAGCCCTTCTGAGTAACATGCTCACCTAAGGTTTTACGCAGCGCCGCATGTAATAAATGAGTAGCAGAATGGTGTAACGCAATAGACTGACGGCGCGCTGTATCAACTTCGGCATGCACTTTGTCATTAACTTTCACGGAGCCCATACCGACATAACCACTATGCACAAATGCATCGCCGGATTTTTTAGTATCGGTGACCACAAATACGCCATTATTAAGTATTAACTTACCGGCATCCCCAGATTGCCCGCCAGCTTCAGCGTAAAACGGGGTTGCTGATAAAATAACTTGTCCACTATCACCTTCTTTTAATGCATTAACAAAAGCACCCTCCACAACTAAATGAGTTACCGTTGCCGCACCTTGCAGTGTTTCATAGCCAATAAATTCAGTTTTTTGATCGATAATAAGGGTCTTATTGTAATCTATGCCAAAATTATTTGCTTGTTGCGCACGTTTACGCTGCTCAGCCATGGCTTTATCAAAACCAGCTTCATCTATTGTCAAGCCTCGTTCACGGGCGATATCGGCAGTCAAATCAGCAGGAAAGCCGAAGGTATCGTACAGTTTAAAAACAACATCACCAGGGATCACCTGACCTTCAAGATGATCCAATTCATTATCTAAGATCTGTAAACCACGATCCAGCGTTTTTGCAAACTGCTCCTCTTCCCGGCGTAATATTTTTTCCACAAATAAACGTTGTTTTGATAGTTCCGGGTAAGCGTCACCCATCTGATTAATTAATTCGTCATATATTTTGAAGAAGAAAATGTCCTTCGCACCCAGTTTATGACCGTGACGTACTGCACGACGAATGATTCGGCGTAAAACATAACCACGTCCTTCATTGGAAGGCATTACACCATCACAAATTAAGAAACCACATGAACGAATATGATCAGCCACAACACGTAACGACTTGTCTTCCAGATCGCTTGCGCCGGTTACTTCGGCAACTTTTTTGATTAAACCCTGGAAAAGATCAATCTCGTAGTTTGAATGGCAGTTTTGCATAATCGCAGAAATACGTTCAAGTCCCATCCCCGTATCCACAGAAGGTTTAGGTAAATTTTCCATAGTGCCATCGGCATGACGATTGTACTGCATAAAGACGATATTCCAGATCTCGATAAAACGATCGCCATCTTCTTCGGCTGTGCCAGGAGGACCGCCCCAAACATCTTCACCATGATCATAAAATATTTCGCTACAAGGACCACAGGGCCCCGTATCTCCCATTGACCAAAAGTTATCTTTTGCACCAATACGTAATACGCACTTAGGATCCACACCTATCTCTTCGATCCATATTTTTTCGGCTTCCAGATCTTCATCAAAAACGGTGACCCACAACTTATCTTTTGGCAGCCCCAATTCAACGGTTAAATATTCCCACGCAAAACCAATCGCCTCACGCTTAAAATAATCACCAAAGCTAAAATTCCCTAACATCTCAAAAAAGGTATGATGACGCGCGGTATAACCCACATTGTCCAAATCATTATGCTTGCCCCCGGCACGCACACAGCATTGACTGGATGTGGCTCTTGTATAAGCCCTTTTTTCGGTACCCAGATAGGTATCTTTAAATTGATTCATGCCAGCATTGGTGAACAGCAAGGTGGGATCATCGTGAGGTACAAGTGAACCAGTACTTACACTTTGGTGCCCTTTATTAACGAAGAAGTCGCGAAACCCCTGACGAATTTCATTAGTTGATTTGATCATGAGTTATTCCATGTGAAGTATCTGTTCCGTTATTCTATGGATGGGTGAATAAAAAAACGTCAAATAAGTTAAAAATAAATAGAGTTTAATATAGCATGTCACTTGAAAAGGACAAAGAAGCGAACTAAGGATCGATTTAATTTACATTAATAATGAAACCATTTGTGCTTCTTTCACTATTATTTTTAACCTGAACTGTTTTTTTGGGGTATGACGGGACAGTAAAAAATAGGAGGCAAAAATCTACATAGCGCTTATTGGGAAGTAAATCATTGTCTTAATCCTCGCCTTTTTAAAATTCATGGCAATAAAGGAAGGATAATAATAACAGTCTGAAATTGATCTTATCTGGTAACGTTTCTAAGGTTGATTCTTTCTATTACTAAAATGGCTATTAGCTTAATCATTGCAAACTGTCATCTGGCAAACAAAAAAAGCGTGAAATATCACGCCTTTTTGTTTGCCCTGTTGCATAGTCTGTAGCACAGCCATACAAATTTAATTGAGCTAATTAACCCTCTGAGGCAGTTACTTTTTTATCTTCAGTTACTTTTTTCTCTGCAATTATTTTTTTATCTTCAATGACTTCTGCTTTCGGCATTAACGCTTCGCGAATTTTAGCTTCAAGCTCTTCGGCTGATGCCGGGTTATCTTTTAAATACTGGCTTGCATTGCTCTTACCTTGACCAATTTTAGCACCATTGTACGAGTACCAAGAACCCGCTTTTTCAACAAACTCTTGTTTAACACCTAAGTCAACCAACTCACCGAAATGGTTAATACCTTTACCATATAGAATCTGAAACTCTGCTTGCTTAAAAGGTGGCGCGACTTTATTTTTAACCACTTTTACGCGTGTTTCATTACCAATAATTTCTTCACCGTTTTTAATCGCGCCAATACGGCGGATATCTAAACGAACAGAAGCATAGAACTTAAGCGCATTACCACCCGTAGTCGTTTCGGGATTGCCAAACATAACACCGATCTTCATGCGGATTTGGTTAATGAAAATAACCATAGTATTGGTCTGTTTGATGTTCCCGGTTAATTTACGTAATGCTTGCGACATTAAACGTGCTTGCAGACCCATGTGTGAATCACCCATATCGCCTTCAATCTCAGCTTTAGGTGTTAACGCGGCAACGGAATCTACCACCACCACACCTACTGCACCAGAGCGCACCAGCATGTCACAGATTTCTAATGCTTGCTCACCGGTATCCGGCTGAGAGATAAGCAGGTTGTCAACATCCACGCCGAGTTTTTTGGCATAAGTCGGATCAAGTGCATGTTCGGCATCAATAAATGCACAGGTTTTACCTTGTTTTTGCGCTTCGGCAATAACTTGTAAGGTTAGGGTTGTCTTACCCGAACTCTCCGGACCATAAACTTCAACACAACGGCCGTAGGGCAAGCCACCTATACCCAACGCAACATCCAAACTTAATGAGCCAGTTGAAACAGAATCAATTTCCATCGATGCTGCATCATCACCTAAACGCATGATTGAACCTTTACCAAATTGTTTTTCAATTTGTCCAAGGGCTGCGGCTAATGCTTTATCTTTGTTTTTATCCTGACTCATTTTATCTCCAGATTTGTGTGATCATGCTTTTATTTAACTGTATATGCACTCAGTATTTGGGACTAAGTATACTGTTGATTTACACAGTATCAAGTGCTTTTTATGTTTTTATCATCCGTCCAGTGTAATCAGTGTATTCGCCTAATCATTCTATATCAATGGCCTCAATTAAACCAAGTAATGCGAGGCGTATCGCCTGCGTTCGAACTTCAGAACGGTCGCCGGTAAATAAATATGTTTCAGTTTTACTGGTCGAATGAACGTTATACCAAGAGATGCACACAGTGCCAACGGGTTTTTCATCGCTGCCACCTTCAGGCCCTGCAATCCCACTAATGGCCACCGCGATATCCGCATCAGAATGGGTTACCGCACCAACAGCCATTGCTTCAACCACCTGCTCAGAAACTGCGCCAAAGCCTTTAATCACCGATTTTTCGACGCCTAACATCTGTATTTTCGCTTGATCGCTATAGGTCACAAAACCTCGGTCAAACCACTGTGAACTTCCAGAAATCTCAGTAATAGCGTATGCTACACCACCACCGGTACAGGATTCTGCGGTCGTGACAACGAACCCAGCCTGGTTGAGTTTGTCGCCTAGGACTTGCGCTAATTCTTGAACGGTTCTTTCAGTGAACATAAGTTTTCTCCAATAAAGATCCAATACAATTGGAAATGTAAATTCAAGTGTTCTTATTATATAAAGTTATCATCTATTAAGTGTATTCATTATGACGCTAAGTGCGCAACAATTACAACAACATACCCCAATGATGCAACAATTTTTAACCATCAAGAGCGAAGTGCCCGACACTCTCCTTTTTTATCGCATGGGTGATTTTTACGAATTATTTTTTGATGATGCACGTAAAGCCTCACAGCTTCTGGGTATTTCTTTAACCCAACGTGGTAAAACCGGTGGTAATGCCATACCCATGGCCGGTGTTCCATACCATAGTGTAGAAGGATATTTAGCAAAATTAATTGCAATGGGAGAATCCATTGCAATTTGCGAGCAAATAGGTGATCCAGCCACTTCAAAAGGGCCTGTTGAACGAAAATTGGTGCGTATTATCACGCCGGGTACTGTTACCGATGAAGCTTTACTTAACGATCGTCAGGACAATTTATTATGCTCGGTCTACCAGTTACAAAATAGCTTTGGCATTGCGTCATTAGATCTTGGTAGCGGTCGTTTTATTATTAATCAATTCCAGCATACTGAAACCTTACAAGCAGAACTACAACGCCTTAATCCTGCCGAGCTTTTATATCCTGAAAACTTTGAACATATGGATTTAATAGAGCACCTACAAACCATTCGTCGCCGCCCTGAATGGGAATTTGAGCTGGCCACCAGCAAAAAAATATTAAATCAACAATTTTCCACCAAGGATTTAATCGGATTTGGTGTAGAAAAAGCAGAGGTTGCGCTTTGTGCCGCAGGCGCGTTACTGCAGTATATTAAAGATACCCAACGCACCAGTTTGCCACATTTACAATCGATCCAGTTAGAAAAAAATATTGACAGTGTTATTTTAGATGCTGCAACACGAAAAAACTTAGAGTTAACCCAGAACCTTTCCGGCGGCTTTGATAATACCTTAGCTGAAGTACTGGATTTCACCGTCACACCAATGGGAAGCAGACTATTAAAACGTTGGATACATCAACCGATCCGCAATTTTAATACGCTAACTTACCGCCAAACGATGATCCAAACCTTAATCGAACAGGATCTAAGCAGTGCCCTGGCTGACCCCCTAAAACAGATTGGTGATGTTGAACGTGTTATTGCCCGATTGGCATTACGCTCTGCCCGTCCACGCGATTTAACGCGCTTGCGTACCGCTTTTTCACTCTTACCAGAACTCCAGCACCTGATCGCAGACCTGCCAACTGAATTAGTCGGTAAGCTCAATAAAGAGATGGGACTTTACCCAGAGCTGCTGACATTATTAGAAAAAGCAGTCATTGATAATCCACCAGTTATTATTCGCGACGGTGGGGTTATCAAAGAGGGTTATAATGAAGAGTTAGACCAGTGGCGAAATCTTGCCAAAGGCGCAACCGATTATCTTGAGCAACTTGAAACTCGCGAACGTCAGGCAACCGGCATCAGCACCTTAAAAGTAGGCTATAACCGTGTGCATGGTTATTATATAGAAACCAGTCGTTCACAATCAGATATTGTTCCTGCCCACTACATCCGCCGGCAGACACTGAAAAATACCGAACGTTATATTATTGCTGAATTAAAAGAGCATGAAGATAAGGTTTTATCGAGCCGAGGCAAAGCGCTCGCCTTAGAAAAAAAGCTCTATGAGCAGTTAATCGACCTGTTATTACCGCATCTGCAAAATTTACAGTCAACCGCGCAAGCACTGGCCGAGTTAGATGTCCTTAATAACCTTGCAGAACGCGCTGTGACACTCAATTATGTGCGCCCTACCTTACAAGCTGAAAATGGTATTGAGATTGAAGAAGGCCGTCATCCGGTCGTTGAACAAGTGAGTAAAACACCTTTTATTGCCAATCCGGTTATGCTTAATGATAAGCGTCGTATGCTGATTATTACGGGTCCTAATATGGGCGGAAAATCCACTTATATGCGCCAGGTTGCACTAATGGTATTAATGGCACATATCGGCAGTTTCATCCCTGCTCAGCAGGCAAAAATAGGCCCTGTGGATCGTATTTTCACACGGATTGGTGCATCGGATGATCTTGCCAGTGGACGTTCCACTTTTATGGTTGAGATGACCGAAACGGCTAATATTTTGCATAATGCCACCAAAAACAGTTTGGTATTAATGGATGAAATAGGCCGGGGCACCAGTACTTTTGACGGTTTATCTCTGGCTTGGGCATGTGCTGAACAATTAGCCAAAAAAATCCAAGCCTACACGCTTTTTGCAACGCATTATTTTGAGTTAACCAAGCTACCTGAAAATATTCCCGAGTTAGTCAATGTTCACCTGGATGCCGTTGAACATGGTGATGCTATTGCCTTTTTGCATGCAGTACAGGAAGGTGCCGCTAATAAAAGTTACGGTTTGCAGGTTGCCGCATTAGCGGGTGTGCCAAAAGAGGTGGTGAGTAATGCCAAAAATATATTACGTCAATTAGAATTAGGCTCGCAGCCTCAAGCGAACTTAAATGAAAAACCGCTGCAGACAACCTTAGCTTTTGATGACGCGCAAACGAATCAGGCTCTGCTATTATTGGCCAACATTAATCCCGATGAGTTAACCCCCAAAAAAGCGCTGGAGTTAATTTATTTATTAAAAGAGCGGGCTTAGTGCCTTCGGACTTAAATAAGCTATTGATTTTAATGATAAAATGTGTCTGGTACATTTTTTAAAAACATTAAAGGTATTACCACAGAGGACACAGAGACGCTGCGCTACACAGAGTAAAGGCTAAGAAAAAAGTTACTAAGCTGGTTATTATTTTGTGTTTTCCTCCTTTAACTCTGTTGAAGAAGAAGAAGAATTGAAACAAAGTTTCGCAGTCTGATGAAGTGTCTGTGGTGAATTTTTTGTAAGAATATTAAGGGCATAATGAAATTAGGTCATGAATATATAATAGATCCGTTACTACTAGTGTAAACGTAGCTTGATGGATATAAAAATAACCGGGTAGTGGACTGCCCGGTTATTTTGAGTGCGCTGCTTTTACTGTTTTACCCTGCGACGGTTATTAGTAGTTGCTAGATGCTGATTAAACTCTTCCTAGCTAAGCTGCGCATCGCCATTCAAATCCAGCTCTTCAAAAGTGAACATAACTGCCCAGTTATTTTGAGTGCTGCTTTTTATTGTTTTAACCTGCGACTATTATTAGTAATTGCTAGATGCTGATTAAACTCTTCCTGGCTAAGCTGCGCATCGCCATTCAAATCCAGCTCTTTAAAAGTGAACATATTGGCATTTTGATTTGCGCCCAGACCAGGATTTTTCTCTCTACGTTGCGCAATAACAGCTTGGTATTCTTCTTCTGTCACTTGCCCATCGGTATTTTTATCCATTTCCTGATAGGTAAGCCGATACCTGACCTGCGTATTAATTTTATTGGCCATCTGGCTTAGGTTGCCCATGCCTTGACCACCCGCACCTTGACTACCCTTGCCTTGACCGCCATCTGACCCGGCTGCATAAGAAAAGCCAACAACAAACACCGTCATTAACGCCAGAAAAGTAAGCATTTTATCCTTCATAATATTTCCTTTTTTTATGATTTAAACCCGAGATCATTATAGTTCAAGAAATAAATTATGAAGGTCATCTCTATTGGCATAAAACATCCCTATGCTGATCCTTGCATGATAAGGTTTAGCGTGTATCCATCCCCAGTTTAATAAAAGCGTTAATATAAGAGACGTTTTGATCTTCTTTTTTAATCGCCGCATAGAGTGTTTTATAAATACCTTTTTTACCCAAACGTATTTTTTTAACATGATATTGAAGACTGTAACTGTCGGCTAACCATTCAGGTAATACACAAACGCCACGCTGATGTTCAACCATCTGTAGCATAATAGCCAAGGATTCAATTTGTTTATGTGCTTTAGGCTCAACCTTATCGGGCCATAAAAATAATTGAAAAATATCTAAGCGCTGCTTTTCTATCGGAAAAGTAAATAACATCTGATCACATAGATCCGCGGCAACAATATAATTTTTTTTCGCTAAGGCATGTTTTGTGGGCACGATCAGCACTTGTTCATATTCAAATAATGGATGAAATTGTAACTCTTTATGCTCATAAAAATCCGGCGTGATTAGTAAATCAACCTGTTGGTTTATTAATCCGTTGATCCCGGAAAATTGAAATTTTCTGATAATATCAATATCAATATTTGGCTGAGTGTGTAAAAACTGCGCGATCACTTGGGTTAACCATTCATGGCACGGATAACATTCCACACCAATTCGCAACAATCCCTGTAACCCTTGCCCCATTGCTTTCAAGGTCATTTCTGTTTGCACTAAAGTGGGCACAGTTTGTTTGCCAACTTTAAGTAATAACTCACCCGCCGGCGTTAAACGCAGGCGACGCCCACAACGCTGCCATAATTTTACGTTTAACTTTTTTTCAAGGTGACGAATCTGGTGAGATAACGCAGATTGCGTTAAACATAAAGCCTCAGCTGCCTGCGTTAGGGTGCCTTTTTCGTGCAGTGCAATCATGATTTTTAAATGCGACAGCTCAATCATTATGAATTTACCTCATGGTTTTGTAATAAATCATCATTATTTTTCATAGTTAATTCTAAATACAATCATTCTCAACTTCAATGTCTGCTCTATTTAAAAGGATGATAAAAATAATGGCTAAACTACATCACTTAGGTTTCCCGCGTATTGGCAATAAACGTCAGCTTAAATTTGCTCTGGAAAAATTCTGGGGTGGCGAATTAAGCGAACAGCAATTACAAACAAGCGCTGCCGATTTACGTCAACAAAACTGGCTGGATCAGCAAGACTTAGCGCTGGATTTATATACCGTCGGGGACTTCTCTCTTTATGATCAGGTACTTGATATGAGTTTTTTAGTGGGTAATATTCCCAGCCGTGCCAAACAAAGTGAGCAGGATAATAGTTTAGATAATTACTTTCGGGTGGCCCGTGGCCGATCTCAGCCACAGGAATGCTGCGCTGCCTCCCATGGACAATCGGGTGAGAGTCAGGCAGGAGAGATGACAAAATGGTTTAATACTAACTATCATTACATCGTTCCGGAGTTTGATGCGCAGACAACTTTCTTGTTAAATGCCAAGCAGCTGCTGCTACAAATTGAAGCGCTGCAGAAGATTAATAAAAACGTTAAACCGGTGATCATCGGCCCAGTAACCTATCTGTGGTTAGGCAAAGAAAAAGATAACAGCCAAAAACTCACGCTACTGCCAGAATTGCTGGAAGTTTACGCTGAATTATTGGCATTATTTGCAGAAAAAAATATTACCTGGGTGCAAATCGACGAGCCTATTTTAGTTTTAGAAATCCCTAAGCAATGGCAGGAAGCACTGCAGAGTAGTTATCAGAAATTGGGCCAATCCAAGGTTAAGCTTCTTTTAACCACTTATTTTGGCGAGCTTAAGAATAACTTAAAACTGGCCTGTGAACTGCCCATTGCAGGTTTACACCTTGATGCGGTTAATGCGCCACATGAAATAGATTCTGCGATAGATTATTTAGGGACTGATAAAATATTATCTCTGGGTATTATCAATGCGTGTAATATTTGGAAAACAGATCTTAATCAAACGTTAAATCAATTGCTTCCGATACATCAGAAATTACAGGACAGGTTGTGGCTGGCACCCAGTTCATCATTATTACATGTCCCCATCGATCTAAATAATGAAGACAAACTTGATTACGAAGTTAAATCCTGGCTGGCTTTTGCGGTTCAAAAATTACAGGAATTAAGCTTAATTGGCCGGGCTTTAAATGACGGTTTAAGCAGCGTTGAAGCGGCCTTTACTTATAATAAACTCTGTATTGAAAATCGTCGTCAAAGCCCTCAAGTCCACAAACAAGATATTAAAAGCAAAGTGCTTAATATCACGCCTGAATTAGGGCAGCGTAACTTGGCTATAAAGCAACGGGAAGCTTTACAGCAATCCTATTTAAATTTACCCAGCTATCCGACCACAACCATAGGATCTTTCCCGCAAACCAGTGATATTCGGCAATTACGTCAGGCCAAACGTTTAGGAGATATCAATGAAGAACAATATAAAAAAAGCATTAAAGAATCCATTGAATTTTGTATTAATGAGCAAGATCAGCTTGGCCTGGATGTCTTAGTGCACGGTGAAGCCGAACGGAATGATATGGTTGAATACTTCGGAGAGCTTCTTGACGGTTTTGTTTTCACCCAATTTGCCTGGGTGCAATCCTATGGTTCCCGCTGCGTTAAACCGCCGATTTTATTTGGTGATGTTTCACGTCCTAAGGCAATGACCGTTGAATGGTCAAGCTACGCACAATCTCTGACTGAGAAAAAGGTAAAAGGCATGCTTACGGGTCCGGTCACTATTTTAAACTGGTCTTTTGTGCGTGATGACCAGCCTCTGCAGACCACCTGTATGCAGATTGCGCTGGCCATTCGCGAGGAAGTGCTTGATTTAGAAAAGGCAGGGATTAATATTATCCAGATTGATGAAGCGGCGCTGCGTGAAAAATTACCACTGCATCGCTCCCAATGGCAGCAATATTTAAACTGGGCAATCGCAGCCTTTCGACTCTGTGCTAACGGTGTTAATGATAAAACCCAGATTCACACCCACATGTGTTATTCCGAGTTTAACGATATTATTGCGGCAATAGCACAAATGGATGCCGATGTCATTACCATTGAAACCTCTCGCTCGGATATGGTTTTATTAGATGTTTTTGAAGCGTTTAGTTACCCTAATGGGATAGGACCCGGCGTTTATGATATCCATTCTCCCAACATACCCGATGTTGAGCAGATGGTAAGTTTAATGAAAAAAGCAGCCCTGCGTATTCCGGCAGAGCAGCTTTGGGTTAATCCTGATTGCGGTTTAAAAACAAGGCGCTGGGAAGAGGTTAAACCTGCATTACTAAACATGGTTGCAGCAGCCAAAAAACTGCGCGCCAGTTAATAAAAATAGCCATAAGCTGTGAATAAAGAGGGTGAAAAGATTGCTGTTATCAACGCTAATCTCTTCACCCTTTTTGGGTATTATTTTAAACCAGCGGCGCTAAATCAGCCGGGCGGTAATAAACAGACTTTAAGACCTTACCTTGACGTATTTTCTTATCCGACAATTGCACATCCTGTGCGCATTTGGCGATAATAAAATTCCCCTTAATGCTATCAACCAATTCAATTCCCTGATCCGCATAAAATTGCTCGGTTTCTTGATATTCTTGGGCGCTGCGGCAGACTTTGCTCATATTGCTTGAATGCACTTCGTCCCAACAAGGTAAAAAATTAATCTTAAGCTGTTTGGCGACATTTAAAAAAAGATCAATCAAATAGCTGATCTCAATATGATCACTCGCCCCGGTTATGCCCCGGTGGACTAAGCGTCCCATCAGAACATAAATACTGTCCACAATCGCATCAGCTTGTTCAATTTTACAATCGGCCTGGGCCAATTCCGTTAATTCTTCAATAATTAACGAAGTATGCAGGGCGTCCGCTTGTACGTCTAATGAACTAAGATCATTACAGGGAAGATCAAAAGTCTGACGGAACTGCTCGATATCAGCATATAAGTGGTCGTAAATAGGTTGAGTCAATAATGACAGTTGCATACGTTAAACCCTAATCTCATAAACCATCGATTGTAGCAATAAAATGTTAAAAAAGAGAGCATTTCAGCGTGCAAAACTGATCACAAGTGGATCAGTTAGCCGCCCTGAAGGGAACTTAACGGGGTTAGCAACTGACAACAAAATCAGGCTATTCGTGCATTATTAATTTATCTAAGTCAAAAGAAAAGGCTATAATGATGGAGTTTACAAAAGTAAGACTTTTAAAATAGAAGGGATCCGGTAATTAATTTTTTAATAACAGCATTTTATTAAAAAAATAAAACTAAAACATCGCTTTATATCTGGCTGGCATGCCTTTTACCCCCACATAAATGAAGTAAAAAAAGTCGCTTTGGTATGACATCCCCCCCCGTTAGCCATTCATATTGAGAGGAATAATTGAAGAAAATCAGGCTTAAACAAGAAGAGCGTTTATCAATCAAACTCACTCATCAGATAGATCAAGGTGAGTTTCGTCGTATTGATGTTTATTTTTCTCTGCCAAAAGAGATGAGTATTAATAAAAATACGCTTTCGGAAATGGATTATTTCAATGCAGGAGTTCGAACTCGAAGCGCCTATTTTACTCAAGGTTTACATTTACCCTTATTACATAGCCGTTTTGCCAGTCGTATGAAACATTCCGCTGTTGAATATCGAAACCACCTGAATCTATTTGCTTATCAATATCTGACCGCACTTAATACCGATACGCATGACGTAATAAAGATCAATGATAGTGACAAGCTACGGGATTTTTATAATGCAGCACAAGAAATTGCCAATCACAGTATCGTCATACTAAGCAAAACCCGTGCCCATGCACCTAAAGATCCTAAACTGGGGGCGATTTTTGGCAATGTGGATAATTATCTATCCTGGTATACAGAACAAAGACTACTGGGCATGTTGGCAAAAAAACCGCGTTTATCCGAATTTACTGAAGAGCGTCTTGCACTGTTGCAGATCTGTAAAAATGAAAATTTATATCGCAAAGAAAAAGCCTATAACTCGCAGGCGTCACTTGACGATCCTAACCGGATTGCCAATAAAATGCGCCTATTACGCCGCTTAATTGAGTATGGGGTGATTTTTAAGACGGACACTCAAGCATTAGGTAATATCACCCGTAAAGTTGTTACCGGTGTTGCTACCGCGCTAATAATGAGTGTAGTACTGGTCTTAATTATTAAAACGCAGGGTGCTTTTAGTACCCTGACCTCCTTGATGGTGTTTATTCTCGCAATTATTTACGGGGTGCGGGAAGTTTTCAAGGATGATTTTAAAAACATTCTCTGGCAGTGGATCCGTAAAGGTAAACCTAAATGGGCCAGAGCATTAATCGATCCGACCAATAAAACAGAACTGGCAAAACAAAAAATTTGGCTTGATTATATTAAAACGGCCAACCTGCCGATCAAAACCCGGCAGCTGTTGGCAAAACGTAATATGCAGAATAAACAAAGTTCGGAGATATTACATTTTCGTCTTGAAACCAAAGTCGTGAGACAGGGTTTCCAAGCGGGTTATGACACGCTGGAAGAGACGATTGATTTTAGTTTGCTACCTTTTGCGCGCTTTTTAGAACGCGGTAGCGGTAAGCTTTATGAGCAAAATGAGGCATCCTCAAACAAAGAAAAAATTAAAACCACCTCCATTGAGCGACGCTATCAAATAAATGTGGTGGTTGCATTAGATCAGGGTAAGTACACAGAACAGTTCGAGCGTTATAAAATAACCTTAAACCGCTCTGGCATTATTGATATTGAAAAAGCAGGCAAATCCGCGATCCAGGATAAACCAGAAGGCGGGCGTTATTCTAAACTAAAAACATTATTACATTTTAAAAAACAGCGCTAAAAAAGAAAGCTATTATTCTGCAACTAAAGTTTCAATGCGATAAAAGCCCTGATTATCAAAACCTAATAGTTTGGCTAAAAAAGGCAATGATGCCTGCATCTCTTTTTTTAACGTCCAGGGAGGATTAATAACAATCATGCCGCTGGATGTCATGCCCATCTGATCCGAGTCTTCCTGAAGACCCAATTCAAAAAGTTGAATATTTTTAATACCCGATGCTTTTAATGCTTTTTCCATTTTATCAATGGTCATACGGTTAACGACCGGATACCAAAGTGCATAGGTACCCGTTGCAAAACGCTTGTGCGCTTGTATTAATGTTTCAACTACTTGGTGATATTCAGTTTTAATTTCATAGGAGGGATCAATTAAAATAAAACCGCGCCGCGCTTTGGGCGGCATATTGGCAATCAGGCCTTGTAAACCATCACTTTTAGCCATTTTTATTTGCCGGTTCCCTGAAAAATTAGCGCACATATTGATAAATTCATTAGGGTGTAATTCAAATAAAAACAAGCGATCTATGTCGCGTAACATCTGCACTGCAATACTGGGTGAGCCAGGATAATGTTTTAATTGACTCTGGGCATTAAATTCAACAACTTGTTCCATATAACGCGCTACGGGAACGGGCAAATCTGAGCGTCCCCATAATGGAAAAATACCATTATTAAACTCTTTCGTTTTTAAAGCTTCGGGAGACTGAAATGAATAAGCTCCGCAGCCCGCATGAGTATCAAGATAACAAAAAGCTTTCTCTTTTTTGAGCATATAATCAATAATTGATGTGGAAACAATGTGCTTTAACACATCCGCAAAATTACCTGCGTGAAAAGAATGTCGATAGCTGAGCAAAAATGACTCCATAAATATAATTGGTATAAGCGCTGCAGTATAAATAAAATTGTCTGCAAATGCGCTAAAAATAAAAGCTTATGTCGCTGCTATCATGTTATTATTGCCGCCCGATTTATTTCTGCCTATCGCCTTAAAAATGGATGTTCAATGCAATCTGATGCACTAAACCCTCTAGAAAGACGCACCGCCATCTCACTTTCCGTGGTGTTTGCGTTACGTATGTTAGGCCTGTTTATGATCATGCCGGTCTTTGCCATTTACGGGAAGGAACTGATTGGTTATTCCCCGATCTGGGTAGGTTTTGCAATTGGTGCCTATGGTTTAACACAGGCATTATTACAAATTCCCGCGGGCATGTTGTCTGACAAATTTGGCCGACGTCCGATTATTTTTATCGGTTTACTGCTTTTTGCTATCGGCAGCTTAATCGCTGGCTATTCAGAAACGGTTTATGGTGTAACAGCCGGACGCGCTATTCAAGGTGCAGGTGCAATTGCCAGTGCGGTGTTAGCCTTGGCAGCCGATGTCACAAGAGAAGAACAACGTCCCAAGGCAATGGCCATGATTGGGGTCAGTATTGGCCTTGCCTTTGCATTGGCAATGGTTGCAGGTCCTGTTTTAGCACCCATAATTGGCTTACAGGGTTTATTCTTTATTACTGCAGCCGGTGCCCTGACCGGTATTGCTATCGTCTATTTTGTCGTGCCGCACGTGGTTAGTAAAGCCCCCAGAGGCGAAACCGTTGCCATTCCTGCATTGCTTGCAAAATTAGTCAAAGATCCGCAACTGCTACGTTTAGATGCTGGCATTTTCATTTTACACATGGCACTCACGGCTATGTTTGTCGTATTACCCCTGCAACTGCTGAATATGCAATTACCTGCAGCACAACATTGGCACTTATACCTGCCGGCGTTACTAGTTTCATTTATATTAATAGTGCCTATGCTTATCATGGCTGCCCGCAAGCAAATGAACAAACAGTTTTATCTGTTTGCCATTTTGTTAATGGCTGCAAGTTTAATTGCAATGTCACTTAACTCTCAATCACTTATATGGATGTTTGTGTCCATATTATTTTATTTCACTGCTTTTAATTTTTTAGAAGCATCATTACCGGCATTTATCTCAATGGTCTCTCCTGCAGGCTCCAAGGGTAGTGCAATGGGGATCTATAGCACTTGTCAGTTTTTAGGTGCTTTTTTTGGTGGGATTTTAGGGGGATTTTCCTATAAACTACTCGGTAGTAGTGGCTTATTTTTATTTTTAGCCGGGTTAATGGCAATTTGGTTTTTTATCTCATTAGGTATGAATAATCCAAGTAAAGTCCGCACCCATACTATTACAGCATTAATCAAGGATGAAACTCATGCACAGTTAATGACTGAACAGCTAATTATGCTGGAGGGGGTCTTAGAAGTCGTCATCATCGTTGAAGAACAAACAGTTTATATTAAAGTAAATAACCAAGTCTTTGCATTGAACAAAGCGCAAGAAATTTTAGCAAATACTTAATCTACAACATAAAGCAGTAAGCGGAGCAAAAAGATGTTTAACCGAAGCGTAAACAAAGTAGTCTTAGTCGGTAATCTGGGAAAAGATCCAGAAATGCGTTACATGCCAAACGGCAATGCAGTAGCAAATTTAACACTGGCAACAACAGAAAGCTGGAAAGATAAACAAAGCGGCGAGCGCAAAGAAAAAACAGAATGGCATCGCCTGACGGTATTTAACCGTCTGGGTGAAATGTGTGGAGAATATCTTAAAAAAGGTGTAAAGATTTACGTCGAAGGTAAGTTACAGACGCGTAAATGGCAGGGACAAGACGGCCAGGACAAATATACAACCGAGATTGTGGTGTCAGAAATCCATATGATGGATGCGCGTAATCCAACCCAAGCCGGTAGTCAGCCTTTCCAGGGTAACGGACAGCAGGATAACGGACAGCAAGAGCAACAAAGCTGGGGTAAAGCACCGCAACAAGCGCCGACTCAACAGCCTGCGCCGCAAATGGCCCCTGCCTACCAGCAATCAACGCAAAATCAGCGTCCACCGGCACAAGCACCACAGCAACCAGCGCAAAATCAGCGTCCACCCGCGCAAACACAACAGCAACCAGCACAAAATCAGCGTCCACCAGCACAAGCACCACAGCAACCGACGCAGACTCAATATAATGAGCCATCAATGGATTTCGATGATGATATTCCTTTTTAGTTTTCAAACTTTTAAAATGTAAAATCAGAAAATTTTTTATTAGAGCCCCGTTTTTCGGGGCTTTTCTGTTTTTGTGAGGGTAGATCGAAGTAGATAAATAATTGTAATATTTTTTAAGACTTAAATTCAAATAATCAAAGGACATTTGGTTTTAAATAAAGTTTTTATCTTCTGATCATTCCAAAAACACTTTAAATTAGTTACTGCAACAATAAAGTACGGAATATAAGTTATAAATATTTACCTGTTCACCCATAGGCCAGCAAAGAGAGAAGCAAACAAATATTGATTTAAGTTAATTAGAAGGTTTTGGTAGTATATTATACCCAAGTAACTCTTTGCCTTATATTGGCTAAATGCTCCTATTTAAAACCATGTTAGAAAAAATGTTATAAAATATTCATGACCATTTTTATTGAGCTTCTTGCTGTTAATACCCGCTATAATGGCCAAAGCATGTGCATAATCAGGAAGGTTTTTAATGCTAGAGATGAACAACATTTTTTGCTACGGACAAATCATTATCGCAGATAATATAGTTGTCAGCATCGATCAAAACTTTATCGATATATTAGGTTTTTCTTCTCTGGATGAAATGTATTCCGCTCAATCTGATCCCTTAGCATTTATTGCTGCGGACTATAGTGACGAAATATTAATAAAATCTGAGCGTTTAAATTCAGGCTCTTTCGAGACCCATGGTAATGTTCTTTATTGCACCAAAAAACAGGGTCAGAAGATTGCAGTGTTTGTATTGGCGCAGCAAATAAATTGGAAAAAGCAACCCGCACTTGAATTACAAATCTTTGATATCTCTTTAAAGATCAGCGCCCAGCAACTTATCAATAAATCGAGATATGAACGTCTTGTTGAACATTCTGATCAAGGCGTTATGATCCATCGAAATTTTAAACCTCTGCTTGTTAACCAGGTCTGGGTTGAACTAATGGCTGCTAAATCCATTCAGGATGTGATTGAAAATCTAAATATATTGGATCTTATCCCCACCGAACATCATGCTAGCGCTATTGAACGATACCAAAAAGTCATCACGGGAGAGGCAATTGGAGAAAGTCATATTATCGAGAATATTCGTTTTGATGGAATAAAACGATTTTTTAATATTTATGATCATGCTATTCAATGGCAAGGAGAGCCTGCTGTAGAAGTTGTTATGGTCGATGTTACCGACAAAGTGATGGCAGAAAAAAGACTTGCCCATAAAGCCTTCCATGATTCGCTGACGGATCTTTATAATCGTGATGCTATCTACAAATGGATTCACGAGCATTGCGGTAAAGTCAACTCCATGAGTTGCATGCTTATCGATTTAGATAACTTTAAAAGAGTTAATGATACCTATGGTCATTCTAAGGGGGATAATGTCTTAAAAATATTTGCCAATTTATTTAAAGAAAAAATAGCTGAAAAGGGAGTGATAGGAAGATGGGGAGGGGAAGAGTTTATTGTATTTGTCCCCGACAGAGATAAAAAAACGGCACTTGCACTGGCAGAAAAAGTCCGGATTGCCTGTGCGCAAACCCCTTTATTCTTGCAGGGTAAAGAGATTATAACAACCGTCAGTATCGGTGTTAGCTATACCGACTCTTTTGCGCAAATTAAGCCCAAAGATATTATTAAACAAGCCGACCATAATATGTATTTATCAAAATCATTGGGTAAAAATCGGGTAACAGGTTAATTTTCTCTGTCTAAATTATTCAAATAAACAATAATTTAGATCTATTAAAGCCCCTATAACTGACCTATATCGACTTACACAAGTCCGTCAAAGACTGTTTTTCAGATGCAAAAAACACAAAAATTTACGTTAATCCACCACCCAGATGAGTCCCTAACAATTCACCAATCACTTTCGTTGATAACTCTTGCCTGAGCAGATAGTGGTGCTAGCAATGCACTGCATATGAATAAAGACGATAGCCATTGCTTTCATTAGGTGTACCCCTCTCAACGACACAATAAAGACTGCATATTTAGCAAGGCTTTTTTCGGCTCTTGTACAAAAGAATTGGTTTTATAGTCCCAAAGTACTGTTATGCATCATGGTGCTGTCAATTCAGAAAATAGTGGTCAGTGATCAGTAAAAATCAACTCATCAGATATCTTTACAAGCGCCTCATAGCAACGACGATCAATTTGCGTATCAAGATGCTCCGCCATCATTTTCAGTGCATCAGGCACGGGGATCGGTCCTCTATAGGGGCGATCTGCCGTAATAGCATCAAATATATCTGCCGTTGTAATAATACGGGTATCCAATGTTATTTGGTCGGCTTGCAGGCCAAGAGGATATCCTTTGCCATCCATGCGCTCGTGATGTGCTTGTGCTACATCTGCAAGCCCTGTAAAAGCGCTAATACGTGAAAGAATCTCACCAGTAAACCCAGGGTGCAATTTAATAGTGGTAAATTCTTCGTCAGTCAATTTCCCCGGCTTATCAAGGATGCTATTACTGATGCCTAATTTGCCCACGTCATGTAATAAAGCGGCGCGCTTTAACCATCGGCGGCGCTCTTCTGAATAGCCGAGCTCTTTCGCCAGCAATTCGGTAATTAAGGCAACACGGTTACTGTGTCCCGCGGTGAAAGGGCTCTTTGAGTCGACTACTTGCCCGAAAGCGGCCGCTATCTCATCAATGTAATCTTCATCCAGCGTTACTCGAAACTGTGCTGGTTCTAATTGAATGATCTGCTCAGCAAGGTTTGTGCTTGCGAGAGTTGTCCAAAAGGTATCATCAGCAATACTAATAAAACAGTCGACAAGAGAGGGGTCAAACCAGCTATTGCGGCGTTTTTTAACCTCGGTGAGGCAGGCATTTTGGCCTGTTCCTGTGAAAAAAACATCGATCACTTGCGATAACAACGCGATTCTGGAATACAGTGCAATGGCGTTACCTTTTAGCCCGTAAGGCTGTCCCCCGCCGTTCCAGTGCTCATCCAGCCCTCTGATACCGTCAGCTACCGATTCGTTAAAGCGAAGCTGGCGAGCAATATCAGCACCTCTCTCACAGCGTGTTGTCATTAACTCTTTGCTCCACTGAGTGCCGTTACGCATAACGGATAACGTCTGTTTGAAGCGCTCAGCTAAGCCTTTTTGAACACCCGTATGCTGCAGTACAAAATTGAGGACTTGTGTCAGGCTGCCATCCACGGATTTGAAATCATGTTTAAAATCCAGATCGTCAGTGGCATAGAGTTGGCATATGCGGGCAGCATTACTGCTGCATCCCAGATCTTTTAACAAAATTGTATAGTACAACTCCCATAATTGATGATCCTGCAGGCCGCTGGCCTTTCCCAGTTGCATTCCTATCCAGCAAGAGCGAACACAGTGGCCTGGTGGTTGTCCTTCTGTCATATCTAGTGCATGACTAAGAGCACTTATTAGCTCTGACATTTTCATTGATTGATCGGACATGAGCGACCTCGCTAAGAGAGATATGAGATAAATGATAAATGGAGTCTAGAAGAAAGCAAAAGGGCCACCCCGAATAGCGCCATAAAATATCAAAAAGTATAGGTAAAATAAAACGTCATTTTTCATAAAATGAAAATACATCCTGCCTAATTTTTTTCTCGTTTACCAGTCTATTATATCTTTGAGAGAATGAAAGTCGGCAATCTGTCATCTATTACTCACCTGTTTTCACATAATTCGTCATTCAAAAAAAGCGCCTCACTGCTGCGCAAACCAGTTTTGAATATTGCTTTTATTTCTTTTATTCAAATAGACTTATCTAAGGCGGTGATCTACTTTGTGGGAGCAATAATTCGACGACTTCGTCATTTTTATATTCAGGTGACTAAGTATTTTTTGGGTCACCAACGGAGCCTCATTAGACACATTCCTGTGCCTAGCCCTTCAGGCAGCATTCAGTGGAGTTATTTAGTGATATTTGGGAAAGTGCTGTTGATAGTTGCATAAAAAATCCGATATTTTGAGTACATCGGATTTTGATCTCGTTCAGCTAAAAATCAATATATTTTTCTTAACTGATCGGCATTAAGCAGTATTGCTGGTTTTTTTATGTACAAAATGCAATAAATTAAGTTAATTCACCGCGCAGATTAGTCCCTAACAATTCACGAATCACTTTCGTTGGTAACTCTTGACTGAGCAGATAATATAGCTTGGCAATAACGGTTTCTGTGGTCATATCCAGCCCGCTGATAACGCCCGCCTCACTCAGTGCATGCCCGGTGGCATAACCCTCCATATTCACGCTGCCTTTTAAACACTGACTGCAATTAACAATTAAAATACCACGATCCGTGGCTTCTTTTAGAATCGCTAATAATTGCTCATCTTGCTGCGCATTTCCCACCCCATAGGTTAACAGTACAAGTGCCTTTAATGGGCTTTTTAATAAAGTATCCAGAATATTCCAATCTAAGCCGGGGAAAAGGTGCAGAATGGCAATCGAATGCGCACGAATATCAGTAATGCGTAAACGGGTATTAACCGCTTTTTGGGTAATACCGGCAATATTCTTGATTTCAATCCCTGCTTCCAGCAAAACTGGGTGGTTAGGAGAAACAAAAGCACTAAATCCATCGGCATGTTGTTTGCTTGCACGGTTACCGCGAAACAATTGATTATTAAAAAAAACACAGACTTCATTAATAGGATGATGCGCGGCAATATACAAAGAGTTTAATAAATTAGCGCGCGCATCGGAACGTAATTGTGACAATGGAATTTGTGATCCCGTCACAATCACTGGCTTGGATAAATTTTCAAATACAAAGGATAATGCCGAAGCGGTATAAGCCATGGTATCGGTACCATGGAGAATAATAAAACCATCAAAGTCGTGGTAACGCGCTTGAATATCCTGCGCAAGATCCTGCCAGACAGAAGGGGATACATTGGCTGAATCAATCAACGGATCATATTCATGAATCTCAAAATCAGGCATTTGGCTATGATAAAACTCCGGCATATTAGCAATGGTTTTTGAAAGATAACCTGCTACCGGAATGAAGCCTTCTTTTGAGGGTTTCATGCCAATGGTGCCGCCTGTGTATGCGATATAAATTCTTTTTTTATGTGCCATTTAACTTCTCATTTAGGTTTTCATTTAGGTTTTCATTTAGGTTCTCATTTAAACCATTTTTAGCGATTAGATTCAGACTGTTTTTATCTGTCTAATTCTACGTTAAGTTTATTCTTATTGGTGAATAATTCTTTTATGACAATACGATAAGTCATACCCGTCCAAATTTTTGTGGCGATAGCCCCATATTGTTCATCAAGGAGCTTATGGGGTTACAAAAAAGCTAACAATAAAGGCTTAGACAGCGCTTTTTCGACTTATTAGTATAAATAGTTTGATTTAAATCAATATATTTATGTCAAAAAGAACAGCCACAAACAAGCTAATATTATTAACATAAGACCAACAATTCAATTGCCCCTGTAACATCTTTTCTTCTGTCCCTTTAAAACCAAGCGCAAATGTTACAGCTTTTATTCGCCTGAAAAATTATTGTTAAAATAGTTTTTTTTGCTGTTTATCCCGGCTGTTTGAGCCTATTGACCTGGATAAAATAAATGATTATTTTGAAGTAGATCACTTTTAACCTTAAGCTGAGAGAGTCTTATGTCTAACTTTGAATTATCACATCAAAAACCTAATAAAGTATCTGAATATATTGCATATAAAATAACCCAATCTTTAAAATTTATGCTCAATCTTTTTTACGGCAAAAAATATGCAAAACGCGCGGTTATTTTAGAAACCATTGCAGCCGTACCAGGCATGGTGGCGGGTATGCTCAACCACCTCAAAGCATTGCGCCGAATGCGAGATGATCAGGGATGGATACGCGAATTATTAGATGAAGCAGAAAATGAACGGATGCATTTAATGATCTTTCTGGATATCGCTAAACCGACTTGGATTGAACGTACCTTAGTCCTGCTTGGACAAGGCATTTTCTTAATTATCTATACTTTCTTATATATTTTATCTTCAAAAACAGGACATCGCGTAGTGGGATATTTTGAGGAAGAGGCCTGTAAAAGTTACAGCGAATTTTTACAGAAAATTGATGCGGGTGAAGTCGAAAATGTGCCGGCACCTAAAATAGCAAAGGATTATTACGCATTAGATGATGATGCATGCCTGCGTGATGTAGTGCTGTGTATTAGAGAAGATGAAGGAAAACACCGCGACCGCAATCATGAATTTGCAGATTCATTTGAAACGGGTGATCTGCCCTCTCATCAACAGTAACAGTTTTTATAACCAGCCAAACCAGTTAAATATGTAAATATGTAAATTCAGTGGTTTGGCTTTATCGCTTTGAATCTGATTATTATAAAAGGTGTTCTTCTACCCAGGCTTTTACTTCGCCAAAACGGTATTTTTCTAACACTGCAAAACCCTTAACACTGCGCACTTTCAGGCGCGTAAAAACAGGAGTGATTAATCCACAGAAGAAACGTGCCAATAGCACTGAAGTGGTCTGACTTCCTAATTTTCTGCGAATTTCCGCACTTAATTCTTCAAAATCAGTCTTCTTCAGGGGGAGTAAAACGGGGGTAGCAGGCATGATGGCAGGATATCCGGCACAGACAGAACAATGACCGCAGGGCTGCTGTAAATTATTATCTGAGAAATAATGGGCGAGCTGCAAATTCAGGCACTGGTCACTGGCAAAGAAATCCAGTAAAAAATGAATACGCTGCACTTCATTGCCTTCTTTCTCATTAAAACGCTGCACCAGCAGTTCACGTAAATTGCCATTTAATGCTTCTTTGAAAACACGATAGACTTGGGTCATCTGCTTGCTCTGCAGTTCGATTAGCCCTTGCTGATCAAGGTAGTCAATCGCCGTGATAACGCGCTTGCGATCCGACGGGTAGAGCGATTGCATCTTTTCAAAATCAATGGTCGCCCAGGTTCTTGCCTTGTTGGAGCTTTGTAATATTGCCTGCACAAAATTATAACGCTCATCTTTAAAGCGCTCTAATAAGACCTGTTCCGGTACTAATAACTTGTATTTATATTCAGCATAATAACTATAAGCGGGTTGCAGCAGACCTTCTAATTCTAAATAAACCAATAATGTTTTAAGGGTCAATAAACGAATATTCGATTCGCTGGAGAGGCTGTTCATAACCATCTCCCACTGCCCGTTGGTCTGCCCTATTTCATTGAGCACAAAATCAATCGCACTGGGCTCCGGAGTGTCGGCATAAACAAAATTTTCCAGGGTATTAAGATTATTTTTATTGGCCAACACTAAACAATCAGCGGGTCGCCCATCACGCCCGGCACGGCCAATTTCCTGAGCATAATTCTCGATCGATTTCGGTAAATCATAATGGACAACAAAACCGATATCGCTTTTATCAATGCCCATTCCAAATGCAATGGTCGCAACTATTAAGGGTAACTCTCCGGACATAAACTGCTGCTGTATGGATTGCCGTTGCTCGCCATTCATCCCTGCATGGTAAGCCTGAGCAGGAACGCCTGAAGAACTTAACTGCTTGGCCACCTCTTCGGCGGTTTTCTGCAGGGTCACATAAATAATGCCCGCTTGCTGCTTACGATCATCGAGCCAGGGTAGCAATGTGTTGAGTTTGTCAAAACTGCCAACGCCTAACACCGACAAATTTAGATTCGCCCGGTAAGATCCCGTTAGGGTAATATTATCGGCGTCAATGGCAAATTTATTGCCCATATCCGCGATCACTTTCTGTGTTGCCGTGGCCGTTAATAACAATACTTGCGGGATATTAAATTCACGGCGATATAATGCGAGCTTCAGATAATCGGGTCGAAAGTTATGTCCCCATTCAGAAATACAGTGCGCTTCATCAACCACCAGCAGGGAAATAGGAATCTTCTTCAAAAACAAACGGAAACGTTCACTGTTTAATCGTTCAACCGAAATAAACAAAATTTTCACCTGCCCGCCCGCGATGTCCTTATAAACCTGTGAAGATTCAGCCGGGGTTTGCAGGGAGTGAATACTCGCTGCACTGATCCCTTTGCTCTGTAAAAATTCAAGTTGATCCTGAATTAAAGCAAGCAGTGGTGAAACCACTAAGGTTAAATGCGGCAGATGTAGTGCAGGGAGTTGATAACATAAAGACTTACCTGAGCCGGTCGGAAATATGGCGGCAGCACTGTGCCCTGCAAATAAAGCCTGAATCACTTTTTCCTGACCTGCTCTAAAGGTGGAAAAACCGAAATACTGCTGGAGTAACTGCAACATAAATAAACCTCTGATCAACTGATAACCCTTTATAACACATGACGGCTCTGCCTTAATATGACGATTTAAATAGCCCGGATATATAATTCACTTTTCTATAATAAAAACAGGTCTTAGATTCAAATAGTTTAGGTATATAATCCCTCCTTCGTATAATCAAAATAGGTTAATAACTTAATGCACATCCATGCTATCCAACAACTTTATCAGCACCGACTTGCCCAATCCACCCGCCCTTTTTTAGCCCGGGGATGCAAGGCAATACGTTGTGTAAACTGTATGTTATTACCCTATTTATGCATTTGTGCGATAAAAAAAACCGTCAATACAAACAGCGCATTTTTACTGTTAATGTATGATGATGAAATATTAAAACCCAGTAATACCGGGCGATTGGTTGCAGACTTAATTCCCGATACTTTTGCCTATATTTGGTCGCGCACTCAGCCAAACCAGCAACTGCTGGATTTACTGCAGGATCCCAAGTGGTTGCCGATTGTTATATTCCCGGCAGA